>CBDUZE010000032.1:0-52160 GCA_965371625.1 uncultured Alphaproteobacteria bacterium
CCTGGTCGCAGCGGGCATCCTGACCGCCGCATACACGGAGTTTTTCAACGGTCCCAGCCAAGAGCGGTCATTGGTGGGAAATTCTAGAACCTATTCCTCCCACCTAAGAGCTTGCGCTAGCTCTCGGCGCGGAAGCACATCCGATCCAGGGGGGAGACCCGACTGCAAGCTCAGCGGCACCGGACTCGTGGTCACGATCCTTCCTTCGACACACTCGGGCACGGCTGCCAGTCCGAGTCGTGTTACGACGGTAGCGCGATGCTCACGCACCCAGGCGACGCGACGCAAATGCTTGTCCAATTTGTCGCCCGGCTTGCCGCGGAAGTCCTGCAACCAGCTTGCGATCTCGCGCGGTGTTCGTGCGGCGCCGAACCATTTACATTCGATCACCCACCAGCGGCGCCCATCCGGGCTGACGGCAAGAACATCGACATCGCCGAGCTGGGGCCTCGCGCCCAATCGGCCGGGCGTGATATGCTCAATTGCCTGCCAGCTGGCGCTACGCACCAGCGCTGCAATTTCGGATTCGAACGCAAGCCCTCGCCGGTTTGCTTCTGCATCGACATAGGCTCTTGCAGCATCGCTGGTCAATTTCTCCTTTGGCCAAACCCCGCTCTCGAGCAGTGCCGCGGCATAGTGGACGCTCATGTCAAGCTGGCGTACGCCATAGACCAAATGTGGATCCGGTTCGTCCGACAAGACGAGCACAGGCTTCAGCATCAACGACAACCGCCGCTCGAATATCCACGGCCAGACATCGCTGGAGGTATATGGCGCGTCCGGCTTGCTGTCCCAGCCGGGCCGCGATGAGAGCCCGAAGCAGTTCAAAAATCGCCCCAGATCTACAGCCGGGATCGGTGGCGACAATGCTGCCAGCAAAGCTTGAATTTTGGATCGGTGCAGGGACAGGGTGTCGCGCTGCTGTTTCACGGCGACTGCTTGTAGCGCGTGACCGATCTCCGCCGCGCGGCGAAGTGGCAGGCCGAACTCCGCCGCAAAGGCTTGGAAGAATGTATCGTCTTCATCCAGCGGTGATCCTGCATCACCGGATTCGAAGTCGAACAGGCCGGCATAGGCATCTACGTCGAGGGCGATCGACTCGCCGAAGCACGCCATCGTATAAGATTCGATGAAAGCGGCCGCGCCGCCGTCATCTGGCACGATCACGCCATCAGGCCGAAAGGCGAGGCCTTCCGAAATGAGCTTTCGTTCTACAGCATCGCTGTCGTGCGCCATGCGCGTTAGCGTCGCGATCTCCGCCGCCAAGCAGTCGATGTCGGTGAGGCCTGGGGTCCGACCGCCTGTTAGTGGGCATTCGCACAGCGCCATTTCGGCGAATGTGCGATAGGCCTGAAACGCAACGTCGCGCCGGCCCATTGTGGCGCGCGACAACAGATCGAACTCCGGACTCTCGGCATAGTGGCGCGACCGCGCTTGCGCGCTGCGTTCGGAGGTCACGCGCTCGCGATGAATCGCTTCAATCAGGCGTGAGACCAGAACCAGTGTCTGTTCACGGTTCAGAGTGCGGAGCAGCGACTTGCAGCGCGCCCAGTGAATATCGACTACGACATGGAGGACATGACTGACGGCCTTAGCGCCAGTAACCGCTTCGGTGTCCTTGCCGACGCCCGATTCGGGAATGTCTGCCAGCGCATCGCGCATGAACCGCGCAGCGGCCGCCATGTCCGTCGACTGCAAGAAGCGCAACGGCATTCGCTCGGCGACTAGATCGGCGCCGAACCCTGCATCACCGCCCGGCGTGATGTGGAGCATTTTCAGATGGGGATCGGCGGTGACCTCCGCCAGCCAGGCAGCCTTATCCTCATCGGACAAGCTTGCCCCCGATGCCGAAAGAAGGGCATCGATCAGCGCCGCGACCAGAACGGCCTCACCGCGGTTATCGGCCGTTATTAAGCCATCGATGAAGGAGGACGGTAGGCTGATAAGGGCGCGTTCTTGGCCGGGCACCTTGTCGATCTTCACCGCCGCCGGCGCATCGGCCATCGATTCGCGCGTGGGCAGGAGTCCGATTTCCAACGCTGCGCTGGACGCGGGCAGTCGCGTTCCCGCGGCTCGCGCCAGGCGTAACAGCCATTCTGCGGCACCCTGCCAGAGTAGATAGAGAAATTGCCGGTCCTCCGGATCAAAGGGCGGCCGCGCGACTAGGACCCACCACCGGCCCAGCGCGGTTTCGACCACGCAGCGCAGCTCTCCCAGCACGAGCGCGATCGGATCGAGGAAAATCGGGCTCGTAAAATCCTGCGATGGAGACAGCTCCTCAATCCATCGTTCGACCGGAAGCCATTCGCCCGAGGGCAAGGGGGCCGCATGACGTGCTGTCGCGGCGCGGATCCGGCGCATTAGATCCACGATCTTGCTCGTGTCCGGTGCGATCCCGCTGATTGCGCGCAAATCCAATCCCTCCGGCCAGAAAGTCGAGCCGAAGGCGAGCCAGACGCTCCAATAGGCCAGCATGTCGGGCCATAAAGTAAGATGTATGCCGCGCGCCTGAACCGCGCGATGTTCGCGCAACATCTTCCATAGATCGATCAGTGAAAAGGATGGATCGGCGAGCAGGAACGAGAAGCTGTGCGCATGTAGGCCCACGCAATACCAATCCTCGGAAAAATCTCCGGGCAGAAGCACATTGACGTTCCAGCCCGGTGAATCCTGAATCACGAGCGACAACCCCCGCGTGGTCCCATAATCCTCCGCAAGTTTCTGCTGCGCCACACAGAGGTAGTCGCCCAATGCCCTCTGAAACATCGGCGAGGCTTTGCGGGTCTGGTGAATCGCGCGATCCGGCGGATGTTTCCAGTCGCACTCGAGAACAAAGATATGCACGAGTTTGTCCTCGTCGAAGCGCAGCACGGCTTGCGTGAGACCGGGAACGTCCAAATCGGGCTCGGGCAAATCGAGGTCCGACATCTGAAGGGGCTTGGCTTTGCGCAGAGCCAAATCGACGCCGACCCATCGGGAAAACTGATTGGCGTGAAAGTCTGCCGTGGCTTTCCACGGCACCACGCGCTCAGCGATCGCATGTGCGAGGTGCAGGCGCAGCGCTGGCGACACCAGCGACGGTACGGGCAAATGGACGCCATCGCCCTCCCGGATCAACGGTTGACGGCACAGCATTGTCGCACCAAAGGGTGCATCGAGAAGGCCATCGAACGTCGGCACGCAGAACGGCTCCAGCGCTGCGCTATCGAGGCCGAGCTGGCGTAGATCGTGGCCGGAGAATCGTGTCGCGCGCCCAAGTTGCCGAACCTGTGATAATCCGAACGGCCAGTCGCTGCGCCACTGTGTGCTTTCTGCAAAGGCGTTGACCTCCAGGCCACAACGTTCCGCGACTGTTTCACTCAAGCGCAGCAGCGTCTGGCACTGCTGGCTCAGCTGGTCGTGTTGTGTGAAGTCCTGCGCCAGCACGACGGACAGCAAGCGTTGCAGGCTATAGTCCGATGCCGGGTAGGTCCCGTTGAAGATCCGGTATTGTCCCTCTGTCGTCGCCACGGACGATACAAAGACATCCTCAGCCGGATCTTCGTTGCGTCGCGCATCGTGGTCGCCGAAGTCATTGAGCAGTTCCACGAGATCCGTGCGCGTAGCGCGCTTTGCGCCGCGCGCTTCGGCGACTGCAACATGGATCAGGGTGATTATCCTGAGCAGGTTCGCCTGAAACTCCGGGCAGAGTGACAGTCCGACTAGCTTGTCCACCAAATCTTCGCGCACAAAGCGCTTGATCTTGCGCAACAACGGAGCTGGGAGGTCGAGAACGAACATTCTGGGGCCGTCAGTGGTTGTTGCAACTCTAACACGCCGCCGAAGCATATCCGCTCTGGGTCAAAACCAGACGAACGGGAGCATCGCCCGGAAGGTCCGCTCCCTGAGGTCAAGCAGACGAAATCGGGCGCAAAGCGGAAGTTCCTGCTCAACGGTCTGCTGTCCGGGGTGGAACGGACGTGCCGACGACATGGCCCCAACAGCCGCCTTTTGACACGAGCGGACCCAAGAAAGAGATTTTTGGGCCGCCAGGTTCGGAAGCACCGTAACATCATAGAACGCCTTCCCGGCTACATGCATTCGAGCGTGAATTAGTGTTTTATGGGTACATGCCCTAGGCGGGCGAGGATCCCTGCCCCGTCCGCCTCCATCAGGCGGCTGTAGCCGACCACCTCGGCGGCGAGGATCGCCGCGAGCTTGCGCTGGACACCCGGTTCCGCCACAGCAACCCCTGCTGGCCGAAGACGCTGGCGCTTTAAGTCTCTGTCCACAGGCGGAGCGTATCCAACAGCCCCCACGCCACTCGCTTGATCTCGATCAATTGATAAGGTGGCTTACAATAATATTGCTTATAGTAAGCTAGACGACTAAAATTCGCCGATGCCGCGCGAGAACCTCGAGCGCAACTTCGGCTTCATCCTCAACGACGTGGCCCGGCTGCTGCGCAAGGTCTACGACCGCCGCGTGCGCGCGCTGGGGCTGACCCGCTCGCAGTGGTGGGTGGTGACCCACCTCTACCGCTCGGAAGGCGTTACCCAGTCCGAGCTCGCCGATATCCTCGAGGTCGAGAGGGCGACCTTGGGCCGCCTCCTCGACCGCCTCGAGGCCAAGGGCTGGGTGCGCCGCGAGGCCGACGCCAACGACCGCCGCGCCAAGCGAGTCTACCTCACCGACCAGATCGAGGAGCCGATGCGGACCATGCGCAGCATCGCCGCCGGGGTCCGCGGCGACGCGCTCGCGGGCCTCACGCCCGAGCAGCAGGACCGCTTCGTCGACACGCTGCTCAAGATCAAGGGCAACCTGATGGGCCTCGAGGACGGCGGCGGCAACGCCGCCAACCGCCGCCCGAGGGGAGCGCCGCCATGAGCGCCGAGCCCGGCCCGCCGGCTCCCCTCGGCGAGGCGCCCCTCCCGCCGGCCGAGGCCGCGCCCGAGAGCATGGCGCTGATCCCGCCGGAGCCTGAACGCCGCCTCGGCCGCCGCCTCCTGCGCGCGGTGTTGCTGGTTGTGGTGCCGCTCGGCGTGGCGGCGGCGGGCCTTTACGTCTACGCCACGGGCGGGCGCTACGTGGTCACCGAGAACGCCTACGTCAAGGCCAACCTGGTCGCCGTCAGCGCCGACGTCTCGGGCCGCGTGGTATGGGTGGGGATCGCCGACAACCAATCCGTCGCGCCGGGCGAGCCGCTGTTCCAGATCGACCCGCAGCCCTTCGAGATCGCCCTCGCCGGCGCCGAGGCCGAGCTCGCGGTGGTGCTCACCGAGCTCGAGGCCCTGAAGGCCGACTACCGCGAGGCCCTGGCGGCGATGGCCGAGGCCCGGGAACGGGTGCGCTTCCTCGAGCTCCAGTACGAGCGCCAGAAGCGCCTCATGGCGCGGGGCGTCGGCACCGAGGAGAAGCACGACGCCGCCCGCCACGAGCTCGAGAGCGCGCGCCAGCGGGTGGCGATGATGGCACAGCACGCCGAGAAGGTGCTGGCGAGCCTGGGCGGGGAGGCCGACCTCAAGCCCCGCCGCCACCCGCGATACTTGCGGAGCAAGGCGGAGCGCGACCGCACCGCGCTCGACCTCGAGCGCGCCGCGGTGCTGGCGCCAGCCGCCGGCGTGGTCAGCAACATGAAGCTGCAGCCGGGCGAGTACGTGGAATCCGGCAGCCCCATCTTCAGCATCATCGAGCTCGAGCCGGTGTGGATCGAGGCCAACCTCAAGGAGACCCAGCTCACCTACGTGCGCGAGGGCCAGCCGGCGACGGTGGTGGTCGACGCCTATCCCGACCGCACCTGGCGCGCCGCGGTCACCAGCATCAGCCCGGCCACCGGCGCCGAGTTCGCTCTGCTCCCGCCCCAGAACGCCACCGGCAACTGGGTCAAGGTGGTGCAGCGGGTGCCCGTCCACCTGGCGATCGGCGGCGGCGGGGGCGGGGGCGAGGTCGCCGGCGGGCCTCGGCTCAGGGCCGGCATGACGGTCAGCGTCAGCATCGACACCGGGCGCGAGCGCGACCTCGGCGCCGTGGTGCGCCGCGCCCTGGCCTGGGGCGAGCGCCAGTGGTGAGCGGCGCAGCCTCGGCAGCCGCGGCGGCGCCCGCCGTCCATCCCCGCCGCGGCCTGATCACCGCCTCGGTGATGCTGGCCTCCATCCTCTACTCGCTCGACTGGACCATCGCGTCCATCGCGCTGCCCCACATGCAGGGCACCTTCTCGGCGACCCAGGACCAGATCTCCTGGGTCATCACCTCGTACATCGTCGCCTCGGCGGTGATGATCCCGACCGCGGGCTGGCTCTCGGGACGCTTCGGGCGCAAGCGGGTGTTCGCCAGCGCGGTGATCGGCTTCATAGCCGCCTCGGTGCTCTGCGGCGCCGCCGAATCGCTCGCCGCCGAGGTTCTTTTCCGTATCCTTCAGGGCATGGCCGGGGCCTTCCTGGTGCCGATCTCCCAGGCCATCGTGCTCGACATCTACCCCCGCGAGGAGCACGTCAAGGCGATGGCCCTGTGGGGCTCGGGCGTGGTCCTGGGCTCGGCCCTGGGCCCCACCCTCGGCGGCTTCCTGACCGAGTACTACTCCTGGCGCTGGGTCTTCTACATCAACGTGCCGCTCGGCATCGTCGCGCTGCTCGGCACCATCGCCTTCGTGCCCGAGACCGCCAGGGTGCGCGAACGCCGCTTCGACTGGCTGGGCTTCCTGGCGCTCGCCGCCGGGATCGGCGCGCTGCAGATGATGCTCGACCGCGGCGAGCGTCAGGACTGGTTCGATTCGGGCGAGATCGTGATCGAGGCCGCGATCGTGGTCGTCGGCCTCTACCTCTTCGTCGCCCACAGCCTGACCTGCCGCGATCCCTTCCTCAACCCGCGGCTGCTGCGCGACCGCAACTACGCCTTGGGCCTGGTCTTCATCTTCCTCTATGGGCTCTTGACCCTGGCGCCGATGGTGATGATGCCGCCGTTCCTGAGCGAGCTGCGCGACTATCCCATCGTCACCGTCGGCCTCTTGCAGTCACCCCGCGGCCTCGGGCTGCTGGCCGCGATGGCGATCGTCGGGCGCATCGCCAACCGGTTCGACTCGCGCGCCATGGTGGCCTGCGGCTTCCTCTGCCTCACGGTCTCCAGCTGGGCCATGTCCGGGTGGACGCTCGAGGTCGACGCCTGGCCGATCATCTGGACCGGCTTCCTCCAGGGCATCGGCGGCGGCATCATCTTTGTCTCCCTGAGCGCGATCGCCTTCTTCACGCTCGCGCCCGAGAACCGCACCGAGGCCACCTCGGTGTACAACCTGGTGCGCAGCGTGGGCAGCAGCATCGGCGTCTCGATCGCGCTTGCCGTGCTGACGCGAAGCAATGCCGGCAACCACGCCACCCTGGTCGAGCACGTGAGCCCCTACAACGAGGCCTTGCGCCTGGCCCCTGCGAGCCCGCTCTGGGACATGTCCTCGGCCTCGGGCCTGGCGGCGATCGAGGCCGAAATCGCGCGCCAGGCGGCAATGATCGCCTACGTCAACGACTTTTACCTGTTGGCCATCGCCTCGCTGTTGGGCCTTCCGCTGCTCTTGCTGGTCAAGACGCCGAGGCTCGGCGCCGGGGCCCAGCGCTGAGGCCGGCGGCGGCGGGAGGACTCACGAGAAGGTCTGGCCGAATACCTTGCGGGCCGCCTGGCCCGCCTCTAAATAGACAGGCGAGGGGGGGGGCCGGCGCCGAGGGCCCAGCGCGGGAGCAAGGAATGTCCGAACACCACCACGCCAAGGTCCTGATTCTGGGCTCAGGGCCGGCCGGCTGCACCGCCGCCATCTACGCCGCCCGCGCGAGCCTCGAGCCGATGCTCGTGCACGGCATCCAGCCCGGCGGTCAGATGACCATCACCACCGACGTCGAGAACTATCCCGGTTTCGCCGAGGTGATCCAGGGGCCGTGGCTGATGGAGCAGATGGAGCTGCAGGCCAAGGCCGTCGGCACCGCCTTCTTTCACGACACCATCGTCGAGGTCGACTTGGCACGGCACCCGTTCGAGGCCCTCGGGGATTCGGGCGAGCGCTACAGCGGCGACGCCTTGATCATCGCCACCGGCGCCGTCGCCAAGTGGCTGGGCCTCGACAGCGAGGAGCGCCTCAAGGGCTTTGGCGTCTCGGCCTGCGCCACCTGTGACGGCTTCTTCTTCCGCGACCAGGAGGTGGTGGTGGTGGGCGGCGGCAACACCGCGGTCGAGGAGGCGTTGTTCCTCACCAACCACGCCCGCCGGGTGAGCGTGGTGCACCGCCGCGACGAGCTCCGCGCCGAGATGATCCTGCAGCAGCGCCTGTTCGCGAATCCCAAGATCGAGATGGTCTGGGACCACGTGGTCGATGAGATCCTGGGCCAGGACGACCCCCCCGGCGTCAGCGGGGTGCGGCTCAGGCACGTCAAGACCGGAGCGCTCGTCGAGCGCGCCGTGGACGGCGTCTTCATCGCCATCGGCCACACCCCGACCACCGAGCTGTTCCGCGGCCAGCTCGAGATCGACGGCGAAGGCTACATCGTCACCGCGCCCGACAGCTCGGCGACCCGCGTCCCCGGGGTGTTCGCCGCCGGCGACGTCCAGGACAAGATCTTCCGCCAGGCGGTGACCGCGGCCGGTACCGGCTGCATGGCGGCGATCGAGGCCGAGAAGCACCTCGCCGAGCGCGCGGCGGCGAGCGCCGCCGCGGCCGAGTGAGAGCTGCCGGCGCCCGGGCCCGCGCTACCGAGCAGGGACCAGGACATGGACTGGGACAAGCTCAGGATCTTCCATTCGGTGGCCGAGGCGGGCAGCTTCACCCACGCCGGCGAGGCCCTGAACCTCAGCCAGTCGGCGGTGAGCCGGCAGATCGGCGCGCTCGAGGAAAGCCTCAAGGTACCGCTCTTCCACCGCCACGCCCGCGGCCTCGAGCTCACCGAGCAGGGCGAGCTCCTGTACCGCACTGCCCACGACGTCTTCGGCAAGGTGGCGATGGCCGAGGCGATGCTGGTGGACAGCGTCGAGAAACCGCGCGGCGAGCTCAAGGTCACCACCACGGTGGGCTTCGGCACCACCTGGCTGACGCCCCGGGTGCGCGAGTTCCTCGACATGTACCCGGACATCAGCCTGAGATTGCTGGTGGTCGATCACGAGCTCGACCTCAGCATGCGCGAGGCCGACGTCGCCATCCGCATGCGGGCGCCGACCCAGCCCGACCTCATCCAGCGCCGCCTGATCACGGTGCACTACCACATCTACGCCGCGCCCGAGTACCTCAGGCGCTACGGCAGCCCGCGCAGCATCGATGACTTTTCCGGCCACCGCCTGGTGATCTACGGCGAGGATGCCCCGCCGCCCATCGCCGACGTCAACTGGCTGATGCGGGTGGCGCGGCGCGGCGACGGCGACGCCGGGGCGATGCTCAGAATCAACAACATCTACGGGGTGTTGCGGGCGGTCGAGAGCGGGGTCGGGATCGCCGCGCTGCCGGATTATCTGGCCCGCGACAACCCCAGGCTGGTCCAGGTGCTGACCGACGTCGAGGGACCGAGTTTCGCCACCTACTTCGTCTACCCCGAGGAGCTCCGCGACTCCAAGCGCATCGCCGTGTTCCGGGATTTCCTGCTGCGCCAGGTCGCGGCCTGGAACTTCTGAGCAAATGAGGGAGCGGTCCCCTTTTTCACGGCCTCGCCCGCATAAAGAGGCTGTGGCCGGGGACGCCGGGCTTGAGGCGGCCGCTCTCGTCCCAATCCGCCCAACCGTTGAAGGCGAGCGGCTCGGTCCGTTCCAGGGCCTCGAGACGGGCGCGTAGCGCCGCCTTGTAGCCCTGCAGCCGGTCCGACACCTGATCGGGGTCGGAATAGCGCAGCCCGCCTTCGACGCCGAAGGCGACGAAGGGCGGCAGCACCGTGTAGCCCATGTAGTGGAGCGAGAAGTTGATCGGCCACAGCAAGAGGTCGACGTCGCCGTTGCGTCCGTTGTGGGCGAAGGTCGGCTCGGGGCCCCCGGTGGTGACCGAGACCATGGCGCGGCGGCCCACGAAGTAGCCCTTGTCGTAGCGCATCTTGCCGGTGTAGAGGCCGCCGTAGACCAGCACCCGATCGAGCCAGCCCTTGAGCATGGCGGGCATGGAAAACCACCACATCGGAAACTGCAAGAGCACCAGGTCGGCGCGCTCGAGCTTGTCGATCTCGGCCCGCACGTCGGCGCTCAAGGCGCCCGTCTCCCAGGCGTGGCGCTGCTCGGTTTGGGCGCTGAAGCGCGCCGGTTCTTTTCGATCTTGGTAGTGGCGCGGCCCCTCGAGCGGATCGAAGCCGATGGCGTAGAGGTCGGAGACCTCGACGCCGTGGCCCTGGTCCTCAAGGGTCGCGACCGCCACGTCCTTCATCTGGCCGTTGAACGAGCGGGGCTCGGGATGGGCGAGGACGACCAGTGCGCGCATCGGCGAATTTCCCTGTCGAAAAAAGGGGGCTGTCGTTTTTCTAGAAGTTGGCGCTGAAGCGGACCGGCTCGGGGCCGAGGGCCAAGGCGAAGCGCTGCATCTCGTGGCACATCTCGATGAACGGCTCCTCGAAGTCGAAGCTGTAGGAGTCGGCGAACGACTTGAGCCGCTCGAGCTCGCGGCGGCTGAGCTCGACCACGCTCTCGCCCTCGGCCCCGCCCTCCACCCGCCGCCCCAAGCGCCATATCTCGACCACGTCACCGAGCCCATAGTTGCCGCCCTGGTAGAGGTGCACCAATTGCTCTTCGCCGCTGGCGTCCATCGCGTAGACCCCGGGCATGTCCCTGGTCTCGGCCACCTCGTTCGTCCTCCTCAACCGCCGATCAGCTCGAGCCACTCGGACTCGTCGATCACCTCGACGCCGAGCTCGACGGCGCGCTTTAGCTTCGAGCCGGCGCCCGGCCCCGCCACCACCAAGTCGGTCTTGTCCGAAATCGAGCCCGCGACCTTGGCCCCCAGCGCCTCGGCCCGCGCCTTGGCCTCGGCCCGGGTGACGCGCTCGAGAGTGCCGGTGAAGACCACCGTCTTGCCGGCCACCGCCGAGTCCCCGGCCGCGGGCGCGGCGACCTCGGTGACCGCGACCTCGGCCGCGAGGTCGTCCAACACCCGAACGTTGTGCGGCTCGTCGAAGAAGTCGACGATCACCTCGGCCACCTTCTTGCCCACGCCGTCGATCGCCAGCAGCTCGGCGTAGGCCTCCCCGTCGCGCTCGCGGGCTGCCGTCATGGCCTTCGTGAAGGCGGCCAGCGAGCCGTAGTTGCGCGCCAGCAGCCGCGCCGACGCCTGGCCGACGTGGCGGATGCCGAGGGCGTGGACGAAGCGGTCGAGCGCCATCTCGCGGCGCGCCTCGATGGCCGCGAAGAGGTTTCGCGCCGAGGTCTCGCCCCAGCCCGCGCGCTCCGCAAGCGGCGGCTCGAAGCCCGGGTCGCGCGCGCCTAGGGTAAAGATGTCGGCGGGCTCCTTGATCAGACCCTGGTCCCAGAAGGCCTTGATCTGACGCTCGCCCAGGCCCTCGATGTCGAAGGCGTCGCGTGAGACGAAGTGGCGCAGGCGCTCGACCGCCTGGGCCGGGCAGATCAGTCCCCCGGTGCAGCGCCGCGCCTTCTCGAGCTCGCCGCTCTTGGCGTCCAAGAGCGCGCGCACCGCGTGACTGCCGCACTCCGGGCACTTGGTGGGAAAGCGAAATGGCGTGGTCCCCTTGGGCCGCTTCTTCGTCACCACGCGCACCACCTGGGGAATGACGTCACCGGCGCGCTGCACCACCACCCGGTCGCTGATCCGAACGCCCTTGCGCGCGATCTCGTCTTCGTTGTGGAGGGTGGCGTTGGTGACCACGACGCCGCCCACGGTCACCGGCTCGAGCACGGCCACCGGGGTCAGCGTGCCGGTGCGCCCGACCTGGATGCGGATACGCTTGAGCACGGTCTCGGCCTGCTCGGCCGGGAACTTGTGCGCCACCGCCCAGCGCGGCGCCCGGCTCACGGTACCGAGCCGCTCCTGCCAGTCGAGGCGGTCGACCTTGTAGACCATGCCGTCGATGTCGTAGGGCAGCTTGGCCCGCAGTGCCTCGACCTCGCCATAGCGCACCAGCGCCTCGTCGACCGTCGCGCACAGCCGGGCCTCGGGGTTGGTTTCGAAGCCCCAGGCCCTCAAGCGCTCGAGCGTGCCCCACTGGGTGTCGGCGGCGGGTGCGCTGGCCTCGCCCCAGGCATAGGCGAAGAAGCCGAGGCGGCGGCCCGCGGTGATGCGCGGATCGAGTTGGCGCAGGCCGCCGGCGGCGGCGTTGCGCGGGTTGGCGAAGGGCGGCTTGCCGGCGGCGGCTTGCGCGGCGTTGAGGGCCAGGAAGTCCTGGCGCGCCATGTAGACCTCGCCGCGCACCTCGAACACCGCGGGCACGTCGTCGCCCTTGAGGATCTTGGGGAAGTCGCCGACCGTGCGCAGGTTGGCCGTGACGTCCTCGCCGACCTGGCCGTCGCCGCGGGTAGCGGCGAGCACGAAGCGGCCGTCCTCGAAGCGCGCCGAGGCCGAGATGCCGTCGATCTTGGGCTCGGCGACAAGCGCCACCCCGTGCTCGGGACCGAGGCCGAGGAAGCGGCGTACGCGGTCGACGAAGTCGCGCACGTCCTGGGCCTCGAAGGCGTTCTCGAGCGACAGCATGGGGCGCCGGTGGGTGACCTTGGCGAAGGCCTCGACCGGCGCCGCGCCGACCCTGTGGGATGGGCTGTCGGGGCGGATGAGCTCGGGGAAGCGGGCCTCGATGTCGGCGTTGCGCCGGCGCAACGCGTCGTACCCGGCGTCGCTGAGCGCCGGCGCGTCGAGCTGATAGTAGCGCCGGTCGTGCGCGGCGATCTCGGCCGCCAGCCGCTCGAGCTCGGCCGCGGCCTGGGCGCGATCGAGCTCCGCCACCGCCACCGCGGCGAGGCCGCCGGCCGCCAAAGCCTCCGTCGTGCGCTCGCTCACCGCCCTCGCCCCCTCAGGCACTTCGCCCGTCAAGCAGGCTGTCGGCGGCGGCCCGGGCCTCGCCCGTGACCTCGGCGCCGGCCAGCATGCGGGCGATCTCCTCGCGGCGACCCTCGGCGTCGAGCTCCTCGGCGTGGGTCAGGGCGGCGCCGTCCTCGGCCTTGGTGACGCGCCAGTGGTGGTCGGTGCGGGCGGCGACCTGGGGCGAATGGGTGACCACCAGCACCTGGGCGTTGGCGGCGAGGCGCGAGAGCCGCTCGCCGACCGCGTGCGCCGTGGCCCCGCCGACGCCGCGATCGACCTCGTCGAAGACCAGCGTCGGCGCCGATCGGGCGCGCGCCAGCACCACCTTCAGCGCCAGCAACAGGCGCGACAGCTCGCCGCCCGAGGCGACGCGCGCCAGGGCGCCCAGGGGCGCGCCCGGGTTGGTCGCCACCTGGAAGCTCACCCGGTCGACGCCATGCCGCGTCCACTGGCCCTCGTCGAGCGCCTCGATCCGGGTCTCGAAGCGTGCCTTATCGAGCTTGATGGGCGCGAGCTCGACGGTGAGCGCGGCGTCGAACTCGGCCGCCGCGCGCCGCCGCGCCGCGCCGAGCTCGCGCGCCGCCGCGGCATAGGCGGATCGCATCTCCGCCGCCTGCTCGCCGAGGCGCCGGACCTCGTCGGCGCCGTCGTCGAGAGCCGCCAGCTTCTCGGCCATCTCGCGCCCCAGGTCGGCGAGCGCGTCCACCGCGACGCCGTGCTTGCGCGCCGCCGCGCGGAGGCCGAACAAACGCTCCTCGACCTGCTCCAGGCGTCCCGGCTCGAGGGCGAGATCGCGCCGCACCGCCTCGACTTCCAACCCCGCCTCGATGGCCTCGGCCGAGGCCCTGGCGAGGGCGCCGAGCGCCCCGTCGAGGCGGCCGGCGGCATGGCCGGCGACCTTTTCCAGCGCCCGCTCGGCCGCCCGCAATCGCTCCGGCGCGCTGCCCTCGCCCTCGAGCGCGGCGCCGGCCTTGGCCACCGCCTCGCCGAGCTTCTCGGCGTGGACCAGAAGCGCGCGCGCCGCGGCCAGGGCCTGCTCCTCGCCGGGCTCGGGTCGCAACGCCTCGAGCTCGCCGGCGACATGGCGCAGGTAGTCCTCCTCGGCGCGGGCCGCGGCGAGCCGGGCGGCGGCGGCCTCGACCGCCTGCGCCGCCTCGCGCAGCCGCGTCCAGGCCTCGCCCACGGCCGCGTCCTGGCCCTCGAGCCCGCCGAAGGCATCGAGCAAGGGGCGGTGCCCGGCGGCATCGAGAAGTGCCGTGTGATCCCCCGGGCCATGGATCTCGACCAGGCTCTCGCCAACCCTGCGCAACAGGTCGACGCTCACCGGCTGGTCGTCGAGATAGGCGCGGCTTCGACCCTGGCCGTCAAGCACCCGGCGCAGGACCACGACCTCGCTTTCCCCGAAGCCGTGCTCCTCCAGGAGCCGCCTCGCGGCGTGCCCGGCGGGGACCTCGAACTCGGCGCTTACCGAGGCCCGGTCAGCGCCGTGACGCACCAGCGCGCGGCCGCCGCGGCGGCCGAGGGCGAGCCCCAAGGCATCGAGCAGGATCGATTTGCCGGCGCCGGTCTCGCCGGTAAAGACGTTGAGGCCCGGTCGCAAGCTCAGATCGAGCCGGTCGACGAGAACGATGTTCCGAATAGCGAGCCCGAGCAACATCGGCGGGTGGCCTCAAGCGGCGGGCCGGGGCGGGAAGCTCCGCAACCCGACCTCAGAACACGGCCTTCCAGGCACGGCTGATCCACGAGCTCTGGCTATCGGCGGGGGACAGGTCTCGCTCGGTCAGCAACGCGTAGGAATCGCGGTACCATGAGCTGCCCGGGTAGTTGTAGCCGAGCACGGCGGCGGTGGCCTGGGCCTCATCGGTGACCCCGAGGGCGAGGTAGGCCTCGGTCAAGCGGTGCAGCGCCTCGGGCACGTGGCTGGTGGTCTCGAAGCGCTTGATCACGGTCTGAAAGCGCTTGATCGCTGCCAGGTACTGCTTGCGCCCGAGGTAATAGCGCCCGATCGTCATCTCCTTGCCGGCGAGGTGGTCGTAGGTGAGGTCGAGCTTGAGCCGCGCGTCGCGCGCGTACTCGGTGTCGGGGAAGCGCCGCACCAGCTCGGTCAGGGCGTCGACCGCGAGCTGCGTCATCTTCTGGTCGCGGCTCACGTCGCTGATCTGCTCGTAATACGAGATCGCGATCAGGTAATAGGCGTAGTCGACGTCACGGTTGCCCGGGTGCAGGGTGATGAAGCGCTCGGACGCCAGCACCGCGTCGTCGTAGCTGTTGTCCTGGTAGTAGGCGTAGGCCGCCATGAGCTGGGCGCGGGTGGCCCAGAACGAATAGGGGTGCTGCCGCTCGACCTCGTCGAAGCCCTTTCCCGCCATCGCGTAGCGGTTCCCCTGGAGATCGTTCATGGCCGCGTTGTAGAGCTCCTCGACGGTTTGCTCGACGTACTCCGGTTCGTCGTCGCTGCTGCAGGCGACGAGGGCCAACGCCAGCAGCGCCGCCGCGGCCAGGCTTGGGGCGCGCCGGGCGCGGCTGCGCGGCGCCGGATTGGCCATGGGGAACGGTCGTCCGAACATTGCGCCAGAGATCAGGTGAGTCGCCGAACCGGGACTATATCACGGCCGTCAGGCGGGCGCACAAGACACCCCGGCAATTGCCATGCCGCTTGGTTGCCGTGTTGCGGTGCGCGCGCCGGCCGAAGCGCCCCCGATCTTTCGGCACGCCCACCGCGATGCGCCACCCGCAGCTGGCGGCCGTGGCCTATTTCTCCCAGTCCCGACGGAAATAGGCGTCGAGGGCGTCGCTCGACCACTCTTCGCCCACGGCTTCCAGATTCCCCGCGATCTCCGCTCGGTCCTCATCGACCCGCACCACGCGCGCAAGCCCCGAGAATTCGCGGGCCACGCCGACGAAGGGGACGGAGAGCCTGACCTCGACCTTGTCCCCGACCTTGAGCTCGCCGCCGTACGATCCGGCCAGCAAGCCGTGCGCGCTCCAGTTCTTGAGCGGGTATACGCGGCCTTCCAACCGCACGGTGGCGCGGTCCAGGTCGAGCCGCGGTTCGGACCGTCGTTCCTTTGACTTTCGTTTGGCCATCACCCTCAGCCCGGAAGGCCCGCCGCCATGGTGGCCAATTTCCTCCACGACCGCAATCTCCGGGCCGCGCTGGCGCGTTTGGGGTGTGCCCAGGGGCGCAACGAACCCGGGGTTCGATTCAAGGTCGGAAGCGGCCAAGGGCGCAGGATGGGTAGCCACCCCCGGCACTGTCTCCATGGGGGCCCGGGCCGTCACGACGGGCCCAAGGGCATATCTGTCTCTCGGTCTTTCCGCCACACCCGGCACTGTTGGCTCCAAGATCCGCTTTTTTTGGCCTGAGTGTGACGGAGGTCACGGTTGGTGGGCCGGAGATATCCTATAACCTGGACAGTATCTCGCGAGGATCCGCCCAGTGCCGGCAAGGCCAGGCACAGGGCTCCTCGAAAGGGCAAACCGTCGGAAACGGCGGGGCGCAAAGCTTCCAGCCTAAAGCCCCGAGCGGGGCCACGGCAGTGGGGCTACCGAAAGGAGTATGTTGGTGCTCGCATCCTGCAACACACTTCTGACACCGACGCGAAGCTTAGGCTTTTCGCTACTCCAGTGCGAACTCTGGATCAGCGTCGCGCGTTCCGGTGCAAAAGCGGGAATTGCAAGATGGAAACCATGGCATCTGGAATTTGGGTGCGGCTGCACTTCGTCGCCGCACTGATCTGGCTGACCGTCGCCGCGCGCGAAACCTTTGCCTATCACGGCAGCCCCGAAGGGCAGATCAAGCTAATCATCAGTGCGCTTGTCGGTGCCACCATCATCATGGCGATTGGGCTCGTCGTTCAGTGGGTCGTCAATCGTATTGCCCGAACGGGAGTCGCTGTTGGTGAAGATCGACCGGCTCTGGGCGTTCGCCCGGCTCACCGCGCGGCTAGCGCTCGAGAAGCTCAAACACCTGGATCCGGAGCTAGCGACGGCAGCTCGACCCTCGTTCTGGCGGCCGCCCCCGGGCTACGCGCCGATCCGCGACTATTGCTTCGACCGCGAGCGTCTCAAGCAGTTGGACGATAACCGTCGCACGGTCGTCCACGGGGGTCTGATATCCGCGCCGCTGCCCGACGGCGATGCTGGGACATTAAAGGAGTGAGTCAATGCTGGAGATAATATGCCCGGACACCAATGGCTTGAATAGAGACCGGCGACGCGATGGACGATTCGAGGTCACGCGTGGCAAGGTGTGGATTGATGGCGAAAGCTACACGTTGAGTAATCTGAGTGTGCGCGGGTTCTTGGCCACGTCATATGTCGGTGACCACGATAAGGGTGAATGGGTCGATACTCATCTCAATTTCTGGCTTCCCGACGGAGAGATCAATGTATCCGGGTTAGCGCGCGCGGCATGGGTTAGTCGCGGCGAACAATTGCTCGGGGCTTCATTTTTCAGAATGACTAGGGACCTGTTTGAAATAATTGGTCGGCGGCTCGATGGCCGCGACGCGTACCGATATCCTCACACGGTCCAAGCTGATTACAGTTTCGTGAACTGAGCTTCGGCCGGCGCGGCCCTGGTGGTCGGTCGGGTGCCCCCTCTCAGGACGGGCTTTGGCATGGACGAAACGAAAAGACGCTCCGAACCACGCTTGCCGGTCGAGCATGGGACGGTTGTGATCGACGACCAGACCTATCCCCTCACGAACTGGAGCACCCGCGGATTCCTGACCTCGTCGTACACGGGCGATCACAAGGAAGGCGATCGGGTATCGGTTCGCTTCTCGGTGTTGTTCGTCGAACGGCAGCTCGAGTTCTCTGGCGAAGCCCGAGTGATCAGGGTCGATGCCGGGCGTCAGGAGCTGGCGGGACTGTTGGTGTTGATGGGTGACGAGTGGAGCGACGCCTTCTCGCGCTATTTCGGCCAGGCCGGCGGCCGCAGATAGGCCGCGGTTCGGGGTCGCCGGGGCTTGTGCCGGCGGCCGCGTTCGCGCCATGGCGGGGGCGTCCCAACAGCAGCGCCGCGCCGGCCGTGACTCATGGCGCCGCCAAGCGGTGATCGTCGTCTCGTAGAGCCGTTACCGCAAAAAACCCCGTGTGGAGCGGGCGGCGCGCGCGGCCCGCTAGCGCCGTTGTAGCACCGCTTCGAGTTGACACGCGAGTCGTTTAGGCGCCTCGACACCCTCGGTGTAGGGAACACCTTCAGGCGGAAGAAGACGCTCCGATCCCGGCACCGCTTGACCACGGGGGCCCACTGCTCCCTTCCACGCGCGGTACTCGGTCCGCCTCGTGAGGGCACTCCGCGCCGCGCGCGGGACTCTCCCGTGGACTCACATCGACACGCTCCCGCCCCTCCCCTGGTGTACTATTACGCCGCCACGTGGTGGACTTTTGTTCCGCCGTTGACGCCCGTCGCTTTTCTTGGTCGGGCGGGCGCCTTCCCAGGAAAAACCCCGTACGGTGGCGGGGTGGCGGTGTCGGGGCCGGGAGACCAATGTGGCTTGTGACGGCTGCCCCTAGAAGATTTGCTGGGCCAGGATCGCCGCCTCCTCGATGTGGGCGACAAGATTCTTTGCATCCGTGTAGGCGTATACCTTGAAGCCAGCGTATATGAGCTCGGGGAGTGTCGTTCCCTCTTCATCCCTGATGCCCTCTTCGTTCGGCAACTTGTGGATCTTGACGCCGACGAGGCCGTTTTCGCGCTCGAGCGAACATTCGATTTCGTAGTGGACATAGTGGCGAAAGCTGGTCATCTGACCGATGCAGATGACGGTCACGCGGGTATTGTTAAGGGCGTCCTTGACGAGGCCGTGCACCGCCGCCTCACCCCGCCTCTTCGCCTGCTCCCACACGTCGGTGCTCTCGAACCCAGCCGCCGCGCACGGGATAACGCCTTGCAGCCGGCGAATCTTGTTCACGCGGAACAGATCGCGTTCGTAGTCCAAGCCGAAGAACACCCTTCGTAACGCCATTCGTTCCTACTCCATGGCCGAGATTTGGTCGACCTCGTTGGCGCCAGACCAGCGCGCCGTGTTGGACGAGGTCATTTGATCAGCAGTCGTAGTTTCGGTCTTTCTCTCGATTGCATCGACGTGATCGGGCGCGAGGAGCTCAAAATCTATCCGCCGCGGCCCCCGTTCCGCCGATCTAACGGTCTTCATCTCCATACTGCGCGGACTTTCTTGTCTCATGGGGATTATGCTTCGTTGTATCCCGACTCAATAATATTCGGTATCAAGATTCCCCAATGCCGCCATCACCATATCCCTGTCGAGTTTCATAGGCCGGCGCTCGAAACTGCATCTCGCAATACATTGCTGAACTACCCATTTGGGATGAAAGCACGCAAAGGGGATCTCCTGTCTCCGATAAAAGTCATTAACAATAAATGGTAAGATATCTTCTGGTAAATTTACTTCATATTCTTTGCACACGTTCTTAAATATCTTTTCATACTCTTCTTTGGAGGGTGAATGAAAGTTAATCTTGTAATTGATCCTTCTCTTCATAGCCGCATCAAGTAATTGATTCGGATCGAGATTAGTCGACAGTATTACGAGTTCATCAAACGGTACGGCGAATTTTTTTCCGGTTTGCAGAGTCAAGTAGTCCACTCGTGTCTCTAGAGGTATAACCCACCGGTTTAAGATCTGCTCCGGAGCTACTTTCTGACGTCCAAAGTCGTCGATGATAAATATTCCCCCATTAGCTTTGATCTGTAAGGGTGCTTCGTAGACTTTCGAAGTCGGATTGAAAGTAAGTTCCAGCATTTCCAAAGTCAATTCACCGCCGGCAATTGCTATCGGTCGTCGACAGCATACCCACCGGTCGTCGACGCCACCCACCCTTACTCGCGAGGCCCTCGGCGAGACCTCCTCGGTCGCAGATTGCGAGGCAATGGGTTTATGGATGCTTGTATCAAATATCTTGATGACCTGACCGTCCACCTCGAGGGCATATGGTATGTAAACAGACTGCTGAAACGCTCTTTCCAGAGCTTTAGCAACACTTGTCTTGCCGTTTCCCGGCGGACCATAAAACAAGCTAGACCCGCCAAATGTCATCGCAGCACCTATTTGGCTTATTATCTCCTGTGACAGCTCGAGATCAGACAAACACCAACGCAACTGGGACAGGTCAAAAATCTCGTTGCCAAGCTGCTGTTTGCGCATTTGCGAATAATAGTCAGGAAGCCGAACCGGAACGGGACCGATGTATTGCGATATCTCCAATGCGTCGACTGCCCATATTCTACCTTGAGCAGATAATGTATATCGCATTTCCGGAGATGTTCCGATTCCGCTACCAACAGTCTCCAACATTTTTCGGTTTACGCATTCTTTCAAGAGAACGGCTATCAAATTGTTCGGAAGCTTCATCCTATCTCGAATTTCTTCTTGAGTTTCAAGGCCATTGACGTATATTTGCTTCATTATTAATGAAATAAGAAAAATCTGGCTTAATTTGGTCTCAGAAACTGATCGCGGTACAGGAGGGAAATCAGCCGGTAATTCCAAATTGTGCCGAGCCGTTTCATTGCTTGAAGTCATGTTCTTCTCCGGAGGTTCGGTGTAAAGATCAACTACCTTCAGCGCCCACCCTGGGTTGATCATCCGCCGTCACAGACGGACCGCCTCCAGCTTTTGGCCGAGAGTCCCCAGATGGCCCCCGCCAGTTGCCGACGATGGTAGCACGAACGCCGTTCGCACCACACCTGCCTTGGTGAACCGGCGCGCCAGGTCGGGTTCCGCTCCTGGTCAGGCCGATTTGGCGATCGAGAACCCGACCCACTGAGCAATCCGGGTGCTAAGCGCGCACGCCGTCGATCAGGCGCAGGATGTTGACGAACGGGCTTCTCGGGATCGCCACCTCGGCAGGTTGGAAGGTGATAAAGTGACCATGGCCAGCGACCGTGGCGAGCGACCGTGGCGAGCGACCGTGGCGAGCGACCGTGGCGCCGGTCTCGACACAGCTCGGTCAGTTTACGCGCGTGATCGGGCTCGTGATAGGGAAGAAGACCACCGGCGGATGAGATCGCGCTACCGTGAAATTTCAGCATCAGGCGGCGCTCGAAATCGAGCCGCGGGGGCGCCACTTTGGCTTCCCCCATCGGGGACCCCGTGACCGAGCCTCAGTATCCCGCAATATATTGATTCTTATATCAAAATCGGCGTCCAAGGCGGGTGAAATTGCGATCTATCTGGGCCCTCCGGGTCAAGATCTTCGAGCTCCGGATGGCAAGGAGGCATCCCTGAGTTGGGCCGGGCACCGAGCCATACGCGGGCCGAGACACAGGCGATAAACTCCGGGACCGTGGGCGGCTCCCGCCAGGGCATCGCGGGGGGCGGGATCAGGAGTTGTGTTATAACCCTTTGGTGCCAAGATACTTGAGATCGAATCGGGTTTACTCCGCGCCATCCTGAGGCGATCAGGAGGGCCTCTGGCGCGAAAATTGGGATTGGCTTTTCGGGTGACGAAGGAAAATAGATGACGACCCTGGCCAAGCGCGTCGACGCCCATGTCGGCGAACGCGTGCGCAAACGCAGGACCGAGCTCGGGCTGACCCAGGAGCACCTCGCGCTGGCGCTGGAGATCTCCTACCAGCAGGTCCAGAAGTACGAGACCGGCGCCAATCGCGTCAGCGCCGGCCGCCTCTACCAGATCGGGCGCAAGCTCGGCGTCGAGGTGGCCTACTTCTTCGAGGGCCTGGACGAGGGCGCCGACGCCGGCCCCATCACGCCCCTCGGCCATGGCGGCGGCGATCGCTCGACCATCGAGATCGCGCGCAACTTCGCCCAAATCAGCGATCCCCACGTCCGCTCGGCGCTCAACGGGCTGATCAAGTCGTTGTCCCGCAGCGGCGGTTGAGCGGCGAGACCGCCGCCGCCGCGACCTCGCGGCGACCTTTATGCCGCCTGCTCGAGGGGAATTTAGGCCGAGACGGCGATGCCCGCCGGCAGCGCTTCCTCGACTTCGGGCGGCTCCGCCGGCGCCCCGCTCAGGCACCAGCTCTGGCGGTCGGCCAAGAGCTCCCGCATCAGGCGGTGGTTCAAGGCGTGACCCGAGCGCCGGCCGTGGAAGTGACCGATGATCGGCGCCCCCAGGAGATAGAGATCGCCGATCGAGTCGAGCGCCTTGTGGCGCACGAACTCGTCATCGTAACGCAGCCCGTCTTTGTTGAGCACGCGTTGGCCGCTGACCACCACCACGTTGTCGAGCGAGCCCCCGCGGCCGAGGCCGAGGGCGCGCAGCCGCTTCACGTCGTCGGCGAAACCGAAGGTGCGGGCGCGGCTCAACTGGCTCTTGAAGTTTCCGTTGCGGAAGGTGAAGAAGCAGTCCTGCCGAGCCACCGCGGTGCTCGCGAAGTCGATCTCGAAGCTGATCGAAAAGCCCTCGGCGGGGACCAGCGACGCGGCGCTTCCGCGATCGCGCACCTCGACCCGCTCGAGCACGCGGATCGCGTTGCGGGGCGCCGGCTGTTCGACCACGCCAGCGCACTCGATCAGGAACACGAAGGGGCCTGAGCTGCCGTCCATGATCGGCACCTCGGGTCCGTCGAGGTCGACCAACACGTTGTCGACGCCACAGCCCGCGAACGCCGCCATCAGGTGTTCCACGGTCGACACCGTGACGCCGTCCCGGTTACAGAGCGTGGTGCAGAGCGTCGAGTCGCTGATGTGCTCGACACGCGCCGGCACCAGCCCGCCGCCCCCGGCTTCGTCGCTGCGCCGGAACACCACCCCCGAATCGGGTGCCGCCGGCTCGAGCGTCATGTTCACCCGGACGCCGCTATGAAGCCCCACTCCGGCGCAACCGATGCGATTTTTCAGGGTACGCTGTCGTACGAAACTCACTGTTCCAGTCCGGCCGCGGCCTCCCGGAGGCCTACCAAGCTGTTGTCGACGCCGATTTTTCGCTCGGCGTTCTCGTTCTTCCTCACCCGGCGAGCGCCCGGACCCAACGCGGAGGCAAGCCTCCCGGCCCTCCTCCCCTCGGCCCAAGCCGAGAAGCGCGGGGATTGGGGCGCTCCAAGCTGCTTCTAGCAACTTACCCCGGAGCGCTCAAATCACACTTTGTTACAGTCTATTACCATGACGCACGGCGAATCGGCCGGAATATCAACCCTTTCCCGTTGCCGGTCAGTTGGCTTGACGCCTCAGAAAGGCCGGAATGTCGAGCAGGTCATCGTCGGGCGCGGGCGCGACGAGGTCCTTCTCGGGCTCCTCGGCCGCGGGAGCGGCGGGGGCCTCGGGCGGTTGGGGAGCTGTTTCCGGCTCCGCCGCCTTCTCCGGCTCGGGCGCCCGGGCCGGTTGGGGCTTGATGGCGGGACGCGCGGTTTCAGCCTCGCCCTCGTCGTCGCCCGGGCGGGCGCGGCCCCGCGTGATGCGCTCAAAGAGGCTCGGCGACCCCCGCCTCTTGCCGAAGGCGCGGGGACCGTTCGCCACCGCCGCCTCGGCGAAGGGTTCGGGCTTGGCCATGGCGGTGCCCCGGGAGGCCGGCTCCATCGCCCTCGGCGCGATGAAGGGCCGCTCGGCCGCCGGCCTTTCGGACGCCGACGCGGTCGCCGGCGGACGCTCCCGAACCACCCTCTTCGACGCCACCGGGGGCGCCGTCGCCGGCGC
This sequence comes from uncultured Alphaproteobacteria bacterium, assembly GCA_965371625.1. GTDB lineage: Bacteria > Pseudomonadota > Alphaproteobacteria > CBDUZE01 > CBDUZE01 > CBDUZE01. The sequence goes on from CBDUZE010000032.1 coordinate 23,569, forward strand.
CGTGGCGACCGAGAGCTCGGGCAAGATCGCCGCTGCCGTCGCGCCCGCCGCCATCGCCACCGGAGGCTGGGGCCCCAGCAGGGAGGGCTCCTCGGTGACCGCGACGGAGGCCTCCACCGCCACGCCGCTGATCGCCGCCAAGGCCACCGGCGACCCGCCATCGGCGATATTGCGCGAGGGGATAGCCATCGCCCCGGACAGCGGCCGCGGCTGGACGGCGAGCGCTTCGGCGTCGATGCCGGTGGCCACCACCGAGACCCGCATGTGGTTCTCGAGGGATTCGTCGAAGGTCGAGCCGAAGATGATGTTGGCTTCGGCGTCGACCTCGTCGCGAATGCGGTTCGCGGCCTCGTCGACCTCGAACAGGGTCATGTCGAGCCCGCCGGTGATGTTGATCAGCACCCCGCGCGCGCCGCGCATCGAGACATCGTCGAGCAGCGGGTTCGAGATCGCGGCCTCGGCGGCGTCGAGCGCCCGTTTCTCGCCCTCGGCCACGCCGGTGCCCATCATCGCCTTGCCCATTTCGCTCATCACCGCGCGCACGTCGGCGAAATCGAGGTTGATGAGACCCGGCATGACCATCAGGTCGGTGACCCCGCGCACGCCGGCGTGAAGCACATCGTCGGCCATGTTGAAGGCATCGGCGAAGGTGGTCTTCTCGTTGGCGACGCGGAACAGGTTCTGGTTGGGAATTATGATGAGGGTGTCGACGTATGCCTGCAGCTCGTCGATCCCCTCGTCGGCGATCCTCATCCGGTGAGCGCCCTCGAACTGGAACGGCTTGGTCACCACGCCGACGGTGAGGATGCCCTCCTCGCGCGCCGCCTGGGCGATCACCGGCGCCGCGCCGGTGCCCGTGCCGCCGCCCATGCCGGCGGTGATGAACGCCATGTGGACACCCTGCAGGGCCTCGATGATTTGGGCCAAGTCGCCCTCGGCCGCCGCCCGTCCGATGTCGGGCCGGGAGCCGGCGCCCAGGCCATGGGTGATGTCGACCCCGAGCTGGATGCGGCGCTCGGTGAGCGACTGGGAAAGGGCCTGCGCGTCGGTGTTGGCGACCACGAACTCAACGCCCTCGAGGTCGGCCTTGATCATGTTGTTGACGGCATTGCCCCCGGCGCCGCCCACGCCGATGACCGTGATCGCGGGCTTAAGCTCCCGGACCTCGGGCATACTCAGTTTGATCGTCATGTCAGCCTCCAAATTACTCAGACTTGGACTCTCCACGCTCGGTTCGCCTTCGACACTGCAGTCCTCCTTATTATCGTGCTGCCGGCTGGTCGCCGGCGGCCCGCCCCGCCGAGCGCTGGCGCGGGCCTAGAAATTCTCCCTTAGCCAGCGCCCGACCCGGGCGATGTGGCCGCCCGCGGCGACCTCCGGGCTCTTGGCCGGCTGCAAGACCTGCGTGGGGTCGCGCGCGGCATGGATCAAGAGCCCGGCGCAGGTCGAGAACGCCGGCCCGCCGGTGGCCTCGGCGAGGCCGCTGATCCGCAACGGGCGCCCCATGCGCACCTGCTTGTCGAGCACCCGGGCGGCAAGCTCGCGCACGCCCTGGAGCTGGCTCGCGCCGCCGGTGAGGACCACGCGCCGGCCCGCGATCCGGTCGAAGCCGGAGTTCCGCAGCCGGTCGCGCACGAGCTCGAAGGTTTCCTCGAGCCGCGGCCTCACGATGCCGGTGAGCACCGAGCGGGGAACGTGGTTGGCGCTATGGCGGTCGGTCTCGCCGACCTGGGGCACGTCGATCATCTCCTGCTCGTCGGCCGGGTTGGGCAGCGCGCTGCCGTAGAGCGTCTTCATGCGCTCGGCGTGCGCCGTAGGCGTCGAGAGGCCGCGGGCGATGTCGTTGGTGACGTGATTGCCGCCGACGGGAACGCTGTCGATGCGGACCAGGCTGCCGTCGAAGAACACGGCGATGGTGGTGACCCCGCCCCCCAGGTCGATCAGGGTGACGCCCAGGTCCTTTTCGTCCTCGACCAGACAGGCAAGGCCCGAGGCGTAGGGCGAGACCACCACCGCCTCGATGTTCAGGTGGCAGCGCTCGACACAGACGGCGAGGGTGCGCTTGGCTCCCCGGGCCGCGGTGACGACGTGCATGTTGACGCCGAGTCGCTCGCCGTACATGCCGCGGGGATCCCGGATCCCGCGCGAGCCGTCGATGGTGTAGCCCACGGGGATCGAGTGGACGACCTCGCGCTCACCCGCCTCGGGCCGCACACGGCCTTGTTCGAGCACGCGTCTGAGATCGGACTCGCCGACCTCGCGGCCCGAGATCGAGACCTCGACCCCGACCGTGTGCGACGCCGGATAACCGCCCGAGAGGTTGACGAAGGTCTCACGGATGGTCTCGCCGGCCATTTTCTCGGCGGCGTCGACGGCGGCGCGGATCGAGTGCTCGGCGGCCTCCATATCGACCACCGCGCCGGAGCGCAGCCCGTTCGAGACCTGGTGGCCGATACCGACGACGCGGATCGCCTGGTCGCCCTCGGCGCGGGCCACGAAGCAGCACACCTTGGTGGTGCCCACGTCGAGCGCCGCGATGAGTCCGTTGCGCTTCACCGGCACGACGACACCCCCCTGGGTGCCGAGGCCGGCCGCGCCCTATTCGATTGCCCCCACATTTCTTTCGGGCCCCTTGCTCCGTTCTCCCCTTCAGGTCTTCTTGCCCGGATCGCGGTAGCGCGCCACGCCGCCGGGCGCGAGCTCGACGATCAGGCGATCGGGCAGCCGCAAGTCGATGGCCACGAGCTCGCGCCCGAGGATTCGGTGGTCGCGTTCGAGCCCCGCGAGGCGCCGCCAGGCCTCGGCCTCGGCGCCCTCGGGCAAGCGAACCTCGAGGCCGCTCCGGAAGCGCAGGTTCCAGCGCCGCCCGCCGATCCGGATCGCCGCCTCGACGCGGTCCATGAGGGCCGGTTCGCGGCTCAAGATCCCGATCAGCGCCGCCGCGTGATTGGGCGCGTCCTCGCCGACCACGATCGGCAAGTCGCGAAAGCGCTCGAGCCCCGCGGCCGTGATGACGGCGCCCTGGTCGCCGATCAGCACCAGCTTGCCCCGGCGTTGCCACAGCGCCAGCGGTTTGCGCTCGACGATCCTGACCTCGATGAGGGCCGGCAGACGCCGGGCCACGGTCGCCGACTCGATCCAGCCGATGGCCTCGAGGCGGGTTCTGGCGGAGGCCAGGTCGAGGCTCAGCATCGGCTGTCCGCGGCGTACCTCGAGCGCCTCCAGGATCTCGGCTCGGGGCGCCCACTCGCGGCCCCAGAGCGTCACCTCTCGCAGCGCCAGACCGGCGCCCACCTGGAGCCGTTCCGAGCCTCGCTCGAGCCAGCCGAGCGCGGCCTGCGGGTAGCCCGCCCGCCACAGCCCGTAGGAGCCGGCCGAGAGCAGCGTCACGGCGAGCAGCAGCGCCGCCGAGACCAGGGCCGGACGGCGCCAACGCGGCGGCGGCTTGCGCCGGCGCTTCGGAGCCCGCGCGGCCTCGGCCGGGCCCGCCTTGCTTCCCTTGGCTTTGGCCTTGGGCGACAGCAATCGCTGGGACCTCAGCGCCCGCATCCGGCGTCCTCCACCAACCAGACCACCAGGTCCTCGAAGCTGATGCCCTCGTGGGCGGCGATCTCGGGCACCAACGAGAGCGGCGTCATGCCCGGCTGGGTGTTGATTTCGAGCATGTAGATCTGGCCCGGCTCGCCGCCGGTGTCGTCGTAGCGCAGGTCGCTCCGGGTAATGCCGCGGCAGCCCAGCGTCTGGTGCGCGAGCAGGGCCAGGCGCAGCGCCTCCTGGTAGCACCCGGCTGCCAGCGGCGCCGGCATCAGATGCTCGGCCTTGCCGTCGGTGTACTTGGCCTCGTAGTCGTAGAAGCGGCCCAGGGGCCGGATCTCGATCGCCCCCAGCGCCCGCTCGCCCATGACCGCGACCTGAATCTCGCGGCCCGGGATGTAGCGCTCGATCAGCACCTCGTCGCCGTAGCGCCACGACAGGGCCTCGGCGGGATCGAGGTTGTCCCGCTCGAGGACGATGTGCACGCCCACGCTCGAGCCCTCGGTGAGCGGCTTGATGACGTAGGGCCGCTCCCGGATCTTGCCCGCCAAGACCTCTTCGCGGCTCACCACCTCGCCCTCGGCGCAGGGGATATCGACGCCCCGGAAGAGCTCCTTGGCGGTCGGCTTTTTCATCCCCAGGGCCGAGGCCAGCACCCCCGAATGGGTGTAGGGAAGGCCCATGGTTTCGAGCAGGCCCTGAACGCAGCCGTCCTCGCCGAAGCGGCCGTGAAGGGCGTTGAAGGCCACGTCGGGCGCGAGCTCGGCGAGGACACGGGCGATGTCGCGGCCCACGTCGATGCCGCTGACCCGATAACCCCGGGCCTCGAGCGCCTCGACCACCGCCTTGCCGGTGACCAGCGAGACCTCGCGCTCGGCGGACCAGCCGCCCATCAGTACGGCCACGTGGCTGCTCACCGATCAACCTCCTTGGCCGGCTCGCCCAGGTGGCGGCCGAGGCGGCGGATCTCCCATTCCAGCATCACGCCCGAGGTCTCGAAGACGCGTCGCCGCACTTCCTCGCCCAGGGCCTCCAGATCGGCGGCGCTGGCGCAGCCGCCGTTGATGAAGAAATTGCAATGCTTCTCGGAGACCATGGCGCCACCCCGGCGCAGGCCGCGGCATCCGGCCTGCTCGATAAGCTCCCAGGCCTTGGCGCCCTCGGGATTGATGAAGGTCGAGCCGCCGGTGCGGGTGCGCAGCGGCTGGCTTTCCTCGCGGGCGGCATTGATCTCCGCCATCCGCTCCATGATCGTCGCGCGCTGGCCGGGCCGTCCGCGCAAGCTCGCGGCGGTAAAGATCCAGCCCTCCGGCAGGTCCGAACAGCGGTAGCCGAAGCTGATGTCGGCGCGGGCGAGGGTGTGGCGCCGGCCCGATAGGTCCACGGCCTCGGCATCGACCAGGACGTCGGCGATCTCGCGCCCGTAAGAGCCCGCGTTCATGCGCAGCGCGCCGCCGATGGTGCCGGGGATGCCGCGCAGGAACTCGAGCCCGGCGACCTCGGCGTCACGGCAGGTGAGCGCCACGGTGACGTCGAGTGCGGCGCCGCCGGCCCGCACCGTGGCACCGTCGACGGCGATGCCGGCGAAGCCGCGGCCGAGCCGCACCACCACCCCCTCGATGCCGCCGTCGCGCACCAGCAGGTTCGAGCCCACGCCGACCACGGTGATCGGAACGTCCTCGGGCCGGGCCTCGAGAAAGGCCACCAGATCTTCGACATCGACGGGCCGGAAGACGATCTCGGCGGGGCCGCCGACGCGGAACCAGGTGATCCCCGCGAGCGGCACGTTCTCGGCGTAGCGGCCGCGGACCTCGGGCAGCCGCGCGAGCAAGCTCGGGGATCGCTTGTCGGCGCTCATCATCCGCCGGCTTCCGTTGCCGCCGCCCGACCGGCCCCAGCGCCGGCCCCGGCGCCGACCAGGGCCTCGAGCTCGCCGGGCAGCGCCTGGGCCCAGTTGGTGATGTTGCCGGCGCCGAGACAGACCACCATGTCCCCCGGTCGCGCGGTCTCGGCCACGATGGCGGCCAGGTCCTCGGGCCCCTCCAGGGCGATCACGCGGCGGTGGCCGTGGGCGCGCAGGCCGTCGACCAAGGCGTCCCGGTGGACGCCCTCGATGGGCTCCTCGCCGGCCGGATAGACCTCGGCGACGATCACCGCGTCGGCCTCGTTGAAGCAGGTGCAGAATTCCTCGAAAAGGTTGTGCAAACGGCTATAGCGGTGCGGTTGGACGACGGCGATGACGGCGCCGCTGGCGATCGAGCGCGCCGCGTCGAGCACCGCCGCGATCTCCACCGGGTGATGCCCGTAGTCGTCGATCACGGTGACGCCCGCGCCGTCGCCGGTATGGGTGAAGCGGCGCTTGACCCCCTCGAACCGACCCAGCGCGCGGCGCACCACGGCGTCGTCGAGCTCGAGCTCGCGGGCCACGCTGACGGCGGCCAGCGCGTTCAAGGCGTTGTGCTGCCCGGGCATCGGCAAGCGCAGGTCGGTGACGGTCCAGGTGGCGCCCTCGGCGCGGTCGGTGTGGACCACGTCGAACAGGGTGCCGCCAGTCTCGTGACGCAGGTTGATCCCGCGCACGTCGGCCTGGGGGCTGAAGCCGTAGGTGATCAGCCGGCGGTCCGAGATCCGCGCCACCATGGCCTGGACCTCGGGGTGGTCGATGCAGGCGGCGGCGAAGCCATAGAAGGGGATGTTCTCGACGAAGGTCTGGAACGCCGCCCGCTCGGCCTCGAAGTCGCCGTAGAAGTCGAGGTGCTCGGGGTCGATGTTGGTGACCACGGCGATGGTCGCCGGGAGCTTGACGAAGGTGCCGTCCGATTCGTCGGCCTCGACCACCATCCAGTCGCCGGCGCCGAGGCGGGCGTTGGTGCCATAGGCGTTGATGATGCCGCCGTTGATGACCGTGGGATCGTACCCGGCGGCGTCGAGCAGCGCCGCGATCAGCGAGGTGGTGGTGGTCTTGCCGTGGGTGCCGCCGACGGCGATCGACCACTTGAGCCGCATCAGCTCGGCCAGCATCTCGGCGCGGCGGACCACCGGCAGGGCGCGGGCGCGGGCGGCCTCGACCTCCGGGTTGTCGGGCTGGATGGCGCTCGAGGTGACGATCACCTGGGCGGCGTCGAGGTTGTCCGCGTGGTGGCCGATCACCACCGCCAGACCCAGCCCCTTGAGGCGCCTTACGTTGGCGTTCTCGGCGATGTCGCTGCCCCGCACCTGATAGCCCAGGTTGTGCATGACCTCGGCGATGCCGCTCATGCCGATGCCGCCAATGCCGACGAAATGAATCACGCCGATGTCGAGGGGAAGGGCTCTCATGCCGCCTCCTCCCGGGCCGCATCGGAAAGTTGCTCGCCGCTGCCGCGACCGCCGTTGCCGGGCGCCAGCCGCTCGACCAGGTCGGCGAGGTTCGCCGCCGCCTCGGGCCGGGCCATCGCGCGCGCCCTCCGGGCCACGGCCTCGAGCCCCTCGGGGTCCTCGAGCAGGGCCTCGAGACGGCGGGCGAGCGGCTCGGGCGCGAGCTCCTCTTCCTCGATGCGCCAGGCACCGCCGGCCTCGGCCAGGGCCCGCGCGTTGAGCGACTGGTGACCGTCGACGGCGAAGCGATAGGGCACCAGGATGGCGGGCCGCCCGGCCACCGCCAGCTCGCTCACCGTCGAGGCGCCGGCGCGGGCGATCACCAGATGCGCCGCCGCCAGCCGCACCGGGATGTCGTCGAAGAAGGTGGCGAGCTCGGCATCGATGGCCGCCGCCTCGTACTGTTCGCGCACCCGGTCGATATCGTCGGCACGGCACTGCTGGCTCAGCTTGAGACTGCGCCTCAAGCCCACGGGCAGCAGGCAGAGCGCGGCGGGCACCACCCGGCTCAGCACCTGCGCGCCCTGGCTGCCGCCGATGACCAGCAGCGCGAAGGGGCCGCGCCGCGCCGGCGCGCGGTAATCGCCGCCGCCCAGGACGCGAATCTCGCTGCGCACCGGGTTGCCGGTCAGCGTCGCCTTGGCGCGGTGCCGCGCCGCCAGCCGGGCGGTCTCGGGATAGGAGATGGCGATCAGCGTGACCCGCGGCGCGAGCAGCCGGTTGACCCGCCCGAGCATGGCGTTCTGCTCGTGGATGACGGTGGCCATGCCGCCTAGCGCGGCGGCCAACAAGGTGGGGAGCGAGGGGTAACCGCCGAAGCCCACGACCGCCGCGGGCTCGAGCTTCGAAAGCAGCCGGCGGGCCTCGAAGAAGCCCATCGCGACCTCGGCCAGGCCGGCGATCTTGCCGCCCAGCGAGCGCCCGCTGATGGTGCCGGCGTGGACCTGGTAGGTGGCGAGCCGGCCCAACGCGCCACCGTAGCCGGCGCCGCGCCGGTCGGTGATCAGGGCCAGCGAACGGCCGCGCGCCGCCAGCTCGCCAGCCAGCGCCTGGGCCGGAAAGACGTGGCCGCCGGTGCCGCCCGCGGCGAGCACGATCTCGGGACCGCCGCTCACGGCGTCGCTCCCGCGCCGACCCGACGCCGGGTCAGCGCCAGCACCATGCCCAGCGCGATCGCCAGCGCCAGCAGCGACGAGCCGCCGTAGGAGACGAACGGCAGGGTGAGCCCCTTGGTCGGCATCAGCCGCAGGTTGACCCCCATGTTGATCACCGCCTGCAGGCCGAACTGCACCAGCAGCCCCGAGGTCGCCAGCAGGATGAAGTAGTCGTTCTCCTGCAGCATCCGCGCCAGGCCACGGATCACCACGAAGGCGAACAGGGCCACGATCAGGAGGCAGACCATGAGGCCGAACTCCTCGCCGGCGACGGCGAAGATGAAGTCGGTGTGGGCGTCGGGGATAACGGTCTTGATCACCCCCTCGCCGGGGCCGCGGCCCAGCAGGCCGCCGTTGGCGAAGGCCTCGATGGCGCGGTCGACCTGATAGGTGTCGCCGCTGGCGGGATTGAGAAAGAGATCGATGCGCCGGGCGACGTGCGGCAGCAGCGCGTAGGCCGCGACCCCGCCCACCAGCGCCAGTCCCGTGAGCAGCCCGACCCAGACCATCGGCAGGCCGGCGATGAAGAACTGGGCCGACCACGCGGCGGCGATCATGACCACCATGCCGAAGTCGGGCTGCAGCAGCATCGGTACGCAGACCAGCGCCAGCAGTCCGGCGCTCAGCCAGTTGCCGGGAAAGCCGGGCTCGAGCTTGGCCTGGGCGAACATCCAGGCGGCGACCACGGCGAAGGTCGGCTTGACGAACTCGGAGGGCTGGAGCGACCAGGCGCCGAGGTAGAGCCAGCGTCGGGCGCCCTTGATCTCGTCGCCCCCGAACAGGGTGGCGGCGAGCAGCACCAGGCTGACCACGAAACCGATCGCCCCGAGGCGGCGCACGCCCAAGGGCGAGAGCATCGAGATCCCGAACATCAAGAGCAGCGCCGGCGGCAGCAAGGCGAAGTGGCGCTTGGCGAAGTAGAACGAGTCGAGGCCGATGCGGTCGGCCACCGCCGGGCTCGCGGCCAGGGTGAGGATCGCGCCGACCAGCACCAGCGTCGCGATCCCGGCCAGGGACCAGCGATCCACCGTCCACCACCAACGGCCGACGACGCTGGTGTCGGTACGCGCCAGCGCGTTCACGACTCCGCCCCCACCGCTTCGGCCAGGACCGGACCGACGGCGCCGCCCGTGAATGTGGCCACCAGGTCGCGGAAGGCGTCGCCGCGCTGCTCGAAGTCCTCGAACTGGTCGAACGAAGCGCAGGCCGGCGACAGCAGCACCACCGCGCCGTCCCGGCCCTCGGCCTGGGCGTCACGATGGGCCGCGGCCACCGCCGCCCCGAGCTCGTCGGCGATGGTGTAGGACACCTTGCCCTCGAGAGCGGCGGCGAACTCGATCGCCGACTCGCCGATCAGGTAGGCGCGCGCGATGCGCCCGAAATAGGGCTCGAGGGCCGCAATGCCGCCCGCCTTGGCGCGGCCGCCGGCGATCCAGTAGATGGGATCGCAGCAGGCCAAGGCCCGCGCCGCGGCGGCGGCGTTGGTCGCCTTCGAGTCGTTGATGAAGCGCACGCCGTCGATCTCGGCGACCTGCTCCATGCGGTGGGCGAGACCGGGGAAGCTGGCGAAGGCACCCGCGGTTTCGCCGCTCCCGAGCCCCAGCGCCCGCGCCGCGGCGTAAGCGGCGGCGGCGTTCTGCCAGTTGTGGACGCCGGGCAGCGCTGGTGCCTCGCCGAGGTCGGTGAGGGCGACCGCGCCGCCGTTGCTCGAGTCGTGGAGCACCCCGTCCGCGACGTAGACCCCGCCGTCGACCTCGGCCTGGGCCGAAATCGGCAACAAGCGCTTGCGGCCGGCCTCCTTGAGCTCGCTGTAGATGCCCCGGCTCGGCTCGTCGTCGACCCCCACCACGGCCCATTGCTCGCAGCCCTGGCCGGCGAAGATGCGGCGCTTGACGGCGACGTAACCGGCCATGCCGCCGTGGCGGTCGAGGTGGTCGGCGCTCAAGTTGAGGAGCACGGCGACGTCGGCGGCGAACGACGGGCTCAGGTCGATCTGGTAGGACGAGAGCTCGAGCACGTAGGCCGCGCCGCGCCCCACGGGGCTCAAATCGAGCGCCGGCTTGCCGATGTTGCCGCCGATCTCGGCGTCGCGCCCGCAGGCCGCCAACAGGTGCCCGATCAGGGCCGCGGTCGTCGACTTGCCGTTGGTGCCGGTCACGGCGACCACCGGCGCGGGCGGACGGGCGCGGGCGAAGAGCTCGATGTCGCCGATCACCTCGGCGCCTGCCGCGCGGGCCAGCCCGACCACCGGATGGGGCGCGGGGTGGGTGAGCGGCACGCCCGGGCTCAGCACCAGCGTGGCGACGCCGTGCCAGCCGCCGGCGTAGAGGTCGACGAGCGGCACCCCGGCCGCCGCCGCCTCGTCGCGGCGCCCGGCGTCGTCGTCCCAGGCCCGCACCTCGGCGCCGCCCGCGGCGAGCGAACGGGCGGCGCTGAGACCGCTGCGGCCGAGGCCGAAAAGGGCGACGGGGCGACCGGCGAAGCTCTGGACCTCGATCATCCCCTCACCTCAGCTTGAGCGTCGCCAGGCCGAGCATCGCCAGCACGAAGGCGATGATCCAGAAGCGGATCACGATCGTCGCTTCGGCCCAGCCCTGCTCCTCGAAGTGATGGTGCAGGGGCGCCATGCGGAAGACGCGCCGCCCGGTGAGCTTGAACGAGATCACCTGCACAATCACCGAGACCGTCTCGAGCACGAACAGACCGCCGACGATGGCGAGCACCAGCTCGTGCTTGGTGACCACGCTGATGGCGCCCAGCGCGCCCCCCAGCGAGAGGCTGCCGGTATCGCCCATGAACACCATGGCCGGCGGCGCGTTGTACCAGAGGAAGCCGAGCGCCGCCCCCACCAGGGCGCCGCAGAACACCGCCAGCTCGCCGGCGCCCGGAACCGGGTGCAGTTGCAGGTAGTTCGAGAACACCGCGTTGCCGACCAGATAGGTGATGAGTGCGAAGGTGGCGGCGACGATCATCACCGGGACGATGGCCAGGCCGTCGAGCCCGTCGGTGAGGTTGACGGCGTTGGAGGCGCCGACCACCACGAACACGGCGAAGGGAAGGAACATCCATCCCATGTCGAGGAGCACGTTCTTGAAGAACGGCAGCGCGAGGCCCCCGGCGAGCGGCGGCGCGGTAAGTAGCGTGATCCAGTAGACGGCGACGGCGGCGATCACGACCTCCATCGCCAGCTTGAGCTTGATCGGCAGGCCATAGGTGCTCTGGCGCTTCACCTTGAGGTAGTCGTCGACGAAGCCGACGGCGCCGAAGCCGAAGGTGACCAGCAGCACCGCCCATACGTAGCCGTTGCGCAGGTCGGCCCACAGCAGCGTGCCCGAGCCCAGCCCCAGGAGGATCAGCAAGCCCCCCATGGTGGGGGTTCCCTGCTTGTCGATCAGGTGCTGTTCCGGGCCGTCGTCGCGGATCGGCTGGCCGTTGCCCTGCCGGGCGCGCAACAGGTCGATGAGGTAGGGGCCGGAGATGAAACAGACGATGAGCGCGGTCATGATCGCGCCGCCGGTGCGGAAGGTGAGGTACCGGAACAGGTTGAAAACGCCGATCTGGTCGGCCAGCGGGGCGAACAGGTGGAACAGCATCTTGGCTCCTGACCTCTCTCCGTCGTTCTCGGCCGGCGCTGCTTGCGCCGCCCTCAGCCGTTGACCGCGCGCGACGTCGGCAGCTCGTGAAGCGCCAGCAGCGCCTCGACCACCAGCCCCATCCGGCTGCCGAGCGAGCCCTTGACCAGGACCGCGTCACCGGGGCGCACCGCCGCCCTCACCGCGCCAACCACTTCGGCGGCGCTGGCGGCGTGAACGCCGCGCCGCTCGCGAGGCAGGGCGTCGAACAGCCGCGCCATGGCGGGACCGGCGGCGAACACCAAATCGACGCCGGCACGGACCAGGTCTTGGGCCAGCTCCTCGTGCAGCGCCGGCCCTTCCGCGCCCAGCTCGAGCATGTCGCCGAGCACCGCCACGCGCCGACCACGCTCGCCCACCGGGGTCCTGGCGAGGACCTCGAAGGCGGCGCGCATGGCGGCGGGGCTGGCGTTGTAGGAGTCGTCGATGAGCTCGAATCGGTCCTCGTCGAGCGCGACCCGGTGGCGACGCCCGCGACCGGCTGGCGGCGTCATGGCGGCAAGCGACAGCGCCGCCAGCCCGAGGTCCGCGTCCAGCGCCCGCACCACCGCCAACACTGCGAGGCTGTTCATGGCCCAGTGCCGGCCCGGCGCGCCCACCTTGTAGGTCACCGCCTGGCCGTCGACCTCGGCCGAGACACAGCAGCAGTCGGGGTGCAACGCCACATTGATGAGCCGTGCCGTGGCCCGCGGGTCGGCGCCGAAATCGACGACCCGGGCGGCCCCGCCCTGGCGCGCCGCCGAGCTCAGCCGCTCGTAGTGCGGGCTGTCGCGGTTGAGCACCGCGACCCCGTCCGGCTCCAGGCCCTCGAAGACCTCGGCCTTGGCCTCGGCGATGGCCTCCACCGAGGCGAAGAACTCGAGGTGCACCGCCTCGACCGCGGTGATGAGAGCCACGTGGGGCCGCACCAGGCGGCTCAGGGGGCCGAGCTCGCCGGGCCCGCTCATGCCGAGCTCGAGGACCGCGAAGGCGGCATCGCGCGGCATGCGGGCGAGGCTCAGCGGCACCCCCCAATGGTTGTTGAGGTTGCCGACGCTGACGTGGGTCGCCGCCTGGGCGGCGAGAGCGAGGGCCAGCGCCTCTTTGGTGCCGGTCTTGCCGACGCTCCCGGTCACCGCGATGACGCGGCTCTTGCCGCGCGCCCGCGCCGCCGCGGCGAGACCGTTGAGCGCCGCCATGGTGTCGTCGACCACCAGCAGGGGGCCGCCGTCGCCCAAGCCCTCGGGCACCCGGCTGACGACCGCCGCCGCGGCGCCCCTCGCCAGGGCCTCGGCGACGAAGTCGTGGCCATCGAAGTTGGGGCCCTCGAGGGCGACGAAGAGCTCGCCGGCGCCAATCGCGCGGCTGTCGATGGAGACGCCGCTCGCCACCCAGTCGCGCGCGCCGCGACCCGCCGTCGCCAGGGCGGCCTCGCTCGCGGTCCACAAGCTCTCGGCGCTCACGATCGAATGTCCGCGATCTCGGCGATGGCCGCGCGGACCTCGGCCGCGTCCTCGAAGGGTAGGGTCTCGGCCCCCACCACCTGGCCGCGCTCATGGCCCTTGCCGGCTACCACCAGGGCGTCGTCGGCGCCAAGCCCGTCGAGCCCGGCGCGGATGGCGGCGCCGCGCGCCCCGATCTCGGTGGCGCCGGGGCAGGCCTCGATCACGGCGCGGCGGATCGCCGCCGGATCCTCGTTGCGCGGGTTGTCGTCGGTGACGATGACCTCGTCGGCGAGCTCGGCGGCGACGCGTCCCATCACCGGCCGCTTGCCAGGATCCCGCTCGCCGCCGCAGCCGAAGACCACACGCAAGCGCCCGGGCACCTCGGGCCGCATGGCTTTCAGCACCTGGGCCAGGGCATCGGGCTTGTGGGCGTAATCGACGAACACCGGCGCCCCCGAAGGATGACGGGCCACCAGATCCATCCGCCCCGGCACTCCCACGAGGCCCGAGAGCGCCGCCAAGGCGGCCTCGCTCTCGCCGCCGCAGGCCAGCACCAGGGCCAGGGCGCAGAGCACGTTCCAGGCCTGAAAGCCGCCCACCAGCTCGAGCTCGAGCTCGTGGGCGACGCCCGCGATCTCGAGCCTCACGCGCTGTCCCGACGGCGTCGACTGGCGCCCCACCAGGCGCAGCTCGGCGCCGTTCGCGCCATAGGTGACGATGCGGTGACCGCGCCCCTCGCAGACCTGGCGAAGACGCTCGAAGTCCTCGGCGTCGACGTTCAGCACCGCCACCCCGCCCGGCGCCATGACCTCGTCGAAGAGCCGCAGTTTGGCCTTGAGATAGGCCCGCGGCGTCTGGTGATAGTCGAGGTGCTCGCGCGACAGGTTGGTGAAGGCGGCGGCGGTCACGCGCACCCCGTCGAGGCGGCACTGGTCGAGGCCATGGCTCGAGGCCTCGAGCGCGAGCCGAGTGACGCCGCCCGCCGCCAGCTCGGCGAGGATGCGGTGCAGGGCCACCGGCTCGGGCGTGGTCAGCGGGACCCTGTCGTTGACGCTCGCGCCGAGCACCCCGAGGGTGCCGAGGCTGGCCGCCGGGTAGCCCATGCGGCGCCAGATCTGGCGCGTGAAGTCGGCCACCGAGGTCTTGCCGCTGGTGCCGGTGACGGCGGCGATGATGTCGGGCTGGGCGCCATAGAAACGGGCCGCCATGAGGGCCAGGCGGCGGCGCGGGTTGGCGTCGGTGACGAGGGCGACGCGGGCCTCGCCGATCTCCGCTCCCGGGCCCGCCAGCACCGCCACGGCGCCGTGCTCGAGGGCGTCGCCGACGAAGTCGAGGCCGTCGAAGCGGCTGCCCGGCAGGGCGGCGAAGAGATAGCCCGGGCAGACCTCGCGGCTGTCCGCGGAAAGACCGCTTATATCGAGGTCGCCGGCAGCGCCGCCGCGGTCGCAGCCCATGAGCTCAGAAAGACGCAAGTTTCGCCGTCCCCGTCTCGTCGCCGAGCCTCATGGCCCGCCGAATCTCCGGCCCGGTCTCGTCGACCGGCTCGACGCCCAGGATCGGGGCCACCCGCGAGACCACCCGGCTCACCACCGGCGCCGCGGTCCAGCCGCCACCGGCGAAGCCATGGGTGGCCTCGGTCCCCTTGGGCTCGTCGAGCATGACGAAGACCACGTAGCGCGGCGCCGTCATCGGGAAGGCGCCAACGAAGGACGAGATCAATGCATCTTTGCGATAGCCACCCAGGCCTGCCTTTTCCGCCGTGCCGGTCTTGCCGCCCACCAGGTAACCCTGGGCGCTGGCCCGCTTGCCGGTGCCGTGCTCGACCACCAGCCTCATGAGGCGGCGCATCACGGCCGAGGTCTGGCGCGAGATCACGCGCTTGGCCGTCACCGCTTCCCCCTTCTGGCGCTTGAGCAGAGTGGCCGGCACCAGCACCCCGCCGTTGACCACGGCGGCGACCCCGGAGGCGAGTTGCAGCGGGCTCACCGCGATCCCGTGACCGAAGCCGATGGTCATGGTGTTGACCTCGTGCCAGCGCGCCGGATAGAGCGGCAACCCGACCTCGGGCAGCTCGATGTCGGCGCGGCGCAACAGGCCGAGGCTTTCGAGGAAGTTTTGCTGACCGACCGCCCCCACCTCGAGCGCCACCTTGGCGGCGCCGATGTTCGAGGAGTAGACGAAGATCTCGGGCAGCGACAGCCAACGCTTCTTGGCGTGGAGGTCGCGGATCACGAACTTCGCCACCCGGATCGGCTTGGCGACGTCAAAACCATCGGAGAGCGCCACGCGCCCGCTCTCGAGCGCCATCGCCACGGTGAAGGTCTTGAACACCGAGCCCAGCTCGTAGACGCCGAGCGTGACCCTGTTGAAGCGGGCCTCGGCCGCGGAGCTGGAGATGCGGTTGGGCTCGAAGTCGGGCAGCGAGACCAGCGCCAGGACCTCGCCGCTGCGGGCGTCGAGCACCAGGCCGCCCGCGCCCACGGCGCGGTGATCGGCGACCGCGCGGGCGAGCTCCTCGCGCACGACGTGCTGGATGCGGAGGTCGAGGGCGAGATCGAGCGCGCCGCGCCCGGCCGCCCGCGGGTCGCTGAGCCGATCATTGAAGTACTGCTCGACGCCGGCGAGACCGTGGTTGTCGATCCCGGTGAAGCCCAGCGCGTGCACCGCGAGGCGGCCCTGGGGATAGACGCGGTGCCACTCGTTTTGGAAGCCGAGCCCGGGCAGCCCCAGCCGGTTCACGGCATAGTGTTGCCGGGGCGTGAGATTGCGCTTGATCCAGACGAAGCTGCGCCCGGACTTGAGCTTCCCGAGCACACTCGCATAGCTCAGCTCCGGGAGCAGGCGGGAGAGCTTGCGCGCCGCTTGGTCGCGGTCGAGCACCCGCTTCGGATTGGCGTAGAGCGAGGCGGTGGCGAGGTTGGTGGCGAGCAGAACCCCGTTTCGGTCGACCACGTCGGCGCGACCCTCGGCCAGCATCTGCTGCCCCGAGATCCGCGCCAGGGCGGGCTCCCCGCCCGCGATCAGGGTGACCTGCACGAGCCGGCCGACGAGGGTGAGGAAGAGCGCCGCGAACACCGCCCCGGTGACGAGCAGGCGGTTGCGGCTGGTCTCGATCGTGGGCCGCGGCGCCGGCTCGCGCGGGGGGCGAGGCGCCTCCGTGCCGGGGTGGGCCGGCGCCGCCGCCAGCCTGGCGTCGAGCGAGAGCTGCTCCGGCCGTCTCACTGGCCCGCCCCGGTGCTGACGAGGATCGCCGCGCCACGCCGCGGTGCCGGCCTTGGAATCGGCAGCGGCGGGGTCGGGGACGAAGCCGGGAACGAGGCGGCGGCGGGTGTCTCATCGCCGCCGGCGCGGTAGGGGAGCCGCTCCAGCGCGGCGGCGCGGTCGACCACGGCGGGCACCAGCTCGAGGTGACGGGCGACCAGCCTCTGCAACCGCTCCGGCCGGTTGAGAAAGCTCCACTCGGCCTCCAGGACCCGGACCGCATCGCGCTCGGCCATGAGGTCGCGGTTGAGCGCCTCGAGCTCGCCCTCGAGCCGCTGCACGTCGTATTTGAGCTGATAGAGCGCGTAGGAGGCCGCCGCCGCCGCGAGCACCAGGGCGACCAGGGTCACCGACCGCCTCACGCCGCCGTCTCCACCGGCTGGGCCGGGGCCGGCGTACGCACCGCGGCCCGCATCCGCGCCGAACGGGCACGCGGGTTGGCCGCGACCTCGTCCGCCCGCGGCTTGCGCGCGCCGGAGAAGAGCAGGCGGAAGGACGGCTCTGCTTGGGCGCCGCTCCTCTCGGGCAGGTGGCGCGAGGGCCGGGGTTCGGTACCCGAGCAGCGGGCCAGGAACCTCTTGACGGCGCGGTCCTCGAGCGAATGGAAGGCGATCACGACGAGCCGACCGCTCGGCTTGAGCAGCCGCTCGGCCGCGGCCAGACCGTTCTCGAGCTGACCCAGCTCATCGTTGACGTGAATCCTGAGGGCCTGAAAGGTGCGCGTCGCCGGGTGCACGCCGCAGGGCGCCCTTCGCACCACCTTGGCCACGATCTCGGCAAGCTCGCCGGTGCGCTCGATAGGGCGCTGGCGCCGGGCGGTGACGATGGCGTGGGCGACGGCGCGGGCGCGGCGCTCCTCGCCGTAGGCGGCGATGATCTCGGCGAGGGTCGCCTCGTCGGCGCCGTTGACCACCTCGGCGGCGCTGATCCCTTCCCGCTCCATGCGCATGTCGAGCGGGCCATCGTGGCGGAACGAGAAGCCCCGCCGGGGGTCGTCGAGTTGGGCCGACGAGAAGCCGAGGTCGAGCACCACGCCATCGACCGCCTCGATGCCGCGCTCGGCGAGCAGGCCGTCCATGTCGGCGAAGCGCCCCTCGAGCACCTCGAGTCGATCGGGATAGCGATTGGCGAGTCGCCAGCCGGCGGCCACCGCCTCGGGGTCGCGGTCGATGGCCCAGACCTTGCAGTCGGCGGCCTCGAGCAGCACCGCCGAGGTGCCGCCGGCGCCGAAGGTGCCGTCGACCAGGGTTTCGCCGCGGCCCGGCGTCATCACCTCGACGACCTCGCGCACCATGACCGGGATGTGGGCGACCGGCGCGGGCTGGTGAAGCGGCGCCATCATCCGCTCCCCCCGCCGTCCGGGCGCTGGAGGCTCAGGGCGCCGCGCTCGCGGCGGGCGCGCTCGCGCGCCGTCTCGTGGTTGGCCCGGGCCGCCTCGGGCTCCCAGATCTGAAAGGTGGCGCCGCGGCCGACGAAGGCCGCCATCGCGGTGATGCCGGCGTGGCGCATCAGCTTCTCGGGTAGCACGATGCGCCCCTCGCCGTCCCAGCCGAGCTGATGGCTCGCCGCGAAGAGGGCGTTGGCGAAGGCGTCGTGCTCGTCGCTGAAAGGGTTGAAGCGGTCGACGCTACGGCTGAGCTCTTCCATGCGGTCGATGCCCGAGGCATCGATGGCCGGATAGACGAACGAGGGAAAGGCGACAACGCCGGCGAAGCTCTGTCCCGCCAAGGCGGCGCGAAAGGGCGCGGGGACCGAGACCCGGCCTTTCTTGTCGACCTTGTTGACGAAGGTAGAGAGGAACAACGCCACCTCTCGCTCCCGTCCAAATGACAACCCGCGTCCCGCCTGCCGGCGCCAGCCTTAAGAGGGCCGCACGCTCGCCACTTGGTGGGACAGCATGGGATATCATGGGTTTTTATGGGGGTCAATGGAAAAGCAAGGTTTCGGCATGGTCTTTGAAAGAACTCGTCTAATCCTGGTAGGGCAAAGCTCATGGAGCCGCAAAATGTAGAAATAGATTTCAGCCACCTGGTCGGCGATTCCCATAAGTAAGAATTGCGGCAAAATTATGTTCCCTGTATGTTCTTATTGTGAAGCACGCCCATTCCGGCTCCGGTTACTGTCCGGATGCTGGACAGCGTCGTCGATCAGCAGAGCACGGACGATACCTGGCGGGCCACGGGCGGGCCACGGGCGGGCCGCAGGTGATCGAGCACCAGAAAGCCCTGGAGCCGGGCGCGCGCGACCAGCAGTCGGCGCTCCTTCTCCACATCATCGGCGCCGAAGCACGGCCCACGCGAGGCTTGCATTCGACGCCAGGTGGGGTGCAGCATGGGACCTGTAGCGACTATAGGTTCAAGGACTTTTCTCGGGCTGCCGAGCATGAGCCAATCCTCCTATCCGACGATCGGCATGGTGGCCAGGCACAGCGGTCCCAAGGTCGAGGGCCCGGAGCGGCTGCGCGAGGTGCGCGGCGAGCTCGTCGCCCGCCGCCGGGGCGGCACGGTGCCGGCCGATCCCCTCATCGAGGCGCCCTGCACCGAGGCGCCGGGTTCGCGCGGCGCGCCGGCCGGCGCTGGAGCGGCGGCGCACGGAGGCAAGAGATGAGCGCTTTCAGCGACTATGGCGACTACGACGCCAGCGGTCTCGCCGAGCTGGTGCGGCGCGGCGAGGTCAGTGCGCTGGAGCTCGTCGAGGAGGCCATCGCCCGCGCCGAGGCCTTTGGATCCGAGCTCAACGCCGTGGTCACGCCAATGTACGAGGCGGCGCGCGCCCAGGCGAAGGCCGTCGCGGACCAGGCGCCCTTCGCCGGCGTGCCCTTCCTGCTCAAGGACCTGGGGCCCTATTACGCCGGCGTGCGGATGTGCTCCGGCGCCCGCTTCCTCGAGGACTTCGTGCCCGACCACGACGGCGAGCTGGTGCGCCGCTACAAGCGCGCCGGCCTGATCTGCTTCGGCAAGACCAACGCGCCCGAGCTCGGCCTGACGCCGGTGACCGAGCCCGAGCTCTTCGGCCCCACCCGCAACCCGTGGCGCGAGGGCGTCACCCCGGGGGGCTCGAGCGGCGGCTCGGCGGCGGCGGTGGCGGCCGCCATCGTCCCCATGGCGCATGGCAACGACGGCGGCGGCTCGATCCGCATCCCGGCCTCGTGCTGCGGCCTCTTCGGGCTCAAGCCCTCGCGCGCCCGCAATCCCATCGGCCCCGATGTCGGCGAGGCCTGGCACGGCGCCGTCGTCGACCACGTGCTGAGCCGTTCGGTGCGCGACAGCGCCGCGGCGCTCGACGCCAGCCACGGCGCCGAAGTCGGCGATCCCTATGCCGCGCCCGCGCCGGCACGGCCTTACGCGCAAGAGGTGGGCGCCGATCCGGGACGCCTCAGGATCGCCTTCAGCGCCCGCCCGCCCTTCCCCGCCGCCGTGCACCCCGATTGCCTGAGCGCGCTCCACGAGGCGGCGGCGCTCTGTGAGGACCTCGGCCACGCCGTCGAGGAGGCGCGGCCCGAGCTCGACGGCGCGGCGCTCAGCGCGGCCTTCCTGCTGCTGGTGGCGGCCGAGACCGCGGCCGAGATCGAGTCCTGGGGCCCGGTCGTGGGGCGCGCGCCGAGGGCCGCCGATTTCGAGGTCGAGACCTGGGTGCTCGGGCTCCTCGGCAATCAGTACTCGGCCAAGGAGCTCGCCGCGGCGGTGAAGACCCTGCGCCTGGCGGGGCGCACGGTGGGGCACTTCCTCGAGGAATACGATCTCTTGCTGACGCCGACCCTGGCGCAGCCGCCGATCGCCATCGGCGCCCTGAAGTCGCGAGGCGCCGAGGCGCTGGCCCAGCGCCTCATCGCCCGCTTCTCGCTGGGTTCGGCGATCAAGCTGCTGGGCGGCATCGACCGCCTCGCCGAGCGCGTCTTCGCCTTCGTCCCCTTCACCCCGCTCGCCAACATCACCGGCCAGCCGGCGATGTCGGTGCCGCTCAACTGGAACGCCGACGGGCTCCCCATCGGGGTCCAGTTCGCCGCCCGCCTGGGCGACGAGGCGACGCTCTTCCGCCTCGCCGCCCAGCTCGAAGAGGCCCGCCCCTGGGCCCACCGCCGCCCGCCGCTCTCGGCGTGAGAGGGGAGGCGCGAGCGCGGGCGGGGATGTGCGCTGCCAACGCCCTTCGTGCTACCATCGTCGGCAACTGGGCGGAGCCATTTGGGGAATCTCGGCCAAAGTTACCCTCGCCCCCGCGGGATCGGTGCTCGAACCTGGTTGGGATGGAAAATATCGGTTTATGAGACTGTTCTATAACATCGCCCGGCTCGCAGCCCGAGAGTTGGCTCAAAATCCCAAACTGCGAGCCAAGACCGTGGACTTCGTCACCGACAAGGTCGCGCCACAGGCCAAAGCCGGATGGGACAAGGCCAAGCCCAAGCTCGACCGCGCGAGGAGCGCCGCGGTGGGTGTCGCGAAGGAGGTGGCTGAGGCGGCGCGGGGAAACGACCCGCGAGAGGATCCGAGGAAGTTCCTATCCGAGGCCTCCCGACGCTTGCGCGATCGGGCGAAGCGCTAACCCGGATCGACAATCTCGATGTCGAAGCACGAAGCGAAATTCCAGACCGGACAGATAATTCATCACAGGTTGTTTGGATACATCGGCGTCGTTTTCGATATCGACCCGATCTTTCAAGGAAGCGATGAATGGTACGATCAAGTAGCGCGCTCACGTCCTCCTAAGGACGAACCGTGGTATCACGTGCTAAGGGATGGCGTGGCCCATATCACCTATGTTGCCGAGCAGAATCTAGAGCCCGAAGACGCGCCACATAAAATCGTGCACCCGCTCGCTCACGGACTATTTAGTGAGTTCGATGGTGAGCGATATAAGTTACGTCAGAAGCCCAATTAACTTACGGTAACGGTCCGTCGCTTCGCTGGAGATTCGGCACTTCGTACCGTAACTGAATACGGTGGTGCCGTATTAGGTGTGTGCGACCCGGTCATCGGCAATTGCGAGCCACATAGGTCGCCGCGACCGCTGCGATCCTCTCCTGGACCACGGCAATAATCTCGCGGTCCGCGGAAGACCACGCCCTCGGCGCTTCCATCACGCAGGGCTCGAGGATGCCGTACATCAGCCCTTCGTGGTAGAGCGGAGCGTGCACCAGAGCACGGTGCCGGAAATACTTCCGCTCGTACTCGCGATTGACCAAAGATGGATCGGCGCTCATCACATCTTCGATGTAGAGCGCAACCGGACTGCGCAGGGCTTGCGCGAACATTGGGTCGTCCTCGACCAGCGACGGGGGCTCCTCTTGCCAGCCGTAATTGACTCTGGTCAAGGCGTATTCCGGCTTGCGTTCCCACGCATGCGTCGCCCGCGAGCGACGGGTGTGAGGATCACGAAGGAACAATACACAGCGGTCACAATCGAGCGCCTTGCACAGTACCGGCATCAAGTCGCCAAGCAATTTGTCGGGCGCGGCGTCGCTGTTCAGAAGCGTATGCAAGTCATCTGTCATCTCGGCTAGGCGACGTTCCATCGTGATCACCCTTGATTGGAAGACTCGCGAGCTGCCGTATGAAACGCCATCTGGGATGGTTCCTTGATTTCCGCTGTTGGCCTTCCCCGGCGCCGCGCGCGCTCAACCAGAGCGGTTCAATGCCGCCACCGCGGGCAGCGTTTCATCGATCAGACGCCGGGTTTGCGCGAGCATGTCGGCGTCGTCGGCGCCGATTGGGCGGAGGATGAACTTGGAGACGCCGGCGGCGGTGTATTCGCTTATGCGGCGCATGATGGCGTCGCTGTCGCCGGCGACGATGGCGCGGCGCGGGTCGCGGCCCGAACGCGCCCGGTAGGCCTTCGCCGTGCGCGACACCGGCTCATCGTCCCAGGCGCCATAGCGGTAGGCGAAGCCGGCGCCGTAATGATCGGGCTCGATCCGCCGCCCCTCCTCGACCAGTGCCGCCTTGATCGCCTCGATCACCGGACCGGCCTCTGCCGGCGTCTCGAAGCCCGCCTGCCAGCCGGTGCCAAAGCGGGCGGTGCGCCGGATCGCCGCCGCGCTCGAGCCGCCGAGCCACATGGGCAGGTTTTTCCGCACCGGTTTCGGCGAAATCGAGGCGCCCCGGTAGCGATAGAACTCGCCGTCGAAATCGACCGAGTCCTCGACCCACAACCGCGCGATGAGCTCCAGAGCCTCGTTGGTGCGCCGGCCGCGGCCCTTGGTGTCGCGCCCCGTGGCCTGCCAGTCGGGGGCGCGGATGTTGCCGATGCCGAACATCGGCAACAGCCGGCCCTGGCTGAGGAAGTCGATGGTCGCGCACTGCTTGGCCAGCAGCAGCGGATCGCGCAGGCCGGCCGTGGCCACGTTCATGCCGAACTTGATTCTTATCGTCGCGCCGGCGAGCGCCGCCATGACGCTCATGCACTCCAGGATCGGCTGGCGCGAGACCAGGCGGTCGGTCTGCCACAGCGAATCGACGCCGCCGGATTCGCACAGCTCGACCCAACGCCAGAACGCCCTGGCCTCGGAAAACGGAAAGTCCGCGAGCCCCAATCCGACCGCAATCGTCACCGCCAACCTCTCTCTTTGCGAATTTTCGGACGCCGCCACATTAGGCTTGGCCGGGTCGGGCTGTCACATGAATTGGGTTTCAGGTCACAGGGGTTCGGACCGGGATCGCGCGCCATGTCGGAGGAGCGCATTAGCCATTTCGGTCGGGGACACGAATGTCTCGTTCGCGTCACCGGCGCACAGCGGCGGGCGAAGCTCGCGACACGACGCCTGTGCGCTTCATCGGCACTCGGCCCAAACCGCGCCGGCCCTCCCCTCACGAAGGCTCCGGCGCGACGCGGATGAGCTGCTTGCCCTGGTTCTCGCCGGCGAGCAGGCGCACCAGCGTCGCCGGCGCGTTCTCGAGCCCGTCGACCACGTCCTCGCGGTAGCGGATCCGGCCCTCGGCGAGCCAGCGCGCGAGCTTGGGCACGATCTCCGGCGCGCGCTCGAGGTGATCGAGCACCAGGAAGCCCTGGAGCCGGGCGCGCGCCACCAGCAGGCGGCGCTCGACCCGCGGGCCCACGGGCGGCGCGCCGGCGGTGGGCAGCGACATGGTGCCGCAGACGGCGACCCGGCCGCCGACGTTGAGGCGCTCGAGCACCGCATCGAGGATGGCGCCGCCGACGTTGTCGAAGTAGACGTCGATGCCCTCGGGGCAGGCCTGATCCAGCGCCGCGCCGAGGTCGGCGGCGGCGCGGTAGTTGATGCAGGCGTCATAGCCGAACTCGTCGCGGCACAGCGCCACCTTGGCGCCCGTGCCGGTGAGGCCGACCGCGCGGCAGCCCTGGATTTTGGCGAGCTGGCCGACCACGCCGCCCACCGCCCCGGCGGCGGACGACACCACCACGGTCTCGCCCGGGCGCGGCGCGCCGATCTCCATCAGGCCGACCCAGGCGGTGAGCCCGGTGTGGCCGAGGACGCCGAGCGCGGTCGAGATCGGCGCCAGCCCGGCATCGACCTTGCGCTGGATGTCGGCGCCGTCCGAGAGCGCGTGCTCCTGCCAGCCCTGGGCCCCGAGCACGATCTCGCCGGCGCGGTAGTCGGGGTGCTTGGAATGCGTCACCTCGCCCACCGTGAAGCCCCGCATCACCGCGCCCAGCGCCACCGGCTCGGAGTAGTTCCTGACCTCGGAGATCCAGCCCCGCATGGCGGGATCGAGCGAGAGGTAGACGACGCGGATCAGCAGCTCGCCGTCCCTGGGCTCGGGGATCGGCGCCTCGCGGAGCTCGAACAGCTCGGCGCCGACGCGCTCGCCGGGGCGCGCCCGCAACACGATCTGGCGGTTGACGGCGTGGCTCATCGCGCCCTCCTCTCCGCCGGCCGCCCTAAAGCCCGTCGAGGAAGCCTACAAGCACCCGGTTGAAGGCCTCGGGTTGCTCGAGGTTCGAGAGGTGGGCGGCCGAGGGCAGGACCTCGAGCCGCGCTCCGGGGATGCGGCGCGCCATATCCTCGGAGCAGGCCACCGGGGTGCCGATGTCGTCGGCGCCGACCACGATCAGGGTGGGCAGCGCGATGGCGCCCAGGCGCTCGGCGTAGTCGAGGGAGGGGATGGCGCTACAGCAGCCGGCGTAGCCCTCGACCGGCGTGGCGTCGATCATGGCGCGCACGAACCCGAGCTCGGCCGAGTGGCGCTCGAGATAGGGGGCCGTGAACCAGCGCCCCATGGTGGCCTCGACGAGCGCCGCCATGCCGTGGGCGCGGGCGGTGGCGACGCGCTCCGCCCACGCCTCGTCGGCGCCCTCGGGCGCCTGGGCCATGGTGTCGCAGAGTGCCAGCGAGGCGAGCCGCCCGGGCGAGTCCAGCGCCAGCACCATGCCGACCATGCCACCCAGCGAGAGGCCGACGAAGTGGCAGCGCTCGATGCCGAGGTGGTCCATGAGCGCGGCGGCGTCGTCGGCCAGCAGCTCGATCGAGTAGGCGGCGTCGCCGACCGCGCTCAGCCCATGGCCCCGGGTGTCGTAGCTCAGCACCCGGTAGCGGGGGCTGAGCACCTCGGCCTGCGGCCGCCACATCTCGAGGCTGGTCGCCAGCGAGTGGCTCAAGACCACCACCGGCGCCGCCTCGGGCCCCTCGATTCGGTAGTTGACCTCGATGCCGTTGAGCGTGCTTTTCATCACCTCTCCCCTTGTCACGCCGCGATCATAGGCCGGGGGCGGCGCGCAACCAACCGTGGACAGGGCGGTGCCCCTTGCCCTTATACTTAGGTTCGGGCTCGGGCTCGGGCTCAGGGCCGGCCGGGAGCGCCATGCAGATCCCGCCATGCAGAACCCATTACAGATCACCTACCGCGACCTCGCCGCCACCCCGGCGATCGAGGCCCGGCTGCGCGACGAGGCGCGGAAGCTCGAGCACTTCCACGACCGCATGGTGAGCTGCCGGGTGGTGCTGTCGGCGCCCCACCGCCGCCACCACAAGGGCCGGCTTTATAACGTGCGCATCGACATCGCGCTGCCCGGCGCCGAGGTGGTGGTCAACCGCGAGCCGCGCGCGCGGCGCGCCCACCAGGACGTCATGATCGCCATCCGCGACGCCTTCGACGCCGCCGCGCGCCGCCTCCAGGAGCACTCGCGCAAGCGCCGCGGCGAGGTCAAGCAGCACCAGGCGCCGCCCCACGGCCGCGTCGTCCGCCTCTTCGAGCGCCAGGGCTACGGCTTCATCGCCAGCGCCGACGGGCGCGAGATCTACTTCCACAAGAACGCGGTGGCGAACGACGCCTTCGCCAGCCTCGAGCTCGGCGCCGAGGTGCGCTTCGCCGAGGCCCGCGGCGACAAGGGCCCCCAGGCCACCACGGTGACGCCCATGGGCAAGCACCATATCGTCGAGTGACGGCGGGCTTCGGCTCGCCCTTTGCTGTTGCCTCAGGCCTGCGGGGCGCCTACAAGCTCCCGGCCATGACGGCGGTCGACGAGATCCTCGAGTTCTGGTTCGGGCCCGAGCCCGAGCGCGCCCAGGCGTTGCGCGGCAGCGCCTGGTTCAAGCCCGACCCGGCCTTCGACGCCGACGTGGCGCGGCGCTTCGGCGCGCTGCATGAGCGCGCCGCCTTGGGCGCCCTCGACCACTGGCGCGACGAGCCCCGCGCCTGCCTGGCGCTGATCCTCGCCCTCGACCAGTTGCCGCGCAACATCTTCCGCGGCGGGGCCCGCGCCTTCGCCTCGGACGCCAAGGCCCTCGAGCTCGCCCGCCACGCCATCGCCCGGGGCTTCGACCGCGAGCTCCCGGCGGCGCCGCGCATGTTCCTCTACCTTCCCTTCCAGCACAGCGAGGCGCTCGCCGACCAGCGCCGCTCGGTCGAGCTCTCGGAGGCCATGGCCCATGACCCGGAGAGCGGCGACAACCTCGCCTACGCCAAGGCCCACCTCGAGGTGATCGAGCGCTTCGGCCGCTTCCCCCACCGCAACGAGATCCTCGGCCGGCGCTCGACGCCCGAGGAGGAGGCCTATCTGAAGGAGCCGGGAGCCGGCTTCGGCGGCGCCGCCGGGGCCGAGGGCGACGCGGCATGAACGAGATCCCCACCGTCGCCCTGCCCGAGCGTACCGTGCTGCTCGACGGCGGCATGGGCCGCGAGCTTTTGCGCCGCGGCGTCGACATCCGCGGCGCGTTGTGGTCGGCGGCCGGGCTCTTGGATGCCCCCGACACGGTGCGCGAGATCCACGCCGACTTCATCGCCGCCGGCGCCGACGTCATCACCACCAACAGCTACGGCATCATCCGCACCGAGCTCGCCAAGGAGGGCCTCGAGGCGCGCTTCGCCGAGCTCAACGAGCTCGCCTGCACGCTCGCCACCGAGGCCCGCGCGGCGGCCGGGCGCGAGCTCCTGATCGCCGGCGCGCTGCCCCCCTTGCGCGGCAGCTACCGCCCCGACCTGGTGGGCGAGTTCGCCGAGATCGAGCCGCTCCACCGCGAGCAGGCCGAGCTCCTCGCGCCCCACGTCGATGTCCTTATCTGCGAGACCATGTCGAGCGCGGCCGAAGGCCTGGCCGCGGCCACCGCGGCCTGCGCCACCGGGCTCCCGGTGTGGGTGGCCTGGACCCTTCACGAGGACCGCTCGGGGCGGCTCAGGAGCGGCGAGAACGTGGGCAAGGCGGCGGCGCAGATCGAGGACCTCCCGGTCTCGGCCCTGCTCGTCAACTGCTGCTCGCCGGAGAGCGTGAGCGCGGCGATGGCCGAGCTCAGGGTGCTGGGCGCCGTTCCCTTCGGCGCCTACGCCAACGCCTTCCGCCACGTCCCCGAGGACCACAGCCTCGGCGTCAAGGGCGGCGGCGAAGGCGCGGGCGCCGGCCTGCTCGAGCTCCGCGACGACCTCGAGCCGGAGAGCTACCTCGACTTCGCCCGCGTCTGGCAAGCCGCCGGCGCCCGCATCATCGGCGGCTGCTGCGGCATCGGCCCGGCCCACATCGAGCGCCTCCGCCAGGCGCTCGTTTGAGCGCCCCCGCCGCGGTTGCCAGCGGCGCCGGCGCGGGCCATGATCGCGCCCGGGGGGAGATGGCAGGGCACCACGCCCGAGCGAGGAGGACCGCCCCATGGCCGAGCCAGCACACGCTCACGACCGCGTCCAACCCTGGGCCCACGACAGCTCCCAATACCGCATCGATTTCGAGCCCACGCCGCGGCGCCTGCGCGTGGCCTTCGGCGGCGAGACCATCGCCGACAGCCGCCGCGCCATGCTGATGCTCGAAAGCAAGCACCTGCCGGTCTACTACTTCCCCTCCGACGACGTGCGCTCCGACCTCTTGGAGGCGAGCGAGCACTCGAGCCGCTGCCCGTTCAAGGGCGAGGCCTCCTACTGGTCGGTGCGGGTCGGCGAGCTCCTCGCCGAGAACGCGGTGTGGAGCTATCTCGAGCCCAACGCGGAAGCGGCCGCGATCGAGGGCTACATGGCCTTCTACTGGCGCAAGATGGAGCACTGGTACGAGGAGGACGAGGAGGTCTTCGTGCACCCGCGCGATCCCTACAAACGGGTCGACGTGGTCGATAGCTCGGCCCACGTGCAGGTCGTGCTGGGCGGCGAGGTGGTGGCCGAGAGCCGGCGCGCCCGCTTCCTCTTCGAGACCGGGCTCCCGACGCGTTACTACCTGCCCCGGGACGACGTGCGCATGGATCTGCTCGAGGCCACCGACAAGGAGACGCGCTGCCCCTACAAGGGCTGGGCCCGCTACTGGACGGCGCGGGCCGGCGGCCAAGCTTATGAGAACATCGTCTGGAGCTATCCCGATCCGATCCCCGAGTGCCCGCGCATCACGGGCTACCTCTCATTCTTCAACGAGAAGGTCGACGACATCCTGGTCGACGGCGAGGCGGTGCCCAAGGTCGAGACGCCGTGGTCGTGATGCCAGTCCTCAGTCGTCAGTCATCAGTCGTCAGTACGCCGTAGCGCCTCAGCGGCGAGCGAAATCCTGATAACTGATGACTGAATACTGACAACTGACAACTGCGTCTTAACGCCCCCTCACCATCAGGAAGATGCCGGTGAAGATGAGGGCGAAGCCGGCCAGGTGATAGGCCCTGAGCGCCTCGCCGAGGAAGGCGAGCGCCGCCATCGTGGTGTAGACCGGGATCAGGTTGACGTAGATCGCGGCCCGGCCGGGGCCGATCGCGGCGACGCCGATATTCCAGAACAACACCGCCACGAGCGAGGCGAAGACGGCGACATAGAGCACCATCGCCACGGTCACGGCGTCGAGCGACATGGGCCGTTGGGCGAGGC
>CBDUZE010000033.1:0-49881 GCA_965371625.1 uncultured Alphaproteobacteria bacterium
CCTGGTCGCAGCGGGCATCCTGACCGCCGCATACACGGAGTTTTTCAACGGTCCCTGCTACCTTGCTCCGTACAATTTCGCTTGCCTGGGTGGAGCAGCGTTGTACGCTTGGCGCCTTTTCACACGCAGTCTGAGCGCCACGGCTGAATCCCGTAGGTGCATGATGCGTGGGCCGAGCGGCTGAGCCCTCCCAGGGGCATCACGTCTGTGACCGCTAGCCATGGGAGCGAAGTATAATGGAACCGCTTAGGCAGTGGGTATGTGATCACTGCCGCGAACTTATCGCCAAGCCCGGGCATGGCTGGCTGGAATGGATCGACGACGAAGGCGGCGCCCATTCTTTCAAGATCGTGCACTGGGGAGGCGATTGCTATCACCACACTGGCCATCTTGACATGGCCGATGCTTATCTCTCCGACTACCTCGGGGCGGACGGCATGCCCAAACTGCTGAGTTTTCTTGACCTGGGGCCCTACCACGACCCGGAAGGAAAAAGCGTGCCAGGCGTTAAGGATCTGCGCGAGTTCGTGGAGCTTATGCGCCGCCTGACAATCCCGTACTACGAAGAAGCACGGTTGCACTGGGCGAAAGCCAAGGCGGAGGGGTTTTTCGCCGACGCAAACGAGGTCTGGATATACATGCCGAAGACGCTGAAAGCACTCATCGAGCACTACGGAGAGGGCGACTAACGTAATGTTGCTGCCGGTCAAGTACGAGAACTGCCTAGATGTGACACGAAGGCGCGGCTCGACTGCGGCGACGGGTCGAGAGCGGGCGTGCCAGATTGATCTCGGACGCCGCCGCTCAGGAAGACGTCAGTGACGCCTACGTCTGCCAGGTGCTGCGGCTCACCTGCCTCGCGCCGGACATCGTCGAGTCCATCCTCGAAGGCCGCCACCCGCCGGACCTGACCGCAGCCCGCCTCAAGCGCAACACACGGTTTCCGCTCGATTGGACGGAGCAGCGCAAGGTGCCCACCGCCGGCGCCGGGAGACAGTCGCCGCCATGTTTAGCCCCGGGCTCTTCGCCCCCGAGTTCGCGCTCGCCCTAACCGTCGCCTTCGCCGCCGGGCTCATGCGCGGCTTCACCGGCTTCGGCTCGGCGATGCTGATGGTGCCGGTTTACAGCCTCCTCTACGGCCCGGTGCAGGCGGTGGCCACGGTGCTGCTGCTGGAGACCGCGGTGACGCTCCAGCTCCTCCCCGGGGCTCTGCCGCGCACCCGCTGGCGCGAGATCGGGCCGATGGCGCTGGCGGCCTTGGCGGGCGCCCCCTTGGGCGGCTACATCATCCTTCACAGCGACGCCGACATCATGCGCCGGGTCATCGCCGGGATGGTGCTGGTGTTCAGCCTGGTGATGCTCGGGGGCTGGCGCTACCGCGGCCCCAGAGGCTCGGCGGCGACGCTGGCAGCGGGGCTCACCAGCGGGATGATGACCACCGCGGTGGGCATGGGCGGGCCGCCGGTGCTGCTCTACCTGCTGTCGGGCGGCGACGTGGCCGCGCAGAACCGCGCCAACGTCATCACCTACTTCGCGATCATCGGCAGCGCGGCGCTGGGGGTGTTCCTGGTCGCCGGGACGATCGGCGCCGAGACGGTGTGGCGCGCACTGCTGCTGGCGCCCGCCTTTCTCCTCGCCGCCCTCGCCGGCAGCCGCGTCTTCCGCCGCTCGGGCGAGGCCCTCTACCGCCGCGTGGCGCTCTATTTCCTGCTCGCCGTCGGTCTCGGCACCCTGATCGCGTGAGCGTCCCCGGCTCAGGCGCCGCACCAGCTTTGGCGGCGGCCGCCGGCATAGTCGCGGGCGAGGCCGGCGGCGACCAGGGCCTGGGACAGATCCTCGCCCGCGGCGTTGCCGACCCGGGCCATCACCCGCCCCGCGAACTTGCCGTAACGGACCTCCGAGAGCGTCACCGAGCCTTCGCCGACCATGGCCCGCAGGTAGGCCTTGGCCTCCTCGGCGAGCCTTTTCTCGCCGTCGCATCGGCCCCGGAGCTCGGGCGCGTCGATGCCCGCGAGGCGCACCAGGATGCTGACCTCCTGGCCGAGCCAGATGCGCGCCCGCACCTCGAGGGTGTCGCCGTCGATCACCCTCACCACCTGGGCCGGGATGGGCCCGGGCAGGGTCTCGGTGGCGGGGCCCGCCGGCGCCGCCAGCACCAGGAGGCCGGCGACGGCGCCGACGAGGGCGCAGACCAGGGCGGCGCGGGGCGCCGGGGCCCGCCATCCGCCCCGCTGACGGCGGCGCCGTGGCGCCACCCGCCCGTGGTCGGCCCTCATGTCGATCGCTCTCATCTACCTATAGTGGTGATTACATCTGCGTTTGCCACTAGTGTGTGGTGCATTCCTGTAAGCGCCCGTAGTCCGGGTACTGAACCTAGATGAAACATCCGAACATATCAAGAACATATGCCCGGAGCCGGGCTCGCCGGTGGGCGCGGTTGGCGCGCCCGCGGAGCGCTTGAAGGCGGCCTGCCGGCGCCCAAGATATGAAGCCCCGCCAGCGCTACGAGGCCGAGCCGGAGACCATGCCCTACGCCAGGACCGCGCTGCTGCTCGCCGCTCTGACCGGGCTCTTCCTCGCCGTCGGCTACCTGTTGGGCGGCGAGGGCGGGATGGCGATCGCCTTCGCCCTGGCGCTGGGCATGAACCTGTTCGCCTATTGGAACGCGGACCGGCTGGTGCTGAGGATGTACGGCGCCCGCGAGGTCGATCGGCAAAGCGCGCCGGACCTGGTGGGCATCGTCCACCAGCTCAGCCTCAACGCCGGGCTCCCGATGCCCAAGGTCTACCTCATCGAGAGCGACCAGCCCAACGCCTTCGCCACCGGGCGCAACCCGCGCCACGCCGCGGTGGCGGCCACCACCGGGCTCTTGCACCGCCTCAGCCACGAGGAGGTAGCCGGCGTGCTGGCCCACGAGCTCGGCCACGTGCGCAACCGCGACACCCTGATCATGACCCTTACCGCCACCATCGCCGGCGCCATCTCGATGCTCGCCAACTTCGCCTTGTTCTTCGGCGGCAGCCGCAACAACCCGCTGGGCTTGGTCGGCGTGGTGCTGGTGATGATCCTGGCGCCGCTCGCCGCCATGCTGGTGCAGACCGCGATCAGCCGCGGCCGCGAGTACCAGGCCGACCGCGTCGGCGCCGAGATCTGCGGCCGGCCGCTGTGGCTGGCCTCGGCGCTCGAGAAGATGGCCGCCGGCGCGGCGCGCATCGACAACCAGCAGGCCGAGCGCAACCCGGCCACCGCCCACCTCTTCATCGTCAATCCGCTGCGCGCCCGCGGCGTCAACGGCCTCTTTTCGACCCACCCGCCGACCGCAGAGCGGGTCCGCCGCCTGCGCCAGATGGCGGGCGCGCCGCCGCCCGGCGCCGGCCCCTGGGGCTGAGCCGCCGGAGCCCCGACAGAGCGCCGCCGGAGCCCCGACAGCGCCACTCGAGCTCGCCAGTGCCGCGCCGCGGCCTTGGCCACGGCCGCGCCTTGTGGTGAACTCGTCCGCCATGGAGGGATCGCCCACATCGCGGGCCTGCGCGCTCACGCTCCTCGACCAGGTGCTGGGCGCCGGCGGCGCCCTCGACGAGGCGCTCGAGGCGGCCTTCGCCGGCGCCTACGCCGGGCTCAGCACCCGCGATCGGGCCTTCGCCCGGCTCCTCTGCGCCACCGTCTTGCGCCGCCTGGGCGAGATCGACGCGGTGCTGGCGCGGCTCCTCGAGCGGCCGCTGCCCCAGCGCGCAGGGCGGCTCCGCGACGTCCTCCGCCTCGGCGCCGCCCAGCTCCTGTTCCTCGGCACCCCGGCGCACGCAGCGGTCGACACCGCGGTCGCGCTGGCCGGCAGCGGTGCCCGCGCCAAAGGCCTGGTCAACGCGGTGCTGCGGCGCCTGGCGCGGGAGGGTTCGACGCTCACGGCGGGCCACGACGCGGCCCGCCTCAACACGCCGGCATGGCTGTGGGCCTCGTGGCGGGCGGCCTATGGCGAGGAGGTGGCGCGGGCGATCGCCCAAGCCCACCTCGAGGAGCCGCCCCTCGACCTCTCGGTCAAGGGCGCGGCGGCGGCCTGGGCCGGGCGGCTCGAGGCCACGGTGCTGCCGACCGGCAGCCTCAGGCGGCGGACGGGCGGCGAGGTCTCGAAGCTCCCCGGCTACGCCGACGGCGCCTGGTGGGTCCAGGACGCCGCCGCCACGCTCCCCGCCCGGCTGCTCGGCGAGGTCGAGGGCAAAAGGGTGATCGACGTCTGCGCCGCGCCCGGGGGCAAGACGGCGCAGCTCGCCGCCGCCGGCGCCCGGGTCACCGCCCTCGACCGCTCGGGCCCGCGGCTGGCGCGCCTCGAGGCGAACCTCGCCCGCCTCGGGCTCGGCGCCGAGACCGTGGTCGCCGACGCCATCACGTGGCGGCCCGAGGGCGCGGTGGAGGCGATCCTGCTCGACGCCCCCTGCTCGGGCACCGGCATCATCCGCCGCCATCCCGACATCGCCCGGCTCAAGAGCGAACGGGACGTGGCCCGGCTGGCCGGGCTCCAGGCCCGCCTGCTCGCCGCCGCCGCCGCCTATCTGGCGCCGGGCGGGGTGCTGGTCTATTGCGCCTGCTCGCTCGAGCCCGAGGAATGCGAGCGCCAGGTCGCGGCGCTCATCGAGCGCGAGCCCGCGCTCAGCCGGCGCCCGGTAAGCGCGGCGGAACTCGACGGCCGGGCCGAGCTGATCACGCCCGCCGGCGATCTCCGCACCCTGCCCTCGCATTGGCCCGAGCTCGGCGGCCTCGACGGCTTCTACGCCGCCCGCCTCGAGCGCCGGGCTTAGACGTCGTCCGCCACGAACAGGTAGTCGGCGTCGCCGGCGAAGCCCGCCACCGGCGCCGGCGGGCCCGAGAGCCGAAAAGCATGGTAGCCGAGCGGCCCGAGCAGCCGCCACGCCTCCTCGGGCGCGTCGCCGGCGCGGGCGAGGTGGGACTGGCCGAGCTCGAGCAGGAGCGCCGGACGGAAGCGCTCGAGGGTGGCCCTGGCGCCCCGCACGAGGCGCACCTCCCAGCCCTCGACATCGGCCTTGACGAAGTCGAGCCGGCGCAACCCGGCCGCGCCCGCGAAGCGGTCGAGGGTGGTCACCGGGACGCTCTCGCAGAGCGCCCGGCCGCCGCCCTCACCGTCCCCGCCCAGGTGCGCAAGTCCGAAACCGAGGCTGCCGCGCGCTTTGAGCGGGTGCGTCAGGGTTGCCTCGCCGTCCTCGTCGCCCAGCGCCGCCGCCACCACCTCCACATTGTCGAGACGCTTGAACCGCACGACTGTGTCGAGGATGCGGCGGGCGTAGGCACCGGGCTCGAAGGCGTAGACCCGGCCGCCCGGGGCCAGGGCGGCGAACAGCTTGGTGAACTGGCCGGCATGGGCGCCGGCGTCGATCACCACCGCGCCGGGCCCCACGTGGCCGCCGAGCAGGGGCCGCAGCGCGCCGTGGTGCTGACGGACGAGCGCCTTGAAGAGGTGCGCCGCGAAGCTCAACCGCTGGCGCGGGCTCAAGGGGACGGGCATCGTGCGATTCGGGCTCCGCACGCCCCGCGACTCAGGGGGCGCCGCCATCATCGCATGGCCCCTTGGCGGCGGCCAGCCGGGCCTCCCGGCGCCAGCCGAGCCTGCCCGCGGCGCCTCGCGGGCCGCAACTTGCCCACCCCGGGCGAAGCTGATAGGAGAGGGCCATGCAGCAGGCCACGCGCATCGCACCCTCGATCCTCGCGGCCGACTTCGCGAGGCTCGGCGAGGAGGTGCGGGCGGTGGCCGCGGCCGGTGCCGACTACCTCCACGTCGACGTCATGGACGGCCACTTCGTGCCCAACCTCACGATCGGTCCGGGCGCCGTGAAGGCCATGCGCCGATGCACCGATCTGCCCTTCGACGTGCATCTGATGATCGCCCCGGTCGATTGCTACATCGAGGCCTTTGCCGAGGCCGGTGCCGACATCCTCACCGTCCATCCCGAGGCCGGCCCCCACCTCCACCGCACCCTCCAGGCGATCAAGGCGCGGGGCCTGCGGGCCGGGGTGTCGCTCAACCCGGGCACGCCCGTCGAGGCCATCGATGCCGTGCTCGGCGAGGTCGACCTGGTGCAGGTGATGACCGTCAACCCGGGCTTCGGCGGCCAGAGCTTCATCGAAAGCCAGCTCGAGAAGGTCCGCGCCCTGCGCCAACGCATCGACGCCGGCGGGCGCGCCATCGACCTCGAGGTCGACGGCGGCATCACCATCGACAACGCCGCCAAGGTGGTGGCCGCGGGCGCCGACGTCCTGGTCGCCGGCACCGCCACCTTCCGCGGCGGGCCCGAGGCCTACGCCGACAACATTCGCCGCCTGCGCGGCGGTGCCTGAGCGGCGGTCCCGGGCCGAGCGCCATCGGCCGCCGCCAT
The DNA here is from genome assembly GCA_965371625.1 of uncultured Alphaproteobacteria bacterium. Lineage (GTDB taxonomy): Bacteria > Pseudomonadota > Alphaproteobacteria > CBDUZE01 > CBDUZE01 > CBDUZE01. Next base: position 6,384 of record CBDUZE010000033.1, read on the forward strand.
GTTCGACAACCCCCGCAATCCCGGCGATCCCGGCTTTCGACCCGAGGGCCTGACCCGGCGCCTGCGCGACAGGGTGAGGGCGGCGGGCTATGGCAGCCAGCTCTACGCTTACACCCTCAAGGGCCGGGCGCCGCCGGGCCTGGCCGCGGCGCCGGTCGAGCCCTGGCCCGGCGATCCCGAGCTCGGCAACGCCCTGTTCCAGGGCCGCTTCGCCTTCGCCGGCCGCGAGCTCGTGATCCCCAACCAGACGCCGTGGACCGTCGATCCCCCGTCGCCCGCCTGGGCGGCGGAGCTCCATGGCTTCGCCTGGTTGCGCCACTTCAGCGCCTGCGCCGTGGCCACCGCCCGGCGCCACGCCCGCGAGCTGGTGCGCGCCTGGATCGGCCAAGCGGGCGGCTGGGAGGCGGTGAGCTGGCGCCCCGACGTGCTCGCCCGTCGCCTGGTGTCGTGGCTCTGCCACTCGGGCTTCCTGCTCGAGGGCGCCGACGGCGCGTTCCGCGAGGCCCTGCTGGCGAGCCTCGCCGAGCAGTCGCGTCATCTTTCACGCAGCGCCGATGAGGCCGAAGACGGCCTGCCGAGGCTCGCCGCCGCCGCCGGGCTCACGGTGTGCGGGCTGTGCCTGCCCTCGACACGGAGGGGACACCAGCGCGGGCTGAAGCTTTTGTTGCGCGAGCTTGCCCGTCAGCTCGAGGACGACGGCGTCCACGTCAGCCGCAATCCCTCGGCCCAGCTCGCGGCGCTCAACGATCTGGTGCTGGTCCGCGACACGCTGATGGCCATGGGCCTCGAGGCGCCGCGGGAGCTCAGCCAAGCCATCGCGGGCATGGCGCCGATGCTGCGCTTCTTTCGCCACGGCGACGGCGGGCTCGGGGTCTTCAACGGCGGCGCCGAGGAGAGCTCCATCCCCATCGACGCCACCCTGGCCCGCGCCGCAATCGCCGGCCGGCCGCCGGCGCAGGCGCCGAGCAGCGGCTATCAGCGGCTCGCCGCGGGACGCACCCTGGTGCTGGTCGATGCCGGGGGCCCGCCGTCGCGGCGCTTCAGCGCGGCGGCCTCGGCGGGGAGCCTGAGCTTCGAGCTGAGCGTGGCCAAGGAGCGGCTGATCGTGAACTGCGGCGCCGCGCGCGACCCGGGAGGCGAGTGGGCGCGCGCCGCCCGCAGCACCGCCGCCCACTCCACCCTCACGCTCGCCGACATCAACTCGTGCGAGATCGGATCGGATGGCCTGATCGGGCGGCGCCCCGGCGAGGTCGCCTGCCGGCGCTTCGAGGAGGACGGCAACCTGTGGCTCGAGCTGAGCCACGACGGCTATCTCGACGCCTTCGGGCTGGTGCACGAGCGGCGCCTCTACCTCGATGCCTCGGGCGCCGATCTGCGCGGCGAGGACGCGCTCCGCGGAAGCGGAAAAAAGGGCGGCGCGGGCCTTGCCTTCGCGGTGCGCTTCCATCTCCACCCGGGGGTGCGCGCCTCGCTGGTGGCGGACCGCAGCGCCGCGCTGTTGCGCCTCCCGAGCGGCGCCGGCTGGCGCCTGCGCGCGAGCGGCGGGGCGTTGGCGCTCGAGGAGAGCGTCTATCTCGCCGCCGGCGAGCCGCGCCGCGCCGAGCAGCTCGTGGTCTCGGGCCGGCTCAGGCCCACCGAGACCAGGGTCAAGTGGGCGCTGTCCCGCGCCGAGGGCTGACGGGCTGGCGCCGGAAGAGGGCCGGCGCCGGCACCCGTTGTCGGCACGAGGGGCGGCGCGTTAGAGTGCGCGCTCTTCCTCGCCCCGGGAGGCCGCCGGATGAGCGTCGAGCCCACCCTTCCCGACCACGCCCGCAGGTCGCCGGACAAGCCCGCCTACATCATGGCGGGGAGCGGCGAGGTGGTGACCTTCCGGGAGCTCGACGAGCGCTCCAACCGCTGCGCCCGGCTCTTCCGCGAGGCCGGGCTCGGGCCCGGCGACGGCATCGCGCTGGTGCTCGAGAACAACCCCCGCTTCCTCGAGATCTGCTGGGCGGCGCAGCGCGCGGGCCTCTACTACACCGCCATCAGCTCGTACTTCACGGCCGCCGAGGTGGCCGACATCGTCGGCGACTGCGGGGCGCGGCTCTTTATCACCTCGAGCTACAAGTCCGAGCTGGCGGCGGAGCTCGCCCCGCGCCTGCCCGGGGTCGAGCGGCGCTTCATGGTGGACGGCGCCGGCGCCGGCTACGAGGGCTACGAGGAGGCCGTCGCCCGCCACCCGGCGGCGCCCATCGCCGATGAGATCCAGGGCACCGACATGCTCTACTCGTCGGGCACCACGGGCCGCCCCAAGGGCATCAAACGGCCGCTCCAGGGCGTGCCCTTCGGCACCCGCGAGCCCGGGTTCGAGCTCATCCGCAAGCTCTACGGGCTCGACCAGGACACGGTCTATCTCTCGCCGGCGCCGCTCTATCACGCGGCGCCGTTGCGCTTCAACATGGCGATCCAGGGGCTCGGCGGCACCACCATCGTCATGGAGCGCTTCGACCCCGAGCAGGCACTCCGACTCATCGAGCGCCACCGCGCCAGCCACAGCCAGTGGGTGCCGACCATGTTCGTGCGCATGCTGAAGCTGCCCGAGGCGACGCGATGCAAGTACGACCTCTCGAGCCTGCAGGTGGCGATCCACGCCGCCGCGCCGTGCCCGATTGCGATCAAGGAGGCGATGATCGAGTGGTGGGGGCCCAAGCTCTACGAGTACTACGCCGGCACCGAGGGCAACGGCTTCTGCGCCATCACGGCCGAGCAATGGCTGGCCCACCGGGGCTCGGTCGGCAAGGCGCTGATCGGCGTCGCCCGCATCCTCGACGACGATGGCGTCGAGCTCGCGGTCGGCGAATCGGGGGTGATCTACTTCTCGGACGGCCTCGACTTCGAGTACCACAACGACCCCGAGCGCACCGCCCAGGAGCGCAGCGCCGAGGGTTGGACGACGCTGGGCGACGTCGGCTACCTCGACCGCGAGGGCTACCTCTATCTCACCGACCGCAAGGCCTACACCATCATCTCGGGCGGCGTGAACATCTACCCGCAGGAGGTCGAGAACCTGCTCGTCACCCACCCCAAGGTGATGGACGTGGCGGTCATCGGCGTCCCCGACGAGGAGTTCGGCGAGGCGGTGAAGGCGGTGGTCGAGCCCGCCGATGCGAGCGCGGCGGGACCTGAGCTCGAGGCCGAGCTCTTGGCCTTCTGTCGCGCCCACCTCTCCCATCTCAAGTGCCCGCGCTCGGTCGACTTCGAGGCCGAGCTGCCGCGCCACCCCACGGGCAAGCTCTACAAGCGGCTCTTGAAGGAGCGCTACTGGGGCGAGCAGGGGTGAACCGCGCTAGAGCTGCCAGCGCCTCAGGCTGTCGGGCAGGGGCACGCCGCGCCACATGCCCTTGATGTCGGCGACCAGACCGCCCGGCTCGAGCAGGCCCTCGAAGGTCGAGGCCGAGAAGTCGCGGTAGACCCGATGGGGCACCGCGCCCACCAGGCAGGCGTAGCCGGAGAGCCCGTCGAGGTGGCTCTTGAGCTCGACGCCGCAGAGCTCGCGCGCCTCGTCGGGATCGGCCATGGGGTCGTGGACGTCGACCTGATGGCCGCTAGCCTCGAGGCCGGCGATGATGTCGACCACGCGGCTGTTGCGAAGATCCGGCACGTTCTCCTTGAAGGTGAGGCCCAGCACCAGCACCCGCGCCGGGCCATCGAGCTGGTCGGCGACGCGCTCGGCGATGAAGCCGCCCATGCGGTCGTTGATGCGCCTTCCGGCGAGCAGTACCTCGGGCTCGTGGCCGGCCTGCTTGGCCCGGTAGGCCAGGTAGTAGGGATCGACGCCGATGCAGTGGCCGCCCACCAGCCCCGGCGTGAAGGGCAGGAAGTTCCACTTGGTGCCCGCCGCCTCGAGCACGTCGTGGGCCGAGAGCCCGAGCTGCTGGGCCACCATCGCGACCTCGTTGACGAAGGCGATGTTGATGTCGCGCTGGGCGTTCTCGATCACCTTGGCGGCTTCCGCCGTGCGGATGTCGCGGGCGACGTAGACCCCGCCCGAGGTCAGCGGGGCGTAGAGCTCCTTGAGCGCGGCCACCACTTCGGGCGTCTGCCCGGCCACCACCTTGGTGATGCGCTCCACCGAGTGCTCGGGATCGCCGGGGTTGATGCGCTCGGGCGAGTAGCCGAGGAAGAAGTCCTTGCCGGCGACCAGGGCCGCGGCGGCCTCCAGGAGCGGGCCGCAGATCTCCTCGGTGACGCCGGGGTAGACGGTGCTCTCGAAGACCACGATGGCGCCCGGGCGCAGGCGGCGGCCGACGATCTCGCAGGCCGCCTTGACGGCGCTCAGGTCGGGCTCCTTGTCGCTATCCACGGGCGTCGGCACGGTGACGATGAAGAGGTCGGCGCCCTCGATCTCGCGCTCGTCGCCGGTGAGCCGGAGGCTCGACGCCTTGAGCCGCTCCGGCGCCACCTCGCGGGTGCGGTCCACGCCGCGCCTGAGCTCTTCGATGCGGCTCTCGTCGATGTCGAAGCCGACCACCGAATGCCTGCGCGCCAGGGCCATGGCGAGGGGCAGGCCGACGTAGCCGAGGCCGATTACGGCGATCCGTTTTGCTTCCGCCATGGGCGCTACTCATAGTCGCAACCGGACTCGCCTTCAACCTTCATCCGAGGGGCGCCGGCGGCCTGGGGTCGGGGCTGCGTGCCGTTAGAGGTCGAAGTCCTCGGTGGTGAGGAGGGCGACGAGCTCGATGCCGTGGCGGCGAAGGTTGTCGCCCGCGCCCTGCAGGCGATCCAACACGGTGACGACCTTGCTCACCCGGCATCCGGCGTCGCGGGCGGCGCCCACCGCGGCCAGCACCGAGCCGCCGGTGGTGGTCACGTCCTCGATCAGCACCGCGTGCTTGCCGGCGAGCTCTTGGTCCTTCGGCACGCCCTCGATGAGGCGCTTGGTGCCGTGGTCCTTGGCCTCCTTGCGGACGAAGAAACCGGCGATCGGCTTGGCCCGGTGGCTCAGCTGGCAGACGCAGGCGACGATCGGCACCGCGCCCATCTCGAGGCCGCCGATGAGGTCGACCTGGTCGGCGGCCAGGGCCTCGACGATGAGCTCGGCAATGAGGCTCGCGCCCTCGGGATCGAAGGCCGTCGGCTTCATGTCGAAGTAGAAGCTGCTGGCGGCCCCCGAGACGAGCTCGAAGTCGGCCTCCCGCAACAGCGAGCGCGCCTCGATGATCCGAATCAAGCGCGCCTTGCGGGGATCCGCCGCGGCCCGCCCTTCAGCCGCCCGATCGGGATCCGCCATCTCATCGCCTCCCAAGACCGGGGGGCACCATCGCCCGGCCGGGCGCCGGGCGTCAAGCCGGAGCCGCCGCCGGGTGCCGCTCAGCCCTCGACCTCCCGCGCGGCGTCGAGATAGGCGCGCACCCGCGCCAGGAAGGGGAGCGCGCCCGCGAACTCGGCTTCGCTGAACTCGGCCTCGAGCTCGGCCAGCAGCGGGCCCACCGCCGCCACCGCCCGGTCGCGGGCGCGGCGCCCGTCTGCGGTGATGCTCACAAGCTTGCCCCTGCCGTCCCGGGGGTGGCGGCGGACCTGGATCAGGCCACGGCCCTCGAGCCGCTTCAAGGTGTTGGTCATCGCCCCCTTGGTGACTTGGAAGGCACGAGCGAGCTGGAGCGGGCTCTTCTCGTGCCCGAGCCGCGTGAAATGGTTGAGCACCCCGAACTGGGACAGCGTCAGGCCCCGGGGAAGGACGCGCTCGAAGCTGTTCCGCGCCAGCTGCTCGATGATCCCGATCTCGTTGAAGAAGCGAAACACCACCGGGTCGTCGCGGGGCTGCTCGGTCATGCCCGGACCATCCGCGTCTCCAGATCCCAGCGCGGGCTCGGCGCCACCTCGGGACCGTAGCCGAGCCGCGCCAGCATCTGCACGCGCGCCTCGGCCGGGAGGCCGAGCTTCTGGTCGAGCTCGTCCCTGATCGCGGCCATCTCGGGGTACTCCTGCACGGCCTGGCTGAGGGGGTGAATGCCGAGGCCCAGCTCGGTGGCCTTGAGGTTGAGCCGAAGGTAGGCGCGCCCGGCCTCGAGCTGGTCGGCGCGGCGGTTGCCCGTGGTCGCGACCCACAGGTAGGCCATCGCCGAGCCGGTGATCGGCCGGTACATGTCGAGGCCCTGCCGATAGGCCTGGGAGGCGGGATCGGCGATCCGCTCGCGGCTCAACAGGCCGATCAGGCCGAGCGCCTCGAGCAGCGGCCCGCCGATGTCGATGCCGTCGGGCGCGGCCTCGATCTCGGCCTTGCCGAGGCGCATCAGGCGCACGCTCTCCAGGTAGGTGCGCGGCGTGCGCACCTCGATCTCGAAGGCGCGCCAGGTGAGCTCCCTCAAGCCCGCGACCAGCGCCGCCTGGTTGCTGGTCTCGACCACCGCGGCGCCGCCCGCGGCCGCCGCCAGGGCCGCGAGCGTCGCGCTCGCCACGGCCCGCGCGGTGTCGTAGGGCTCCTTGTTCGAGCGCCGCTCGAGGACGAAGCGGAACAGCGGGTCGGGCGCGGCGCCACCCTTGGGCCCGAAGCTGATCCGCGCCACAGGCCGCCGATCCAGCCCGGCCTCAGGCTCGCCATCGGGAAAGGGCGTGATGCGGGCGCGGATGCCGTCCTCGGCCGCGGCCTGGCGCAACAGCTCGAGGAAGCAGCCGAGGCCGATGACGATCTGGCGGTTGAAGGGATCGGTCTCGGGCAGCAGCCGCTCGAGGTCGCAGTAAAGGACGATCTCGTCCTCGCCCACCAGGTCCACCAGCCAGGGCTGGCGGTTGTGCGGGTTGGGCGCCAGGATGGCGTAGGACAGGGCGCGCCGCCGGGGATCGGCGTAAGTGCCGCCCGCCGCCCGCCACGGCGCCAGCGCCCGGGTCGGCTCGCGGCTGAGGGCGAAGGCGCCGGCACCCGCGGCCATGATTACCGCCGACGAGCCAATGACGCGGATGAACGAGCGCCTGCTGATGGACATGAGGGAGCTCCCTTGCCTCCGATGAACTCGTTTAACGCTAAACTATATAGTTCAATATTAAACTTGTCAAGCGGTGCTCGCCCATGTCAGGCCCGGGAGGCGGCGCCAAAGGGCCGGATACCCTGGGCGCGCGCGCGGGTCGGCGGAAAATAGTTTTTGAACGGCGAGGCGAGGACGGGCCTTGACGGCGGCTGAGCGCCCGGCACTCGCGCCGCGCCGATCGGCCGATCGCTCGCCGTGGTCGGGGGGCGAGGCGCTTGCGCCGCTTGGGGAGCGAGATGGACGCCGGCCGGCAGCGGAAATTCAACCTTGGGGGCTGGGGGTTGTTCGCGGTCTCGGCGCTCAAGCGAGGGATCGTTGCGCCGCCGTTCTCACATGGTAATGCCGCGCCAGCGGGGCCCGAGCCGCCCCATCATCGTCAGCGATGGGCTGGTCTGGCAAGTCGATGCCGTCGACAAGCACTTTGGGCGGCTCGGCTGTGACTTCGCCCAACTGATCTAGGTGGTAAAGGTAAGGTGACTCGCCTACGCGAAGGCTATGCCACAGCCAAGCTCGTAACGTGCAGGCCATACCCGCTTTTCGCCAAAGCCGCTGCCGACAGGATCAGCAACAACCATATCGAGAGGCAAAACCTGACGATCGGAGTGAGCATGAGGCGGCTCACCCGACTGTCCAACGCCTTCTCCAAGAAGCTCGGCAACCTCGAAGCCGCTACGGCACCGCACTTGGCGCATTACAATTTCCGCCGCACCCATGGTACCTTGTGCCGCCCGCTGGCGATGGCCGCGGGCGTCACGGCAACCACCTGGACCACGCCGCGCTGCCGCCAGATTAGAACACCATGGCAAAGCCCCCCCACGGCCTGATCTATCGTGCCACACGACTCCGATTGACGCTGATGGTCGGCCAACGGCGGCGCTCGATCACGCTCGGGGCATTGGTGTTCATGGTTCTGGCTCTGATTTTCTTGGTGGGGATGGTGGATTTTCTATCGGGGATCTAGAATAACTCCAAATTAGGACACGACCAAATCCCCTTGACGTTCACGATGTGAACGGAGTAGTGTTCACGCCACGAACGCCGCCGGCCCCGCTCTCCGCGCCCGATTGCCGCGAGCGGGGGCGGGCGGCAGCACTCTGTTGGGGGCGTGGACTTGGTTGGCGACACCACCTCGGGCGTCGAGCGGACGGACACCGAGAGCGAGATCACGCTCGGGCTGCTCGACGCCGTCCACGAGAACAGCGCCCTCTCGCAGCGTACGCTCGCCAAGGAGCTCGGCATCGCGCTCGGGCTCACCAACGCCTACCTCAAGCGCTGCACCCGCAAGGGCTGGATCAAGGTCAAGCGCGCGCCGGCCAACCGCTACGCCTATTACCTCACGCCCAAGGGCTTCTCCGAGAAGACCCGGCTCACCGCCCGCTATCTCTCGCGCTCGTTCCACTTCTACGCCCAAGCGCGCAGCCAGCTCGACGCGGCCTTCGAGAGCTGCGCCCAGCGGGGCTGGCGGCGGATCGCTCTGGTGGGCGCCGGCGAGCTCGCCGAGATCGCGCTGCTGTGCGCCATGCAGTATCCGGTCGAGGTGGTGGGCGTGGCCGACGAGCGCTGGCGCCCGGGCCGCTTCATGCACGTCGTGCTGGTGCGCGATCTCGACGAACTGGGCCCGATCGACGCCGTCCTGCTCACCCACCTGAAGCAGCCCCAGACCGCCTTCGAGGCGCTGGCCGACCGGCTCGCGCCCGAGCGCCTGCTCACGCCCAAGCTCTTGAAGGTGTCGCGCCGCAGCCTCGAGGAGCGGCTCCAATGAGCGCCTGGCACGCGGTCTACTGCGAGCCGCGCATGGAGACGTGGGCGCGCGTCAACCTGTGGGAGCGAGGCTTCGAGGTCTATCTGCCCCGCTACGAGAAGCGCCGCCGCCACGCCCGGCGCAGCGATTTGGTGGCGCGGCCCTTGTTCCCGGCCTATCTCTTCGTGCGCGCCGACCTGGGCGCCGGCGACCGCCACCGCGTCGATTCCGCCCCCGGCGTGCGCCGCATGGTGAGCTTCGGCAACAGCACGCCGGCCATCGCCGACCATATCATCGAGGAGATCCGCGGCCGCGAGGACGAGGACGGCCTGATCCGACTCGACAAGCCGGCGAGTTTCCGGCGCGGCGAGACGCTGCGCATCGTCGAGGGGGCGTTCGCCAACCAGATCGGCCTGTTCCAGGAATTGAGCGACGACCAGCGGGTGTTCCTGCTCCTCGACCTGCTCGGCGGCAAGGTGCGGGTGCGCGTGCCGGCCGAGCGGGTGAGCCGCGAGGCCTGAGCGCCCGGGCGCCGCTTGCCGGCGCCGGACCGTTGCCGCGATGGCCGCGCCGCTGGTCTACTTCTACCCCCACCGAACCTTGCGCGAGCGCCAGCTCGACACGGTGCGGGCGTGGCCCGCCGAGCGCGTGCTGAACCCGGATCTCGGCGCCCGCCGGCAGGCCCGGCAGGTGAGCCGCGAGGAGGCGCTCGCGCCCCAGCCGCGGCGGGGCTGGCGGCGGCTGCCGCTGATCAACCTCAAGCGCCGCCCGTCCGGCCTTGGGCCCGAGGCCGCGCTCTACCTCTGGGGCGCGGTGGCGGCCCGCGGCCGGTTTATCGTCGAGCTCGACAACCCCTACGCCCTCACCGGGTTCGACCTCGGCGCCATGGCGCTCTACCGCGGCCTGCTCGGGCGCCTGCTGGCGGCGCCGCGCTGCCTCGAGATCCGCTGCCTGAGCGAGGCCTGCCGGCGCACGCTGGCGCTCCTGTTCGGGGCCGCGGTGGGCAACAAGGCGGCGCTGCACTACCCCCTGGTCGGGCGCCCGGCCCCGGCACCGGCGCGGGCGGAGGCGGGCTGCCGCTTCCTCTTCGTCGCCACCCAGTTCGAGCTCAAGGGGGGGGCGGCGCTGCTCCGCGCCTTCCGCCGCGTGCACCGGGAAGCACCCGAGACCCGGCTCGACCTCGTCACCCACCTGCCGCCCGGGCATGAGGCCTTGGCCGCGGCCTGCCCGGGGGTCCGGGTCCATGCCGCCACCATGAGCCGCGACGAGGTGGCGGCGCGCTTCCTGAGCCGGGCCCAGGTGCTGGTCCACCCGACCTACGTCGAGTCCTTCGGCATGGTCGTGCTCGAGGCCCTCGCCCACGGCCTCGCCATCGTCGCCAGCGACGTCTACGCCTTGCCCGAGATGGTGCGCGACGGCGTCAACGGCGACCTGCTCACGCCGCCGATCTCGATCTGGCGCGACCACCTGCCGGCGCCGCTCTACCACCGGCTCGACCGCGCCGGCGACGAGATCGAGCGCCTCGACAGCAGCGATTTCGAGGCCCGGCTCGCCGCCGCCATGCTCGCGCTGGCCCGCGACGGCGCCTGGCTCGAGCGCGCCCAGGCGGCCAGCGCCCGCCTCTTCGACACCCGCTTCGCCGCCGCCTGAGGCCTGAGCCATGGCCGCGCCGCCCCCGCTCAGCTTCGTGATCCCCGCCTTCAACGCCGCGGCCACGGTGGCCGAGACCCTGGCGTCGATCGAGGCCGGCGCGCCCGCTCTCGCAGCCCTGGGAGTGCCCGAAACCATCGTGGTCGACGACGGCAGCGACGACGGCGAGCGCCTCGCCGCCGTGCTCGCCCGCTTCCCCAGCGCCCGTCTGCTGAAGCACCGGCGCAACCGGGGCATGTGCGCGGCGCGCAATACCGGCATCTTCGCCAGCACCGGCGAGGTGGTCGCCATCCTCGACGCCGACGACGTGCTCACGCCCGAGTGGCCGGCGGCCTTTCGCGCGCTCCGCGAGGAGTGGCCCGCCGCGGCCGGCGTCTGCTTTTCGGCCTGCCGCGACGACGCCGGCCGGCCCACGGTGGCGCGGCCCGGCTACCTCGGGCCAATGACCCTCGACGATGCGCTTACCGAACGCCTCGCCGGCGAGTACATGCCGCTCTTCAGGGGCGACTACATCCGCGCCCGGGGCTACGTCGACCTCGGGCTGCGGCGCTCGTGCGGCACCGTCTCCTACCTCACTTTGCTTCACGACGGGCCCTTCCAGGTGACGCCCCGGACGCTCAGGATCTACCGCGCGGGGCGCGCCGGCGCGGTGAGCGGCGACCTCGCCGAGCCCGCCAGGGCGGCCGAGGCGGCGCGCTGTGCCGAGGCCGTGTTGGCGCGCTTCGGCTCGCTTTACGCGGCGCGGGCGCCGGCGGTCTATCGCGGCAAGCGGCTGCGCCACGCGCTTTACAAGCGGCTGGCGGGCGAGCCCGGCGCCTGGCGCGCCTGGTCCCGGGCGCTGAGCTGGCGCGGCGCGCTCCCGGCCGCCGCCGCGCTGGTGGCGATGGCCCTCGGCGGCGCCGCCGTGACCCGGGGGATCAAGCTCGCCAAGGCGCTCGGGCTGGTCAAGCGCTATGGCTGACGGCCCGCTCCAGGGCTTCTACGAGGCCTTCTGGGAGGACCGGGAATACACCCTTGAGTACGCCATGGACGCCGCCCGGCGCGAGCGCTTCCCCGCCATCCGAGAAGTCTGGGGCCCCTTGCCGCCGCCCCGGCGGGTGCTCGACTACGGCTGCGGCAACGGGGCGCTCAGCGCCCACATGTTCGAGAACCGCTTCGGCGCCGAGCTGGTGGGCGTCGACCTCAGCGCTACCGCCATCGCCTCCGCGCGCGAGCGCTTCGCCCGCCCGGGCTTGAGCTTCGAGACCCTCGAGCCCGAGCACCCGCTGGCCGCGCTCGGCGCCTTGGGCGCCTTCGACGCCGTGGTCTGCTGCCACGTGCTCGAGCACCTCGCCGCGCCCGCCGAGGCGCTGGCGGCGTTGCGCGCCCTGGCGCCCTGGCTGGTGCTCGAGGTGCCGCTCGAGCGCTGCCTGGTGCAGGACGCGCTCGCCCGGCTGCGCGCCCGCGAGCGCCGCGACAACCCGGTGGGCCACCTGCAGTTCTGGGATCGCGCCGGGTTCGGGCGCCTGCTCGCCGAGCGCGGCCTCGAGGTGGTGCGCGCGCACCACTACGCCGCGGCCCCGTTCTCGCCCTATACCGGGGCGCTCAAGCGGCGCCTCGAGCGCGGCGCCCTGGCGCTCCTCGGCACCGCGCGCTACGGCCGCCTCATGGCGACCCACTACTGCGTGCTGGCGCGCCGGGGCGAGGGCGCGTGAGCCGGCGTGCCTGCAGCCACCGCGCTCGCCCTACCGCCGCCCGCCCCCGCCTGGCTATACTCGGGCGCACACTCGCCATCGCCTGTCGCCCCGCCCAACGCCCCGCCATGTCCAACGACTACCTCGAGCACTACGAGCGCGGCCTGTTGCAGGGCCCGGGCTGGGGCCCGGCGGGCTGGTTGCGGCGGCTCATGGACCGCCGCGCGCGGGCGCTGGGCCAGGCCGACCGCCACGCCCTCTTCCTGCCCCGGGTGCTCGCCCTCGCCGGGCTCGGCGACGCGGCGCGCCCGCTCGACGTGCTCGAGGTCGGCTGCGGCAACGGCTGGGCGCTGAGCTACCGCGCGCCCGGGGTGCGCTATTGGGCGGTCGACCGGGGCGATCGCTTCAAGGCCGAGCTCGAGGCCCGCGGCATCGCCTTTCACCAGCTCGACGTCGGCGCCGAGGCCCTGCCCTTCGCCGACGGCGCCTTCGATCTGGTGCTCCTCAACCACGTCATCGAGCACGTGGCGGCGGGCGATTTCCTCGCCGCCGAGCTCGCCCGCGCGCTTCGCCCGCGCGCTCACCTCTACGTCCGCACCCCGAACCTCGAGCGGGTCGGGGAGCGCTTCCACGACGACCCCACCCACGTCGCGCCCTACACCCCGGTCACGCTCACCGAGCTCTTGCGCGACCACGGCTTGGCGCCGGTGGTGCTGTTCCACTCCGACCACCCGCGCATCACCCTCGACATCCTCAGCGGCGGCCGCCTGCGCGCGCTCCTGATGGGCGCACGGCTCGGCGGCAAGGAGATCGAGGCGCTGTTCGTCAAGCGCTAGCGTCTTTTCGCTCACGGCAGCGGACCTACGGGTCCGCGCCTGCGCGGGCGCGCCGGAGGGCCGGCGGGCCGCGGTCGCGGCCTGGAAGCGATTTCAGGCGACCTGAAACCGCTCTAGCCGGCGCGCGAATCGAGCACCGGCAGGCCATCGGGTGCGGGCGCCCGGAAGATCGCGGTCTCCCAGATGCCGTTCGAGTAGAGTCCGACGCGGTAGGGCGCGAGCGCCGCGACGATGTCGGCGAGGTCGGGGCGGTCGGCGTTGTCGAGGACCAGGATGCCGCCGGGCCTGAGCTTGGCGGCGGCGGCCCGGAGGCAGGCGCGGCGGAACAGGCCGTCGACCACCACCAGGTCGAGGTGATGGTCCGGGAAGCCGGCGATGGCAGCGAGGTAACGGCTGCGTTCCTCGGCGCTGAAGTCGTGGCGCGAGGCGACCGGCGCGAGACGGAGATCGACCTTCGCCTCGAGGCCCTTTTGGGCGATCAGGCGCGCCACTTGCGCCGCCCACTCGGGGTCGCTCTCGACCGAGGTGAGGTGGGCCGTGCGGGCGGCGAGCCAGGCCGTCGAGCGCCCCGCGCCCCATTCGAAGGCCACGAAATCGGCCTCGAGCAGGTCCTCGATCGGCGCCAGGCTCTGGGGCGCGAACCAGGGCGCCTCGGGGTGCTGGCGCTCGAAGCGGCGCTGGCGGCGGTGGGCCGGGCTCACGCGCCCGAGGGCGCCATTGGCGGCGCGGAGCAGGGCCCCCACGGCCGGTACCCGGTGGCTCAGACCGGGCCCGAAGAGGGCGTTCGAGAGCCGTACCAGGGCGCGGTACAGGCGCCGCCGGGGGCCGCGGGAGAGCGGCCTGGGCGGGGCCATCAGCCGGCCCCCGTGGCCTCGTCGCCGACGATCGTCTTGCGCAGCGCCGCGTAACCGGCCGCCACGCCGGCCAGGTGCACGAGGTTGATGGCCACCAGCGGGGCGAGATAGCCGGCCCACGGGAACAGCACCCAGGTGAGCGCCAACTTGCCCGTGACCTCGACCAGGGCGACCACCACCAGCGCCCGCAAGCGCACCATCGAGAGGGCGTAGACGGCGGGCAGGCGGGCGCTCGCCAGCCACACCACGGCGCCGCCCGCGAGGACGAAGGCGAGGCGGCTCTGGGGCGCGTGCTCGGGCCCCACCCAGAGCTCGACCACCCAGGGTCCGAGCACGGCGTAGGCGAGCCCGGCGGCCAGCGCGAGGCGCCACATGCGACGCTGGGCGGCACGGTAGCCGCGCTCGATCCGCCCGGCCTCGCCGCGGGCGTCCATGTGGATGATGTAGGGCGAGAAGGCTTCAGGGAGACGCGCCAGGGCGTCGATGCCGACCTCGGCGATCTTCCACACCAGCACGAACTCGGCCGCAACTTCAGCGCCGCCGAGCCAGCCCACGATCACGATATCGGCCCTCAGGGTGAGCAGCAGCACGCCATAGAAGGTGAAGGCCAGGCCGCTTCGCCCGATGAGCCGGCGTAGCGGGCCACCGGGGCCGCCGCGGCCCACCAGCCCGCGCCGCCAGCTCAGATCGACGCCGAGGCGGCGCCAGACGTGCCAGGCGCCGATCCGCGCCACCGCCACCCCCGCCGTCATGCACAGCAGCACCCCCCAGAGATCGCCGCCCGAGGTCAGCCAGGGCACCACCAGGGCGACGAACACCACCAGGCTGAGGATCGACAGGAGGTTGCCCGCGGCCTGGTGGCCCTTGGCCACCAGCGCCAGGCGGTCGACGCTGAAGTCGTAGAGCAGCACGAAGTAGAGGCCGCCGGCGGCCGCGGTCCACATCACCGTCTCGCGGTAGCCGGCGCGGACCTCGAACAGCGCGCCCTCGAGCACGACCACCAGCGCCACCACCAGGAGTCCGATCAACGCCGCGTAGCCGACGTAGACCAGCTTGGAGACGAGATAGGCGCGGCGGAAGCCTTGGGCGTCCTCGCGGGCGTGGTGCTCGGCCAGGATCCGCGCCATGCCGCCCGACATGAAGGCCATGCCCACCGCGGCGTAGCCGAAGACGGCGAGCAGGATCATCAGTATCCCGAAGCGGTACTTGTCGAGGCTGTCGAGGTAGAGCGGCACGAGGAGCAGCTGGACCACCACGTTGGCGGCCATCAGGCCGTAGGCGGTGACCAGCGCCCCGAGGTAGCCGGGATGGCCGGCGAGCCGGGCGCGAAGCCCGGCGGCGAGCTCGCGGAGCGGGCCGAGCGCGCTCAAGGCCCGTCGCGCCCAGGCCCCGCGCCGGCCTCGATCACCGCCACGAACCAGCCGCCGAGGCGCGGGAAGAGCCGGGCCACCACGGCGCCGAGCGCCGACTTGAAGCGGCGGCCGGGGCTGCGTCGGTCGGGCCAGGTGAAAAAAGCGACTTCCGCGAGGCGCCAGCCGCGGCGCCGGCAGAGCGCCACCAGGTGCTCGGGCAGGAAGCCGGCCACGTGCTCGTGGTAGACCTTGAGGTCGCGGTTGAGGAGCGCCCGAAGGAAGCTGCCGAGGTAGGTCGGGTTGGGGGTGGTGACGAGGAGCGCGCCGCCCGGCGCGAGGTGGCGGACCAGCACCTCGAGCGCCTGGCCCGGGCGCGCCAGGTGCTCGATCACGTCGACCATGACGATGACCTCGAAGCGCGCGCCCAGCTCCATGGTCTCGCAGTCGGCCTCGATCAGCGCGACGCCGTGGCGCCCGGCGTGGGCGATGGCCCGGGCGTCGATGTCGATGCCGGTGAGCTCGCGCGCCACTCGGCCAAGCCGCTCGTGGAGCCAGTGCTCGCGGTGATCGGGAAGATAGAGATCGACGCCGCCCGCCGCGCCCACGTTGAGCACGCTCCGGCCCCGCGCGCGGTCCAAGAGATAGCGCCCCAGGTCGGGCAGGAAGCCGGGCCGGCTGTCGAGGGTGACGAGATCGGGCGCGGTCATGGCTGCTCTTATACGCGAAGTCACGCGCCCTGTGGCTTGACCGCCTTCGAGCGCCCCCGGGCTCACGCCTTATCGACGCGGATCAAATAGCCCGAGGTGATCTCGCCTTCCGGCGGCCGCCGCGGCCCGATCCAGGCCAGCAGCCAGGCCATGAGCCCGAGCGCGAAGTTCACCGGGTTGAGCCGGGCCAGGATGTAGGCCGCGCGGAGGCCCGGCCGTCCGCCGCCCTCGGGCGAGGCCCCGCCGTGCCGCAACGCCCGCTCCGGGCTGCGGTAGCCAATGAGCCTCGCCGCCCGGCGCAGCAGGTCGTAGAGCGCGAAGTTGATCTGCGCCGTCACCAGACCCAGGGCGCAGGTCAGGCGATCGTCGACCGGCTCGAGGCTGACGCGGGCCTCCGGGAAGGCGCGCCCCAAGAGAGTCTGCCAGCCGAACCGGGTGGGACGGTGAAAGTCGAAGGGGGCGCCGTGGACGTGGCCCGTGAAGGGCGCCACCGCCACCAGCCGGCCGCCCGGTCGCAACACCCGGGCGATCTCGGCGAGCGCGGACTCGAGATCCTCGACGTGCTCGAAGGCGCTCGAGGCGTAGACCAGGTCCACGCTCGCCGCCGCGAGCGGCAGCCGGCGCCCGTCGTAGACCACGTCCACTTGCCGACCCGGATAGACATCGATGCCGATGTCGCGGCCCGGAAAGCCCGCGAACAAGCGGGCCAGGGGCCGGGCGCCGCAGCCGAAATCCACCACCACCGCGCCCGGCCCGTGGCCGGCGGCGAGGAAGCGCCGCAGCTCGGCGCTGAGCGCGCGCTCGAACCAATAGCCGGCCGCGGCCAGGTTATCGAGATGCTTGAGAAAGAGCCGGATCTCGTCCGCTGGGGGCATCGCTGGTCCATGGCGTGAGGCGGCGGGAGCAATGGAGCGCGTAGAGCTTGGCGATAAGCATGGCGGGGACGCCTTGGCGGCGGTCGAAGTCGGCCTTGAGGCGCCGCACCGCGGCCCGATCGAGGATGCCGTCGGCATCGTCGAGGGTGGCGAAGGCGTCGTCGACCCGGGCCTTCCAGGGCCCCCGCAAGACCTCCT
This sequence comes from uncultured Alphaproteobacteria bacterium, assembly GCA_965371625.1. Taxonomy (GTDB): domain Bacteria; phylum Pseudomonadota; class Alphaproteobacteria; order CBDUZE01; family CBDUZE01; genus CBDUZE01. The sequence goes on from CBDUZE010000033.1 coordinate 23,277, forward strand.
CCTCGCTGATGGAGTAGCCGAAGCCGCGCTTCTCGGCATAGAGCAGGTCTTGGGGCAGACGCTCCGCGAGCGCCAATTTCAGGATCCACTTGTTGCGCCGCCCATTGCGCCAGCTCGGCACCTTGTCGCGCCAGGGCACGCGCCAGCCGAGCTCCACCAGCTCATGGTCGAGGAACGGGCAGCGCACCTCGACGCCCGCCGCCATCGCCGGCAAATCCCCGGCGATGGTCACCGAATGGGCATTCTCGTGCATCAGTCCGAGGAGGCTGGCCTCGTCGATGTAAGCCGGCGGCGGTGCTTCGCCGAGCCAAACCCCGAGCCACTGCTCGAGCGCCCCCTCGAGGCGCCGCTCTCGCTCGTCGAGGTCGAGGAGCTCGGCCCACAGGCGCCGCCCCTCGTCGCGGTAGAGCGCGCCCTTGCGGCGGCCCGGCGCGGCGCCCGCCACCAGCAGCGCCTCGCGCGCCCGCGAGGCCGGGGGGAAGGCGCCGGCGAGGCGCGCCGCGAGCGGCCTTAAGCCCGCCGGCGCCAACTTGAGCAGCGGCGTGAGCAGCGCCAGGTCGTTGTGGCTGCCGTAGCCATAGAAGACCTCGTCGGCGCCGTGACCGGCCATCACCACCTTGATGCCGTCGTCCCGGACCTGGCGGAAGAGCTCGTGGGCGTAGAGCAGCGGGAGCAGCATCACGGGCTCGCCGTGAAGGCCGAGCAGGGTCTCGAGGTGGCGGTGCTGGCGCTCGGGATCGAAGTAGAACTCGCGGTGGCGGGTGCCGATGTGGCGGGCGGCGCGGCGCGCCCGGACGAGCTCCTCATCGCCCTCGTCGCGGCCCAAGGCGTAAGTACGCACGGGGCCTGAGCCCTGGCTCACCATGGCCTCGACCACGGCCGAGGAATCGACCCCGCCCGAGAGCAGCGCCGCCACCTCGACGTCGGCGAGACGGCGCAGCGCCACCGCCTCGTCGAAGGCCTCGCGGACCTCCGCCACGGTGGTCGGGCGCGGCGCGAACTCGGGCTGCCAGTAGCGCCACAGCCGCGACACGCTGCCGTCGCGAACCTCCATGGCGTGGCCCGGGGGGAGCCGGCGCACGCCCTTGTAGAGGGTCCAGGGATCGGGGACGTGGCGTAGGTTGCGCAGCAGATAGAGGCCCAGCGCGGTGGCGTCGATGGCGCTGTCGATGCCGGGGAAGGGCGCCAGCGCCGGAATCTCCGAGGCCAGGGCGAGGCCCTTGGGCGTGGTGGCGTAGACCAGGGGCTTCTTGCCGAGCCGGTCGCGGGCGCAAAGCAGCGCGCCGCTCCTCGAGTCGTAGAGGGCGAAGGCGAACATGCCCCTGAGGCGGGCGAGCAGGTCCGGCCCTTGGTCCTCGTAGAGGTGGAGGATGACCTCGCAGTCGGTGGCCGAGCGGAAGCGGTGGCCTTTCTGCTCGAGGCCGCGGCGCAGCTCGGCGTGGTTGTAGATCTCGCCGTTGAAGACCAGCCACAGGCTCTCGTCCTCGTTGGCCAGGGGCTGATGGCCGCGGGGCGAGAGGTCGACGATGCTGAGCCGGGTGTGGCCGAGGGCGACGCGGCCATCGCCGGCCACCAGGGTGTCCTCGAAATCGGGGCCGCGGTGGCGCTGGGCCGCGGTCATGGCCCGCACCCAGCCTCCCAGCTCAGGGGAAGATTGCTTTAACGCAATGGCCGCGATGCCGCACACGCGCCGCTCTCCGACTGTGCCCCGCGTCCTCGCGCCGCGCTAGAGGGTCGGAGCGGCCGAGAACCAGCGGAAATTGAGAGTATCCATGCCGTTCCCCTTCTCGCCTCGGGGCTCAGCCTAGCATCAAGGCGATCCGGGTTCACGCGGCAGCCCGTGGCCGTCTTGGCGCCGGATGCGGCATTAACCAACTCACCAGTGACATAGGTCACACCCGAGTGTGGCGCCTGGGTGACGCCGGTCACTCCTAAATCTCGCCGCTGCGCCGAGATTGTGAGGCGTAGAGAGTGCCGCGCAACAGCGGCGGGAGGTTTGAAGATGGCGATCAATGGCAGCAATAACTTCTCACGGTTCGAGAACGACGCGGACGAGGGCGTGGCTTCGGCCCAGTTCGAGCTGGGGCTGAGGTACTCGACCGGACACGGCGCGCCGCTCGACTACGTCACCGCCCACAAGTGGTTCAATCTGGCCGCCTTGCAGGGCGTCGCGGAGGCGCGCGGTCATCGCGCCGACCTCGCCCGCGACATGAGCCGGACCGAGGTCGCCGAGGCCCAGAAGCTGGCCCGCGAGTGGGTCCACGTCCACTGAGCAACACCGTCCGCCGCGCCTGCGGCAGCGACTTCCCCGAGCCGAGACCAGGGACCGACCACCACCCGAGGCGCCGCCGAAGTCAAAGACCGGCGGCGCCTTTCCAGGTTTGCAGCATCAGCACGTTCCACAACAGGTACTGCCAGTTGCGGGCGCCCGAGAGGTGCTCCCGCCACTTGGCGCGGATCGGCCCGGGCCGCAGCAAGCCGTCGCTCTCGAGGCGAGATTCGGACAAGAGCTCCTCGGCCCAGGCCCTCAAAGGGCCGCGCAGCCAGGCATCGACCGGGAGCGCGAAGCCCTTCTTGGCGCCGGCGAAGAGCTCGCGCGGGGCATGTTCGAAGAGCACCCGGCGAAGGAGCGCCTTGCCCTCGCGCCCCGTCGCCCTGAGCTCGGCGGGCAGGTGCCAGGTGAACTCGACCACGCGGTGGTCCAGGAGCGGCACCCGCGTCTCCAGGCTCACCGCCATAGTGGCCCGGTCGACCTTGGTGAGGATGTGATCGGGGAGGTAGGTGGTGGCGTCGAGGAGCTGCATGCGATCGAGGAAGTCGGGGAGGCCGCTGGGCGGCGCCCCCGCCCCGGCCACCGGGTCCCAGGGCGCGCGCTCGGGCTCGGCGCCGCCGCGTACAAGGTCCCGGGGCTCGAGCCAGAAGCCCACCAGGCGGCGATAGAGGGCATCGGCGTCGCGAGCGGCGAGCAGCGGCAGCGCCTTCTTGAGCCGGTCGCCGTCGAGGCCGGCGTCGCGCGCCCGCGGCGAGAGCGCCAGCACCGGGTCCCAGGCCCCGGGCGGGAGGGGCCCGAGCGCGGCCGCGGCGGCGGCACGCAGGCCGCGCGGCACCCGGCGCATCCGCCGCCACAGCGCTTCCGCCCAGCGGTAGCGGTCGTAGCCGGCGAAGAGCTCGTCGCCGCCGTCGCCCGAGAGCGCCACCGTGACCTCTTGCCGGGCGAGCTCGGCGACCAGGTAGGTGGGGACCAGTGAGAGGTCGCCGAAGGGCTCGTCGAACCAGCGGGCGAGCCCGGGGATGATGCGCTGAACGTGGCCGGGCTCGACGTAGAGCTCGCGGTGCTCGGTGCCGAGGTGGGCGGCGACGGCGCGGGCGCCTGCCGCCTCGTCGTAGGCGGCCTGGTCGAAGCCGATGCTGAAGGTCTTCACCGGAGAGCCGCTCTCGGCCCGCATCAGCGCGGTGACCACCGCGGAATCGATGCCGCCCGAGAGGAAGGCGCCGAGCGGCACGTCGGCGACCATACGCCGGCGCACCGCGTCGCCGAGCAGCGCCTCGAGCTCGGTCGCGGCCTCTTGCGCCGCCATCGGCCGCGGCTCCGCGCGTCCGGCGCGGGCCACCTCGGCCAGGCTCCAGTAGCGTTCAGGCGCCGGCGCGCGGCCCTCGCGGAAGGTAAGCAAGGTCCCCGGCTCGAGCTTGGAGACGCCCCGGTAAATGCTGTAGGGGCAGGGGACGTAGTTGCGGCGCAGGTAGGCGGTGAGCGCGGCGCGGTCGATTTCCGGGCGCCAGCCGCCGTGGACGCGGAGCGCGCTGAGCTGGGAGCCGAACAGCACCAGATCGCCGAACACGCCCCAATAGAGCGGCTTGACGCCGAGGCGGTCGCGCACCAGCACGAGGGCCCGTTCTTGGCGGTCCCAGAGGGCGAAGGCGAACATGCCGATGAGCCGTTCGGTGAGCGCGCGGACCCCCCAGTGGGCGCACCCTTCGAGGATCACCTCGGTGTCCGAGCGGCCCCGGAAAGGGCGGCCGGCGGCCTCGAGCTCGGCCCGCAGCTCCGGGAAGTTGTAGACCTCGCCGTTGTAGACGATGACCCAGCGGCGGCACGACGAGACCATGGGCTGGGCCCCGGCGCTCGAGGTGTCGATGACCGCGAGCCGCCGATGGCCCAGCGCGACGCCGGCCTCGGCGTCGGCCCAGGCGCCCTCGTCGTCGGGCCCGCGGTGGGCCAACGCCGCGGCCATCTCCCGGGCCAGGCGCTCGAGCGGCTCGCGCCCCTGGCGCCGCGCGTAATCGATGAACCCGGCCAAGCCGCACATCTCAGCCGCCCCTCTTGCGCCCGCGGGCGCGTGCGCATTCGACATAGAGGCTTTGGTAGCGGGCCACCACCGCCGGGAGGGTGAAGTTGCGCACGATCCGCGCCCGGGCCTTGGCGCCGAGGGCGGCGCGGCCCTCGGCGCCGAGGCCGATCAGCTCGGACCAGGCGCCGGCCAGCGCCTCGGGCGCGCGGGGTGCCACGATGCGGCCGCTCGCGCTCACCAGGTAGGCGGAGTCGCCAACCTCGGTGACGGCACAGGGGACGGCGCAGGCCATGGCCTCGGCGATGGCGTTGGAGAAACCCTCGCCGTAGGCCGAGGACGAGCAGGCGATGTCGAGGGCGGCGCTGATCCGGGCCACGTCGTCGCGGCGGCCCAAGAGATGGAAGCGCGCGCCTAAGCCGGCCTCGTCGATGAGCCGGGTGAGCGCCGCGTTGCCCGCGTCGAGACCCTCGCCGCAGAGCAGGAAGCGGGCCTCCGGCTCCGGCTCCGCCAGCCGCGCCGCCGCGGCGACGAAGGTCGGATAGTCCTTCTGCGGGTCCCAGCGGCCGATCGCGCCGACCAGCGGCGCCCAATCGGCAATGCCGAGCTCGGCGCGCAGCTCGCGCCGCGCCCCGGCATCGGGGCGGAACGCCTCGGTGTCGACGCCGTTGGGGATCACCACCATCCGTTTCGCGGGATAGCCGAGGCCGACGTGGAGCTCCTTGGCCGCCCGCGCGCAGCACACGATGCGCGCGGGCACGAGCGCTGAGAGGCGGGCGCAGAGGCCGCGGGCGAGGATCGTGGCGCGCCGGCTCGTGCCCGGCTCCAGGGTGCTCTGGCGCAGGTTCCACAGCACCGGCGCCGATCCGCCGAGGCGGGCCGCGAGCCCGCCCACGAGATCGGCGTGGTACATCCAGGTCTGCACCAGGTCGGGCGCGTGGCGGCGGAGCAGGCGAACCAGTCTCACCACCGCCGCGACATCGCCCGGGCCACGGCGCATGCCGAGCGCCTCCACCGCCACCCCGAGCGCGACCATGCGCTCGCCCACGGCGCCGATATCGGTGAGCGAGACCACGCGGTGCTCGAAGCGGGCGCGATCCGAGGTCGCGACCAGGCGCAAGAGCATGGTCTCGGCGCCGCCGGTGCCGAGTCCGGTGATGATGTGGGAGATGCGCAGCGGGGTCATGGCCGCCGCCGCCGGCGCCACTCCAGGAACATCAGCACCGTCCACACCTGGGCCAGGCAGTCCTCGCCGGCGAGGTGCGCCTGCCAGGCGGCGCGCACCGGTTGCGGATCCAAGAGGCCGTCGCGGCGCAAGCTCTCGACACTCAAGGAATCCTCGGCCCAGGGCCGGAGCTCGTTGCGGAGCCAAGCGGCGAGCGGTAGCCCGAAGCCGATCTTGGCGCGCTCGGTGAGCGCCGGGGGCACGTAACGGCCCAGCACCTCGCGCAACAGCGGCTTGCCGAGATCGCCCGTCCGCGCCACCCTGCAGGCCTTGGGCAGGCGCCAGCTGAACTCGACCACGCGGTGGTCGAGGAGCGGCACCCGGACCTCGAGCGAGACCGCCATCGAGGCGCGGTCGACCTTGGTCAGGAAGAGATCGACGAGGCTGAAGCCCTGGTCGATCGCCATCATCCTGAGCGCCGGGTCGAGCCCGGGGTAGGCGCCCGGATCGGGGGCCAGCGCGGCGCCGTCGCCGTCCCCTCCCGGGGTGCCGGGCCAGGCCGGGATGATGTCGTGGTAGATCCGCTCGGGCTCGGCCCCGAGGTAGGCGGCGAACCGTCTCACCCGCTTCGAAAGCCCGTCGCTGCCCGCGAATCGGGCGCCGGTGAGCCGGTTCACCGGGCCGTCCCAGAGCGCCGCCGGGAGGGCCCCCAGGGCGCGCCCGAGAAGGCTCGCGCCGCCCGGCGTCAGGCCCCGGCGCAGGCCGGCGATGCGCGAGGCCCAGCCATAGCGCGGGTAGCCGCCGAAGACCTCGTCGCCGCCGTCGCCGGAAAGCCCGACGATGATGTCGCGCCGCGCCCAGCGGCACAGCAGGTGGGTGGCGAGGCTGCTCGAATCGGCGAAGGGCTCGTCGTAGAGCGCCGTCACCTCGGGGATGAGATCGAGCACCTGGCCGGGGCTCAGCACCTCCTCGTGGTGGTCGGACCCGAGATGCCCGGCAACGGCGCGGGCGTGGGCCGATTCGTCGTGCGAGGGGACGGTGAAGCCAAGGGTATAGGTCTTGACCGGGCGTTCGCTGACGGCCTGGGCGAGGGCCACCACGAGCGAGGAATCGATGCCGCCCGAGAGGAAGGCGCCGAGCGGAACGTCGGACAGGAGACAGCCGCGAACGGCGTCCTTGAGCAGCGCCTCGAGGGCGTCGGCGGCGTCCCTGAAATCGCCCTCGAAGGGGCGCTCGCCGCCGCTCTCTACGACCTCGTCGAGGCGCCAGTAGGGGCGCTCGCGGAGCTCGCCGTCGCGCACCGTGAGGATGCGGCCGGGGCCCAACTTGGCGGCGCCGCGGACGATCGTGGCCGGACCCGGCACCGCCAGGTAGCGGAAGTAGGCGGCCAGCGCCTCTCCGTCGATCTCCTGGTCGAGCCAGGGCAGGGCCCTCAAGGTGTCGAGCTCCGAGGCGAAGGCGAACTCCGAGCCCCGCTGGGCGTAGTAGAGCGGCTTGACCCCGAGGCGGTCGCGCACCAGGGCAAGCTCGCGCGCTTCGCGGTCCCAGACGGCGAAGGCGAACATGCCGACGAAACGCTCGAGCGCCGCCTCGAGACCCCAGGCCTCGAGCGCCGCGACTAACGTTTCGGTATCGCAATGACCCCGGAAGCGGTAGCCCTTGGCCTCGAGCTCGGGCCTCAGCTCGAGGTGGTTCAGGATCTCGCCGTTGTAGGTGACGACGTAGCGCCCGTTGGGGCTCGCCATGGGCTGGTGGCCCTTGTCCGAGAGCTCGAGGATAGCGATGCGGCGATGGCCGAGCCAGATGCCGCCGGCCCGGTCGCTCCACTCGCCGCCCGAGTCGGGGCCGCGGTGAGCGAGGCTCTCCGGCAGGCGCCGGGTGACCTCGGGATCGGGGGCGCCGAGCCATCCCATGATGCCGCACATGACGATCGCGCTGTCGCTGAGCCTGGCCCTGGTGGCCTGAGCAGGGTACGCCGTGGGTTTATATCGCCCCGCACCGGTTGTGAAGTTTCGCCTAACCCCGGCGCGCCGATTGGCTATCCTGCGCCCCAGCGGCTAGAGCGATCCCAAGTCGCCTGGGATCGCTCTCAGGCCGCGACTGGTTAGCCCCTTGTGGTCCGCCGGTTGCCCGGCGCGCCCGCACAGGCGCGGACCCTCGGGTCCGCTGGGTTGAGCGACAAGACGCTCGAGCGGTTCCGATCAAAGCGGAACCGCTCGAGCGCCGGGGAAAAGGCGGCGGAGAGAGCGGATGTGCGGTTTTGCCGGTTTCGTGGACCGGACCGGGAAGTGGTCGCCGGAGAGCTTAAGCGCCAGCGCCCGGGCCATGGCCGCGACGCTTGCCCACCGCGGCCCCGACTCGGCCGGCGAATGGGTCGATGCCGCGGCCGCGGTCGCCATCGGCCACCGCCGCCTCGCCATCCTCGAGCTCTCGGACAAGGGCCACCAGCCCATGGTCAGCCCCAACGGCCGCTACGTCATCGCCTACAACGGCGAGGTCTACAACTTCGCCTTACTCCGGGCTGAGCTCGAGGCGGCCGGGGAACGCTTCCGCGGCCACTCCGACACCGAGGTCGTGCTGGCGGCGATCGACCGCTGGGGCTTGGCGGCGGCGGTGGCGCGCTTCGTCGGCATGTTCGCCTTCGCGCTCTGGGACAGCGCCGAGCGCCGCCTCCACCTGGTGCGCGACCGCCTCGGCATCAAGCCGCTCTACTGGGGCCGCGTCGGCAGCGCCCTGGTGTTCGCCTCGGAGCTCGGCGCGCTGCGCGCCCATCCGGAATTCTCGCCCGAGATCGACCGCGAGGCGCTGGCGCTCTACGTCGCGCACAACTGCGTGCCCGGGCCGTGGTCGATCTATCGCGGGGTCTCGAAGCTCCCGCCCGGCGCCATCCTGAGCTACCGGGACGGCGATCCCGAACCCTCGATCGAGAGCTATTGGTCGCTCGCGGCGGTGGCGGGGCGGGGGCTCGAGGAACCCTACCGCGGGGCTGAGGGCGACGCGGCGGAAGAGCTCGCGGCGCTGCTCGAGGAGGCGGTGCGCTGCCGCCTGGTCTCGGACGTGCCCTTGGGCGTGTTTCTCTCGGGCGGCACCGACTCGAGCCTGGTGACGGCGCTGATGGCGGCCGCGGGCGCTGGCAGGGTCCGGACCTTCACCATCGGCCAGCACGATGCCGCCTACGACGAGGCCGGCGACGCCAAGGCGGTGGCGGCCCACCTCGGCGCCGAGCACAGCGAGCTCTACCTGAGCCCCGAGGACGCCCTCGCCGCGGTGCCTCGGCTGGCCCAGGTCTATGACGAGCCCTTCGCCGACTCTTCGCAGATCCCGAGCCTGCTGATCTCGGAGCTGGCGCGCCGCGAGGTCACGGTCTGCCTCACCGGCGACGGCGGCGACGAGGTCTTCGGGGGCTACACCCGGCACCTCTGGGGGGCCTCCGTGGCGGGCGCCATCGAGCGCTGGCCCGGGAGCCTGCGGCGCGGCCTGGGCGCCGCGCTCACCGCGCTCTCACCCCGGGCCTGGGACCGTCTCGCCGGCCTCGCCCGTCCCCTGACGCCGGCACGGCTGGGCCAGCGCGATGCCGGCGACAAGCTCCACAAGCTCGCCGACGCGCTGGGCGCCGGCGACGCCGGCGAGATGTACGACCGCCTGGTGAGCCACTGGCGGGCGCGCGACGGGCTGGTGATCGGCGCCGCCCAGCCCGCCACCCTGGTAACCGACCTCGAGCGCTGGCCGCGCTTCGGCGACCTCACCCGGATGATGATGTACCTCGATAGCGTGAGCTACCTGCCGGACGACATCCTGACCAAGATCGACCGCGCCTCGATGGCGGTGGGCCTGGAGACGCGGCTGCCGCTGCTCGATCACCGGGTGGTCGAGTTCGCCTGGCGCCTGCCCGTCGCCTGGCACGTCGCCGGCGGCCGCGGCAAACGGCTCTTGCGCGCGGTGCTCGAGCGCCACCTTCCCCAGGCCCTCACCGCGCGCCCCAAGTGGGGCTTCTCGGTGCCCATCCACGGCTGGCTGAGGGGCCCCTTGAGGGATTGGGCGGAGGCGCTCCTCGATGCCCGCCGCCTTAAGCAAGACGGCTATTTCGATCCCGCCCCGGTGCGCCGGCGCTGGGAAGAGCACCTTTCGGGGCGGCGCAACTGGCACCACCACCTGTGGGACGTGCTCATGTTCCAGGCCTGGCTGCACCGGGATTAGGATGTGTACCGATAAAACTCTGGTTTTAATTTGTGCCGCCAAGGTCCGCAATCAGCCGCACAGCCGACGCTTCGGACGAGATTGGTTTATGTCTGCTGTCCGGGGTAGACCGGACGTGACGGCGATTGATTTCGGTCAATGACTATCCTCGGCGTATCGAAAGGATGTTTTTGGGGGACTCTATTCTCAGAATACCGATTTCAGAGAAGCCGTCCTGCGGCGAGTCCAATTGCGGCCCCTGTTCTGAGAAGGGACTATTGTGGCAGCACAGGATGTCAAGCACAGGCCTGCGGCGATCCTCGCCGCCAAATGACATGATATTATCTTCTGGCCTGTATCTTTCACGAGGAGGAAAGAATGTATCCAATTATTTCATGGCTCGGATATTTCGTTTTCTTCATCTCAATCACGGCCTCATCGACGACATCGGCTGGATCACTGCACGATGCAGCAAAGACAGGGGACCGCGCGGCGCTGGAAAGCCTCCTGACGAAAGATATCGACATCGATGCACCTGATGCATCGGGCAAGTCGGCCCTCTATCTAGCCGCCGAAGCAAATCATGCAGAGATTGTTACACTCCTGGCGGAGCGCGGTGCCGACCCAAATCGTTTCATCACAGGTTTCTACACCGGTTGGAGCGCACCTATCCATGCGGCGACACGAAAGGGGAATATCGAGGCGATTCGGGCGTTGGCGGCAGCAGGCGCCGACCTCACTCTTCAGGCCTACGATCAGGGCGTTCCCCTCCACTTGGCCATCAAAAGCGGTCAAGACGAGGTGGTTAATGTACTCAAATCTCTGGGAGCAGATTCGTTCGCGGCGCCAAGTGTCGATCAAATGATTGCGGACGCGGACATTGCTGATGGCAAGAGGGTCGCGGCCTTGTGTTCGCCGTGTCATGCCCTCAAGCCGGGTGAAATTTCTGTCGGTTCGGGTTACGGTCATAAAATCGGGCCCAGTCTATGGAATATTGTCGGTCGGAAAAAAGCGGAGATTTTGGATTATGAGTATTCGGAAGCGATGCTCCGGATCGGGGGCGATTGGACTTATGCCGATCTGAACAGTTTGATTGCCAACCCTACGGCCTTTGTGCCCGGCACGACGATGCTTTTGGCGGGACTCGGGAAACCGGAAAAGCGGGCCGCGTTGATGGCCTATCTGCGGACACTCTCGGAAAATCCGGTTCCGTTACCTTGAATGCCCGGAGTTCGTTCGGCGTTTGATATCTGTTCAGGGCCCCCTGACTAAGAGCCGTAGATCGGAGGACTACTCGTACAGGTCCGCCTAGCGCGTGAAAGCGGACCTGGGTGAGCCGAGTTCCAGAGCCCTCGACGACTCAAGGCTTGGGTATACGCCCCAGGGTCCGGCGCGCTCGGCCTTTGCCGAGGCCGGGGGCGGTGCGCTAGGATCGCCCCCGGGGAGGCCGGTTGCCACGGGCAGTGAAGGGGGGCGGAGAGGGGCATGCGACGGATTCTGGTGACGGGGGCCCTGGGGCAGATCGGGGCCGAGCTGGTGCCGGCGCTGCGCCAGCGCTACGGCGCCGATCGCGTGGTGGCCTCGGACCTGCGCATGATGCCGAGCGCCGCGGCCCATCCTGAAGGGCCGTTCGAGCACCTCGACTGCACCAAGCTGCCCCAGATCCAGGAGGTCGTGCGCCGCCATGACGTCGGCGCCATCTACCACCTCGCGGCACTGCTCTCGGCGGTGGCCGAGGAGAAGCCCCAGATGGCCTGGGAGCTCAACATGGGCGGGCTCTACCGGGTCCTCGAGGTGGCCCGCCAACTGGGCTGCGCGGTGTTCCTGCCGAGCTCGATCGGCGCCTTCGGCCCGACCACGCCGCGCGACTCCACACCCCAGGATACGGCCCAGCGCCCCACCACCATGTACGGCGTCACCAAGGTGGCGAGCGAGCTCCTGAGCGACTACTACGCCCAGCGCTTCGGCGTCGACGCCCGCGGGCTGCGCCTGCCGGGCATCATCTCGCACGTCGCCCCGCCCGGCGGCGGCACCACCGACTATGCCGTGGAGATCTTCTACCAGGCCATCCGCTACCGCCATTACACCTGTTTCCTGAGGCCCGACACCGGCCTCGACATGATGTACATGCCCGACGCCATCGCCGCCATCATCGCGCTCATGGCGGCGGATCCGGCTCGGCTCGAGCACCGCAACGCCTTCAACGTCACGGCGATGAACTTCACCCCGGAGCGGCTGGCCGAGGAGATCCGCCTCCACATCGCCGACTTCGCCATCGACTACGAGGTCGATCCGGTGCGCCAGGCGATCGCCGATTCCTGGCCCCGCTCGATCGACGACAGCGCGGCGCGGGCCGAGTGGGACTGGTCGCCGCGCTACGACATCGCGGCCATGACCAAGGACATGCTGGAGAAGCTCGGGGCCAGGCTCAAGCCCGGCAGGTGAGCCGACCGGCGCGCAGCGGGGAGTGACGAGATGCCGCACGATCGCTTCGAGAAGGTGCTTGGCACCGCGCTCGCGGAGCTCGAGGACTCGGGCCGCCTCAAGGGGGGCGAGATGGTGATCGCGGGGGTGATCCCGGCCGCCGGCGAGAGGGGACCCCGCTACCTGTTGGAGGGCGAGGGCGAGCGGGCCTTTTTGCGCATGAACGCCAACAACTACCTCGGCTTATCCCTGCACCGCGAGGTGGTGGAGGCCGAGGAGGCGGCGGTGCGGGAGCTCGGCAGCGGCCCCGGGGCGGTGCGCTTCATCAGCGGCACCTGGGCGCCCCACCTCGAGCTCGAGCGCCGCCTCGCCGCCTTCCACGGGCGCCCCGCGGCGATGATCTTCAGCTCGGCCTACGCCACCGTGATGGGGGTGCTGCCACCGTTGGTGACGCCGGAGACCGCGCTGATCAGCGACGAGTTCAACCACAACTCGATCATCAACGCGATGCGCCTGGCGCGGCCCAAGGAGAAGCGGGTCTACCGCCACCTCGCCATGGACGAGCTCGAGCGCCAGCTCGCCCAGAGCGCCGAGAGCTGCCGTCGCGCCATCGTCGTCAGCGACGGCATCTTCAGCATGCGGGGCGATCACGCGCCGCTCGACGAGATCATGGCGCTGGCGCGGCGCTACGACGAAGCCTTCGCCGAGAACGTGCTCGTGGTCGCCGACGACTCCCACGGCGTCGGCGCCTTCGGCGCCACCGGGCGGGGCACCGAGGAGTACACGGGCTCGGGTCCCGTCGATCTCCTGGTCGCCACCCTGGGCAAGGCCTTCGGCGTCAACGGCGGCTACGTGGCGGCGAGCGAGACCACGATCCGCTTCCTGCGCGAGACCTCGCCGTTCTACGTCTACTCCAACCCGATCACGGCGGGCGAGGCCGCCGCCGCCGCCAAGGCGGTGGAGATCATCGACAGTCCGCGCGGCCTCGCCCTGCTCGAGCACCTGCGCACCATGACCGCGCGCTTCGAGCAGGGCGTCGTCGCGCTGGGGCTAGAGACCATCCCCGGGGCCCACCCGGTGGTGCCGGTGATGGTGCGCGACACCGGCCGCACCTCGGCCCTGGTCGCGCATCTCAAGCGCCAGGGCGTGCTCGCCACCGGGCTCAATTTCCCGGTGGTGCCGCGCGGCGACGAGGAGATCCGCTTCCAGATCTCGGCCGACCACCGCGAGGCCGATGTCGACCAGGCCCTGGCCGCCTTGGCGAGCTTCGCCGGCTAGGGCGATTCCTGGTCGCCTGGAATCGCTCTCAGGCCGCGACGGTTTGGTCTCTTGCGGCCCGCCGGGCCTCCGGCACGCCCGCGCGCGGCCTTCAGTCGGCCTGGGCCGTCACCATCCGTGCCCCGTGCTTGAGCTGCAGCACGCTGGCGATGCCGACGACATACAACGCGGCGATGGCCGCGAACACGCCCCGCACCTGTCCGCCGTCCATCAGCCAGCCGAACAGAAGCGGCGCCACCGCGGCGCCCAGGTCCAAACCGGAGTAGACGAAGCCGAACACCTTGCCGGTTGCCCCCGGCGGGGTGGCTGCGCGGACCAGGATGTCGCGCGACGGGTTGGTGCCGCCGACGAAAAACCCGGCCGCCGCCAGCAAGACGATGATCGCCAGCATCGGCAAGGAGAGCAGCGCGACGCAACTCATGAAGATCGCGCCCAAGGCCAATCCGGCGCTGGCGATCACGGCATGACGCGGGAAGCGGTCGGCCAACTCTCCGCCGGCGATGATGCCGGCCGCGGTGCCGCCCAAATAGGCGGTGAGCCCGGCGGTCGCGAGATAGAGCGGCGGATCGTAGAGCTCCAGCAATGCCGTCACCGAGAAGTTCTGGAGGCCGATGAGCGCCGCCGCGGTGACCGCGAAGTAGCCGAACGCCGCGATCAGCGGCCGGTTGGTCGCGAGGCGGGCGTAGAAGATCAAGCTCGGCATGGCCTCGCCGCTCGGGCCACCGCCCGCGGCGATGCGCAGCACCGCGCGATGACGAAAGATCGTGAGCGCCGCCAACCAGCCGAGCGCGCCGGCGACCATGAGACCGGCGCGCCAGCCCGCGAAACTGGCAACGCCGTAATAGATCACGATCGGCGACAGGAAATAGCCGCAGGTGCCGCCGAAGCCATGGATAGCGAAAGCCCGGCCGAGCCGTTGCGGACTTATCTTTGCCGACAGGATTGAAAGGTCGGCGGGGTGAAACACCGAGTTGCCGAGCGCCGCCAGCGCGGCCAACGGCAGCAGCAGCCAGTAGCTCGGCGCCAGGCCCATCAGCAGGACCGCGCTCGCCATGCAGGTCATTCCCATGAGCAACAGGCGCTCCGCCCCGTAGCGATCGACCAGGATGCCCACGAACGCCTGGCACGTCCCCGAGACCAAAAAGAACAGCGATACGATCAGCCCCAGCGCCGTGTAGCTCACCTCGAACTCGTCGCGCAGCAGCGGGAACAGCGGCGCCAGCGCCATCTGATAGAAATGGGACAGAAGATGGGCGAGCCCGACCAGGCCGATGACCAGGGCGTCGGAGCGCGCCACGGGCGTCGTCGTGGTCATGCGGGATTTCCCATGCGGCCGCGGGCGAGGACGAGGACGAGGGCGCCGGCGGCGCTAGGTCTGCTGGCCCTTGATCTTCTGCCACACCGGCCGGAAGTCGTAGGTGGGGTGGAACTCGGTCGAGAAGGCGCCCCAGGCGCAGCGCTCGATGGCCAGGTTGACGTCGCGCAGACGGTGGCCAGGACGCCGCAGGGTCACGACCTGACCGATGCCCATCATCACGTACCACGACTCCACGGCCACGCCCTCGGGCGGGAACTCCTTCCAGAAGCCGCTTTCGTCGAGCCGGGCGTTGATCTCGCTCAGGTTCTTGGACTGGTCGTGCTTGAGGAAGATGGTCAGCAGGATCTCGCCTTCGCTCTGGCTCACGGTTACCCCCATTCGCTGCGCGCATGCGGCCGGGCGCGGGCGCCCCCGCCGACCGTGACTGTATCAGGCTGCGGGCTCGCCTGCAGCGGCCGTTCGCTGCGCCGCACTGGCGGTGCGCGCGCACCACGTCAAGCGGAGTGTTGATCGCCTTGGTCTCTCAGTGCCCGGGACGGCCGAACCCGGTGACAGCTTACGCAGCAACCACCGAAATCCGCGCCTTCTTCCTCGACCTGGGCTTTCTCTTCACGACGATTTCGACGTCGCGATCAAGAGCATTCAGGAAGCCCATCAGGCGCTCAACGGAGAAACCGCCCAGCTTGTAATTCGTGAGCGCTGAAACCTTCGGCTGGTTAATGCCAAGCAGCTTCGCCGCCTCGGTCTGCTTCAGGTGCCGCTTCGCGACGATGATGTTGATGGCGTACGCCAAGCGGAGCTTTGTCTGCCGCTCCTCGGCATCGGCAAAGCCAAGATCAGCAAACACGTTGCCCGTACCGCGGTCAATCTTGTCCATCGCTCAGCCCTCTTTTCTACCGTACCGCCGTTCGTGGTGCCCTTGCGCCGCCTTCAGTCGTCGGGCAACCAACTCGATGTCCTTCTGTGCCGTCTTAATGCCCTTCGGCGATTTTTTCTGGAACGCGTGTAAGACGTAGATGGCACTGTCGAAGCGCACCGTATAGATCACTCGGTAGGCGTTAACTCTGTAATTCTCCACAAGCTCGAAGACGCCCGGCCCCTGCCCTTTCCAGGATTTCGCCGAGGGGTGCTTGCCGCCGAGCTGCGCCAGTCCCAAGGCGTATCCCAGGTCGCTGATCACGGCCTCGGGAAAGCCGAGAAGTTCCTTTTTCGACGATCCCACCCAATGAAGTGGTTTTTCTCCTTGCCCCAGGCTCGCCCTCGCCATCGTTGAATATCCCAAAATAGGGATACAGTGTCAAGCTTCAAGGGAAGAGCGCTTGCAGGTCGCTTCTGCGAAGCAAGCCTGCCGCGACCGTCGACCCCTCGATCCATTTCCATTTGCTCGCCCAAGGGAAAGCGGCCGTTGCCGGGCCCGGAGGAAAGCGGCCGCTCCAGGGGGGCATGGCGGCGGCGCCACACTGGCGGCGACGGCGGCTGCTCGCTATAAGACGGGCGCGCCGGCCGCCATTGACAGCGTTCCATGGATCCCTCGCCCCGTCTGCTTTACCTCATGAACGAAGCGCTGTTCTTCACCACCCACCGCCTGCCGGTGGCGCTGGCGGCGCGCGACGCCGGCTTCGAGGTCCACGTCGCGGCGCCCTACATGGCGGGCGCGGTCGAGACCATCCGCGCCCACGGCTTCCGCTACCACGACCTGCCGCTCGACCGCGGCAGCTTGCGACCCCTGGCCGAGCTCAGGCTGTTGCGCGCCTTCCACGCCTTGATCCGCGAGGTGCGGCCCGATCTGCTCCACGCCGTGGCCATGAAGCCGGTACTCTACGGCGGCTCGCTCGCCCGCCTCGCCCGGGTGCCGGCGGTGGTCCACGCGATCACCGGGCTCGGCTACCTGTTCCTGCGCCAGAGCTTGGGCGCCAAGCTCACGCGCGGCCTGGTAACCCGCCTTTACCGCTACGCCCTCGGCCACCCCAACGTCCGCGCCATCTTCCAGAACCCCGACGACCTCGGGCTCTTCCTCGAGGGGCGCCTGGTGGACCCGGCGCGCGCCGTGACCATCAAGGGCTGCGGCGTCGACCTCGCTGAGTTCCGGCCCGGGCCCGAAGCGCAAGGCCCCGTCACGGTGATGTTCCCGGCCCGTCTGATCGGCGACAAGGGGGTGCGCGAGTTCGTCGAGGCGGCGGAGATCATCGGCCGCGAGGGCGCGCCCGCGCGCTTCGTCCTGGTGGGCCGCACCGATCCCCAGAACCCGACCAACGTGCCCGAGGCCGAGATCCGGGACTGGGAGCGGCGCGGCATTGTCGAGTGGTGGGGCTTCCGCGACGACATGGCGGCGACGCTGGGCCAGGCCCACGTGGTCGCGATGCCGTCCTACCGCGAGGGCCTGCCCAGGGTGCTGATCGAGGCCGCGGCCTGCGGCCGGGCCATCGTCAGCGCCGACGTCCCCGGCTGTCGCGAGATCGTGCGCGAGGGCGAGAACGGTCTCCTGGTGCCAGCGCGCGACGGCCGGGCGCTGGCCGCGGCCATCCGCCGCCTGATCGATGATGCGAGTTTAAGGCGGCGTATGGGCGCGCGGGGCCGGGCCATCGCCAAGGCCGGGTTCTCGGTCGAACACCTGGTCGCCGCCCACCTGGCGCTCTACCGCGCCCTGCTCCCGGACGCGGCGCTCGGGGCCGGCGACGACTGAGGCAGCGGCAGGGCGGCGGACCATGGATTGGGTGGCGATGTGGCTGATCCTCCCGGGCACCGGGCTCATTGCCTGGGCGGCGGCGCGGTCCGCCACCGGCTTGGTGCTGAGAGTGCTCGAGCGGCACGCCATTCTCGACCACCCCAACCAGCGCTCGAGCCACGCCGCGCCCACCCCACGCGGCGGCGGCCTGGCGCTGATTCCGGTCCTGATCGTGGTCTGGGGGGCGGGAGCGCTGGTACTGCCTGAGTCGGCGCCCACCCTCGACGTGGTGCTGGCGCTGATCGCCCTCTTGGCCGCCCTTTCCTGGCTCGACGACCTGCGCGGCGTCGCCATCGCCGCCCGCCTCGCCACCCAGGCGGCGGCGGTGGCGCTCGGCCTGTGGACGTTGCCGGGCGACGGGCTGGTCTTCCAGGGCCTGGTTCCGCCCCTCCTCGATACCCTCTTGGCCGGCCTCCTGTGGCTCTGGTTCATCAACCTCTTCAACTTCATGGACGGCATCGACGGCCTCGCCGGCGTCGAGACCGTGGCCATCGGGGCGGGACTGTGCCTGGCGGCGCTGGCCGCGGGCTGGCGCCTCGACGCCGCCCTCTATAGCCTCGCGGCAGCGGCGGCGGCGCTGGGCTTTTTGCGCTGGAACTGGCCGCCGGCGCGGATCTTCCTGGGCGACGTCGGCAGCGTGCCGCTGGGCTTCGCGCTCGGCTGGCTGTTGCTGTGGGCCGCGGCGGCGGGCTTGTGGGCTACGGCGCTCATCCTGCCGCTCTACTACCTCGCCGACGCCACCCTCACGCTCGGCCGCCGGGCGCTCCGCGGCGAGCGGGTGTGGCAGGCCCACCGCGACCACTTCTACCAGCGCGCGGCCCGCGCCTTGGGGAGCCATCTCGCGGTGCTGCGCGCGGTGTTGGTGGCGAACCTCGCCCTGGTGGGGCTGGCGGTGGCGGCGGCGGCGGCGCCCGCGGGCGGCGGCGCCTGGCTCGTTGCGGGCGCCGCGGTGGTCTCGGCTCTGCTATGGTACCTGCAGCGGGCGGGGGCGGGAGAGAAGCATGGCGGCTGACCCCAAGCGGCCCAGGTTTCACGTCAACGGACGCATCGCCGCGGTCGCGGTCCACGACCTGGTGATGGCGGCGCTCTCGTTCGAGCTCTCGGTGTGGCTGCGGTTTTACACCTACGGCCTGCCCCAGAGCCCCGGCTTCCTGATCGAGGGCACCATCGTCTTCACCGCGGTCTGCGCCGCGGTCTTCGGGGCGGTGGGGCTCTACCGCGGCATCTGGTACTACGCCTCGCTCGACGACCTGATCGCCATCGCCAAGGCGGTGACGCTGGCGCTCTTGGTCTTCCTGCCCATCCTCTTCGTGCTCACCCGGCTCGAGAACCTGCCGCGCGCGGCGCTCCTCATCAACTGGCCGCTGCTGGTCTTTTTGTTGGCGGCGCCGCGCCTGCTCTATCGCATGCTCAAGGACCGCAACCTGCGGGTCGTGTTCGAACGCGGCGCGGGCCATCGGGTACCGGTGCTGCTGGCCGGTGCCGGCGACGCCGCCGAGACCTTCATCCGCGAGATGTCGCGGCGCCGCTCGGGCTCCTACCGGGTGGTCGGCATCGTCGACGACAAGCCAAAGCGCATCGGCCGCGACATCCGCGGCGTCACCGTGCTCGGCGACCTGGGCAGCATCGCGGCGGTGGTCGAGCGCCTCGAGCGCCGCGGGCGGCGGCCGCGGCGGCTGATCGTGGCCTCCGACGCCATCGACGGCGCCACCGTGGGCCGCCTCCTCGAGGTCGCCGACGGGCTCGGCATGACCTTGGCGCGCCTGCCGCGGCTCACCGACTTCCAGCGCGACGGCGCCGGCGAGGCCCCCATCGAGCTCCGCCCGGTCGACCTCGAGGATCTCTTGGGGCGGCCCCAAAGGGTGCTCGACCGCGCCGCCATGGCCGCGCTCATCGCCGGCAAGAGGGTGCTGATCACCGGCGCCGGCGGCACCATCGGGGCCGAGCTCGGGCGCCAGATCGCGGCCCTCGGCCCGGCCCGGCTGGCGCTCCTCGATAACGCCGAGCACAACCTCTACCGCATCGACTGCGAGCTCGGCGAGAGCTGGCCCGGCCTCGACCGCGGCGTCTTCCTGGGCGACGTGCGGGAGCGGGCGCGCGTCGCCGCGGTGCTGGATCGGGAACGGCCGGCGCTGGTGTTCCACGCCGCCGGGCTCAAGCATGTCCCCATGGTCGAGGCCAACCCGATCGAAGGCGCGCTCACCAACGTGGTCGGGACCGGCAACCTGGCCGAGGCCTGCCGCGCGGCGGGCGTCGCCACCATGGTGCTGATCTCGACCGACAAGGCGGTCAACCCCAGGGGCGTGATGGGCGCCACCAAGCGCGTCGCCGAGATCTACTGTCAGGCGCTGGGGCTCGCCCTCGCGGGGCGCGGGGAGGCCACCCGCTACCTCACCGTCCGGTTCGGCAACGTGCTCGGCTCGACCGGCTCGGTGGTGCCCCTGTTCCAGCGCCAGCTCGGCCGGGGCGGCCCGCTCACCGTCACCGACGCCCGCGCCAAGCGCTACTTCATGACCACCCGGGAGGCCATCGAGCTGACCCTGCAGGCGGCGGCGATCCCCGCGGACGAACTCAACGCCCAGGGCAAGATCCTGGTCCTCGACATGGGCCAGCCGGTGGTCATCGAGGACCTGGCGCGGCAGATGATCCGGCTCGCCGGGCTCCGCCCCGGGGTCGACGTCGCCATCGTCCATAGCGGGCTCAGGCCCGGCGAGAAGCTCGTCGAGGAGCTCTTCCACGAGGGCGAGAACCCGGTGCCGACCACCGTCGACGGGGTCCGCCTGGCGGCGCCGAGGCACATCGACTACGACCTCTTGGCGCCCCAGATCGAGCGCCTGGCGGCGGCGGCGGCGGCCCGGGACGCCGACCAGGTGCTGGCGCTCTTGCACCGGCTGGTGCCCGAGTACGAAAGCGGCCCGGGGCCCGCGCGCCGCGCCGCCGGCTCGGGCTAAAGGGGAGAGACGGCGATGCCGGACGACGGCTTGATCGCGGTCACGCGGGCCTTGATCTCGGTCTCGGACAAGAGCGGGCTCTCGGAGCTGGGCGCCTTCCTCGGTGCCGCCGGCGTCGAGGTGCTGTCGACCGGCGGCACCGCCGCGGCGCTGCGCGAGGCCGGCGTGGCGGTGCGCGAGGTCGCCGACGTCACCGGCTTTCCCGAGCTCTTGGGGGGCCGCGTCAAGACCCTCCACCCGCTGATCCACGGCGCCATCCTGGGGCTCAGGGACGACGCCGAGCACAGCGCGGCGATGGCCCGACACGGCATCCAGCCGATCGACCTGGTGGTGATCAACCTCTACCCCTTCGAGGAGACGGTGCAGAGCGGCGCCGAGCCTGCCCAGTGCATCGAGAACATCGACATCGGCGGCCCGGCGATGATCCGCTCGGCGGCCAAGAACCACGCCTTCGTCACGGTGGTGACGGAGCCCGCCGATTACGACGCGGTGAGGACCGAGATGGAGGCCAACGGCGGCGCCACCGGCTTGGCCTTGCGCCGCCGCCTCGCCGCCAAGGCCTATGCCCGCACCGCCGCCTACGACGCCGCCATCGCCGGCTGGTTCCAGCACCAGGCGGGCGAGGCCCTGCCCGAGCGCCTGGTGCTCGCCGGTCACCGTGCAGAGCTGCTGCGCTACGGCGAGAACCCGCACCAGGAGGCCGCCTTCTACCGCACCGCCGAGCCCCGTCCCGGGGTCGCCACCGCGCGCCAGGTGCAGGGCAAGGCGCTCTCCTACAACAACCTCAACGACACCGACGCCGCCTTCGAGCTGGTGGCCGACTTCGACCCCGCCGACGGCGCGGTGGTGGCCATCATAAAGCACGCCAACCCCTGCGGCGTGGCCCGCGGCGCCACTCTCGCCGAGGCCTACACGCGGGCGCTTCGGTGCGATCCGGTGAGCGCCTTCGGCGGCATCGTCGCCGTGAACCGGCGCCTCGACGCCGCCACCGCGGCCGAGATCGCCAAGCTCTTCACCGAGGTCGTGATCGCGCCCGAGGCCGAGCCGGCGGCGCTCGAGGCGCTCGCCGCCAAGGGAAACCTGCGCGTCCTCCTGAGCGGCGCCCTGCCCGACCCCGCCGCGGGCGGCGTCGGCTTACGCTCGCTCGCCGGCGGCTTCCTGGTGCAGGGCCGCGATTCGGGCCGCCTCGCGGCCTCGGAGCTCAAGGTTGTGACCAGGCGGGCGCCCAGCACGGACGAGCTGGCCGATTTGCGCTTCGCCTACACCGTGGCCAAGCACGTCAAGTCGAACGCCATCGTCTATGTCAAGGAGGGCGCCACCGTGGGCGTCGGCGCGGGCCAGATGAGCCGCGTCGATGCCGCCCGCATCGCCGCCATCAAGGCCGGCGACGCGGCCCGCGCCGCCGGCGAGACGGGCTCGCGCACGGCGGGCTCGGTGGTGGCGTCCGATGCCTTCTTCCCCTTCGCCGACGGGCTCCTGGCGGCGGCCGAGGCCGGCGCCACGGCGGTGATCCAGCCCGGTGGCTCGAGGCGCGACGACGAGGTGATCGCCGCCGCCGACCAGGCCGGCCTCGCCATGGTCTTCACCGGCATGCGCCATTTTCGGCATTAGGCGCGGCGGCATTAGGGGGACCAAGGAGCGGCGCATGGAGCGCGTGACCGAGCACCTCTACCGTACGGCGCCGGAGCGGCCCTTCGGTAACGAGGTCGAGACCTGCGCTTACTTGCTGCGGCGCGAGGATGGCAACCTGTTGATTTACAGCTCGAGCGAGCTGCGCCGCGAAGAGGCCCAGCTGCGCGATCTCGGCGGCATCCGGCGTCAGTACCTCAACCACCGCGACGAGGCGGCGGCGGGCTGCGACTGGGTCGCGCGCACCTTCGAGGCGCCGCTCCATTGTCACGAGCAGGAGCGCGAGGCGGTGGCGGAGCACTGTACGGTGCATGAGACCTTCGACCGGGAGCACCGGGCGTACCCGGACCTCGACGCCATCCCCACCCCCGGCCATTGCCCCGGCAGCACGTGCTACCTGTGGCGCGCCCCCGACCGCCGCTACCTCTTCACCGGCGACACGGTCTACCTCGCCAACGGCGAGTGGCGGGTCTATGTGAGCCGCGGCACGGCCGAGGAGATGATCGCCAGCCTCGAGCGCATCGCCGCCCTCGACTTCGAGGTGCTGGTTCCCGGGCTCTTCATCGGCGACCGCAAGCACATGGCGACGACAGCGGCCGAGACCAAACGCCGCGTCGGCGAGATCATCGCCCGACTGCGCCAGGGCGAGATCCACTAGGCCGGGGACAATTAGAGCGATTCACGTTTGTCGGGAATCGCTCAAGGCCGCGACTGCGGCCCGCCGGCCCTCCGGCGCGCCCGCGCAGGCGCGGACCTTCAGGTCCGCTGCCGTGAGCGCACGAGACCGAGAGCGGGTCCCATCGATTGGGACCTGCTCTAAGGCCCCAGCCACTCGATATCGGCGTGCGCGCCCTTGATCGCCACGGCGTCGATCTCGACCAGCATCTCGGGCTCGGCGAGGGCGGCGATCCGGCACCCCATCGATACCGGGCGGCTGTCGGCGAACCAGGCCGGGCCTTCGCCGTAGGCGCGGTTCTGCGCGGCCGCCGCGACCGAGAATATGCGCCGCCGGACCACGTCGTCCAGCGTCGCGCCGGCCTCCGCGAGCGCCGCCCGGAGGGCCTCGTGGCAGAGATCGAACTGCGCCGCCCAGTCGCCCGCCGCGCGCACCTTGCCCTCGCCATCGAGCGAGGTGCAGCCGCTGACGTGGACCACGTCCCCGACCGCGACCGCGCGGGCGTAGCCGCGCGCCTTCTCGCGCGCGTGCTCGGCATAGATGTCCGTGCGCTCGCTGGCGGCGCCGACAATGGCCTCCGCTTCGATCTCGACCACCATCTCAGGCGCGAGCAAGGCCGGGATGCCCAACAGCGTCGCGGTCGGCCGCACCTCGCCCAAGGCCTCGAGCCGGGCCCGCCTTTGATTGCCGGCATCGCCGATGTCGGTGACGAAGGTCTTGGTATAGACCAGATCGGCGAGCCTGCCTCCGGCCTCCTCGACCGCGGCCTCGATCGTCGCCAGGGTGCTTCGGGCTTGTCCGTAGGCATCTCCCGGGTGCTCGACCTCGCCGCGATCGTTCAACGCCGTGGTGCCGGCGATGAAGATCCGTTTGCCCACCCGAACCGCCCGCGAGTAGCCATAGGCCTCTTCCGTAGGACGACCCGAGGAGACGCGAAGCGCGCGCTCGCTCGCCCCGTCGACGGCGTCGAGCTCGATCTCGACCAGCTGGGCCGGGCGGGCGAGCCGGCTCACCTGGACCAGCGTCGCGGCCGGGCGGATGTCGCGGAAGTATTTTCCGAGCGCCCGTCCCGCCTGGTCGGCGAGGCCGATATCGGTGACGTAGATACGCGAGCGCACCACGTCCTCGAGCCGCCCGCCCGCCTGGCCCATGGTCGCTTGGGCGATCTCCATGATGGCATCGACCTGGCGCGCGACATCGCCCTCGCCGATCACGTTGCCTTCGGTATCGATGGCGGTGGTGCCCGACTGGAGCACCATGTCGCCGACCCGAAGGGCGCGCGAGTAATGGGCCAGGGGCTCGAGCGGCCGGCCCGAGGCCACGTTGATGCGGCGGTATCTCGCCATTGCTTGCATTCCCTCAGGCCTTGCCTCGCGGACCGCCCACCATAGCATCCGGCGGCGACCGCCCCAGTTAGTCCGCCCCGCGTTCGGCGGCCTTCTTCTCGATCGTGATGAAGGCCTCCGATTGCTTCCGTGTGGTGGCGCGGGCGAGAGTCGTGATACCCGCGATGACCAGGAGGTAACCGGCCGCGGCAGCGACCCAGCCCGCGACACCGGCAAGTTCGGGAGACAGAAGCCTGAGCAGCGCCACCCCCACAAAGGCCGTTATGGTGCCGCCGATCCAATAGGCCTTTTTCTCTTTCATGGGCCCGCTCATCGCAGCAAGGTCACGTAGATGCCGGCGATGATGGCCGACGAGATCACGCCGGAAATGCTGGCCCCCATCGCCCAGGGCAGGATGATGGCGAACTTGTTGGCCTCCCGGACCTCCTTCTGGGCCACCTTGGCCGTGGTCGGCAAGCACGACACCCCGGCGATGCCGATGACCGGGTTGAATTCGCGGCCGCTGATCCAATAGACGATATAGCCGCCGATGATCCCGCCGATGCCGGAAAGCAGCAGGGCCGTGATCCCCAGGATCAGGAGCAGGAGGACCTTGGGGTTGAAGATCGTGCTGGCTTCGAAGAGAACGCCCAGGAGGAGTCCGAGGAAGAACGTGGAGCCATAGAGAACCGGACCGCCGATGAAGTCCACGAACTGGGTGACACCCGATTCGCGGATGATGATCCCCAGGAAGAAGGCCATGAACAGGGGGGCCGCCACCGGGAACAGGAGACTGAGGACGGTGGAGGTGATGATGGCGAAGGTTATCTTCTCCCCCCTGGTGATATTGGGGATCGTTTTCTGGTCCATCTTGATGCCCCGCAGCCTCTTGGGGACCATGACCCGAACCAGGTAGGGGTAGCCGGCGTAGGCCAGGCTTAAGTAGAGGTAGGCCACGATGGTGATGGGCACGAACAGGTCCTTGGCCAGCAGGAGCGAGGTGTAGAGGACCATCGGCGCATCGGCGCTGCCGACCATGGCGATCGCCGCGGCCTCGTTGAACGGCAGCCCCATGGCGACGGCGATGGGAAAGGTCAAAATGGTCCCCAGCTCCGCCATGACGGCGATAATCATGCAGCGGAACGGGGCAATCAGCATGTATCCGATATCCGAGATCACCCCGATGCCCATGAAGATGAGGATGGCGATCAGGCCGTTGCTGAAGGCAAAGGTATAGATGGGCTGCAGGAAATTGATCTGCAGCACCTCCATGAGCTTCATCGGATCGCTCGCGATCGGGTCGATAAAAAGCGTTCCCATGGTCGTTGCCGAGAGATAAAGAACGCCGGCATTGACGGAAGCCATCCCGACCCCCATCGGAATCATGATGAGGGGCTCGAGCGTTCCCTTGGCTCCCAGATAGACAAAGGAGATGCCGAGCGCGATCAGCACGATCCTCGCGACCGCGATGATGGGATCGGAATCAGCCAAGGTGGCGACGCCCTGAAAGATTTGCAGAAATTCGATGTCCGGCATGGTCAGTCCGTCTTATCCGGCGCGCCATTGCCCGGCTCGAGGGGCGCCTTTCCCCGAGCGTCGCTTCGCGCCTCGGCGCGGGCTTTTTGCATCTGCACCCCGGCGAAGATTAATTTGATGCCCCAGGCGACGGCCAGCGACACCACGGCTGCCAGCGCATAGACGAACAGCGCCAACTTGACTGAATCCCAAATAGTTTCTATTTCTCCCTCCACGATACGGCGCTTTTCCAATTCCCCCGAAAGCACAAAACCGCCCGATTCAGCGGCGCCAACGCCGCGAGGCCCGTCTATTCGAGAACGATCAACAGCTGGTTGGTCTCGACCTTTTCATTCTCGGAGACCTTGATCTCGGCGACCTTGCCGTCGGCCGGGGCGTAAATCGGATTTTCCATTTTCAAGGCTTCGAGGACGATGAGTTCATCTTCGTAAAGTACTTGATCTCCGACCTTTACATGAATTTTCCAAATCGTCCCCGACATCGGGGCGGTGACGTCCACGCTCATCGAGAAAACTCCTTTTCATGGGGGGCTCCGGTATCCCGATCGGAAGCCCGGGTGCGTTCGATCCGATCGAGCGGCGTGTCCTGCACGATCAACCACTTACCCCTTGATGATGCGAGGGAGAAGCAACTGGTGAACCGGGGTGATCGATCTGGGGTTCTGATAGTTGGCCCCGACGAAGGCCTCGATGTATTTGCGCAGGTCGGGCAATGAGACGATTTCGTCGACGAAGCCCTTCTTGGCGCAGTAGGCCGGGCGGGACTTGTCCCGGTAATCCTCGATCATCCGATTCATCTTGTCGACAATCGGGGTGATGTCTCGACCGGCGTCTTCTTCCTTGTCCAGGCGGCGGGCGTAGGAGGCGGCGGCGGCGGTCTCGCCGTGCATGACGTAGATCTCGGTGAGCGGGGTGCCGAGGGTGAAGGCGTTGTTCTTGTTGGCCTGGGGGCCGCACATGATGTAGTGGGCGGCGGCGGTCCCCTTGCGCAGGACGATGCACATCATGGCGAGATCGGTCTGTTCGATGGAGTACACCAGCGCCTGACCCAGGGCGAGCAGTTCGGCTTCCTCGGCAAGATCGCCGACGTCGATGCCGGTGGTGTCCTGAAGCCAGA
>CBDUZE010000034.1:0-49013 GCA_965371625.1 uncultured Alphaproteobacteria bacterium
GCCGCCGTTGGTCCGCTGCCGACCCGAATTTTCACACAGCCTGAACCCTGAGCTGCCGTTTGATAACGGACGGAAAGTCACCACGTAGCTATTGATTTAAAAGGCGGGCTGGATAGCATTGAAGTTGAACTTGATCAGGCGCGAGTGATGGGCTGTCACACAGAGACATCGAAAACTGGCCAATCGTCATCAATACCCTTGAAGCGGTGCGTACCTCGCTCCCGAAATGTAAGCCCCGAACCGGCAACCAGGTCCTTCACCGTTCTCGATACCCAAACTTCGCCAGAGATCGCTTGGGCGGCGATTCGAGCGCTTAAATGGACACCCACTCCAACAATATCTTTGCCACGATTCTCAATCTCGGCGGTATGGATACCGCAACGCACCGTGATTTCGAGCTGGTGAACCTTGTCCCGAATCCCGCACCCACATCGAATGGCGCGTGCTGGGCCATCAAAGACGGCAAGCAAACCATCGCCTGTCGTGTTCACAAGACGACCGTCATGGCGCTCAATTTGGATCATGGCATCACGATAGAAGGCATCCAAAACGGATTTCCATTGTCTGTCGCCAAGGGCCACCGCTTTCTCAGTTGAATCGACAATATCGACAAAAATTATGGTGGCCAGCTTGCGATCGGAACTGGTTGCCGGTTGTTTTCCTGTAACGAACTCCTCTATCGGATCCACGATCTGGTCGGGATCTAGGGCCACAAAATGATCATCACCATCCAGCTCTATGAACCTCGCATTTTTGATATGGTCGGCGATATAGCAACCTTCCTCAACTTTGGAATCTCGGTCGCCGCGGCGATGGAGCACCAACGTCGGCACCCGAACCGCTGAGAGAACATCCCTTACATCGACGAGGGAATTCATTTCGATTAGCGCGCGAGCCGCACCGGGGCTGGCCGAAGCACGCGCGCGTTCGCCCCACCATCTTGCCATAGCATCATCGGCATTTGGGCACATGCGATGCATGTCATTCTCCCAGGCCCAATCCTGCTCAATCTGCTTGGCGTATTCGGCCCGTTCCTCAGGGGTCTTACCCCATGGATAATCGTCACTGCGAAAGCGACGAGCATATGTACCATATAAAACCAACGCCTTGGTCCGCTCGGGATAAGTGGCGGCGAACAAGATCGCCATCGGGCCACCCTCGGAGTATCCAAACAAGATTGCGCTGTCACATTTGGAAGCATCTAGGACCGCACGCACATCATCCATACGCGTCTCCAGATCCGGGAGGCCTCCCGGTCGGTCCGAGAGGCCGGTTCCCCGTTTGTCGAATCGGATCAGCCGTGAAAACGCGCCGAGCCTTTCGAGAAAGTGCGCATGCCTTGGGTCAGCCCAGTCCAAATCGAGATGCGAGACGAATCCAGCAATCAAAATCAAATCACGTGAGCCGTGGCCGGTGATTTGATAAGCGATATTTAACGCTCCGGATTTCGCATACCTCGTTGATGGTACGGACACGGGCGATCTCTCTGTGCCAAATTCAAATTGCTGGCGTTGAATATGAGCCTGCTCTTGAAAGGAGTATTCTATCGTAGCTGTGACCGCAAGCCAGACTGTTTCGATGCGGACCGAATGTCGCCTCTTGCCTATGTTTGGACGGCCCCGATTTGGCAAGGATTGTCTTGACCGTGATGCAAGTTGGTCGGGTGTTGATCCGGAGCAGACCTCGCTCGATCCCATTCGTCGGCGCCTACGGTGCGGCTATAGCCGATCACATCGGCACCGAGAATGGAAGCGAGCCGGCGACGGTTCGACCCGCGGTTGTCGTCACATTCCCCGACCTCGCCTCGGTGTGCCGTGAAGGTCGTTTGAAGATCGTCGGTATCGCGGTGGCGGGCGATCTCGTGGGCGGGCACGATTTGGTGGAGGGGAGCCTCCTTGGCGTCGCAGACGCCCTCGAGGGCGCGGCGACAGCGCTTAAGAAAAGGGGCAGCCCAGGTCTGTGATGTGGACGGCACGGGCGCTGCCCGCTTGCGCCTCACGGCGCTCCATCACCTCTTCGAGCCAGGCGCTGCGGCGGATGAGCACCGGGATGCCGCCCAGCTCCCCCGCCATGGCCCAGATATAGCGCACCTCCAGGACCGAGGGTCCGAACCGGGCCGCCCTAACCTCCTTCGACTTCGGCCCCTGGCCCACCGGCCCGCAGCGCTGTCGGCGAGCGCCAGCCGCCATCGGTTCTGGTCCACGCGGTGAAGCACCGGGTCGGGGGATCGGAGTCAGACGAGACTGTTCTCTAATTCCGCCATTGGAGTAAGCTCTCTATGATGCGCCTCCCGTCCCGGGGTCACTTTATCTCTTCGCGGCAGTGGCTCCGCCCTCCGAATGATGGCGTTAGGGCGCCAAAGGGTCCGGCAGCGATCTGAGGTCCACCAAGGGGCGCCATGGCGAACTCAAAATCGGCATCGGAAGAGAGTCGCCCGTCGGGCCCGCCCGAGGTGCTCGAGGAGCGCCGGCGCTGGTACCGCGAGATGGGCTGGTGGCCGGGCGAGCGCCTGCAGGAGCGCTACGCCGGCATCGTCGAGGCGCGGCCCGACGACCCGGCGGTGATCGACA
Organism: uncultured Alphaproteobacteria bacterium; assembly: GCA_965371625.1. Lineage (GTDB taxonomy): Bacteria > Pseudomonadota > Alphaproteobacteria > CBDUZE01 > CBDUZE01 > CBDUZE01. Next base: position 2,571 of record CBDUZE010000034.1, read on the forward strand.
ACCGGGGGCGCCGATTCACTCATCGTGAGCTGTGGCGCGCGGCGGGGGTAGTGGCGCAACAGATGGCCTCACGCGGGGTCGAGGCCGGCGATCTGGTCATCATCTTCATGCCCAACTGGGCCGAATGGCAGGTGGCGATGCTGGCCATCCTGCGCCTCGGCGCCATCCCCGCGAACCTGCCGATCCGGACCGACGCCGACACCCTAGCCTACGTGGCGGAGCTGGCGGGTGCCCGGCTGATCGTCGCCTGTCCGGCGCACGGCACCAACCCGACCGGCGAGATCGCGCGCGCCGCCGCCGCGGCCTGCAGCCACGCCCTCGATCTGCTCTTGATCGACGACGCGGGCGAGCTCGCCTGGGGCGACCGCCCCGAGGGCCCGCCGCCGGCAAAGCCCGAGGTGCCGGGGCTCGACCACGTGATGTTCACCTCGAGCACCACCGGCCGGCCCAAGGCGGTGATGCATAGCGCCGATACCCTGGCCGCCCTCAACCTGACCTTCACCGAACGCTTCGACCTGGGCCCCGAGCGGCCCATCTTCATGGCCTCGCCCATGGGTCACAGCGTCGGCGCCATCCACGGCGCCCGGCTCTCGCTCCACAACGGCGCTCCGCTGGTGCTGCAGGAGCGCTGGGAGCCGCAAGCCGCGCTCGAGATGATCGCCGCCCACGGCTGCGCCATCACCGCTGCCGCGACGCCCTTCCTCAAGGACCTGGTCGAGGCGCCCTGGCCCGGGCCCGGGCCCAAGCTCGAACCCATGCGCTCGTTCCTCTGCGGCGGCGCCCAGGTGCCACCTGCCCTGATGGCCGAGGCCGCGGAGCAGTTCCCCAATACCTTCGTCACGGTGTTGTGGGGCATGACCGAAGGCGGCCTTACCACCTGCCTGCGCCAGAGCCCGCGCGACAAGGTGCTCGCCACCGCCGGCACCGGCCTTCCAGGGCTCGAGCTCTGCACCCTCGACGCCGATGGCGAACGCCTTGCCGCCGGTGCCGAGGGCGAGCTCGCCATGCGCGGCCCCGGCGTGTTCATCGGCTACCTGGGCCAGGCCGAGCTTTACCGGTCGTTGCTCAGCGCCGACGGCTTCTTCCGCACCGGCGACCTGGCGCGGCTCGACGACCAGGGTTACCTGCGGATCACCGGACGGCTCAAGGACCTGATCATCCGGGGCGGCGTCAACATCTCGCCGGTCCCCATCGAGGACGCCCTGGCGGCCCATCCCGCCGTCGAGAGCGTGGCCGTGATCGGCGCTCCCGACGAGCGCCTCGGCGAACGGCTCTGCGCCGTGATCGTGCCCAAGGGCGAAGCGCCGAGCCTCGACGACCTGGCCCGCTTCGCGATCGAGAGCGGGCTGCCCAAGTACCTGTGCCCGGAAGTGGTGGCGATGATCGACGAGATGCCGAGGACCGCCGCCGGCAAGATCCGCAAGAACGTGGTCCGCGAGATGGTGATCGGGGCGGCTGACCCAGGCGCTTCGGAGCCAGGCGCATCGGAGACCGAGGGAGCGGCGCCATGAAGGTCAGGCTGGGCGACATCGAGGTCGGCTGCAACGAGCGCGGTGACGGGCGGCCCGTGGTCTTTCTCCACGGCCTCGCCGAGGACCGCCGCCACTGGGCGGCGGTGCAATCGCACCTTGCCGGTTATCGCACCTACGCTTACGACCTTCGCGGTCACGGCGAGACCAGCCTTGGCGACGCCGATGGCTCCCTTGTTCAGCTCGGGCAGGACCTGATCGACTTCCTCGAGGCCGTCACCGGCCCCGCCCCTTGCGTCGGCTACTCCCTGGGCGGGGCAATCGTCCTCTGCGTCGCGGCGCGGCGCCCCGACCTGGTGCCGCAGGCGATCGTCAGCGGCACCTCGTCGGTGGTGGGGCGGGGCGCCGCCGCCTTCTTCCGCGACCGCATCGAGACCATCGAGAGCGACTTTCCCGCCTTTGCGGCGGCGCTCAAGGAGGACACCGCCAAGCAGTTCGTGACCGGCAACGTCGACCTCGAGGCCCACACCGCGCGCCGCCTCGAGGCCATCGGCTCGGGCGCCGGCTATGTCAACGCGGCGCGGGCCATGCTCGCCGTCCACGAGCAGCCCCTGACACCGTCGCTGTCGTCGATCCGATGTCGGGTCGACGTGGTCGGCGGCGACGGCGACCAATTCTGTCCGCGAAAGGCCGCCGAGATCATGGTCGAGGCGCTCGAGGACGGCGTCTACCACGAGATCGCCAACGCCGGCCACCTGATGAACCTGGACCAGCCGGCGGCCTACGCCGAGCTGATCGAAGCCTGCCTGCAAGGGAGAGAGGGATGACGGACCACTTTGGCATATCCCGGGGCGTGAGCCCGCGCGAGCCGCTCACCCAAGTGGCCGAAAGCGCCAAGGCCGTCGAGTCGCTTGGTTTCGAGGTGCTGTGGTTCGTCGACCATCAGTTGGGGATGAAGGACGTCTACGCGGCGATGAACGTCTCGGCCATGGCCACCGAGACGATCCACATCGGCGCCGCGGTCACCAACCTGGTGACGCGCCACCCCACGGTGACCGCCAACGCCACCACGGCGCTCGACGAGCTCTCGGACGGCCGCGCCGTGCTCGGGCTTGGCGCCGGCTGGGTGGCGGTGCACTCGATCGGCAGCCCGCCCTCCAGGCTCGGCGAGGTGCGCACGGGCATCGACGAGTTGCGCCAGCTCTTCGGCGGCGAGGAGGTCGAGCTCTATGGCACCACGGTCCAGCTCGCCACCGCCCGCCGCCAGATCCCGATCTATCTGGCGGTCTCGCAGCCCGGCATGCTGCGCCTCGCGGGCGAGATCTGCGATGGCGCCATCGTCATGGGCGCCGCCGAGCCCGAGTTCTGCAAGTGGCAGCTCGACTTCATCTACGAGGGGCTGGAGAAGGGCGGGCGCGACCGCAGCGACCTCGTCATCGACCTCGTCGTCACCATGAGCATCGACGACGACGAGGCGCGGGCCATCAACGACGTGCGCGCCTGGGCCACCAGCCAGGCCGCGACCTTCAACGCCTGGAAGCGGATGCCCGAGGCCTGGGAGCGCTTCCGCCCCGAGTTCCAGGTCGCGGCGGAGCAGTACCACTACAAGGACCACCTCTCGCTGCGCGCCGAGCACAAGCAGATCGTCAGCGACGAGTTCGTGCAGTCGGTGGCGGTGGCCGGCGATCTCGAGACCTGTCTCGGCCGGCTTCGCGAGGTCGCGGCACTGGACATCGACCGCATCACCTTCGCCCTGCTCTCGGGCGGGCGCATGCGTCGCCTCGAGGAGCTGGCGACGGAGGTGATCCCGCGCTTGCGATCGGCGTGATCGTGGCAGGGATGAGGAGGAACGGGTGATGGAAGATCGAAGGGTGGCGGTGATCACCGCCGCGGCGGGGGCGGGCATCGGCGCCGCCATCGCCCGTCAGCTCGCCGCCGACGGCCTCGACGTGGTGGTCACCGATGCCCACGAGCGGCGCTGCGGCGAGTTCGCCGCGCGCCTCGAGCAAGACTTCGGGCGGCCGTTCCTGGGCCTCCCGCTCGACGTCACAGACTTCGAGGCCGCCGGACGCGTGATGGACACGGTGGCCGAGCAGCGGGGCCGGCTCGACGTGCTCGTCAACAACGCCGGCTGGAGCAAGATCGAGCCGCTCGCCGAGATGGCGCGCGAGACCTGGCTGCGCTGCATCGACGTTGACCTCAACGGCACCTTCAACTGCAGCCGCCACGCCCTTCCCCATATGATCGCGCGCGGTTCGGGCGTCATCGTCAACATCGCCTCGACCGCCGCCTGGGAGACCTCGGTGGAGCACGGGGCGGCGTACTCGGCGGCCAAGGCCGGGGTGATGGCGTTGACCCGTGTCGCCGCGGCCGAGAACGGCCGCCACGGCATCCGCGTCAACGCCGTGGCGCCGGGGCTGATCTACAACGAGTTTCTGCGCCGCATCTATCCCGACGAGTTCTTCGACGGCTACGCCGAGAACCGCTCGCGGGTCGGCCGCGTCGGCGAACCCGAGGACATCGCCAACATGGTCTCGTTCCTGGTCAGCGACCGCGCCGGTTATATCACCGGCGAGGTGTTCGGGGTCTCGGGCGGCGTCTATCCCCATGCCTGACGCGTCCCACAACGCGCCGGGCCCGCTGTACTGGCCGCTCGTCGACCTGGTGGCCGCCTACCGGCGGGGCGAGCTCACCCCGGTCGAGGTCGCCCGAGAGGCGCTCGAGCGGATCGACGCCTTCAATCCGGTGCTCAACGCCTTCAGCGGACGCTTCGACGATCTGACGCGGCAACAGGCGGCGGAAGCCGAGCGCGCCTACCTGAGGGGCGAGGCCGGGCCCCTTTGCGGCGTGCCGATCTCGGTCAAGGACACCTTTCGCGTCGCCGGGCGGGTCACCACCGACGGCTCGCTGGTTCACCGCGACCGGGTCTCGGCCGCCGATTCGGGCGTCGTCCGCCGGCTGCGCGCGGCCGGCGCGGTCTTCACCGGCAAGACCAACGCCGCCGAGTTCGGCCAGTCCGCCACCACCGACAACCGGCTCGGCGACGAATGCCGCAATCCCTGGGACCCGCGCCGCACTCCGGGGGGCTCGAGCGGCGGCGCCGTGGCCTCGGTCGCGGCGGGCCTTTCGAGCGCCGCCGTGGCCGCCGACGGCGGCGGCTCGATCCGCATTCCGGCGGCCTTCACCGGCCTCTTCGGCATCAAGCCGACCTATGGCCGCTGCCTGGACGAGGACGGCCTGCGGGCGATGAGCCCGTTCATCTGCCCGGGACCGCTGGCCTGGCGCGTCGCCGACGCCCGCCGGGTGCTCGGCGTCCTGGCCGAGACTTGCTATCCCCGGCGCCAGGTTCCCGGCGCGCTGCGCATCGCCTGGTGTCCCGCGCCGGAGGGCAGGCCGGTCGATCCCGGGCTCGCCGCCGTGGTGGCGCGGGCGGTGTCCACGATTACCGAGCTCGGCCACCAGGTGCACCCGGTCGAGTTGCCGATCGGCGGCTGGAACGACGCCTTCGCCCCCCTGGTGATCGAGGAGGAGGGCCGTGAGCGCGGCCACCTACTGGAAAGCGCGGGCCACCTCCTGACCGACTACGAGCGGCGCTCGTTGGAAAACGCCCGCGAGCTGGACCCCGAGGAGGTCGAGCGGGGTCGGCAAGCCCATGCCGCCTATCGAACGCGCATCGCCGGGCTCTTCGAGGACTTCGACCTGATCGTCACACCGGCCACCGCGACGCCGGCCTTCGCCATCGGCGAGCGACCCTCCGAGATCGCCGGGCGCCCGGTCGGTTGGCTGTGGGGCGCGTTCCCCTTCGCGGTGCCCTTCAACGTCTCGGGCAATCCCGCCGCCTCCCTGCCTTGCGGCTTCACGGGCGGGCTTCCGGTCGGCCTTCAGATCGTCGCCGCCCGGGATCGGGAGGACCTCGTGCTCGACCTGGCCGAGGACCTGGAGGAGGCCCTGGCGGTCGAGCCGGGCGCGGTTTGGCGTAAGTGGGCGTCCCCGGAAGAGGCGGCGAGGGCGGCCCTATGACGGAGCAGGTGCTGGTCGAGGCGGCCGACGGCGTCGCCACTCTCACCCTCAACCGGCCGGGGCGCGGCAACGCGCTTTCGATCGGGCTCCTCGGCGAATTTTGCGCGGCCATGGCGGCCCAGCTCTCGGCCGGCGTCCGCGCCATCACCGTGACCGGGGCGGGCGGCCGGTTCAGCGCCGGAGCCGACCTCGCCGAGCTTTCGGGCACCCTCGAGGACCTCGCCGTCGACGAGGCGATCGCGAGCGCCGTCACCGCCATCCGCGAGGCCCCGGTGCCGGTGATCGCGGCGGTCGAGGGCGCCTGCGTCGGCGCCGGACTCGATCTCGCCTGCGCCTGCGATGCCCGGGTGGCGTCGGCGAGCGCCTTCTTCGAGCTGCCGGCGGCACGCCTCGGGTTGCTCTACAATCCCACCGCCGTGGCGCGGCTGCGCGCAGTGCTGGGGCGCCCGGCGCTGACCCGCCTGCTGGTGATCGGCGAGCGGATCGGTGCCGAGGAGGCCCTCGCGGCGGGGCTCGTGTCGCGGCTCGTGGCCACGGGCCAGGCGGCGCGAGCCGCGCTCGGGTTGGCGCACCATGCGGCGAACAACGAGGCGCACGCGATGGCGGCGTCGAAGGCGCTGATTGCGGCGCTTGACGCCGGCGACCTCGACCTCGCCCATTGGGACGAGGTTCGCGCCGCGCGCCTGAGCTCGCCCGAACGGCGCCAGGCGGTGGCGCGCGCCAAGGCGCGGGTGGGGTCGTGACGAGGGGCGAATTGGCGCTGGCCGCGATGGCCGATCGAGCGGCGCGGAAAGGCTCGCGTGGGGCGATGGCGAACGTTTATCCTCAAGGGGTTGTGGAGAGCTGAGATGGAGCTCGCGGAGATCGCCGGTCACGACCTGGGAGAGCGCGCGATATCGTACGAGGCTTGCGACGCCATCCTCTATGCCCTGGCGGTGGGGGCGCGGAGCGACGACCTCGACCTGGTCTACGAGCGCGACCTCAGGGTCTTGCCCGGCTATGCCCTGGTGCTTGGCCTATGGGTGGTGGAAGCGGCCGCCGGGCTCGGCGCCTACGACCGCACCCGCTCGTTGCACGCGGCGCAAAGCCTGGAGATGCGGCGGTCCCTGCCACGCCAGGGAAGCCTGGCGACCCGGGGCCGCGTCGCCGCGGTCTGGGACAAGGGAAAGGCCGCCATGGTGGAGATCGAGGTCTCGTCCGAGGTCTTCTTTGCGAGCTACTCGATCTTCCTGCCGGGCCGCGGCGGCTGGGGTGGCGAGCGCGGACCCTCGGGCGCGCCGGAGGCCGAAGGCCAAGCGCCTGGATCAGCCTGGCGCGGCGCCTTCACCACCTGGCCCAACCAGGCCGCCATCTACCGCCTGACCGGCGACCTCCACCCGATTCATATCGACCCCGAGGTCGCCAAGGCGAACGGCTTCGAGCGTCCCATCCTGCACGGCCTCTGCACCTTGGGCATCGCGGCCCGAGAAATCGCGGCGGCGGCCGGGGCCCACCCGACCGAGCTCGGCCGCCTCGAGGCGCGGCTCTCGGCGCCGGTGATGCCGGGCGACACCATCGAGGTCACGGCGGTCACGCGAGCGGACGGCGTGACCTTTGAAGCGCACGTCGGCGACACGGCCGTACTCAAGGCCGGTCGCGGAAGCTTTGGCGGCTTCTAGCCGCCGAGACATCGAGCCAAGGGTGCAACCGAATGAGGGGGAGACCATACGGAACCGTACCCACCCTGGGTCTCGATTGGGATCGTCGGCCAGGCCGCTCTTGGCCTCTGACCGACGCGGACAAGCAGGCAACAACGGGAGAGTAAGCCATGCTGACACGTAGATACCTCTTTGCCGGCGCGGTCGCCGTCGTGGCCGCCCTGGTCGCCGGGGCGCCGGCCATGGGCGCCGAGACCATCAGGATCGGCGACATCAACAGCTACAAGCGGTTACCCGCCCATACCGTGCCCTACAGGATGGGGGTGGAGCTCGCCCTGGCCGAGATCAACGCCGCCGGCGGCGTGCTGGGCAAGGATCTCGAGCTGGTCTCGCGCGACGACGCGGGCAAGCCCGGCGAGGCCGTCAAGATCGCCGAGGAACTGGTGTCCAAGGAAAAGGTGGCGCTGATCTCGGGCTCCCTGTTCTCGCACATCGGCTTGGCGCTGACCTCGTTCGCGGGACAGAAGAAGGTGCTCTACCTGGCCGCCGAGCCCCTGGCCGACGCCCTGGTCTGGGCCAAGGGCAATCGCTACACCTTCCGCTTGCGTCCCTCGACCTACATGCAGGCGGCGATGCTGGCCGAGCAGGCGGCCAAGAACCCGGCCAAGCGCTGGGCCACGATCGCCCCCAACTACGCCTACGGCAAGGACGCGGTGGCGGCTTTCGAGAAGGTGCTCAAGGCCAAGCGGCCCGACGTCGAGTTCGTCGCCGCGCAGTGGCCGGGCCTCTTCAAGATCGACGCCGGCGCCGAGGTGCAGGCGCTCAAGGCCGCCGCGCCGGAGGCCATCTACAACGTCACCTTCGGGAGCGACCTGGCCAAGTTCGTGCGCGAGGGCAAGCTGCGCGGCCTCTTCGAGGGCCGCCTGATTGTCGGTCTCCTGACCGGCGAGCCCGAGTACCTCGATCCCTTGAAGGGCGAGGCGCCCGAGAACTGGCTGGTCACCGGCTATCCCTGGTACGATATCGACACGCCGGCCCACAAGACCTTCCTGGCCGCCTACCAGAAGCGCTACAACGACTACCCGCGCATCGGCTCGATCGTCGGCTACAACACCATGTTGGCGATCGCCGCCACCATCCGTAAGGCGGGCAGCACCGAGACCGAGGCGCTCGTGGACGCCATGGAGGGTCTCACCTTCGACGCCCCCACGGGCCGCATCCACTTCCGCGAGATCGACCATCAGTCCACCATGGGCGCCTACGTCGGCCGCACCAAGCTCAAGGACGGCAAGGGCATCATGGTCGATTGGCGCTACCTCGAAGGCGCCGACTACCTGCCCTCGGATGACGAGGTCCGCAAAATGCGGCCGGTCACCAACTAGGCTAACGGCCTGATCGGGTTGCCGGGGGAGACGGCGCCAATGCCGTCGATCCCCGGCACACCCGAGATTTCGCGCACCATTCGTTCGCTCAGACCGGCGGTGTGAGGTGGGGTTCTATATCGTTCAGGTGTTGACCGGCCTGTCGAGCGCGGCGGCGCTGTTCCTGGTCGCCTCGGGTCTCTCGATCATCTTCGGCGTCACCCGCATCGTCAATTTCGCCCACGGCTCGTTCTACATGCTGGGGGCCTACATCGCCTATACCCTGACCGAACGCCTGAGCGGCGTGCTTGGTTTCTGGATCGCGATCCTGCTGGCGGCGGTCGCCGTCGGCGCCATCGGCGTGGTGGTCGAGGTCCTGGTGCTGCGCCGTGTCTACCGCGCGCCGGAGCTCTTTCAGCTCGTCGCCACCTTCGGCGTGATCCTGGTTATCCAGGACCTGACGCTGCTGACCTGGGGGCCCGAGGACCTGTTCGGCCCGTCCGCGCCGGGGCTCGAGGGAACGGTCATGATCCTGGGGGCCCCGTTGCCCGAGTACGACCTGGCGCTCATCGCCATGAGCCCGATCGTCCTGGTTGGACTCTGGCTCCTCTTCAACCGCACCCGGTGGGGAACCCTGGTGCGCGCCGCCACCGAGGACCGCGAGATGGTGGCCGCGCTCGGCGTCAACCAGACCTGGCTCTTCACCGCCACCTTCTTCCTCGGCTCGATGCTGGCGGGCCTCGGCGGCGCGGCGCAATTGCCCAAGGGCGGCGCCGACCTGCTGATGGACTTCAACATCCTCGCCGCCGTCTTCGTGGTGGTGGTGGTGGGCGGCATGGGCAGCATCCTGGGCGCCTTCCTGGCTTCGGTGCTGATCGCCGAGCTCGGCGCCTTCGGCATCCTGGTGCTCCCCCAGAGCACCCTGGTGCTGATGTTCGTGGTCATGGCCGTGGTCCTGGTGGTGCGCCCCTGGGGCCTCTTGGGGCGCCCCGAGATGCGGGGCCAGCACGGCCAGGCGGGACCGCCCGAGCCGCCCATCAGGCTGGCCTCGCCCCGGCTCAGGATGGTCGCCCTGGCGCTCCTCGTCCTGTTGCTGGCGCTGCCCGCCTTCGCCGACGACTTCACCCTGGTCCTGGTGATCGAGATGGTGATCATGTCGCTGTTCGCGGCCAGCCTCCATTTCGCCATGGGGCCGGGGGGGATGATTTCGTTCGGGCATGCCGCCTACTTCGGCGGCGGCGCCTACGCGGCGGCGCTGCTGGTCAAACACCTGGGTTCGTCCATGGAGGTCGCCATGCTCATGGCGCCCGTGATGGCGGGCATGCTGGCGCTTCTCTTCGGCTGGTTCTGCGTCCGCTTGAGCGGCGTCTATCTCGCCATGCTGACCCTGGCGTTCGCCCAGGTGGCGTGGTCGATCGTCTTCCAGTGGGGCGCCGCGACGGGCGGCGACGACGGCATCCTCGGCATCTGGCCATCGGCCTGGGCCAGCGACCGCATGGCGTTTTACTACCTCACCGTAATCGTCGGCATCGGCGGCATCGCGGTGCTGCGCCACGTCCTCTTCTCGCCCTTCGGCTACGCCGTCCGCGCCTGCCGCGATTCGGCCGTGCGCAGCGCCTCGATCGGCATCGAGGTGAAGCGCCAGCAGTGGTTCGCCTTCGCCTTCTCGGGGGCGATGGCGGGTCTCGCGGGGGGCCTTTACGTGTTCTCCAAAGGTAGCGTGTTCCCCGACGAGATGTCGATCCCGCGCTCCTTCGACGCCCTGATCATGGTCCTCCTGGGCGGGATCAAGACCCTGTTCGGCCCGGTCGCCGGGGCCTCGGTGTTCACCTGGCTCCAGGACGAGATCACCCGCTTCGAGTACTGGCGGCTCATTCTCGGCCTGCTCATCATCGCCATCGTGATTGCCTTCCCCCAAGGCCTCGCCGGCTTCGTCCGCGACCGCGTCGGGCCCCGCTTCGGCGTCCGGGGTCTCGACGCATGAACGGTGTGACGCTCGAGGTCCGGGGTCTCTACAAGTCGTTCGGCGGCGTCCACGCCGTCGACGACGTGAGCTTCGCGCTCGAGGCGGGGAAGCTCCTGGCGCTGATCGGCCCCAACGGGGCCGGCAAGACCACCTGCTTCAACATGCTGAACGGCCAGCTCCGCCCGGACGCGGGCTCGATCCGCTTCCAGAGCCGCGAGCTGGTGGGCCTGAGCCCGGCGCGGATCTGGCGGCTCGGCGTCGGCCGCACCTTTCAGATCACCGCCACCTATTCCAGCATGACCGTGGCCGAGAACGTCCAGATGGCGCTGATCAGCCATCACCGGCGCCTGCTGTCGCTGGTGCCGCGGGCGGGGGCGCTCTACCGCGAGGAGGCGCTCGAGCTCCTGGCCCGGGTCGGCATGGCGGACCAGGAGGACCGGCCCTGCAGCGTCCTCGCCTACGGCGACCTCAAGCGGGTCGAGCTCGCCGTGGCGCTCGCCAACCAGCCGACGCTCCTCCTGATGGACGAGCCGACCGCCGGCATGGCGCCCCGGGAGCGCGTCGAGCTGATGGCGCTGGCCACCGAGATCGTCGCCGAGCGCGGCATCGCGGTGCTCTTCACCGAGCACGACATGGACGTCGTCTTCGCCCACGCCGACCGCATCCTGGTGCTAAACAGGGGCCGCCTGATCGCCGAGGGCACGCCGTCCGAGGTGCGACAGAACGCCGAGGTGCGCGAGATCTACCTCGGCGCCGATCACCTTCCCGAAGGGGGCGGCGATGCTTAGCGTCTCGGGCCTCCACACCTATTACGGCCGCGCCCATATCCTGTCCGACGTGGCGCTCGAGGTCGACCGGGGCGAGGTGGTGGCGCTGCTGGGGCGCAACGGCGCCGGCAAGTCGACGACGCTCAAGAGCCTGATCGGCCTGGTGCGTCCGGCGGCCGGGCGGGTCACGCTCGACGGTGAGGAGATCACCGGGCTACCGCCCCACATGGTGTCGCGCCGCGGCGTCGGCTACGTGCCCGAGGAGCGGCGCATCTTCACCTCCCTCACGGTGATGGAGAACCTCGAGGTGGGGCGCCAGCCGCCCCGGGACGACGCCCCGACCTGGGCCCCGGAGCGCTTGTTCGAGCTTTTTCCCAACCTCGCCGAGCTCCGCGACCGGCTCGGCGGAAGCATGAGCGGCGGCGAGCAGCAGATGCTCACCATCGCCCGCACCCTGATGGGCAACCCGCGCCTGATCTTGCTCGACGAGCCCTCGGAGGGGCTCGCCCCGGTGATCGTCGAGCAGATGGCGACGACCATCCTGGCGCTCAAGCGGGAGGGCCTCACCGTCGTCCTCTCGGAGCAGAACACCCGTTTCGCCACCCGGGTCGCCGATCGCGCCTACATCATCGAGAAGGGCCGCATCCGCTACGAGGGGACGATACGGGAGCTGGCCGAGGACGAGGAGGTCCGCCAAGCCTATCTCACGGTGTGACGGCAACCTCGTCCCGAGCGTTAGAGCAATTCCAGGCTGCCTGGAATCGCTCTCAGGCCGCGACTGCGGCCCGCCGGTTGCCCGGCGCGCCCGCGCAGGCGCGGACTTTCAGGTCCGCTGCCGTGAGCGACAAGACGATAGAGCGGGTCCGATTAAAGCGGAACCGTTCTAGTCACCGAGGCTCACCCGATCGACCAGACGGGCGCCCCGCGAGGCCATGAAGTAGAGCCCCATATAGTGGGTGACCTCTTGCGGGTGGGCGGCGGCGGCGCCCAGGCCGAGCTCCTCGGCGGTGGCGCGCGGCAGGTCATAGGTGGCGCAGCCGGCTTCGTAGACCAGGACCTCCTCGAGCGCCGGCATCATGCCGTGGTTGCGCGCACTGAGCACCGTCAGCACGAAGTCCATGACGCAGACGTCGGTGCAGATGCCCACCACCAGGAGCGCCTCGAGGCGGTGGCGGTTGGCCCAGTCGACCAGCCGGTTGGCGCCGCCCGGCTCGAAGGCGCCGACGAAGCCGTTGATGCAGTCCTTGCGCACCAGCGTCGCCCGGGCCTCGTCCTCGAGCCACTTGAGCTTGGGCACCAGCTCCTCCTCGCCCGTTCCGGCCTCGCAGTGGGGCGGATAGGGCGGCTCCGGCTTGCCCGGCTGGTGGGTGTCGAGGAAGGCGAGGATGGGCCGGCCGCGGTCCGCGAAGCCGCGCGCCAGGCGCTCGGTCTCGTCGACCATGCGGGTGACCTGAGGGTTGTCGGCGGCTGGCGCCAGGTTGCCGGCGCCCACCGTGGCGAAGCCGTTGACCTCGTCGACGATGACCAGGCCGATGGCGCGCTCGCCGACCTCGAGCGCTCCCAGCTCGATCGGCATCTCGTCTTTCAATCGGGCGGTGATATCGCCGTTCGCCTGATCCGCCATCAGAGACCTCCTTAGCGCGGCGCGCCGTCTCACGCCGGCCCCGACCGCGATCAAACGCCACGACCGAACATAGTGCGGAGGCGCGCGGCGCGCAAAGCCCGCCCGCCGCCACAGCGCGATTGTCGGGGCCGCGGGGTGGGGCTAACATCGCCCCAGGCCGCGGCCGTTTTGCGATAGGGAGCGTGCGTCATGACCAACAAGAAGTCCGATCTCAGGAGCGCCGAGTGGTTCGGGCTCGAGGACCACAATGGCTTCGGGCACCGCAGCTGGCTCAGGAACGAGGGTCTGCCGGGCGATGTGTTCGAGGGCCGTCCGGTGATCGGGATCTGCAACTCGTGGTCCGAGCTCACCCCCTGCAACGCCCATTTCCGGGACCTCGCCGCATGGGTCAAGCGCGGCATCTGGGAGTCCGGCGGCTTCCCCCTCGAGTTCCCCACCATCTCGCTCGGCGAGACCCTGATGCGCCCCACCACGATGATGTTCCGCAACCTCATGAGCATGGACGTCGAGGAGTGCATCCGCGCCAACCCATTGGACGGCGTGGTGCTGCTGGCGGGCTGCGACAAGACCACGCCGGCCCAGCTCATGGGGGCGGCGAGCGTGGATTTGCCGACCATCATGGTCTCGGGCGGGCCGATGCTGAACGGCCGCTACCGCGGCCGCCAGATCGGCTCGGGCACCGACGTCTGGCGCTTCGCCGAAGAGGCGCGGCTCGGCACCATGTCGCCGGGCGACCTGATGGAGGCCGAGTCCTGCATGTCACGCTCGCATGGCCACTGCATGACCATGGGCACGGCCTCGACCATGGCCAGCATGGTCGAGGCGCTGGGCATGACGCTCGCCGGCGGGGCCGCGATCCCGGCCGTCGACTCGCGGCGCTACCTCACCGCCCACCTCGCCGGCCGGCGCATCGTCGAGATGGTGGCCGAGGACTTGTGCATGTCCAAGGTGGTGACCCGCGAGGCCTTCGAGAACGCCGTCCGGGTCAACGCCGCGATCGGCGGCTCGACCAACGCCGTGGTCCACCTGTTGGCGCTGGCGGGGCGGCTCGGCGTGCCCTTGAGCCTCGACGACTGGGACCGGCTCGGCCACGACGTGCCCTGCATCGTCAACCTGATGCCCTCGGGCCAGTACCTGATGGAGGACTTCTACTACGCCGGCGGCCTGCCGGCGGTGATCCGCGAGATGGGCGATATGATCCACGGCCAGGTGATCACCACCAACGGCAAGACCATGGCCGAGAACGTGGCCGAAGCGCCGTGCTACGACCGCGACGTGATCCGCACCATGGACCAGCCCCTGAAGGCCGCCGCCGGCATCGCCGTGCTGCGCGGCAACCTGGCCCCCGACGGCGCCATCATCAAGCCCTCGGCGGCGAGCCCTGAGCTCATGCAGCACCGCGGCCGCGCCGTGGTGTTCGAGGACATCGAGGACTTCCACGCCCGCATCGACGACCCCGAGCTCGAGGTCGACGAGAGCTCGGTGCTGGTGCTCAAGGGGGCGGGCCCGCGCGGCTATCCCGGCATGCCCGAGGTCGGCAACCTGGCGCTGCCCAAGAAGGTGCTGGAGAAGGGGGTGCGCGACATGGTGCGGATCTCCGATGCCCGCATGAGCGGCACCGCGTTCGGCACCGTGGTGCTGCACACGGCGCCCGAATCGGCGGTCGGCGGACCGCTGGCCCTGGTCGAGAGCGGCGACATGATCGAGCTCGACGTTGCCGGGCGGAGCCTGCGGCTCGACCTCGCCGACGACGAGCTCGAGCGCCGCCGCGCCGCCTGGACGCCGCCCTCGAACGGCCACGATCGGGGCTACGGCCGGCTCTACCTCGAGCACGTGCTGCAGGCCGACCGCGGCGCCGACTTCGACTTCCTGGTAGGCGGCAGCGGCGCCGGGGTCGCCCGCCCCTGCCACTGAGCCCAGCCACTGATCCCGGCGGCGAAGAGGGAGTGAAGCGATGAAGGTCGTGGTCACCGGGGGCGCCGGCTTCCTGGGCCGGCGTCTGGCAGCGGCGTTGCTGGCACGGGGCGCACTCAGCGGCGCCGACGGCGGCGAGCAGGCGATCGACGAGCTCACGCTCTATGACATCGTGGCACCTGAGCCGCCCTTCGACGATGCGCGCGTGCGGGTGGTCACCGGCGACGTCGCCGACCGCGAGCGCGTGGCGGAGGCGATCGGGGACGGCGTCGACAGCGTCTTTCACCTCGCCGCGGTGGTGAGCGGCGAGGCCGAGCAGAACTTCGAGCTCGGCCTCGAGGTCAACCTCCACGGCAGCCTGGCGCTGCTCGAGGCCTGCCGGGCGCTTCCCCGCCCGCCGCGGCTGGTGTTCGCGAGCTCGATCGCGGCCTTCGGCGGCGAGCTCCCCGAGGTCATCGGCGACGCCACCCCGCTCAACCCGCAGACCTCCTACGGCAACCAGAAGGCGATGGCCGAGCTGCTGGTCTCGGACTACAGCCGCAAGGGCTTCATCGACGGCCGGGCGATGCGCCTGCCGACCATCGTGGTGCGCGGCGGCAAGCCCAACAAGGCGGCCTCGGGTTTCGCCTCGAGCATCGTCCGCGAGCCCCTCACAGGGATCGATTACGTCTGTCCGGTGAGGCCCGAGAGCCGGATGTGGATCCTCTCGCCGCGGCGCGCGGTGGCCGCGTTCGTGCGTGCCCACGAGCTGCCCGGCGAGGCCTGGGGCGTCAACCGCGTGCTCACCCTGCCCGGCCTCAGCGTCTCGATGGCCCAGACCGTCGAGGCCATGGCCCGGGTCGCCGGCGGGGCGGCGGCGGCGCGGGTGAGCTGGGAGCTCGACACCGCCATCCAGAGGATGGTCGACGGCTGGCCCAACCGCTTCGATCCGGCCCGCGCGCTGGCCATGGGCTTCGAGGCCGACACCGGCGTCGACGCGGTCATCGCCGCCTTCATCGAGGACGACCTCGGCGGCCGGGTGGCTTAGGACGTGAACTCAGGAAACTCTGATTTTTATTTGCGCCACCAATGTTCGCAATCAGCCGCTTTGGCCCTGATTTCGCCGGCTTCACCTCCGGGAGCAGACCTGCCTGGCGGCCCCGTCAAAGGCCCGAAGTTGACCCAAAGCAGACTCTTTGGCGACTGTGCGTTTGCTCGCTCGACCAACGCGGATTTTCGCCTGACCAATGCGGACAATTGGGACTAGTTAACGGCGGCATTCGCGAACTTGGCAGCGGGAAAGCGGATTGTGAACAACGCCCCGCCCGCCTGAGGCGCCAGTCGTTTCCCCACAGAATCGCCGAGACCACAACGTCCCGGTCCAGGATCTGCACATTTCGGGGATCGAGATAGGCCCAGTGGTTGACATCCCGGAGATAGACGGGGATGGACGCGGGCGCCCCGCGTCGAGGAAGGGCACGGTCCCGGCGGTCGGGACCCGCGGGGTCGCCTGAGTTTTCGCATACGGTCCCTCAGCCCTGCGGGATGATCCCTCGGCTCCGCCGGACGCTAGCGGCCGATGGCATTGTCGTAGGCGTCCTCCCAGCCGTCGGGAAGCTTGTGGGCGACGCCCTGGTGGCAATCGATGCAGGTCTCGTTGTTCTCGGGCGCCTCGCGGTGGAACCGCTGGGCGCGCCGCTGCTGCTTGTCGATGTCCATGGCCGCGAACGTATGGCAGTTGCGGCACTCGTGGGAATCATTGGCCTTCATGGAGCGCCAGACGTAGCTGGCGAGCTCGAGCCTCGCGGCCTCGAACTTCTCGCGCGTCGAGATGGTGCCTCGGATTTTGTGGAACAACTCGTTGGACGCACGCACCTTGCGAACCAGCTTCGGCACCCACTCCTTGGGCACGTGACAGTCCGAACAGATGGTCCGCACCCCGGTCGGGTTCTTGTCGTGGACCGAGCCTTTGTACTCCGCGTACACGAAATCGCGCATCTCGTGGCACGAGATGCAGAACGTCTGGGTGTTGGAAAATTCCACGAAGGTGTTGAAGCCACCCCAGAAGACGATGCCCGCGAGACCGCCGGCGACCAAGATCGCGCCCCAGGAAAACCGCTCCGTGGGGCTCCAGAACCACCGCCACAGGCGCACCAGCCAGTTCGGGCTCTTGCCGTTTTCTGAATTTGCCATGAACCCCCGTTGCCTAGGTCTTTGCTGCGCCACACTCGCCCGGCTACGCCGGCCGGCGGGTTTCGGCGATGGTCTCGGTTCCTAGTCGACCTTGACCGCCTCGAGGGCCGCCTTCGCGCCGACGCCCAGCGTCATCGGGAACGACACGAAGTGGAACCGGGTGGTCACGTTGTCATCGTGGACCGCGAAGCTGATGTCGTAAACGCCGCCAACCTTGAGGATCTTGTCGTCCCCGGGGTGGCCGGTGTTCAGCGGCCGGCTCCAGGTCACGATCCAGGTGCCGTCCTTCCAGACGCCCTTGGAGGCGTTGTTGTCGGCGACCGAGCCTTGGGCGCCCGTGCGCGTGAGCAGCCGCCCGGGCAGGACGTCGTCCTTCTTCCAGCCCGCGTTCGGGTCATAGGCGACGGCGTTCTCCTCCTTGATGATCGCAATGGGCTTGGCGGGGTTGCCGATGTCGGCGACCGTGATCGACTTGGCGCCCACCTTCTTGGCGTTAAACATGAACTTGGGCGTCATGGTCTTGTTGTCGACGTTCCAGCTGAAGTTCTTTTTGCCCTTGTCGAACAGGCGGTGCTCGAGCACGTAGCCGTCGTCGGCCATGTCGACGGGATTGCTGCGGTGCCCGCGCCACTGCATCAGGTCGAGGAACTTGCCCTCGGCCTTCATCTTAGCCACCTCGTCGGCAGACTTGACCTTGTCCCAGCCGGCGTTCTCGTCCGTGCGGGACCCAGGCAGGTATTTGCGCACGTCCTTCTTCTTGAGGCCGCCCTTGCCGAGGCGCGGGTGGCCGCTGACCTGAGCCGTAGTGGGCATCCCCGGCATGTCGCGCATGCCGTCGTGGCAGGCGAGCCAGCAACCTTGCTCCTTGTAGCCGGGGACGCTCCCGTCATCGAGCATGATCGCGAGGCGGTCCTCGTAGAGCGGCGGCTCGGCGCCGCTGCGGACCTTGAAACTCGACCGCGGCCCGCCCATGAACTTCCACTTCCCGCTGTCGTAGACCATAAAATTGTGCATCTGTCCGGCGCGGTTCATGTTTGTCTTCCACTGGAAGCGCCAATGGAGGTTCTCGCCGTCGTGGGCCACCTGGACCTTCAGCTCCACGGAGCCGTTCTTGCCCTCGATGGGGTCGGGTTCCAGCCTCTCGCCGCTGACCATGAGCTTGCCCATTTCGGCTTCTTCGCCCTCGTGGCAGGAGACGCAGGAATCGCCATTCTTGACCTTCTTGTCGGCCCGCCTGTGGTCACGGCCGCGCAGCCACTGATAGCCGCCCTGACCGGGGTAGAAGAGCGTTACCGTCTTGGTTGGAATTTGCGACCAATCGGCGGGCGGCGCCGCAAGGGCCGGCCACGACACGGTCGCCAGCATGACGGCGATGGTGGCGCCGAGGGTGATTTTTCGCGGAGTCCTGAACATGGTCGTCTTCTCCCGATAGCGCGGCGAAAAACAAGTTCGATCTTAGGCCAAGCTCGACTATATGTCGCGATGCAGCATCGATCGGGGTCAAGCTGCCGCCGTATTCGCGGCCTTGCGAGTAGCCGACCACGTCAGCGGCCATAATAGCAGCAAGACGGCGTTCCATCGGAATTCTCCCTGCCAGGGAGCTTAGCGGCGAATGACCGACTAATTCATGCGCACTGGCGGCAGGGTCGAATGTCGCCATTTGGCTGAGAGCCGAAGATCGGAGGACAACCCGTTAAGGTCCGCTTAGCGCCTCTGAACCGTCTTCCTGAGCCGTCGACAACTCAAGGCCCAGGGGTACACGCGCCTTAAGCGAAGCGTTCGAAGCGTGGCGTGGCGACGGCGGACGAGGCCTCGGCAACGCTGACCGGAGCCCCCGCCTCGCCGACGATGGTCGCGGTCTCGGCGTAGCGCGCGGCAACGAACTCGGAGAGGCGGTTCGCGGGCGTCGCCGAGTCATCCTCACCGCCCGCACCCGGCCGGGCCGAAAGGGCCTCGGCCCCGGGGGCCGCCGCGGCGTCATCTCCCGAAGCCGCCTCGGCGCGCTCGGCCCGGAGCTCGGCGCGGGCTTGCACCTCGATCTTGGCCGCGGTGGCGGCCACCGCCCGGTCCTGGGCCGAGGGGCTGGCCGGGGCGCTGGCGGCGCGCTTCACGACCTGCATCTTGGCGATGGTGGCGCCTGGGTCGCCGGCCACCGGCGAGACGTCGATGGGGACCTCGCCGGCCACCGCATAGCGCTTGCCGTCGGGCCCGACCTGGTACTCGAAGCTCGGCGCGCCGGCGTAGCGCCCGCCGGCGCTAGCGTGGGCCGCCTCGTGGCGGCGGATCTCGGCGTCGGCGCGCTTGAGCTCGGCGACCTCACGGTCCTGCTCCGGCTTGAGCTCGGGCGCGTCTTGCCGACCGAGGCCGGCCAGGGTCGAGAGATCCAAGAGCGAGCGCGGCACCCCGGGGCCCAGCCCGCGCACCGAATCGGCGGGCGCGGTGCGCTTACGGCCGTTCGCCTCGCCGACCTTGTCGTGGGCGGTCGCCGGCGCCGTCAGCGGCCGGAGCGGGAGCAGGTAGGCCTGGGAACCGGTGGCGGAGGAGATCATCAGGGAGCGTGTAACTCGGTGCGCGAGGATCGCTGGCGGGAGCGCTCGGCGCACCGCCGACCCCGCACCGCCCTAATTCTGCCAGCGAAGGTTTAAACGAAGGTGAACGGGCGCGGTGCCAGCGCTTGGTCTCGGGCGCCCCGCCATGTCAGACTGGCCGTCCCCGCTTTACCGAAGACCCGAGATGCGACCATGAGCCGCGACCGAGACCCTCCGCTGCTGCTGACCCCGGGTCCGATCACCACCTCGGCCGCCACTAAGGCCGCGATGCTGAGGGACTGGGGCTCGCGCGACCACGACTTCACCCAACTCACGGCGCGGGTGCGCGAGCGGATCACGGCATTGGCGGGCGCCACCGCGCGCCACACCTGCGTGCCCCTGCAGGGCAGCGGCACCTTCGCCGTCGAGGCCATGATCGGCACCCTGGTGCCGGCGGGCGGCAAGCTCCTGGTGCTGGTCAACGGCGCCTACGGCCGGCGCATGGCGACCATCTGCGAGCGTATCGGCCGCGCCCACGCCGAGCTCGTGGTGCCCGAGGACAGCGCCCTCGAGGCGGCCGCGGTCGAGGCCGCGCTCGCCGCCGACCAAGCCATCAGCCACGTCGCGGTGGTCCACTGCGAGACCACGTCGGGGCTTTTGAACCCGGTGGCCGGGATCGCGCACGCCGTGGCGGGGCGCGGCCGGCGCCTGCTGATCGACGCCATGAGCGCCTTCGGCGCCCTCGAGCTCGACGCCGGCCAGGTCCCCTTCGAGGCCCTCGCGGCGTCGGCCAACAAGTGCCTCGAGGGGGTGCCGGGGGTGGCCTTCGTGATCGCCGAGCGCGAGGCGCTCGAGGCGGCGGCGGGCAACGCGCCCTCGCTCAGCCTCGACCTCCACGCGCAGTGGCGCGGCTTCGAGGCGAACGGCCAGTGGCGCTTCACGCCCCCCACCCACGTGCTCGCCGCCCTCGATGAGGCGCTTCGCGCGCACGCGGCGGAAGGCGGGACGCCAGGCCGCGGCGCCCGCTACCGGCGCAACTGTGAGGTGCTGGTCGAGGGCCTGCGCGGCCTCGGCTTCGAGACCCTGCTCGCGGACGCGCTCCAGGCCCCCATCATCGTCACCTTCCGCGCCCCGGCCGACCCCAACTTCCGCTTCGAGGACTTCTACGAGCGCCTGCGCAAGCGCGGCTACGTCATCTATCCCGGCAAGCTTACGGCGGAAGAGAGCTTCCGGATCGGCTGCATCGGCCAGCTCGACGAGGACGACATGCGGGGCGCGGTGGCGGCGGTGGCCGCGGTGCTCGACGAGATGGGGGTGGCCGAGCGCGGCCCGGCGCGGGCTCGTTGAGCGTCGCTCACCCGCCGCCGGTGACGAAGGCCTTGAAGCGCTGGGCGACCTCGGCGGGCTTGACCGTGGGCCGGCCCAGGCCGGCCATCGAGCCCGGGGCGATGCGGGCGTGGAGGAGGTGGGGCCCGGGCGCGGCGAGGGCGGCGGCGAAGGCTTGCGCGAAACCGCCCAGGCTGTCGCAGATGGCGGCGCCGGCGTAGCCGCAGGCGAGCGCGACCTGGGCGAAATCGACGCTGCCCGAGACCGTGCGCTGGCCGCCCGTGGAGTCGTGGACGCCGTTGTCCAGCACCACGTGGACCAGGTTGCCGGGCGCCCGGGCACCGATGGTGGCGAGCGTCCCCATCTTCATCAGCGCCGCGCCGTCGCCGTCGAGCACGATCACCGGGCGCGCGACGTTGAGCGCGAGCCCGAGGCCCATGGCGCTGGCGCAGCCCATCGAGCCCACCTGGTAGAGGTGCTGGGGGCGATCGGCGAGGGTGAAGAGCTCGCGCCCGCACTTGCCCGTGGTGGCGATCACCGCCGCCGCCTCGGGCACCAGCGCGAGCAAGCGCTCGAGCACCTCGGCACGGGCGGGGCGCGGGCCGCCCTCGCGGAGGTCGCTGCCCTCGGCCCGCGCACGGGCCGGCGGATTGGGCTCGTGCGCGTCGGTGTCGGCGACCGCCCCCTTCTCCATGACCAGCGCGAACGGGAGGCCCGAGGCCGCGATGCGCTCGCCGGCTTCGTCGAGCGCCGCCGCCACCTCGTCCTCGGCCCTCGGAAAGGGGCGGTGCGGCACCGCGATGAGGTCGAGGAGAGCGCCGGTGATGCCGCCCATGAGCTGATGCTGGGGCTCGTCCTCAAGCCCCGGCTGGCCGCGCCAGGTGACGATCAGCAGGGTCGGGATGCGGAACGGGTAGTTGAGCGAGGTCAGCGGGTTGACCGCGTTGCCCAGCCCTGAGTTCTGGCACATGACCACGGTCTCGCGCCCGGCCAGCCAGGCGCCGGCGGCGATCGCCACCGCCTCGCCCTCGCTGGCGGCGCCGACGTAGTCGATGCGGGGCGCGCCGATCACCCGGTTGATGATCGGCGTGAGGAAGGAGCAGGGGACGCCGGCGTAGAAATCGAAGCCGCGCTCCGCCGCGGGCTTAAGGAAAGCGTCGGCCTCGATCACAAGACGTTGCGTGCGCGCGCCAGGTCGAAGGCGTCGTTGACGTTGAACCAGTGGCCGGCGACGTAGACCACGCGGACCGTGTGCCCGCCGGCGACCAGCCGCGCGAAAAGGTCGGGCAGGCTGGCCTGGCCCAGGCTCTTGTCGGCGCGCATCGCCTCGAGCTCGGCGCGCACCAGCGCCGCGCCGTGACCTGAGAGCCGCACCACGCCGATCCATTCGCCATCGACCCGCTCCGCCGCCAGCTCGGGGCCGATGCCCACCAGGTCCACCGGCTCGTCGTCGAGATAGGCGCCGGTGAAGGGGCGCGAGCACGACACCAGATCGTTCATCTGCTCAGGCCTGCGGGCGCCCCGCTCGCGCCACAGCGCGTCGGCGGCCAGCACCACGTCGCCCTCGGCTTCCAGGAGCGCCTCGACGATGTAGCGCCGGAACAGGGTGTCGCCGTAGCACACCAGGCAGTCGCCCTCGAGGCGGTCGGCAGCGCAGGCCAGCGAGGCGGCCTCGCCGGTGCTCGCGAAATCGTCGTTGTCGACGGTGTCGATCGCGGCCAGGTCGATGGCCTCCTTGGCGAAGCCCCGCACCACCGTGACCTTGCGCACGCCGCAGTCGTTGAAGGTCGACACCAGGCGCCTGAGCAGCGGCTGGCCGCGCACATCGAGCATGCACTTGGGCACGGACTCGGTGAGCGCCCCGAACTCGGCGCCCTGGGTCGCCGCCAGCACGATGGCGCCGGTGTCGGCGCCCGAGGGCGTGAGATAGCGCCGCTCGGCCTCGATCAGCTCCTCGTTGCCAACCAGCGCGAAGACCTCGCGCACGCCCACCATGGTGCCCTCGACCGGGGCCAGGCTCTGCTCCGCGGCGATGCGCGCGCTGACCTCGCGCATGGCGGTGATCGAGGCGCGCAGGTTGTGGTTGGCCCAGATCGCCACCGAGATGCCGACCTTGCGGAACTCGTCGGTGGGCGTCGCGTAATAGGTGGTGGGCACGATCACCACCGGGCAGCGCTGGCCCCACTCGCGGGCGAAGGCCAGCACCTCGTCGGCGGCCTTCTGCTTGGAATGGATGAGGATGCCGTCGGCGCCGGCGGCGTGATAGGCCTCGGCGCGGCGCAGCGCCTCGTCGAGCCCCCAGCCCGAGATCAGCGCCTCGGTACGGGCGATGATCGAGAAATGCTCGTCGCTCTGGCTGTCCTTGCCGGCCTTGAGGCGGCCGCAGAATTCGTCGATGTCGGCCAGCGGCTGGCCCTCGCCGATGAACGAGTTGGTCTTGGGAAAGAGCTTGTCCTCGATGCACACCGCGGCGATGCCGCGCTGACAGAGCTTCTTGACCAAGCGGCGCACGTTGTTGAAGTTGCCGTAGCCGGTGTCGCCGTCGACCATGATCGGGATCGAGGTGGCGTCGGCCATGAACTCGAGCACCTCGAGCACCTGGGTCCACGAGGCCTCGTTCGAGTCGCGCACGCCGAGCGCCGCCGACATCGTCAGGCCCGAGGCCCAGATGCCCTTGAAGCCCGCCTCCTCGACGATCTTGGCCGAGAGGCCGTCGTGGGCCTCCATCAGGAACGAGAGCTCGGGCGCGGTGAGCTCGGCGCGGAACGCCGCCGCCTTGGTGGGCGGCTCGCTCCGTGGCGGAACCAGCGTGGCGTGGCTTGCGGTCATGGAGGTCCCCAAATTCAACCAATTGCCGGGATAATAGCCCTCCTGGCCGCGAATAACAGCGCTTCGAGGGCGCCTCACCTTCTGCTCAGAGGTGCGACCAGCCGAACCACTGATCGGGATGGTCGAGGACGTAGGACTCGAGCAGCGCCGCGTATTGCCGCGCCACCCGCTCGAAGACCTCGCCGCGCTCGGCCTCAGCCGCCACCTCAATGGGCGGCTCTATCGCGACCCGGAAGCCGCCGCCCTTCTCGGCCAGGGTGAACACGGGAAGGAGCGCCGCGCCGCTGGTGTAGGCGAGATTGGCGGCGCCCGCCGCGAGCTCGATGGTGCCGTCGAGGAACGGCGCCTCGAGGGGCCGCCGGCCGGTGTCGCGGACGGTGATCGAGACCACCCCGTTGTTCTCGACCGTGCGGCGCAGCTCGGCCATCGCCGCGGCACTGTCGTCGAGGGCGAGCATCACCCGCTTATGGACGAAGCGCTCTTCGATTCCGGTCAGCACCGGGTTTAGCACGAGCATGCCGAGGCGCGTCGCCGAGAGGCCGTGGCGCGGGTGGCTCAGGTGGCTCACGTCGATGTCCGCCTCGTGAAAGGCCATCTTGGTAACGAGCGCGTGGTGCACGAAATGGCCGACCCACAGGATCACGCCTCGGCCGGCCTCGAGACCCGCCGCCACGTGCTCGCGCCCGTCGATCCGGATGCGCGGCCGCCAGCCCCCGGGACGGTAATGGCGCAGGTACTGGAGGATGGTCTCGATCTTGACTCGGACCACCTCCGCCACCACCGCCTCGGGCGACGCGGCGGCCTCACGGGCGCCGAGATAGCCGGCGATGCGCGCGACCAGTTCGCGCTTGCGCCCGCCCGGCATGTAACCGTAGATCGGCGCCAGGGCCCGGCTGATCCCGGGCCAGGCACGATCGGGCGCGAGCCAGGCGATCACCGCCATCACCGGCAGCCCGACCATGATCGCCACGTCCTCGCCCGAAACCAGCTTGATGGGCGCCAGCGTGGACGGCTTGTTGAGCGAGCTGATCGACATGGCGGGCTTGGTCGCAGGACCCGGGACGTTAGCACCAAACGGGGGCCGCGGCCATCCGCGGCGCGCTCAGCCGCTAGCGGCGCGCAGCCGTCGGTAGCGCAGCCACAGCCAGCCGGCGAAGAGCGGCGCGCCCAGGAACGAGAGCAACAGGAAGGGTTGCAGCCAGCCCAGCCAGGCGATGGGCCCCACCAGGTAGAGCGACTCGTCGGCGGCGAACCCGCCCCGGCCCGAGACCACCGGCTCGGGAACCACCTCGAGGCGCTCGATCTTGACGATGACCCAATAGATCGTGGCGATCGCCGCGCCCGTCACCACCCCCACCGGGATCGCCCACCAGCCCAGCGGGCCGTGGCGCAGGCCCACGCCGAGGCCGACGAACAGGAGCATGGTGACGGCGATGTCCGCCGCCACGTCGTAATCGTCGCCCAGCGCGCTGCAGGCGTCGGCGAGCCGGGCGAGCTCGCCGTCGGCGGAGTCGAGGAACACCGAGAGGACGAAGAGGACGCCGCCCGCGACGGCCCAATCGGTCGAGCCCACGGCGAAGGCGGCGGCGGCGCCGAGCCCGGTGGCGAGGCGCAAGCTGGTGACGTGGTTGGGCATTACGCGGGTGCCCACCAGGGGCCGCATCAGGAGGCGCGCGAGCTGGCGCGACCAGGTGTCGGCGCTCATCGCGTTGCCACCCCGCCCGCGCCCTCGCCCTCGCCTGTGGCCAAGAGCTCCGACCACCCGGTCCACTGCCCCGGATAGCGCGCGACGTAACCCTCGAGCAGCCGGGCGTAGGCGGCCGCGGCGCGGGTGAGCGCCGGGCCCCGCGCGCCGCCGTGGGCGGCGGCGATGGCGGGCTCGACGGCGACCCGGAAGGCGCCGCCCGGCTCGCGCACGGTGAACACGGGCAAGAGCGCCGCGCCCAGCTTATGGGCCAGGTTGGGCGCACCGATGGCGAGGCGGATGCGGCCCGCGCCGAACGGCACCTCGACCGGCCGGCGGCCCGAGTCGCGGACGGTTATGGAGACCACCCCGTTGGCCTCCAGACATTGGCGCAGCTCCGCCATGGCCTGGGCGCTCTGGTCGAGCCCCAGCATCACCCGGGCGCCCAGGAAGCGGTCCTCGACCCGGGTCTGCACCCTATTCAGCACGGCCATGCCAACGCGCGTGGCCGAGAAGCCGTGGCGCGGATGGCTCAGGTGGCTCACCGCGATGCCCGCCTCGTGAAAGGCCATCTTGGTCACGAGCGAATGGTGCACGAACTGGCTCACCCAGAGGATCACGCCCTGGCCCCGATCGAGGCCCGCCGCCACGTGCTCGGCGCCGGCGATCCGGATCGCGGGGCGCCAGCCGCCGGGGCGGTAATGGCGCAAATACTGGAGCACGGTCTCGATCTTGACCGCGACGATCTCCCGGACGATGGCTTCGGGCGTTTGCGTCGCGGGAGTGTCGCCCAGGAATCCCCGCACCCGCTCGGCGCGCTCGGCGAACTTGGCCTCGGGCATCGGCGCGTAAATCGGCGCCAGCGCCCGGCTCACGCCCGGCCAGCGGCGCTCGGGCAAGAGCCAGGCCAGCGCCGTCAACACCGGGAGCCCGGCGAGCACTGCCAGATCGGTGCCCGAGACCAGGCGCACGGTCGCGCCCGACGGGATCGGCGACGGCGTCGCAGAGGGCGGCTTGGGCAACTCGGCTAGCGACATGGTTGTAAGGAGGCGTTGGCGAGGACCGTCCGGGTTTTCCCGGCGCGGACCCTAGCACCGGCCCGGAGCGGCGGCCATCGAGCACCGCGGCCCCCGCCTGCGGCCTTTTGCCGCAGGCTATGCCGGTCTGGGCATCCAAAATCAGGTGCGAGGAGCGAGGTTTACGGGCCTACCACACACCGGCGGCAGGTGACGAGGCATTCAGCGGCTATAGGGTCGCTATTGAAGGCTTGGGAGTGAGCCCGCCCCCTACCGCGCGCGGCCCTTCTGGACCAGCTCGGCGACCTTGTTGTTGAGCTTGTTGAGCAGTGCCGGGAAGCCCTCGCGCTTCAGGATCGAGGAGTACTCCGAGCGCCTCGTGGCGAGCTCGGAATAGGAGCCCTTGGCCAATACGTCGATGATGCGCCACTCCTCGCCGTATTGGCGCAGGATGTAGTTGAGGCGGATGCGCTCGCCGTCGGCCTTGACGAGCTGGGTCTTGATCACCACCGACTTGGCGGTCTGGGTCTCGGCGACGAACTCGAAGTGCTCGCCGGCATAGTCGTCGAAGCGGGTGGCGTAGGTCACCAGGGTCATGCGCGCGAAGGCGTCGATGAAACGCGCCTTCTGGTCCTCATTCAGGCTCCTCCAGTGTCGCCCCACCGTGACCTGGGCCATCAGCGGCAGGTTGAAGCTCCCCATCACCATGGGCGCCAGGGTCTGGTAGCGGCCGTCGAAACCGAGCGCGCCGGCCTGCTGCATGACCCCGATCAGGGTGACATGGAGCTGGTCGACGGTGGCCGCCGGGGTCGCTTGTGCGGCGCGCGCTTGAGGCGCTATAAACCCGGCCAGCACCAGGGTGGCGAGGATGAGCGCCAGCGGCTGGCGCAGCGATCGCGTGATTTGGCGGAGCCCGACGTCGATCTTCATGACCCCCTATATGTGCGAGCGGCGCCGCCGGCGCAAGCCTGGGCAAGATAGCTCGCGCCCGGCGCGACGCCCCGGCCCACTACCTGAGCCATGCCCGAAACCTTGAGCAGCGGCTTCCGGCGCGCGCTCGGCGCCTGGGTAGCGTTGGCGCGGCGCGGCGCCGTGGCGGTGGTGGCGGCGGCGCTGGCGCTCACCGTCGGGTTCGCCTTCTACACCGCCGACAACCTCGGCATGAACACCAGCACCGAGGACATGCTGGCCCAAGAGCTCCCCTTCCGCCAGCAGAAGCAGGCCTTCGACGCCGCCTTCCCCCAGCTCACCGGCAACGCCGTCATCGTCATCGACGGCGCCAACGCCGACCTCGCCGAGGATGGGGCGGCGGCGCTGAGTGAACGGCTGCGCGCCCGCCCCGACCTCTTCAACGCGGTCTACGCCCCCGGCGCCGACCCCTTCTTCAAGCAGAACGGCCTGCTTTACTTGGACCTCGACGAGCTCGACGACCTCGCCGACCGCCTCGCCGACGCCCAGGCCCTGCTCACCGACCTCGCCGAGGACCCCTCGCTCAGGGGCTTCCTCGCGGTGCTCATCGAGGCCCTCGACGAGATCCTCGACGGCGAGGAGGTGGCGGGCGGGCTCGACGCGGTGTTCGAACGCCTAGCCTTGAGCCTCGAGGCGCGGAGCCGCGGCGAGCCCGGGCCGCTGTCGTGGCTCGAGCTGATGCGCGACCAGGAGGGCAGCGTCGACGAGCGCCGCCGCTTCATCGTCGTCGACCCGGTGCTCGACTTCGCCTCGCTGCAGCCCGCGGCCAAGGCGCTCGCGGCGATCCGGGCCAGCGCCGCCGAGCTCGGGCTCACGCCGGAGGCGGGCGTGCGGCTCAGGCTCACCGGCTCGGCGGCGCTCAGGCACGAGGAGTTCGCCAGCGTGCGGCAGGGCGCCGGCAGCGCCGGCCTGATCTCGCTGGTGCTGGTGAGCGGGCTCCTGTTCTGGGGCCTGGGCTCGGCCCGCCTGGTGGCGGCGACCCTGCTCACGCTCCTGGCCGGGCTGGCCTGGACCGCCGCCTTCGCGGCCTTCGCCATCGGCCACCTCAACCTGATCTCGGTGGCCTTCGCGGTGCTCTTCATCGGCCTCGGCGTCGACTTCGGCATCCACTTCGTGCTCCGCTACCGCGAGGAGATCGAGCGCGGCCAGGGCCACGCCGAGGCCCTGAGAGGGGCCGCGCAAGGGGTCGGCGGCGCGCTCTCCTTGAGCGCCGCCGCCGCCGCCATCGGCTTCCTCTCGTTCCTGCCCACGGCCTTCGTCGGGGTCTCCGAGCTGGGGCTGATCTCGGGCGCCGGCATGTTCATCGCCCTCTTCATGAGCCTGACGCTGTTACCGGCGCTGCTCACGCTGATGCCGCTGAAATCCGGCGCGGCGGGCCCGGCCGGCGCGGCGGCGAGGCGCTTCGAGCACCTGATCGGGCACCACGCCCGCACCATCATCCGGGGCGCCGTGGCGCTCGGGGTCATCGCGCTGGCCGCGCTCCCCTTCGCCCGCTTCGACTTCGACCCCTTGAACCTGCGCGACCCCACCACCGAATCGATGCAGACGCTTTACGACCTGCAGCGGGAAAGCGACCGCCCGCTCTATTCGATCGAGATTTTGGCCGCCGATCTCGACCAGGCAGCGGCCTTGGCCGGGCGCCTCGAGGCCTTGGACGAGGTCGACGAGGCGTTGACGCTGCACGACTTCATCCCCGAGGATCAGGCCGAGAAGCTCGAAATCGTCGACGACATGGCGCTCTACCTGAGCGCGCTGTTGGTGCCGCCCGACGAGACCCCGGCGCCCAGCGACGATCAGCGCCGGGCCGCGCTGGCCGAGTTCCGCGCCAAGCTCGAGGCCGCGCTCAGGCACGCTCTCGAGGAGCCCCTGGCGGGCGCCGCCCGGCGCCTCGCCGCCGCCTTCGACGCCTTCGAGGCAGGCCCCGGCTTCGGGCCTGAGGCGCTGGCCGGCCTCGAGACGGCGCTGGTGGGCTCGCTGCCCACGCGGCTCGAGGACCTTCGCCTCTCGCTCGAGCCCGACGAGGTGACGCTCGACGACCTGCCCCGCGACCTCGTCGGCCGGCGCCTCGCGGCCGACGGCCGCGCCCGCGTCGAGGTCATGCCCGAGGAGGACATCGCCGAGCCCGAGGCGCTCAGGCGCTTCGTCGCCGCGGTGCGCGGCATCGCACCCGGGGCGACGGCGAGCCCGGTCATCATCCTCGAGGCCGGCAGGGCGGTGGTGGGCGCCTTCCAGCAGGCCACGCTCACCGCCCTGGTGCTGATCCTGGGGCTGCTCTTCGCGTTGCTCAGGAGCGCCCGCGACTCCGCCTTCGTGCTGGCGCCGCTGCTGCTCGCCGGGCTTCTCACGGTGGCCACCACGGTGGCGCTCGGGATTCCCTTCAACTTCGCCAACGTCATCGTGCTGCCGCTGCTGTTGGGCCTCGGCGTGGCCAGCGGCATCCACCTGATGCTGCGCTACCGGGGCGACGGCGAAGGCCAAGGGCTGCTCCGCACCTCGACGCCGCGGGCGGTGCTGTTCAGCGCCCTCACCACGGTGGGCTCGTTCGGCAGCCTGGCGATCTCGAGCCACCGCGGCACCGCCAGCATGGGTCTGCTGCTCACCATTGCCCTGCTTTACACCCTGGTATGCTCGTTGGTGGTGCTGCCGGCGATGCTGGCGCGGCGCGGCGCGGAGCCCGGGCGATGAGGGCGGTGATGCTGGCGGCCGGCGGCGGCGAGCGCTTGGGCGAGAGCCAGGGCGGGCGGCCCAAGGTGCTGCTTCGCTTCGGCGGCCGCACCCTGCTCGCCCGCCACCTCGCTATCTTAAGCCGCCTCGGCGTCGAGGAGCTGGTCCTCGCGCTGGGCTACCGCGCCGCCGAGGTCGAGGCCGAGCTCGCGGCGCTGAGGCCTAAGATTGCCGTTCGCACGGTGTATAATCCCGATTATCGGGAGGGCAGCATCGTCTCGCTGTGGTGCCTGCGCGAGGCGCTGAAGCGCGCCGGAGAAGTGATGCTCATGGACGCGGACGTGCTCTACGACCAGCGCCTGGTGGCGCGCTTGCGGGCGGCGCCCGAAGCCAATTGCCTGGCCATGGACCGCGACTTCGAGCCCGGCGACGAGCCGGTCAAGATCTGCCTGCGCCAGGGCCGTCTGGTCGACTTCCACAAGCGCCCCAGGGCGCGCCACGATGTGAGCGGCGAGTGGGTCGGGTTCCTGCGCCTCTCGAGCTCCGGCGCAGGCGCGCTGGTGGCCGCGACCGAGGCCTATATCGGGGCCGGCTGGCGCCACGCCGAGTACGAGGAGGCGATCCGCGAGACCATCCTCGGCGCCCCCGAGGCCTTCGGCGTCGCCGACATCACCGGACTGCCGTGGATCGAGATCGACTTCCCCGCGGACGTGGAGCGGGCGCGGCGTGAGATCCTGCCGCGGCTCGAGGAGCCGGGGCCATGAGCGGGCTGCCCTGGGATCAGCGCCTGGCCCGCCCCCTGGCCCGGGTGCTGGCGCGGACCCCGGTCACGCCCAACCAGGTCACCACCTTCGGCGTGCTCTGTGGCCTGGTGGCGGGGGCGCTATTCGCCCAGGGCGAGCAGATGCTGGCCAACCTCGCGGCGCCGCTCTTCATGGTCGCGGTCTTCACCGACCACGTCGACGGCGAGGTCGCGCGCATGACCGGGCGCACCAGCCGCTTCGGCCACTACTACGACCATGTCGCCGCCGCCACCAGCTACGTCGCCATGTTCCTTGGCGTCGGAGTCGGCCTCCGGGGCGGCCCGCTCGGCGACTGGAGCATGCTCCTCGGCTTCCTTGCCGGCGCCTCGGTGGCGATCATCTTCAGCGTCCGCCTGGGCATGGAGCAGGCCCACGGCAAGGCGATCACGCAGCAGTCCAGCTTCGCCGGCTTCGAGCCCGAGGACACCCTCTACATCGTCGGTCCGGTGACCTGGCTCGGCGCGCTGCAACCCTTCCTGGTCGCCGCCGGCATCGGCACTCCGCTATTCCTGCTCTGGGTGCTGTGGCAGTGGCTGCGGGCGCGGCGCACGGCGCGGCCGGACGCTGGCCCGCCATGACCGTGCTGGTCACCGGGGCCACCGGCTTCGTGGGCTCGGCGGTGGCGCGGGCGCTGCTCGCCAGCGGCAGCCAAGTGCGGGTGCTGGCGCGGCCCGGGAGCGAGCGGGGCAACCTGGCCGGGCTCGAGCTCGAGGTGGTGAGCGGCGACCTCGGTGATCCGGCCTCGCTGGCCCCGGCGGTGGCCGGCTGCGAGGCGCTCTACCACGTCGCCGCCGACTACCGCCTGTGGGTGCCGAAACCCGAGCAGATCTACCGCACCAACGTCGACGGCACGGGGGCGCTGATGCGCGCGGCGGCCGAGGCCGGCGTGGCCCGCATCGTCTACACCTCGAGCGTGGCAACGCTCGGCCACAGGGGCGACGGCGGCCCCGCCGACGAGGCCACGCCGGTGACGCTCGAGGACATGATCGGCCACTACAAGCGCTCCAAGTTCCTGGCCGAGGCCGAGGTCCGGCGCCTGGTCGACGAGGACGGTCTGCCGGTGATCACCGTCAACCCCTCGACGCCGGTGGGCCCGCGCGACATCAAGCCGACGCCCACCGGGCGCATGATCGTCGAGGCCGCCGCCGGCAAGATGCCGGCCTACATCGACACCGGGCTCAATATCGTCCACGTCGACGACGTGGCGGCGGGACACCTGTTGGCGTTCGAGCGCGGCCGGGTCGGCGAGCGCTACGTGCTCGGCGGCGAGGACCTCAGCCTGAAGCGCATCCTCGGAGAAATCGCGGCGCTCGTCGGGCGCCCCCCGCCGCGCCTCAAGCTCAGCCCCGCCGTGGTCATGCCCATCGCCGCCGTGGCCGAGCTCTGGGCCCGGGTCAGCGGGGGCGAGCCCATGACCACGCGCGACACCGTGCGCATGGCGCGAAAGACCATGTACTTCTCGAGCGACAAGGCCAAGCGCGAGCTCGGCTACGCGGCGGGGCCCGCGGCCCAAGCGCTGAAAAGCGCGGTGGCCTGGTTCCGCGCCCACGGATACCTCGGGTAAGGCCGCCCATGGGGAGACCACGATGAGCGGCAAGCCCTGGGACCAGCGCCTCGCCGGGGTGCTCGTACGGCCGCTTAAAGAGACCGCCGTCCACCCCAACCATCTCACCCTTTTGAGCCTCGCCTTCGGGGCGCTGGCGGCGGCGCTGTTCGCGTTCGGCGGCCCCGGGGCCGCGGGCTGGGCGGCGCTGGTCTTCATGCTGGCCGTGTTCACCGACCATACCGACGGCGAGCTCGCCCGCCTGGCCGGAAAATCGAGCCGCTTCGGCTACTACTTCGACTACCTGGCGGGCGCCGCCAACTACACGCTGCTGTTCTTAGGCATCGGCCTCGGCCTCTACTGGACCGGCACCGGCGCCTGGGCCCTGGTGCTGGGCCTGGCGGCCGGGCTCGCCAACCCGCTCATCGTCACCTTGCGGCTCGTGATGGAGCACCGCCACGGTCCCGAGGCCGTGGAGCATCCCAGCGGCATTGGCTTCGAGCTCGAGGATTTCATCTACCTCATCGGCCCCATCACCTGGTTCGCCGGGATCGAGTTCTTTCTGATCCCCTTCGGTCTCGGCGCGCTCGGCTACCTGGCGTGGACGCTGTGGGAGTTCCGGCGCTGGCGTAGCACGGCGCCGGATTGAGGTGTAGAGCGCCGCGCCAGCGCCGGCTAATCCCCCAATCACGTAATTGTTGATGGAAATGGAGCGTCATGACTATATGTTGACACTTGAGGCCAAGGTGTCGCTGGAGAACATCTCAACATGCGCGTGGTGCTGATCAAGCCGCGGGGATTTTGCGCGGGCGTGGAACGGGCCATCGAGATCGTCGAGCGGGCGCTCAAGCTCTACGGCCCGCCGGTCTACGTGCGCCACGAGATCGTCCACAACAAGCGCGTGGTCGAGGACTTGCGAACCAAGGGCGCGCGCTTCGTCGAGGAGCTCACCGAGGTGCCCGACGGCGCCATCACCGTGTTCAGCGCCCACGGCGTGTCGCAGAAGGTGGCCGACGACGCGCGCCTGCGCGAGCTCCCCGTCATCGACGCCACCTGCCCGCTGGTGGCCAAAGTGCACAAGGAAGGCCAGCGCTACACCGCTTCCGGTTACGAGGTGGTGCTGATCGGCCACGAGGGCCATCCCGAGGTCGAGGGCACGATGGGGCGCATCCCGGGCACGGTGCACCTGGTGTCCTCGGTCGAGCACGTGGCCGAGCTCAACGTGGGCGACCCCAGGAAGGTCGCCTACGTCACCCAGACGACCCTTAGCGTCGACGACACCCGCGCCGTGATCGAGGCGCTGACCGCCCGCTTCCCCGAGATCGTGGGACCCGACGTCAAGGACATCTGCTACGCCACCCAGAACCGCCAGCAGGCGGTGCGCGAGCTCGTCAGCGACGTCGACCTGCTGCTGGTGGTGGGGGCCGAGAACAGCTCCAACTCGAACCGGCTGCGCGAGATCGGCGCCGAGATGGGGGTGCCGAGCTACCTCATCAGCGACGCCGGCGCCCTCGACCGGAGTTGGTTCAAGGGTGTCGGGTCGGTGGGCATCACGGCCGGCGCCTCGGCGCCCGAGGTGCTGGTGCAGGAGGTCATCGACGGCCTCGCGGAGTTCGCCAAGATCGCGGTCGACGCCGTCGAGGGCAACGAGGAGAACGTGCACTTCAGGCTGCCCAAGGAACTGATCGAGGTATCGCCCTGAGAGCGACGCCGGAGCGGAGCGGCGCGCCACGGCACGGTGACAGAGAGACTGGTGGAGGTCGGAGGTATCGTGGGGGTTCCATTACGGCAACAGCTCCGGGTCGGGGCCTACGTGCTCGGTCAGCATCTCAGGCGGAGGCGGCACTACCCGGTGGTGCTGATGCTCGAGCCGCTGTTCCGCTGCAACCTGGCATGCCCGGGTTGCGGCAAGATCGATTATCCGGACAGCGTCCTGAACCGGCGCCTCAGCGTTCAGGAGTGCCTCGACGCGGTCGACGAATGCGGCGCGCCGGTGGTCTCGATTCCGGGCGGTGAGCCGCTCCTGCACAAGGAGATCGCCGAGATCGTCGCCGCCATCGTCAAGCGCAAGAAGTTCGTCTATCTCTGCACCAACGCGCTCTTGCTGGAGAAGAAGCTCGACCTCTTCGAGCCCAGCCCCTACCTCACCTTCTCGATCCACCTCGACGGCCTGGCCGTGGAGCACGACCGGGCGGTGAACCAGGAGGGCGTCTTCGAGCGTGCCGTCAAGGCCATCGAGCGGGCCCACGGGCGGGGCTTTCGCATCAACGTCAACTGCACCCTGTTCGCGGGCGCCGAGCCCGAGGCGGTGGCCGCTTACCTCGACTTCGTCAGCGAGCTCGGGGTCGAGGGCGCTACCATCTCGCCGGGCTACGCCTACGAGCGGGCGCCGGACCAAGAGCATTTCCTCAACCGCCGCAAGACCAAGCAGCTCTTCCGCGAGATCTTCAAGCTCGGCAAGGGCCGCGGCTGGCGGCTCAACCACTCGCCGCTCTATCTCGACTTCCTGGCCGGCAACCAGCAGTACCGCTGCACGCCGTGGGGCAACCCAACGCGCAACATCTTCGGCTGGCAACGGCCCTGCTATTTGTTGGGCGAGGGCTATGCCGCCACCTTCGCCGAGCTCATGGAGGAGACCGACTGGGAGGCCTACGGCAGCGGCAACTACGAGAAATGCGCCGACTGCATGGTGCACTCGGGCTACGAGCCGACGGCCATCGCCGACAGCGTCGCGCACCCCCTGGAGGCACTCAAGGTGGCGCTCAAGGGGCCCGACACCGAGGGCGAAATGGCGCCCGAAATCCCGCTCGAGAAGGCGCGCCGCGCGGTCTACGTCTTCGCCGGGCAGGTGGATGCCTTCGTGAGCGAGCTAGACCAGGGCAAGGCGGGCGGGGTCGAGCGCAGCGACGCGGCCTAAAGCGCCCAGCGCGGCGCGGCTGTCCCGCGCCAGGCGATAGAGCGGCACGATCTGCCACGGCCTCACCGCGAGCCGCGCCGCCAGCCGGCGCGTGTTGACCCGCCCGTCGGGCGCCATGATCGAGCGCGCCGCCCAGGGGATCTCGCCCTCGGCGGGATCGGCCACCGCCCGCAGCACCAGGAAGGGGACGCCGGCCGCCGCCGCGGCCCGCGCCACCCCGTGGCTCTCCATGTCCACCGCCACCGCCCCGGTGGCCCGGAAGTGGGCCCGCTTGTCCGCGGCCGAGACCACCACGCGGTCCACCCCGGCCAGGGCGGCTACGGTCACGGGCAAGGCGGTCTCGGCGCGCCGCCGCAAGCTGTCGCGCCAGCCCTGATCGGTGAGGATGCGTCCGCCGTCGGGATCCAGCACCGCGTCGGCGAGGACCACGGCTCCGGCCCTCAGACGCGGGTCGAGGCCGCCGGCGATGCCGAAGCTCACGAGCGCGTCGGCGCCCTCGGCGAGCAGGCGCTCGGCCCCCTCTCGGGCGCGCTCGGCGCTACCGCCGGCGCTGAAGGTCAGGGGTCGCTCGGGTTCGGGAAGCGGCGCCGCCGCGCGCTGGATGCAGGCGGATTCCGTACTCAGGCCGGTGACGATGCCGAGTCGCGTCACATGCCGTAAGGCGTGGTGTTGGCGTTCCCGCTCTTGAGGTTGCGGTAGCGGGCCAGCGCCCACAGCGGGAAGTAGGTGCGGTAGCCGTGGTAGCGGAGATAGAACACCCGCGGGAAGCCGACCGCGGTGAACCACTCCTCTTCCCATCCGCCGTCGCCGTTGCGCGGCGCCTTCAAGAGGTAGGCGATACCCCGCTTCACCGCCTCGCTCTCCGCCTCGCCCGCGGCCATCAACCCGAGCAGCGCCCAGGCCGTCTGCGAGGCCGTGCTCGCCTTGCACTCGTCCTTGTGATCGGCCCAGTAGGTGGCGCCGTCCTCACCCCAGCCGCCATCCTCGCGCTGCCGCGATTCGAGCCACGCCACCGCCTTGCGGATGTGCGCCGCCGCCGGGTCCTCGGCCGCCACATTGAAGGCCAAGAGCGCCGACCAGGTGCCGTAGATGTAGTTGGTGCCCCAGCGTCCGAACCACGAGCCGTCGGCCTCTTGGGTCTCGCGCAGGTAAGCGAGACCGTGGGCAATTGGCTCGGCGAAGCGCTTGGCGTCGAGTTGTGCCAACATGCTGACGCATCGCGCGGTAACGTCCGCGGTGGGCGGGTCCAGCAAGGCGCCGTGGTCGGCGAAGGGGATACTGTTCAGGTAGTAGTACGTGTTGTCGGCGTCGAAGGAGCCCCAGCCACCGTTCTCGCTCTGCATCCCGACCACCCACCGGGCGGCGCGCTCGACGGCCTCGCGGTGATCCGGGTCGCCGGCGCGGTCGAGCGCCATCACCACCATCGCGGTGTCATCGACGTCGGGGTAATGCGAGTTGCCGAACTGGAACGGCCAACCGCTGGGCTCGAGGTCCGGACGCCAGACCGCCCAGTCGCCCTTGACCTCGGTGATCTCGCGCTCGGCGAGCCAGCTCGTGGCCCGGCGCACCACCGCTCTGCCGTTCCTCTCGCCGGCCTCCATCATGGCCAGCGCCGAGAGGCCGGTATCCCAAACCGGCGACAGGCAGGGCTGGCAGTAGCCCTTTTCGCCGTTGAGCACCAGCAGCTTGCGGATCGCCTCCTTCGCCCTCACCACGTCGGGGTGGTCCTTGGGGTAGTCCAAGGCGTCGAAGGCGATCACCGTGTTGGCCATGGCGGGAAAGATTCCGCCAAGGCCATGCTCATCGTTGAGCCGCTCGCAAACGAACTGCATGGCCATATCGATGGTCCGCGCCCGGAGCATTCTCGGGAACGCCGGCTCGACGATCCGCAGCACCTTGTCGAGGTAAATGAACAAGTCGCCGAGTCGCTCGCCCGTGGCATTGGTCAAATAGGTGCGCACGTCCTCGGGCGGCTTCACGAACAGCTCGCGAATCCCCACCCCGCGCGGGTTGCGCGCCTTCGGCTTGAAGGCCATCAGCACCATCAACGGCACCAAAACCGTGCGGCTCCAATACGACACCTTGTTCAGGTGGAAGGGGAACCAGCGCGGCAGCAGCATCATCTCCACCGGCATCACCGGCACCGCGCGCCACGGCACCTGCCCGAATAGCGCCAGCGTCGTGCGCGTGAAGACGTTGCAGGTCGCCGCCCCGCCGTGAGCGAGGATGGCCTCCCGAGCCCGCCTCATGTGCGGGGCGTTGACGTCGTCACCCACCAGCTTCAAGGCATAGTACGCCTTGACGCTGGCACTGATGTTGAACTCGCCCTGGTGATAGAGCGGCCAGCCGCCGTGCTCAGCTTGCTTCTCGCGCAGGTAGACGGCGAGCTTCGCCTCCACCTCCGTGTCGATCTCGTCGAGGAAGTGCTCGAGCAGGATGTACTCGGAGGGGATGGTGGCATCGGCCTCGAGTTCGAAAACCCAGCCGCCGTCCTTGTCCTGCCGTTCCTCGAGGGCGTCGCGGACCTCGTCTATCACCGCTTCCAGGTGTGCGGCCTCGTCCCAAGCATTCACACCGGCAGACAGATCACGTGCGTCGCCGACCCAGTTCGTTAGGTTCATTATCTTCCAGATCTGCAGTCGCCATGGACGCCGATTGGCGCGCCGCCCCCGCGGCGGGGTTAAGCTCCTCTACAAAAACAATAATGTCAAGATTTCGCTTTACAAGATAGTGTTACCCGACGGTGATATGTTTCGATTATAGACCTGAGTAGCGGCATTATTCAACTTACAGGTGATTGCGCCAGGGTCGCCGCCTCGGCGGCCGCATGGCCAGAGCGAATCGCCCCCTCGATAGTCGCCGGCAGGCCGGTATCGGTCCAGTCGCCGGCGAGGAAGAGGTTGTCGAGCCGGGTTCGCGTCCGCGCCCGACGGGGAAGCTCCGCCGGCACCTGGGCGAAGGTGGCGCGCCGCTCCTTGACCACGCGGCAGGGCGGCGGCATCGCGGCGTCGAGGCCGAGCGCGCGCGCGACGTCGTTCCACAGCAACCTGACGATCTCCTTCGCCGGCACCTCCACCAGGTCTCGCGCCGCGCTCACCGTCACCGAGACCACGTCGCCGCGCAGGAACAGCCACTGCGCGGTGCCGCCGATCAGGCCCAGGATAGGCGCGCCGCGCCCCGCCGCCGGCGCCCGCTCGAGGCGGAAATGGGCGTTGACGATGGGGCGGCTGGTCTTGGGCGCCGCGACGAACGGCACCAGCTCGGTGGCGTTGGCCGGGGGTACCGCGAGGACCACGCTATCGCCGGGTCCCAGCGCCACGCGGCGGTCGCCGAAGTCGAGGCCGACGATCCGAGCGTCCGAACTCTCGATGGCGCGGAGGCGCTCGGAGAGGCGTACCTCGCCGCCTTCGGCGGCAATGGTGGCGAGGGCCGGATCGACGAAGCTTTGCGACAGGCCTTCGGCGGCGACGCGCGGACGCGTCGCCGCCTCGCCGCGGCCGAAGGTCTCGACAACGACCGGCCACAGAAGCCGCGCCGCCGCTGCCTCGGGCTCGGTGTTGAGCATCGCGACGGCGAGCGGGGCCCAGAAGCGGCGATAGAGCGAACTGCCGGTGTCGAAGCAATCGGCGACCGTGGTCTCGGGCCCGGCGCGCGCCAGGGCCAGGCCGCGCAAGTAATCTGCGGCACTGCTGTCGGGCACCCGGCGCGAGGGCACGAACAACCACCACGGCAGACGCCCGGCGTTGGGCCGCACCGTCCAGCGCCGATCGCTGTCAAGCTCGACGAACGAAAAGGCGGCCCGGGGCGGCCCGCTCAGGCTGTCGGCGGCGCCGATCTCGCCGAGGTAGGCCAGCGCCGCGCTGTTTCCCGAGAGCAAGAGATGGTTGCCGTTGTCGATGCGGCGGCCAATGGTCTCGTCGAAGAACGAGCGACACCGACCACCGGCCTGAGGGGCCGCCTCGTGGACCACGGCCCTGCGGCCCGACTTGACCAGCCTCACCGCGCAGGCGAGGCCGGCGACCCCGGCGCCGACGATGTGGACCAGCGACATGACGCTTGGCGATCTCAGAGCACGCCGTGGCGAAAGGCGATCCAGAGCTTCTC
This sequence comes from uncultured Alphaproteobacteria bacterium, assembly GCA_965371625.1. GTDB lineage: Bacteria > Pseudomonadota > Alphaproteobacteria > CBDUZE01 > CBDUZE01 > CBDUZE01. The sequence continues at coordinate 41,884 of CBDUZE010000034.1, forward strand.
GGGCTTGGACAGACGGACGCGCTCGTCGAGGCGGGTCCAGCCGCGCGCCTCGAGGCGATCGAGGATGCGGCGGTAGACCTCCATCATGGCGAAGGCGGGCCGCATCGGCCCACGCGCGCACTTGTCGAGGGCGGCGGCCGCGTTGGCGAAGCGTTGGCGGGTCAATGCCGCCAGGTCGGCGCAGACGCCGGGCAGCGCGGGATGGCCGAGCACGGCCAGGGGATCGCGCTCGCCGACGCCTTGCGCCTCCAACAGCTCGCGTGGCAGGTAGAGACGGCCGCGGCTGGCGTCCTCGTCGAGGTCTCTCAGGATGTTGGTGAGCTGCAGCGCTTGACCGAGCTCGTAAGCCACCTCGTCCGCCGCCGCCTCGGTGGCGCCGAAGACCCGGACCGAGAGCCGCCCCACCGCGCCCGCCACGCGCGCGCAATAGAGCTCGAGCTCGGCCAGCGCCGGGGCCCGGATGTCTTCGGCCGCGTCCATCTCCATGCCGTCGATGAGGGCCAGGAAGGCCTCTTTTTCCAGGCCGAAGCGGAGGCACGGCAGCGCCAGGGCACGCGCCGTGATTTGCGCCGGCCGGCCCTCGAACAGAGCCTCGATTTCGTGACGCCAAGAGGCGAGCCGCGCTCGTTTCTCGGCCACGGGCGCCGCCTCGTCGACGATGTCGTCGACCTCGCGACAGAAAGCATAGACAGCGAACATGGCGTTGCGCCGGACCTTGGGCAGCGACCACATCGGTAGGTAGAACGACGAACCCGAGGCAGCGGCGACGGCGCGAACGTGGTCTAGGGCCTCCGCGTCCTCTGGCGGCCACACGACCTCCCGCCCAGCCCTCGGAGCCGTCTCTACAGTCATCTCGTCCGCCGCCCGGCAAGAGCCGTAGCCCGCCCGCCTCCCGGTACTTCGAGCTAAAGCTTTAACCGGGATGGCGCGCTATTTCCACCCCGTTGCGGGCCTCAAGCGTCGCTGCCCCACCGTTTCGCGTCGACGTACGGGCGGCCTTTCCATTTCACCTCATCGCCGCGCCCGTGGCGGCGCGCCGAATCGACGGTCATGAGGATGTACAGGAAGGCGGCCACGGGCAGGTCGAGGGCCGACAGCCAGGGCCGCCGGTAGAGCTTCAGGGTGGGCCGGTAGCAGCGCATCATCAGGAGCCAGGCCGCGATGCCCAGGAGCGCCACCCGGGCCTCGCCGACCACGGCGCCAACCAGTGCCGCGAGCGGCGGCACCAGATAGGCGAGGGCCATGGCGACGACCGCGGCCCACAGCATGAGCCGCGAGTAGCCGAGCTGATCGTAGGCCGAGCGCGCCACCATGTCCCAGATTGCGCTTAAGTTCCGGTACGGGCGCAGGCTCCGCGTGCTGTCGCTAAGCCCCAACCACACCGCGCCGCGGGCCTTGACGGCGCGGGCAATGGCGCAGTCGTCGATCAGCGCGCCCCGGATCGCCTCCATGCCGCCGGCCCGGACCAAGGCCTCGCGGCGCAGCAGCATGCAGCCCCCGGCCGCCGCCGCAGTGCGCTTGCGCGGGTCGTTGACGCGTCGAAACGGGTAGAGCTTCTGGAAGAAGAACACGAAGGCCGGGATCAAGAGCTGCTCCCAGGGCGAGCGGCAATGCAGCATCACCATGAGCGACACCAGATCCAGACCGCCTGAGTGAGCCTTTGCCACCAATTGCCTCAGGTTGGCCGGGTGATGCTCGACGTCGGCGTCGGTCAACAAGAGAAATGCGGCCTCGGGGGCAAGCCCTTGGACCCGCCGGACCCCTTGTTCCAGCGCCCATGGCTTGCCGCTCCACCCCTGCGGCGCCGGCTCGCCCCGGACCACGATGAGCCGGTCGCTGGCCCCGGCCTCGGCCGCCGCCTTCTCGGCTACCGCGGCCGTGCCATCCTCGCTGCCGTCGTCGACGACCACGAGCACGAGTTCGCCCGGATAGTCTTGCTTGATCAGCGAGGTCACCGCGCGGCCGATCACCGCGGCCTCGTTGCGCGCCGGCACCACCGCCGCAACGCCGGGCCAACTCCTCGGCCCCGAGGTATCCTCATCGAGCCGCTGGTCGGCGCGCCAGAATCTGCTCCGGAACCACAGCAGCCACAGCCACAGCGCCACCGGCAGCGCCGCCAGGGTGATAAAGAATAGGCTCATCTCGACACCGCCCCCGCGGCGGCCACCATACCCGCCTAGACCCTGTAGGCGTAGGTCTTGCCGGGCTCCCGCTCGATATCGGGCGGGTAGCTCTTGCGCTTGTCGGCGTAGTAGCGCACGCGGTGGTCGCCGTGGCTGACCGCATTGTAGGTGACGTAAAGCACCCGCCGCCTCGTAGCCGATAGATTGGGCTTCGAGCCGTGCGGGGCGTAGGAATTGAAGAACACCGCGTCACCCGGTCTGGTGGGGCATTTCACGAACTCGCTCTCGCTGAGCTGCGCTTGGCTGAGCGGGGTCCATTCCGCCCCGATCAGCCCCTCCTTGTGACGACCGGCGGCAAGTTCCAGACAACCATTCTCGATCGTGGCCTCGTCGATGCTGACCAGCGCGGTCACGAACCAGGGGGCGTAGGTGCTCCAGCCCGCCTGTTGATCCTGATGGGGCTTGAAGCCGTCGCCGCCGGGCAGCTTGAAATTGATCTTCTCCTTGAACAGCACCGCCGGCTCGCCCACCAGCGAACTCACATTGCCCTTGAGCGCTTCGCCATCACACAGGGCCGCGAAACCGGGATGGTGGGGATAGAAGTTCTCGAGCCGATTGAGCATCCGCGTTCCGGGCTCGAGAAGGCTCTGTTCGAAGTACATCATGTGGCGCCCCGCAACCTCGGGCCAGTGCTCGACCTCGTCCGTCCAGGCGGCGATCTGTTCCATTTCGCCCCGGTCGAAGAGCCCCCGCGCGACGACGAAGCCGTCACGCCGGTAGGCCTCGATCTCGGCCCCACCGAGTTCCCGCCGTGCCATCACCCGTTCCCTCCCCGTGCCGTCATGGTCTAGCCGCCGCTCCGCTGCCGTCATTAGCGAGGACCGATATCCCTAGCTCAACGTTACCGCCCGCGTCCAGTTCCAGAGCACCGTTCGCAGCACGCCCCGCAGACAGCAAACCATAAATTGCGGCCGCGACAGCTCGACCCGTTGCGCCAGCGGGTCGCGCCGCCGCAAGAGCTCGGTCAGGCGCTCGGCGATGGCGAGGATGGCGGCCGATTCCATGGCCAGGCGGCGGCTCATGAGGTCCCCGGGGAGCGCCCGGGCCCGGGCCAGCAAGACCTCGACGCCATCGAGCGCAAGGTCGAGCACTGCGCGCACGCCCGGGCTCGCCTTGGCTGCCGCGAGCTCGGCCACCGTGGCGCCCGAGCGTTCGAACCATTCGAGCGGCAGATAGACCCGATCGAGGTCGAGATAGTCTTGCTTGCAGTCCTGGAGATGGTTGATGACCTGCAACGCGTTGCAGAGCGCGTCCGAAGCCGGATAGCCCGCGCCCGAGTCGCCGTGGAGGTCGAGCAGGTATCGCCCCACCGGCGCCGCCGATCGGTTGCAGTAATCGATAAGCTCGTCCCAGTCGCGGTAGCGGAGCTTGGTGGCGTCCTGCTTGAAGGCCGAGAGCAAATCGACGCCGTGCTCCGGCGTCACCCCGGTCTCGTGCAGGCTGCGGCGCAGGCTGTGGGCCTTGCGGTAGGCGGGATCATCGGCGCTGGCGCCGATCAGCGCCGCCTCGAAGCCGTCGAGCCGGGCCACCTTGTCCTCGGCCCCGAGATCGGGGTTGTCGGCGATGTCGTCGATGGCCCGGGCGAAGGCATAGAAGCAAGCGATATGGGGTCGCGATCGCGCCGGCAGCAACCACGAGCCGACGGGGAAGTTCTCGTCGCCCGCGCTCTTGCCCGACGGCGTCTCGACCATGACGGCGTCGCTCAAGCGGCTTTCTCCCGTCTCGGCGGACCGGACGCGGCCCGCCTCCCTTCATAGCGCCCCACGCCGCCGATTTCCAGCTCTCGGCCCGACCGTGCTTGGGCGGAACGGGGCCGGTGCGGCAGTTCGCGAGGCTGTCCGGGGCTCGGAAGTCCGAGTCCCGACCCCAGCCGCCCCCGGCACCAACAGTAATTTAATTGAACTCGCCTTGACTTTGCGCTATGTCGTATGATCGTAATTGAAGACTTGGTGGGCAGGAAAAGTCGGCTGGCACTCGAAAATGAGAGAAAATTTCAAGGGGCAGGTGCGTAACGTGGGACGTGCGGCGGCACTCGTCGTGGCCATCGCCGTGGCTGCGGGCAGCGCCTGGGCGCAGGATGCGACCGATGACTTCAACGATCCCTTGGAGAGCCTCAACCGCGCCATTTTCGATTTCAACCTGGGCTTCGACCGCAAGATCTTGAAGCCGGTCGCCAAGGGCTATCGCGCCGTGGTGCCCGCGCCCGGCCGCGACATGGTCAGGAATTTCCTCAACAACCTGCGCACCCCGGTCATCCTCGCCAACGATATCCTGCAGGGTAAGCCGGGCCGGGCCGGGCAAACGGTCCACCGCTTCCTGTTCAACAGCAGCCTCGGCATGGGCGGACTTTTCGACTTGGTCGGCGATCCGGGTGCGAACGGCCAGGGCGTCGGCGTGGCCTTCCACGACGAGGATTTCGGCCAGACCCTCGCGGTCTGGGGGTTCGGCGAGGGTCCCTATCTGGTGGTGCCGATCCTCGGCCCCGCGCCGCCCAGGGACGCCATCGGCCTGGCGGTGGACAACGTTGCCTTCGACCCCTTCAACTTCTTCGACGTGGCGGTCCTTATCAGCCTCGGGCGCACCGCGACGCGGGCCGTCGACGAGCGCTCGCGCCACATCGAGTCGCTCGACGAGATCGAGGAAACCTCGATCGATTTCTACGCCACCATTCGCAGCCTTTACCGGCAGCGTCGTAACGATGAGATCCGCGACGGGGCGGCGCCGCCGACCATTCCCATTCCGACTATCAGTCTCGAGTTCGAGTTCGAAGAGGACGAGGCCAAAGAACAGGCCTCCTTGCTCCAAGACAACTGAGGAGCGCTTTCCCGTGGTGCCGCGCCGGACGGTCGTCGTCGCGCTTGCCGTCTTTCTGGCCGCGGCCGCGATAGGGACGCCCGGGCCGGCGCGCGGCGACGAATCGGCGCGCCAATTCATGCAATCGCTCGGCGACGACGCCATCGCCATCCTCGCCGACGAGGGCCTCTCCGCGGTGCAGCGCGAGAATAAGCTGGGGCGTCTCTTCGACCGCGGCTTCCACCTCCCCACGGTCAGCCGCTTCGTGCTCGGCCGCCACTGGCGCAATGCTACCCAGGACCAACGCCAGGAATACCAGCAGGTGTTCCGCGATTTCATCGTCAAGAGCTACTCGAAGCGTTTCTCGAGCTTCGCCGGAGAGCAGCTCAAGATCACCAATTCGCGCGCCGAGGGTAAGCACGACACCATCGTCTTCAGCACCATCGTGCGGCCCGAGGGGAAGCCCACCCGGGTGTCGTGGCGCCTGCGCGGTTACGCCGATGGCTTCAAGATCATCGACGTCATCGTCGAGGGCGTGAGCATGCTGATCACCCAGCGCGACGAGTTCAGCTCGGTGATCCGCAATTCGGGCGGCGAGCTCGACGGCCTCATCACCCTGCTGCAGGACAAGGTCGAGGCATTCGAGTAAGCGCTCCCGGCCACGCTGCCGGAACATCGGCGAGGGGCGGACGGTCCTGACCGCGCCACATATCTCGCCCTTCGCCCGCGCCCGCGCGCCAAGAAAATCTTGACCGTCCGAGGCCCTCGCGAATATTGATTTAGATCAATGTTTACGAGGAGAGCGCGGAATATCATCCCGGGTCGAACAGCGAGTTGGGCCGCCCAAGCGTTTCGCGCCGATTCAACAGTCAAGGAGAGACCCGTGACAGTCGATCTCGCCACCGCGCGGCACCTTGTTACGGCGGCTCTCGCCGCCCTGGCCGTGGCGGTATTGGTAGCGCTGCCGGCCTGGGGCCACGGGACGGAGAAGCACGCCACTCCCGAACCCGCGAGCGCCCAAAAGCACGAGGAGGCCGAGCCCGCCACCGCGCCGCCCGCCACCGCGCGGAGCCACGAGGAGTCGGACGTCGGGGTTCGCCGCGGCAGGACGCGCCTCGCCATGCCCCTCATGAATCCGGCGCGTGGCCGCAAGCTGTTCGTGACCAAGGGGTGCTTCGCCTGTCACGCGATCAACGGGGTCGGCGGCCACGACGCCACCAACCTCGACGCCCACACCATGGACGCGTTCATGAACCCCTTCGACTTCGCGGCCAAGATGTGGGCGATGGCGCCGTTCATGATCGCCGCGCAAGAAGAGGCGCTCGGCGAGCAGATTCTTTTCAGCGGCCAGGATCTCGCCGACATCATCGCCTTCGTCCACGACGACGAGGAGCAGCACAAGTTCTCGGCGCAGGACATCCCGCCCGCCCTGATGAATCTCATGCACCACGACCACGGCGAGAAGCCGGCGCACCAGGAGGAGGTGGGGCATGAACACGAAGAGGGAGACCACCACGACTAGAGCAATTCCAGGTCACCTGGAATCGCTCTTGATTCTTTTCGCTCACGGCAGCGGACCCAAGGGTCCGCACCTGCGCGGGCGCGCCGGAGGACCGGCGGGCCGCAGTCGCGGCCTGAGAGCGGTTCCAATTGACCTTGAACCGCTCTAAGCCGCACGAAGGGACCTGTCATGAGACGCAGGTCTGGCTGGATGGCGGCGGTACGGGCCAGGGAATGATGGGCCCGGGTATGATGGGTCCCGGGGTCGCCATGCGGGTGACGCCGATCCGGCATCTCTCTGCGGACGACCCGCGCCACTTCCTCGAGCACGGCCTCGCCTGGCTGGGCTGCAAACGCCTCGTGGCGGGGAGCGCCGAGGAACAAGGACGAGGACACCATCGTCGCCCAGATCGTTAGAGCGGTTCCAGGTCAATTGGAACCGCTCTCAGGCCGCGCCGGTGGGGACCCTCGGGCCCGCCGGTCGTCCGGCGCGCCCGCGCAGGCGCGGACCCTCGGGTCCGCTGCCGTGAGCGAAAAAAATCTAGAGCGATTCCAGGCGACCTGGAATTGCTCTAGCGCCGAGGGCGCCGTGGTCCAGAAACTGGAGCTGGACCGGCGCTCGGGGTTCGTCAAAGGGATGGCGTAGCCGCGGCG
>CBDUZE010000035.1:0-47873 GCA_965371625.1 uncultured Alphaproteobacteria bacterium
AAATCATCGCTGCCGTCAAACGCGGGCACCAAGTGTTAGATTCGATCCACTAGGTAGATCGAGTCCAGGGCCCCGAAGGCGATCTCGCCCTCGTCCCAGATCAGCTTGAGCCGTCCCCTGACCACGAAATAGGTCTCCTCGACCGGGCCGTAGCGGTGATCGACCGCGCCCGTGTCCCGGTCCCGCGACGACCACAGGTTGGTCTCCTCGCCGGGCTCCATGATGCACACCCCCTGCATCAGCTCCGCCCCCTGGCGGCCGCGGGTGATGAGCCGCTTGATGCGCACCCGGGTGGGGGCGCTTTCCCGCTCCATCCACTCGACCTCGTCGAGAGCGACCTTCGCCGGCCTCGGCTTTGCATCCTCACTCATCTTCGCGTCCTCTCCTTGTCCGGGCCCCGAGAGCCCGCCGCGCTGCCCACGAAGCGGCTGGACATGGTATCCCAAGGGGCTATTTTCTTGAACGATGGCGGCGATCGGGCAAGCGCCCATGGCGCCGTCAGGTGCGGGCTCGCGCAGGGGGCGGGCCGATACATCGAACCAGAGGGAGGCCAAAATGCAGTCGATTTCAAGAAAGTTTCTCGGCGCCGTGGTTGGCGTGAGCGCCGTTCTCGCCGTGGCCGGGTCGGCCGCGGCGGCTGGCTCCATGGTCCAGGAGCAGCTGATCCGCGAGCTCGAAGCGAAGTGGGTGGCGGCGGTGGCCGCCAAGGACGCCCCGGCCATCGCCCAGATGTACACCGCCGACGGCATGTTCCTGGCTCCCAACGCGCCGCTGGTCGAGGGGCGCGAGGGAATCGCCGAGGCCTGGGCGGGGCTGCTCGGTCTGCCCGGGATCTCGCTGACCTTCGAGCCGACGCGGATCGAGGTCGCCGAGGCCGCCGACCTGGCCTCCGACGTCGGCACCTATGCGCTGGCCTTCGACGGCGAGGGCGGGCGGGTCGAGGACCAGGGCAAGTACGTGGTGGTATGGAAGAAGGTGGACGGTGTCTGGAAGGTGCTGGCCGATATTTTCAACTCGAACCTGCCGGCGCAGTGAGCGGCGCGCCACGCACGAGGGGGGCGGTTAGCCGCCGCCCGCCGGCGCCCCGTCACCGCGGCAGCAGCGATGACCGACGCCGACTGCGTCGCCTTGCTGCGCTGGGCGCTGCCCCGGCTGGGCTTGCGCTGGCCCGGCTTCCGCAAGGTGCGGCGCCAGGTGTGCAAGCGGGTGGCGCGGCGCATGACGGCGCTGGGCCTGGCCCAAGTCGCCGCCTACCGTGCCTACCTCGAGCACGAGGCCGAAGAGTGGGACGTCCTCGATAGCCTCTGCCGGATCACCATCTCGCGCTTCTGGCGCGACCGCGGCGTGTTCGAGCACTTGGGCGCCCGGGTTCTGCCCGAGCTCGCGCGGCGCGCCCAGGCCGAGGGGCGCGAGACGCTTGGCGCTTGGAGCGCGGGCTGCGCCAGCGGCGAGGAGCCCTACAGCCTCAAGATCCTCTGGGAGCTGGGGCCGGGACGCGGTTTTCCCGGGCTGCGCCTCGAGCTGACCGCGAGCGACGCCGACGCCAACCTGCTGCGCCGCGCCGGCGCCGGCCTCTACGGCGCCGGCAGCCTCAAGGAGCTGCCGGCGGCGTGGCGCGAGGCCGCGTTCGAACCAGAAGGCGAGCTTTACCGCCTCCGGCCCCGCTTCCGCGCCGGCATCGCCTTCGCCCGCCAGGACATCCGCCGCCGCATGCCCAAGGGGCCCTTCGACCTTATCCTCTGCCGCAACCTCGCCTTCACCTACTTCGACGAGGCGGGGCAGCGCCGCGTCGCCCGCCGCCTCGCCCGCCGGCTTTGCCCAGGCGGCGTCTTGCTGCTGGGCAAGCACGAGACGGTGCCGGAAGGCTGCAGATGCTTCGCCCCTCCCGTGCCACGGCTCGGGATCTACTGCAAGGAGGGTGAAGCGGTCGAAGGCGCAATTGGTTCCCGAAATGACGACCCTCCAAAGATTGGGCCCTCGGCGTGACTTCGCCTAAAACGTGATCTTTAGTTTTGCCATAACACTGTGAATATTGCAGGCGACTGCATGCTCAGCAGACGGCCGGGGGTCCGTCTCGCCGGCGAAGTGCAATCCTGCCACAACGTCTTGGTCATTACCGTCGGTGTCGATCAGCCAAAGACTCCCGGAATCACCACCCATGCTAATCTCGCCGCGCGGCGGTAGCTTGGCGGAGTTGGGACCGATCTCGAAGCCGCCAATCTGGCGCGTACCCACGCTTCCCCCGTAGTTGATGCTGGCTACGACGCCGACGCGTCGAACGATCCCGAAGGTCACTCCCGTGGTCCTGCCGGACTTCACCACGGGATCGTCGAGATCGACCCGTGCAATACGCCTCGGCACCACGCCAAGTTCAAGAATCGCCTGTTCGAAATTGCGCCCTTCGATGCTGGCGATGGCGCAGTCCCCCGCATGCCCGAGGTGACTGCGGACCAACCGTCCAACGTCGTTGTTCAGGATGTCGGGATCGTCGAACGGGCCCGGCTGAACCACGCTGTCGCCGACCGCGCCGGAGGGGCCGTGCAACACGTGCCAGTTGCTAAGAATGTACGGCTGGCCTGTCTTGCGATCCTTGACCACCGCACCGAACGTGCCGGCCGTGCCATCGATATGGCTGACGCTGACACCAGGAACGACCGGATCGAGGCGGCTGCGCCGTGTCTGCCCTGGCGACCGTTCCGCTTCAAGCGTTTCGCCGGGGATTTCGGAAAGCACCTCGTAAGATGCTTCGAACGACCGCTCGAGAACGTCGATTGGGATCTCGGTCCCGTCGTCGTCGACGATCTTCTCCGGCAACGGCGTCAGGTTTTCGGCCATTAGCCCTTCAGGTGAAAGCTTTCGCTCGACCGTGAACTGTATGCAGAGCTCGTCGGTGTATTCTCCATTTTGCATTTTTCGCCCAACGCCGACCGAGGTCACGCCCGGCAGACGCAAGTAGCCTTGGGCCTTCCTGCGTAGCAAATCTACAAGTTCCCTCTCGCTTTTATTGTGTCTTTCCGCCATTTGACCCTCCTGTTGAACTCATAGCCAATCGAACACTATCGAGATCCAGGTCCGGCGGCGTCCGCTCGAAACGATCCCGGGACCAACGGTGATGCCGGATGGCATCAACGCTTGGTAAATGATGACGACTCTCTAAAGCAAAGACGCCGTTGTCAATCCAAAGTACTTCTTCGCGATATTGCCGGTTTGCTGGCGCTGTCTAGTCCTCATTCAGTAATCCTTATGACGACTGTTTGACTCTTTCCCGTCGCATCGGAGACGTATACGTTGTAGTCAGCCACGGTAACTTTGGTCGCGGTGACTTCGATTAGGACCCGAGGGCCGAGCGGCACTGGCTGCGTAACTCTGAGTCCTTCGACCGGTGCCTCGAGTAGCTCCGCCGTGTACGGGGGCTTGCCGCCGGTGATCACGAGCCGCTTGTTGCCGCCCGCTGCCTTTTTCATCTCGATCGGCCCCGCCGGCTGTACCGTGAACGCCGTGGCCACGTCCGTGACGTTGCACGATTTGAGGGCATTCGCGACATCGGCCTCGAGCACGACCCTGATCACGTCAGCGATCGCCTGTTCCCGACTTGCCAAAACCTTTGACGACTCCTTCAGTGCTTTTAGCAGTGATTTTAGCGGCTCCTTTAATGCGGGGTCGACGAATTCGGTCCGTATGACCGACGGTTTTGGCGGGGCCGCCGGCGCCTCGGCTGGCTTGGCGAACTGCGTCGAGAGGTCGGACAGGCTGCCGATGATCCCGGGCAGCGCGTCAAGGCTTTGTAGGGTGCCGGCGATCGCCTTGTCGACCTCCGCGCCGATGCGATCGACCGCGTTCACCAGGGTGATGCCCGCCTGGGAATGCGCCACGAGCAATTTTGTGCCTTCGTCACGGGTGGTCCTCGATTGAGTCAGGAGGGCCTCGGCTGTCGTAACGTTTTGTTTCGCCATCGGGCTTGCCTTGTACTCCTCGACGTCCTTCACCGATCCAATATCCCTCTCGACCTTGATGATTGCGGCGTTAAGTTTATCTAGGTCAGTCTTGATCTCGTTGCGGGGAATATTCAGCGGTTGCACCGCGCCGATGGCACAGGACATGGCTTTCATGCCTTCGATATAGATCAATTGACGATCCTTGCTGCTGAGCCAGCTGCCCGAGGCATACCCCGCGGCGCCGCCGAGCCCGAGGGCCGTAACGATGTTCGGGTTGCCGCCGGTAATGCCAAACCCGAGCGCCGCCGCGCCCAGCGGGATGAGACCGAGGCCCATCACCGTCGTCAGCGTAGCCTGATCGCCGGCGGCGTCCTTGTATTTGTCGATCGCCCGTTGCGCGTAGTCGATGGCGTTATGAAGGTCGATCTGGGCGGCGCTCTGCTTGCGATCCCAGGTGACATGCGGGTTGATCCACGACGAGCAGCCCGAGAGGGCAACCGCCAGGACCAAGGCCGGAATGCCCGGTCGAGCGATCCAACGCCCGTTGTTCAGGTTCAACATAGCGATACCTCCCCGTTCGCCGTGTTCGCGTTCCGGCGCGACTGCCTCCCGTGCGCCACAGCGAATTCTTTGGCCGGTGCCAACGCCCACATGCCGACGTTTCAGCACCAAATGCTATTAATTATCTTATCTATTTTCCTGTATGATAGCAAGATAGTGCCAAACGATCAATCAAATGAACATTGCTCAGTGATGGCGATCACGTACCCCATGACAAATCGCGGCGGAGGTTTGCCGCCGATCCGAGCGTCGGCGCCCCGATGGCGAAGCCATTCGCCAGGCTCGGGGTCATTTGTGGTTGGCGAGGAACGTGGATCGGGTCGGCTGCCCGAGGTTGAGACCTGCGGTGTCGATCGGCACAGCCCATGGAGCGACAATTCCCCATGAGTGTGATGAAGGAGGCCTATGGACGCGCCAGCCCGTCGCCCGCCGCCTGGCGCGGCGGCTCGTACCCGGCGGCCTGCTGGTCGCCTCCGAACCCAAGCTCGGGGTCTATCGGCGCGCAGATGAAAGAGAGGTGAAGGCGCGCACGGCGTAACCGCGCGGCCCAAGGCGCCGGCCGCCGCCCCTGACGCAAATCCCGCTCAGACCCGCGCCTGGGGTTCCCGCCTGGGGATGCCCTCGATCTCCTTACCCGCCCGTTGTCGCGCCAGATCGAGCTCGTAGGCGGTCTGGAGGTTGAGCCAGATCCTGGGTCCGGTGCCGAAGTACCGACCCAGCCGGAGGGCGGTGTCCGCCGTGACGTTGCGCTTCCCGGCGATGATCTGGGAGATCCGGTTCGCCGGCACCCGGACGATGCGGGCAAGCGCGGCGGCGCTGAGGCCGAGCTCCTCGAGCTCGTCGGCGAGGAACTCACCGGGATGGATCGCTTCGCGGGGCATAATCGCCTCCCTCAATGGTAATCGACGAACTCGACATCGTGCGGGCCGTCCTCGCGCCACTCGAAGCAGAACCGCCAGCGCCGCGAAGCGCCTCGCGGCTTCCAATCATGTCCACCTCTAGCCGATGTACGCTATACGTCAAGCGTATCGGGCGGGCAAGGGGCGGTCTTGGGAGGTGCTCAAAGGCTCTCGCTTGGGGCCTCGATTTGCGACCGGAGAGCGTCGCAGCCCGGCGCCGAGCGAGCCCCGGGGTTGGTGCCAAGAAAGATTGACCTCCGCCATAATCGTATTAAAGTACGAGTTTGCTGGATTAGTCTTGTGAGGGGCCGTCGCTATATTCCTTTGTGCGCTGCTTTGCGCTCCCTTGCGCTGCGGCATTGCTGGCGCGGCGGCGGGCAAAGCGCTAGGTTGGGCCTCCGGGCGGGGGCGCCCGGCCGGCCGAGGAGGAGATGCGAAATGAAGGAATCGCTCAAGCCCGGGCTCATCGCCGCCAAGCGCTTCGACATCGATCTGGCGCGGACCATCGACTTCCTCGGCGAGGAGCTGCGCATCTACGCCACCCCCGAGCTGGTGCGCGACATCGAGTGGACCTGCCGCGACTTCCTGCTGGCGCATGCCGAGGAGGGCGAGGATTCGGTCGGCATCGGCATGGACATCAGCCACTCGGGCGCCACGCCGCTCGACGCCTGGGTCGAGGTCGAGGCCACGGTGACCGGGGTCGAGGGCCGTCAGGTGAGCTTCGACGTGGTGGTGCGCGACCCGCTCGAGGAGGTCGGGCGGGGCAGCCACAAGCGCTTCATGGTCGAGGTCGCCAAGCTCAAGCAGCGGGTCGCCGGCAAGGTCGCCAAGCTCAGAGAGGCCTGAGCGCCAGCCCGCCAGAAGCTCAGGCCCCGAGGACAAGGAGCCATCATGGCTGAGGACAAGAAACAGGTCCCGGTCTACTGCTACCAGTGCGTGGCCGGGCCGGACCTCTTGAAGGTCGAGGTCGAGGACGGGATCGCCACCCGCATCGAGTCGAACTTCGACATCGCCGACGAGCATCCCGGCAAGGGCCGGGTCTGCGTCAAGGCCTACGGCCTGATCCAGAAGACCTACAACCCGCACCGCATCCAGCAGCCGATGAAGCGGACCAACCCTGAGAAGGGCCGCGACCAGGAGCCGGGCTTCGTGCCCATTTCGTGGGACGAGGCGCTCGACATCGTCGCCGCCAAGCTCAACGGGATCCGCGACAAAGGGTTGATCGACGAATCGGGCTTCCCGCGCCTGGCCCTGAGCTTCGGCGGCGGCGGCACGGCGACCCAATACATGGGCACCTTCCCCGCCTTCCTTGCCGCCTGGGGGCCTACCGACCTCGGCTACGGCGCCGGCCAGGGGGTCAAGTGCTATCACTCCGAGCACCTCTACGGCGAGCTTTGGCACCGCGCCTTCCTGGTCGTCCCCGACACCCCGCGCTGCCGCTACGTGATCTCGTGCGGCAACAACAACGAGGCCTCGGGCGGGGTGGTCGGGGTCTCGCGCCAGGCCGACGCCCGCGAGCGCGGGCTCAAGCGGGTCCAGGTCGAGCCCCACCTCTCGATCACCGGCGCGGTCTCGGCCGAGTGGCTCCCGATCAAGCCCAAGACCGACGCCGCCTTTCTCTATGCCCTCATCCACCGCATCATCCACGAGCGCGGCTGGGCCCAAGTCTGCGACCTGCCCTTCCTCGGGCGCGACACCAACGCGCCCTATCTGGTGGCGCCCAACGGTTACTACCTGCGCGAGCAGGCGAGCGGCAAGCCGCTGATCTGGGACCTCGAGGCGGGCGCCGCCAGGCCCTTCGACGCCGAGATCGGCGAACCCGCGCTCGAGGGCAGCTTCACCTGCTCAGGGGTCGAGGTCGGCGCCGACGACGAGCTCTGGGAGCACCAGGCGATCGAGGTCAAGCCCGCCTTCCAGCTCCTGCTCGATCACATGGAATCCTACACGCCGGAGTGGGCCGCCGCCGAGTGCGACATCCCGGCCGAGCGCATCCGCCAGGTCGCCGACGAGTACCTGGCCCACGCCTGCGTCGGCGAGACCATCGAGATCGAGGGCAAGACGCTGCCTTACCGGCCGGTGGCGGTGGTGCTGGGAAAGACCGTCAACAACGGCTGGGGCGGCTACCAGGCGTGCTGGGCGCGCACCCTGCTGGCCTGCCTGGTGGGCGCGCTCGAGGTCGCGGGCGGCATGCTCGGCACCAACGTCAAGCTGGTGCGCCCGGCCCACAACCGCTTGCTCTCGGCGCTGCCGGGCCCCGACGGCTTCATGGACCATCCCTTCAACGAGACCACCCGGGAGGGCTGGCAGAAGGACCCCCACATCCGCAACGCCTACCGCACCCTGGTGCCGCTGGCGGCCAACTCGCCGTGGTCGGCGGCGCTCGGGCCGGCCCATCTGCCGTGGCTGTTTCAAAAAGAGCCGCCCGACAATTGGCCCAAGCAGACCAAGCCCGATATCTGGATCTGCTACCGCACCAACCCCTCGATCTCGTCGTGGGACGCGCCCGAGGTGGCCAAGCGGGTGGCCGAGTTCCCCTTCATCGTCGCCTTCGCCTACACCCGCGACGAGACCAACCACATGGCGGACATCCTGTTGCCCGAGGCCACCGACCTCGAGGGCCTGCAGCTGATCCGCATCGGCGGCACCAAGTTCGTCGAGAACTTCTGGAAACACCAGGGCTGGACCATCCGTCAGCCGGTCGCCGACAGCGGCGTCGACTGCCGCGACATGACCGACATCGCCACCGAGCTCGCGGCGCGGACGGGATTGCTTGGCGAGTACAACGAGGCCATCAACCGCGGCGCGGCAGGCATACGGCTCAAGTCGAACGCCTACGACTTCGGTCTCGAGCCCGAGCGCGCCTACGACCGCGAGGAGATCTGGGACCGGGTGTGCAAGGCCGCGAGCCACGACCTGAGCGACGGTGCCCAAGTCCACGACCTCGAGTGGTTCAAGGAGAACGCCTTCATGCTTGCCCCGTTCCCCGAGCTCGAGTGGTTCCTCTATCCGCGCATGAAGGAGCTGGGCCTGAGGTTCGAGCTGCCCTATCAGGAGCGCATCAAGCGCCACGGTACCCAGCTCGCCAACCGGCTGCACGAGGTCGGCGTGACCTGGTGGGATCAGCAGCTCGAGGAGTACGAGCCGTTGCCGAGCTACCAGCGCTTCCCCGACATCTGGATCAACTACGCGCGCGAGGTCGGGCGCGATCCCGAGGAGTTCCCGTTCTGGGCCCTCACGGCCCACAGCATGCAGTACTCGTGGGGCGCCAACGTCGGCATCCCGCTGATCAACGAGGTGGCCCAGAGCATCGCCGGCCACAAGGGCGTGATCATCAACAGCCAGGCGGCGCGCAAGCTCGGCCTCGAGGAGGGCGACCCGATGGTCATCGAATCGGCCTCCGGGATCACCAAGGGCTACGCCGTGCTGCGCCAGGGCATCCGTCCCGACACGCTGTTGATGATCGGCCAGTTCGACCACTGGGCGACGCCCTTCGCCAAGGACCTCGAGCTCGCCAGCCTCAACTCGGTGACCCCGCTGGCGCTCTCGCTCACCGACGCCACCGGCTCGAGCGCGGACATCGCCCGGGTCAAGGTGTCCAAGGGAGAGGGGCCGAGGAGGGCCGCCGCGTGACCCGCTGGGGGATGGTCGTCGACCTCAACCGCTGCGTCGGCTGCCAGACCTGCGCGGTGGCGTGCAAGCACGAGAACGCGACCGTGCCCGGGGTGCAATGGCGCCAGGTGCTCGACGTCGAGCAGGGCGAGTACCCCAGCGTCGAGCGTCTGTTCCTGGTGGTCGGCTGCCAGCATTGCGCCGAACCGCCCTGCGTCCCGGTGTGCCCCACCGGCGCCACGGCGCAACGCGCCGACGGCATGGTCACCATGGACTACGACCTCTGCATCGGCTGTGCCGCCTGCGCCGTCGCCTGTCCCTATCAGGCCCGCACCATCGTTCACGACCAGCGCTGGTACTACGGCGTCGAGACCGAGCAGGAGCGTTTCGTCGCCCACCCGGAGCGGCAGGGCGTGGCCCAGAAGTGCACCTTCTGCGTCGACCGGGTCGACGCCGGCCTGGCCCAGGGGCTGGTCCCCGGCGTCGATCCGGCGGCGACCCCGGCCTGCGCCGCCTCGTGCATCGCCCAGGCCCTGCACTTCGGCGACTTCGCCGAGCCTGAGAGCAATGTCTCGACGCTGGTTCGCGACAACGCGAGCTTTCAGATGCACGAGGCGCTCGGCACCGATCCGCAGATCCGCTACCTCTATGAGCTCGACACCACTCCGGGCCGCGACCCGGCGCCCGAGGACGGCGACGACGAGGCCTTGAGCCAGCCCGAGAACCCGCTGGCCGGGACCCGCCAGCGCTTCTGGGACTACAAAGGGGCGATGAACTTCGTCTTCGGCGGGCTCGCCTCGGGCCTGGCCGTGATTGCCTTCTTCGTCCATCTCTTGGGCGGGGTAACGGCGGCCGCGCTGCCGTTCATTTACGCCGTCGCCGGGCTGCTGATGGCGCTCGGGCTCGGCGCGCTCATGTTCAAGATCGGCCGCCCCTTTAGGGCGCTCAACGCAGTGCGACGGCCGCAGTCGTCGTGGATGAGCCGCGAGCTCTACGCGGTGGCGGCCTTCTACCCGCTGGTGCTGGCGGACCTGTTGTGGCCGTCGCTCGCGCTCCACGCGCTGGTGGCGGCGGCGGCGGCGGGCTTCCTGGTCTGTCAGGCGCGCATCCTCTATGCCTCGAAGGGCGTGCCCGCCTGGCGGGCCCCGCTGGTGCCCTGGATGCTGGCGCTCACCGGGCTCTACGAGGGCGCGGGCCTGATCGCCATCGCCCACGCCCTCATTCCCGGCGCGGTCCCGGGCGGGGTTTTCCTGGCCGCCTTCGGCCTCCTCCTCGCCATCGTCAACGCCGAGCTCTGGCGGCGCTATCGGAGCACCGCCGAGGCGGTCGGCATCGGTCCCCTGGCACGCCGCGATATCGCCCGCCTGACGCCGTGGCTGCACGGCTTCGGTCATCTGCTGCCGGGGCTGCTGTTGCTCGCCGCGGTGGTGGTTCCGGCGCTGCCGACTTATCTGACCTACGGCCTCGCCGGTGCCGCCGCGATCTTGGCTGGGGCGACGTGGAAGTTCGCCCTGGTCACCCGCATCTGTCACCTCCAGGGCTTCGCGCTGCCCAAGCTGCCGCGCCGGGGCTCGGGCGCTCGCGCCGCGCCGGTGCGGCTCGAGGCCGCCTGAGCCCGAGCGCGCCGCGGCGGACCACCTGAGGGTCGGGGGAGCGAGCGCATGGCGAGCCGCGCGGGGGGCAAGGCGACGAGCGCCGGTGCCGAGACCTTCATGTTCGAGCGCGAGGCCGAGACCCTGCCGCGCGGCGAGCTCGAGGCGCTGCAGCTCAGGCGCCTCAAGGAGACCCTCGCCCGAGCCGCGCGCGAGGTGCCCCATTACCGGCGTGCGCTCGGGGCCGCGGGCATCGCGGCGGACGACCTCAGCTCGCTGGGCCAGGTGGCGGAGCTCCCCTTCACGGTCAAGGACGACCTCAGGAAGAGCTATCCCTTCGGCCTGTTCGCGGTGCCCCGCGAGCGGGTCGCGCGCCTCCACGCCTCGTCGGGGACCACCGGCAAGCCCACCGTGGTGGGCTACACCCTCGAGGACCTCGAGACCTGGGCCGGGCTGATGGCGCGCTCGCTCGCCTGCGCCGGCGCCCGGCCCGGCGACGTGGTGCACAACGCCGTCGGCTACGGCCTCTTTACCGGCGGCCTCGGCTTTCACGACGGCGCCCAGCGGCTGGGCTGCATGGTGGTGCCGGTGTCGGGCGGCCAGACCCAGCGCCAGGTGATGTTGATGGCCGACTTCGACGCCGACGTGCTGGCCGCGACGCCCTCCTACGCCCTCAACATCGCCGAGGTCGCGCGCGCGGCGGGCGTCGACTTCCGCCACCGCCGCCTGAGGCTCGCGGCGCTGGGCGCCGAGCCCTGGAGCGAGGGGCTGCGGGCCGAGATCGAAACCATCCTCGGCCTCCGTGCGGTCGACTTCTACGGCCTCTCCGAGGTCATCGGACCGGGGGTGGGCTGCGAGTGCGGCGAGGTGCGCGACGGCCTCCATGTCTGGGAGGACCACTTCCTCTGCGAGATCGTCAGCCCTGAGAACGGCGACCCCCTGCCGCATGGCACCGAGGGCGAGCTGGTGATCACCACGCTCACCAAGCAGGCGATCCCGGTAATCCGCTACCGCACCCGCGACATCACCCGGATCACGTCCGAGCCCTGCGCCTGCGGCCGCAGCCACGCCCGCATCGCCCGCATCACCGGGCGTTGCGACGACATGCTGATCATCCGCGGCGTCAACATCTACCCCTCGCAAATCGAGACCGCGCTGGTTGGTTTCCCCGACCTCGCGCCCCATTATCAGTTGGTGGTCTCGCGCGATGGCGCGATGGACGCGCTCAGCATCGAGGTCGAGGCGGCGCCCGGCGTTGCCGAGGACCATTACGGGGGCCTCGGCGAGGCCGTGTCGGGCCACCTCAAGGCGACGCTGGGCGTGACCTGCGGCGTCGCCGTGAAGTCGCCCGGCGAGGTGCCGCGCTCCGAGGGCAAAGCGGTGCGCGTGCGGGATTTGAGGAAGGAAGAGGGATGAAGTCGATCTTGCGCCTCATGGTCAACGGCCGGCCTCGCGAGGACGCGGTGGCCGACAACATGCTGCTCTACGACTACCTCCGCGAGGTCGCCGGCCTCACCGGCACCAAGATGGGCTGCGACGGCGGCGAATGCGGTGCCTGTACCGTTCTGGTCGACGACCGGCCGCGGTTCTCGTGCATCACCCTGGCCCACGTCTGCGCCGGGCGCCACGTCGAGAGCATCGAGGCGCTGGCCGGGAACGGCCGCATGTCGCGCCTGCAGCGGGCCTTCCACGAGAAGCTGGGCGCCCAGTGCGGCTACTGCACGCCGGGCATGATCATGGCCTCGGAAGGGCTCCTGCGGCGCATTCCCGATCCCGACGAGGGTGAGATCCGCGCCGCCCTGGCGAGCAACATCTGCCGCTGCACCGGCTACGTGAAGATCATCGAGTCGGTCCAGGCGGCGGCGGGAGCGGCGGCATGAGCGCCGAGGCTCGAGCGGCCCACGCCATCGGCACGCCGACGCCCTACCTCGACGGCGTCGACAAGGTGACGGGGAAGGCCAAGTTCACCGCCGACTTTCTCGAGGCCGGCGCGCTGGTGGGGCGGATCCTGAGGAGCCCGCTGAGCCACGCCGAGGTCGTCGAGGTCGACGTCAGCGAGGCGCTGGCGCTGCCCGGCGTCGCCGCCGTGGTCACCGGGGCCGACTGCAAGGTCCCCTTCGGCATCCTGCCCATCGCCATGAACGAGTTCCCGTTGGCGCGTGAGCGGGTGCGCTACCGCGGCGAGCCGCTGGCGGCGGTGGCGGCGCTCGACGAGGCTACGGCCGAGGCCGCGCTGGCGCTCATCAAGGTCGAGCTCAAGGAGCTGCCGGCCTACTACAAGGTCGAGGAGGCGCGGGCCTCAGGAGCCATTGAGCTCCATGACGGGCGTCCCGGCAACATCGAACGCGACGCCCATTTCGAGCTCGGCGACACGGCCGCCGGCTTCGCCGCCGCGGAGCTGGTGCGCGAGGCCCGCTACCACAACGCCGAGGTCAACCATGTCCACATGGAGCCCAACGCCACCCTCGCCGAGTGGGACGACGAGCACCAGCGTCTGACCATCCGCACCTGCACCCAGGTGCCCTTTTACGTCCATCTCAAGGTGGCCGCCTGCCTCGAGCTCGACGAGTCCCAGATCCGGGTCATCAAGCCCCACATCGGCGGCGGCTTCGGCGCCCGCACCGAGACCCTCGGCTTCGAGATCATCGCCTGCATGCTGGCCCGCGCGGCAGATGGCACGGTGCGGCTCCTGCTCACCCGCGAGGAGACCTTCATCTGCCACCGCGGTAGGCCTGAGACCGACACCCGGCTCAAGATCGGCATGACCAAGGAGGGCCGGCTCACCGCCGTCGAGTGCGAGGTGGTGCAGCGCGGCGGCGCCTACTCGGGCTACGGCATCGTCACCATCCTCTACGCCGGCTCGATGCTCTACGCCATCTACGACCTCCCGGCGGTCAAGTACCGGGGCTTCCGGGTGCTCACCAACACGCCGCCCTGCGGCGCCATGCGCGGCCACGGCACGGTCAACGTGCGCAACGCCTTCGAGACCCTGATGGACAGCATGGCCCAGGAGCTCGGGCTCGACCCCTTCGAGGTCCGCCGCGTCAACCTCATCAAGGAAATGGGCCTCACCGAGAACGACCTGATGGTCCAGTCCTATGGCCTGCCCGAGTGCCTCGACTGGGTCGAGACGGCGAGCGGCTGGGCCCAGCGCAAGGGCACGCTGGGGCCGGGGCGGGGCCTCGGCATGGCCTGCTCGCACTACGTCAGCGGCGCCGCCAAGCCGGTGCACTGGACCGGCGAGCCCCACGCCACGGTCAACTTGAGGCTCGACTTCGACGGCGGCGTCACCTTGCTCACCGGTGCCGCCGAGATCGGCCAGGGCTCGTCGACGGTGCTGGCGCAGTGCGCCGCCGAGGTCTTGGGCCTCGACCTCTCGCGGCTCCGCGTGGTGGCGAGCGACAGCGCCGTGACGCCCAAGGACAACGGCTCCTACTCGTCGCGGGTCACCTTCATGGTCGGCAACGCGACGGTCCGCGCGGCCGAGAATCTCAAGCAAGAGCTCGCCTCGGCGGCGGCGCGCAAGCTCGAGGCGAAGCTTGAGGACATCGAGTGCCTGGGCGAGTCCTACCGGGTTGCGGGGAGCCAGGACCAGGGCCTGAGCTACAAGGAGGTGGTCAAGGCCGCGCTCGAGGAGGGCCCGATCACGGTCAAGGGCACTTACTCGACGCCCAAGGAGGTCCAGGGCGGACGCAAGTACCGGGGCGCCGCCATCGGCGGCTCGCCCGCCTTCAGCTACGCCGCCCAGGTGGTCGAGGTGAGCGTCGATCCGGTCAGCGCCGAGATCCGGGTCGAGAAGGTGTGGGTGGCGCACGACTGCGGCTACGCCCTCAACCCGCTCGCCGTCGAGGGCCAGGTCCAGGGCTCGGTGTGGATGGGCCTGGGCCAGGCGCTCTCGGAGGAGGACCGCTATCACGAGGGCCTGCCGGTGCACCCCAACCTGATCGACTACCGGGTGCCGACGATCATCGAATCGCCGGACATCGAGGTGAAGATCGTCGAGAGCATGGATCCGGGCGGCCCCTTCGGCGCCAAGGAGGCGGGCGAGGGCTCGCTGTCCGGCTTCCTGCCGGCGCTGGCCAACGCCATCGCCGACGCTACCGGCGTGCGCATGACCGAGACCCCGATCACGCCCGACCGTCTGTTCATGGCCATCGCCGAGCGCCAGCGCGAGGCCAAGCGCGGCTCGGCGGCGGCCGAGTAGGAGGGCGCGCCATGGAGCTTTTGCCCGATTTCGATCTGGTGCGCCCGCCCAGCGTCGAGCAGGCGCTGGCGGCCTGGCGCGAGCGGCCGGAGGCGCGCTACTTCTCCGGCGGTACCGACCTGCTTCCCAACATGCGCCGCGGCTTCGTCGAGACGCCGCGGCTGATCGACCTCTCGGGCGTCGACGAGCTGAGAGCGCTCGAGGCCGGCGACGCCGGGCTCACCATCGGCGCCGCGGTCACCCTCGACGAGCTGGCGACGCACCCGGCGCTGGCCCGCCACTACGGCGCACTGACCCAGGCAGCTGCCTCGGTCGCCGGCCCCACCCACCGCGCGATGGGCACGGTGGGCGGCAACCTCTGCCTCGACACCCGCTGCTACTTCTACAATCAGAGCGAATGGTGGCGGCGGGCCAACGACTATTGCCTCAAGTACCGGGGCGAGATCTGTCACGTGGTGCCGAGCAGCAAGCGCTGCTACGCCGCCTACTCGGGCGACCTGGCGCCGGCGCTCCTGGTGCTCGGCGCCGAGCTCGAGGTGGCGGGGCCCGAGGGACGGCGGCGGCTGCCCTTGGACGACCTCTTCGTCGACGACGGCATCGAATACCTGACCTTGCGAGAGGGCGAGCTGGTGGTGGCGCTGCGCCTGCCGGCACCGCCGTCGGGTTTGCGCTCGGGCTACCAGAAGCTCCGCGTGCGGGGCTCGATCGACTTCCCGCTCGCCGGCGTGGCCATCGCGCTGAGGCCCAAGAACGGGGTCCTCGCCGATCTCCAAGTGGCACTCACCGGCGTGGGCTCGCGGCCCGTGCTGGTCTCGGGCAGCGAGGCCCTGGTCGGGCCCGAGCTCGACGACGAGGCCCTGGCCGGCCTCGAGAAGCTGATCCAGAAGGCGTCGAGCCCGGTGCGCACGGCGCTGATCCAGCCCCAGTACCGCCGCCGCGCCATCGCCGGCATCGCGGCACGGTTGCTGCGCGAGCTCGCCGCCGCGGGGTGAGCGGGCGCGTCGGAACAATCGGTTGCTGGAATTGTAGAAAGCCAACCGGCCATGCCTTTGATAGAAATCCTGACAATCTCCGTTGGAACCGCAGTAGCTAAGACTGCTCTGAAATTCTGGCTAAGGGACTCGGAACTCGCCCAAGATATCTCTTTAGGTTTAGTAGACATCTTGCACAAGAAAATTCCCGGCCTCATCTCCCGGCGCCGAACCGAGCGTCAGCTTGAGAGGATTGCCGAAGAAGTGGCTGAGAGTCTCGCTCCATTCTTTGAGCGCGAGAGCAGCGGCCTACCAAAGAACGAGCAACAGGCTGCAGCACTGGCTGTCGCTGATACGTTTAACAAATCGACAATCACCGATAAACTTCTTCTATCTAAAGACCTAGAACCTATCCGTATCGAACAACATTTAAGGAAGGTTTCTCCTGATGCTACGCGGGACCTAAGTGGGGCCGCAGTGGTTTTATATGATGCCATTCTTCGTGAATCCTGCAATTATCTGATTGAAATTATCAGCGCAATTCCCGATTTCACGCTAATTACGACCCGGGAGATTTTGAAGCGAGAAGGAGAAATCGTCTTACTTATCAATAAAGTTTTGTCAGAACTCCCTAAGAGTCCATTATATGCGCAACACGGCGCGCGCAGCGAAATAGATTTTGAAACACAATATCGGAGAGAAGTGGCAAGAAAGCTTGATCGGTTGACATTATTCGGCCTCTCCGTGTTGGAGGCAATACCGCGCTACAATTTAAGCGTGGCGTACATTACACTCATGGTCGAGCGATCTAGAAATGAAAGAGACGAAAAGGCGGATCGAAAGGCAGACACTACTAGCCGTCCCTTGATAGAGCACGATGGATACCAGAAAGATGGATCTGAGCGTCTATCTGTTAGAACGGAACGCGAGAATGATGATACATTAAATGTTCAGATCGATAAAGCGTTAGCTGATAGCCAGCGAATATTCATCCGAGGTGAAGCGGGGTCGGGAAAAACGACACTGCTACAGTGGCTTGCTGTGAGAAGTGCACGCCGTGATTTTGAGGGTGCGCTCGCGAAATGGAATGATACTATACCGTTTTTTATTCCTCTGCGGCGATTCGTTGATGGCGGACTTCCCTCACCGGAAAATTTACCAAACCACATTGCCGAATCAATTACTGGAGAAATGCCGAACGGTTGGGTGCATAGACAACTCCGATCGGGGCGTTCTCTTCTGCTTATAGATGGAGTCGACGAACTTCCACAAGCGAAACGCAAGAGAGCACGCGAATGGCTTATTGATTTGACAGCTAATTTTCCAGAATCAC
Organism: uncultured Alphaproteobacteria bacterium; assembly: GCA_965371625.1. Classification (GTDB taxonomy): domain Bacteria; phylum Pseudomonadota; class Alphaproteobacteria; order CBDUZE01; family CBDUZE01; genus CBDUZE01. Next base: position 17,105 of record CBDUZE010000035.1, read on the forward strand.
AGTATATATTGACATCACGACCGCCAGCAGTTGGTGAAAGCTGGTTGGAGAACGAGGGGTTCAAGGATTGCGAACTGCAACCCATGACTCTTCCTGATATTGATATTTTTATCGACCATTGGTATGCAGCGGCAGAAAAGGAATTAAATGACTCCGAGGAAATAAATGAACTAATAGGATTTGGGGCCAAATTAAAGGGTATAATCAGAGAGAATAGGCAGATCCGGAATCTTGCAACGAGCCCGTTGCTTTGCGCAATGCTGTGTGCTCTCAATCGTGCACGGAAAACGCAACTTCCAAATGATCGGATGGAACTCTATAGAATAGCATTAGAGATGCTTCTTGATCGCCGCGATGTGGAACGAGAGATCCCCACAGAAGGACTCCCGCGACTGAAACGTCGTGAGAAGGAATTATTGTTACAGGATCTGGCGTATTGGCTACTTATAAACAATTATTTGGACGTCGACCGGGCGAAGGCTCAAAAGCGACTCGAAGGAAAATTAGCGTTCATGCCTCATCCTGAACAGGATGCCTCTAAAATCTTGCAATATCTTTTGGAACGTAGTGGGGTATTGCGAGAGCCTGTGGCGGACCGGGTGGATTTCATTCACCGGACGTTTCAAGAGTTTCTGGGCGCCAAAGCCGCAATCGAAGAGAATGACATAGGAGTGCTTGTCGAGAAGGCGAGCAATGATCAATGGCGTGAAGTTATTACCCTCGCCGCAGGTCATGCGCTCAAAGAACAGAGAGAAGAACTTCTGGGAAAATTGCTTGAGCGTGGCAATAAGGAGCCGCGGCACCGACATGCTTTGCATTTATTGGCGGTTGCTTGCCTGGAGACGTCTCCAGAGCTGTCGCCAAGACTTCGTTTTAAATTAAATAAATGCGTTCGCTCATTGATCCCTCCAAAAAACATGTCGGATGCACGGGCGCTTGCGTCGGCAGGCGAACTGGCGGTTCCGTTATTAGGTGGATACCATAGAAAAAACGTCAAGGTGGCGACTGCATGCATAAGGACATTGGAACTTGTTGGTGGGGAAAAGGCATTGGACCAACTGCGGGCCTACGGAAAAGATAATCGCATAACTGTTGTTCGAGAGTTGATGCGGGCTTGGCACTATTTTGATCCTGTGGTTTTCGCGCGGGACGTTCTCTTAGATTCCCCACTTAAAGGTGGGTATCTCGAAATTACCGATAAAACCTTCTTGCCGGGAATCCCTTACCTTAAAAACTTGGACGTCTTGAAATGCCGATTTGTGAGGCAATTGGAGGATCTTTCCGCGCTCGACGGACTAGGTGCACTGAGTGATTTGGAGGTTATAGGTAGTCCGAATATTTCTGATCTTTCGCCGCTTATTGGAATTAGTGAGCTTCAACAACTTAGTTTTGAGGAATGCATCGGAATATCGGATTTGGGGCCAATAACTCACCTACGTAACTTAGTTGCATTAGCTCTCGTGAACTGCCCTGGAGTTACAGATCTTGCTCCGCTCGCGCAATTACAAAACTTAAAAGAGTTGGACCTGGGACAATGTGAAGGAATTAGTGACCTCACGCCATTAGCTGGGTTGACCGAACTGACTAGCATTTATTTTTCGGGATGTGAAGGGGTGGGGGACTTGACACCACTTGCCGAGGTGACGGAATTGAAAAATCTTGTGGGTAGTTATTCTGCTGTCACAGATTTGGATCCGATCTCGGATTTAACGGCGTTACGGTGGATAAGTTTTGATGGTTGTTCTGGAATCTCGGATCTCAACCCACTGAAGAACTTACGGGAGTTATATCGCGTCGACTTTGATAGTTGTACTAAAATAAGTGATCTTTCGGCGTTAGCGGAGTTGCGTAATATGAAAACAGTGTATTTTCAGTTTTGTCCACATATTAAGGATTTGGGGCCGCTTCGTGGTCTCGTAAACCTTGAAGAGGTACATTTGGCGGGGTGTGATTCGGTAACAGATTTATCTCCGCTAGCAAAACTACAATATTTGCAATTTATAAATCTGCGGAAATGTGCCGGGGTGAGGGATCTAGAGCCTCTCTTGAAGTTGCCAAGGTTGAGGCGGGTGATAGTAACGGATGGGGAAATACTGGTTGGACTACCGGATGAATTCATAGAGAAAGTTATTAGGATTGATACTTTTCGTTCTTATATGTAAGGATATGCTTTGCACTAATTTGAAATATAATCGTTGTGTGTGTCCCAAATTGCGTGAATAATATTCGGGTTGTTTCGTGGTTGATATTCGGATTTGTATGAGGTGCATATGTGAAACATGGTTATTGTTTGGGCTAGACCGGAACGTGGATTTGTACGAAATTATTTGCTGACGGGGTCAAGAACTCGTTGGGGGATTAACACGCGACCGCGCTTCAGCGGGGTGAGCGGGCGCCCGGAGACTCAACAACTTTTCGAGGCGGCGGTTGGAGAGTGCCTCCGCCCCCTCTGCCGGGGACAGCTTACGGGTTACCTACCTTGGTTATTTCGTGTGTTAACCGACCGTATTTGACCAACAAACTTGACCTAGTCATCGAACATGACCTAATATTCGGCCGCGGATCGCGATAGGAGCCGTTCGTAAGGGACCTCGCAATGGGCCAACTTGTCAATCTCGCCAAGGCCAAGGCCAACCTGTCCAAGCTCGTCGATCGGGCCGCGGCCGGCGAGGAGATCACCATCGCCAAGGCCGGAAAACCGATCGCCCGCCTCGTCCCCCTACCCGAAGCGGGGCGCCGGCCGTTCGGCATTGCCGGTCACTGGAAGATTCCCGAGGAGCTCTTCCTGGAGCCGACCGAGGCCGAGGAGCTCGACGCCGCGGCGGGCAAGCAAACGGACGACTTCGGGATTACGCGGCGGTGACGCTGCTGCTCGACACCCATGCCTTGATCTGGTTCCTGACCGGCAGCGAGCGGCTGTCAGCGCGGGCGCGGGACGCCATCGAGGATCCGGCGAACGTTGTTCTCGCGAGCAGCGCCGCGGCTTACGAAATCGGCGTCAAGCAGCGCTTGGGCCGCCTGCCGCGGCCTGTCGTCAAGGAGCTGCCCCGGTTCATGCGGCGCGCTCGGATCGCCGAGCACCCGATCGCTTTCGATCATGCCATCGCCGCGAGCGCGCTGCCGGGGCCCCACCGCGACCCCTGGGACCGGCTCATGATGGCCCAGGCCTTGGCCGATGGACTCACGGTGGTAACGCTCGATCCCGTCTTCGCCGAGTACGGCGTCAGCGTCCTCTGGTGACACGCCAGGGCGATGGTCAAACCCAGCGTTAGCGCCGAGACCAAGATCGCCGACGCGATCGCCGCCGATGCCGCGCTGCTCGAGCGCCTGGTGGCGTTGCACCCCACCTTCAAGCGGCTCCGCAACCCGCTCGTGCGGCGCACCATGGGGCGGCTGGTGACGCTGGGCGACGCCGCGCGCATCACCGGGGTGGCGCTCGGGGAGCTGCTCGCGGTGGCCGGCGCGGAGCCGCCCGCGCCCGATGCCGAGACCACGCCCCCCGGGTGGCTCGACGCGCTCGACCTCGAGGGCGCCGCCCGCCTCGACGTCCGGCTCCTGCTGGCCACCGGCGAGGAGCCGCTGGGCCCGATCCTCAAGCGGGCCGCCGGTATCGCGCCGGGCGGCGTATTGGTGATCGAGGCGCCCTTCGACCCGGCGCCGCTCAGGCGCGTGCTCGGGGGCAAGGGCTTCTCGGCCCATGCCGAGCGGCTTGCCGAGGAGCACTGGCGAGTGGTCTTTCGCCGCGACAGCGAGGCCGCGCCGGCGGCCGAGCCCGGCGCCCACGGCGCGCGCCTCTGGCACCAGGGCGAGGTCGCTCATATCGACGTGCGCGGGCTCGAGCCGCCGGCGCCCATGCTCGCCATCCTCGAGCTCCTCGAACGGCCCGGGTGCGGCGCCGAGGTCATCGTCCACCACGAGCGCGAGCCCCTCTACCTCTACCCCGAGCTGGCCGAGCGCGGCTGGCGCTCCGAGCTCATCGAGGGCGAGGCCGGCGAGGTGCGCTTGCGGCTGAGCCGGGCGGTGCCGTGAGCCTCGGCGCCGGCGCCTTCCTGGGCGGCGCCCGTGGCCGCCTGCTGCCGCCCTCGATCCCGTTTCGCTTCTTCGCCGCCGCGGTGGCCTTTCACGTTGCCTTCTGGGTGCTGCTGGTGTTGGCGGCGCCGGAGCTCGCCGACTTCGTCGGCGGTCCCGGGCTGGTGCTCGCGGCGGCCCATCTCTTGACCCTCGGCGTGCTCGCCATGAGCGCCATGGGGGCGGCTCTCCAGCTCCTGCCGGTGGCGACCAAGGAGCCGCTGGCGGCGCTGTGGCCGGCGCGCCTCGGCTTCTGGCTCCTGCTCGCCGGCGTCGCCGTGCTGGCCTTCGGCATGGCCGGCGGCGGCGAGGGCGCGCAGGCGGTGGGCGGCGGACTGGCGGCGGCGGGGCTGGTGATCTTCGGCGCCGTGCTCGCCGACAACCTGCGCCGCGCCCGCGGCCTCGCCGTGGTGGTGAGCCACGCCTGGGCAGCGCTCGTCGCCCTCGCGGCACTGCTCGTTTTAGGGCTCCTGTTGGTGACCAACCAATGGAGCGGTTTGCTGCCCGATACGGGGCGCGCCGGCGCCGCCCACCTGGTGCTCGCCGCTTACGGCTTCATGGGCCTCTTGGCGAGCGGCTTCAGCTCCATCCTGGTGCCCATGTTCGCGCTCGCGCCGGCGCCCCCCAAGCGGCTCGGCTTTGCCGTCCTGGCGCTGGCCGGCGGCGGCGTCGCGCTGGCCGCGGGCGGCGCCCTGGCCGGCAGCGGCGGGGTCGTGGCGGCGGGCGCGCTGGCCGGGCTCGGCGCCGCCGCCGGCTACCTCTGGGCCATGGCCGGCGTGCTCCGGCGGCGCATGCGCAAGCGCCTGGGGCGCTCCTTCGTGCTGTTCTGGGTGAGCTGGGCCTTCCTGCCCGCGAGCCTCGTCCTCGCGCTCGGCCTCGCCCTCGAGCTCGGGCCCGAGCGCGGCGCGGCGTTGTTCGGCGGTGCCCTGCTGGTGGGCTGGCTGCTCACCTTCGTGCTCGCCGTGCTGCAGCGCATCGCCCCCTTCCTGGCCTCGATGCACGCCTCCCGGGAACGGGCGCCGCCGCTGGTCTCGGCGCTCACGCCAGAGGCGCCGCTCGCGGTGCACTTCTACTGTCACCTCGCGGCGCTCGCCTTGCTCGCGGCGGGCCTCGCCACCGGTCTCCCCGTGGTGGTGGGGCTGGGGGCGGCCTCGGGCCTCGCCGGCGCCGTCGCCTTCGCCTGGTTCTTCGTCGGCGTGCTGGTGCGGCTGCGGCGGGCGATGGCGCCCGCGGCGCCGGCCGAAAGCGAATCCTGATTGTCGTTTCCGACCACAAGCCGGTTGACCTGTCGAGGGCTTTATGGTAATTTGGTACAAGAATACCGATTTAGCTATGAACCGGTGCCGATGAGGGTGCGGAGGGGCCGCGCCACAAGCGGCCGCCGCCGGCCAAGGAGAGAGGCGATGGAGCTGAGCCGACAGACGACCCGACTTCTCCACGACGAGCATACGGCGGTGGTGGCGCTCCTGGACCGGCTCGACGGGCTGCTCGCCAGGCAGCGGGCAGGTGCCCCGGCGGATGCCGCGGACAGCGGCGTCGGCCGGCTCCTGGGCGACCTCGTGGTCCACCTCGAGAGCGAGAGCGGGCGCCACTTCGACTTCGAGGAGGAGCACCTGTTCCCCCGGCTTCGGGAGTTCGGCGACGGCGTCATCGCCGAGCTGCTGGGCCAGGAGCACACCGTGATCCGCCCCCTCGCGGCGCGGCTCGCGGCGCTCGCGCGCGAGGCCCGCGGCAGCGCCTTCAACGCCGAGAGCTGGGCCGAGTTCCACCGTCTCGGCGCCGAGCTCGTCGAGCGCCAGATGGCCCACATCCAGAAGGAGGAGATGGGTCTCCTGCCGCTGCTCGACGATCTCCTGGAGGACGAGGCCGATGCCGACTTGGCGGCAACCTATGCCATGGACGCCTGAGCCGAAGGAGCGGGAGGACGATGATGAGCGAAGACGGACAAGCGCGCGGCGAGGACGGGTTGCAACAAAGGCCGCTCGCCGCCGAGGACCTCGACGCGGTGGTGGCGATCGACCGCGAGATCGTCGGGCGCTCGCGCCCCGGCTACTTCGAGAAGCGCCTGGCGGCGGCCCTGCGCGAGCCCGCCGGCCACATCCAGGTGGCGGTGGCGGACGGCGACGGCCTCGCCGGGTTCGTGCTCGCCCGGGTGCTGGAAGGGGAGTACGGCCGGCCCCGCCCGGCGGCGCTGCTCGAGGCCATCGGGGTGGCGCCGGCGCGCCGCCACCACGGGGTCGGCCGCAGCTTGCTCGCCGGCCTCGAGGAGGTCATGCGCAGGAAGGGGCTGGTGGAGCTCGAGACCCAGGTGGCCTGGAACGACCACGAGATGGTGCGCTTTCTCGACGAGAGCGGCTTCGCCCTGGCCCCGCGGCAGATCATCAGCTGCCCGGTGGGCCGCGCCGCGCACCTGTGAGCGAGGGGAGGGGGCGATGACCGAGAAGAAACCGTTCAAGATCCCGGCCGAGGTCGACGCCGCCTCGGAGGTCGACCTGAGCCTGCCGCGCACGGCGGAGTTCGACACCCTGTCGCGCGACCGGGTGCCGGTGCGCTCGCTGGCCCCGGGCGACCTCGAGGCGCTGGTGCGCATCGATCGCAAGATCACCGGCCAGGACCGCAGCGACTACCTCCGGCGCAAGCTCGACGAGGCGCTCCTCGATTCGGGCGTCCGGGTCTCGCTCGTGGCCGAGCTCGACGGCGCCGCGGCGGGCTTCGTGATGGCGAAGATGGACTTCGGCGAGTTCGGCCGCACCGAGCCGGTGGCGGTGATCGACACCATCGGCGTCGACCCCGGCTTCGCCGGCCGCGGCGTCGGCAAGGCGTTGCTCTCACAGCTCCTGATCAACCTCGCGGCGCTCGGCGTCGAGCGCTTGGAGTCCACCGTCGCGCGCGCCGACTTCGAGCTCCTGGGCTTCCTCTACCACTGCGGCTTCGAGCCCTCGGAGCGCCTCGCCTTCGTGAAGATAGAGATAGGGGTCAAGTCTTGACTCTTATCGCATTATCCCAGCCGCGGGAGGTTTGCACCGCCGTGGCCTCAATGCGATAAGAGTCAAGACTTGACCCCTACGCGTGCAGGGCCTCGTACTTGTCGAGGAGCTCGTCCTCGCTCTCCTTGAACTCTGGATTAGGCTCGATGCAGGCGGCCGGGCACACCAGCTGGCACTGGGGCTCGTCGTCGGCGCCCACGCATTCGGTGCACTTGAAGGGATCGATGACGTAGATCTCGTCGCCGGCGGTGATGGCCTCGTTGGGGCAGGGCTCGATGCAGGCGTCGCAGAGCGTGCATTCGTCGGTGATCAACAGGGCCATGGGGTCTCCCCTCGTGTTTGGCGCCCGGTCAGGAGGCCTGGGCGAGCTGTCCGAGCTCGGCCAGGCGATGGTAGCGATAGGCGCCCCAGATCGCCGCGCCGATGGCGCCGGCATGGATCGAATCGGGGTGGGTCGCGACGTTAAGCTCGAACTTCTGCTCCGCCATCAGCTCGCGCATCGCCGCCACCAGGCCGCTGTCGAGCGCCAGCCCGCCGGTGGCCAGCACCGTGCCCTCGGCCACCTTGATGGCCTTGAGGAGCTTGACCAGCCGCCCCGCCATCGAGAGATGGATGCCCTTGAGGATGTTCGACGTCGAGATCGCCCGCGAGACCATGTTGATGACGTCGGTCTCGGCGAGCACGGCGCAGATGCTGCTCACGCTCTCGGGATCGTCGGCCTGTTGCGAGAGGCTGCCGATCTCGTCTTGGGCGACGCCCAGGTAGCGGGCGATGTTCTCGAGGAACTGGCCCGAGCCCGAGGCGCACTGGCTGGTCATCTTGTAGCTCAGCACCTTGCCGCGCTCGTCGATGTTGATGGCGCGGCCATGGAGCGCGCCGATGTCGAGCACCGCGCGGGCGGCGGGCTCGAGGAAGACGGCGCCACGCGCGTGGGTGGTCATGGAGTAGAAGTGGCCGGTGCGGAAGGGCAGGTTCTCGCCCTCGCCGGTCGAGGCCACGTAGGCGACGTCGTCGCGCTCGAGCCCGGCCTCGCTCAGCAGCTCGTCATAGGCCTGCTCGGCGAGCTTCATGGGATCGCGGCGGCGGATGCGGTGGCTGCGCTTGCCCAGCCACTCGATCTCGTCGCCCTCGATGCGGAACACGACCGCCTTGACGGCGCCCGTGCCAATGTCGATTCCCGCAGTGATCGTCATCTCATGCCTCCACCGCCCGGTGGGCGAAGGTCGCCGCTCCGAGCGCGCCGGTGTAGATCGAATCGGCGTTGATGTTGATGGTGATGTCGCCGTAGTTCTCGTGCACCAGCTCGCTCAGCGCCTTGACCGCGGCGGCGTTGTTGGCGACCCCGCCGGTCCAGGTGAACTGGTCGTGGATGCCTCCCGAGCGCGACAGGATCGAGAGCGCCCTGAGCACGATGGCGCGGTGGAGCCCGGCCAGGATGTCCTCGCGCTTCTCGCCCAGCGCCAGCCGGTCGCGGAGCTCGGCGCCGGCGAACACGGTGCAGGTCGAGTTGATGCGCACGGTCCGCGTCGCCTTCATGGCGATGGGCCCGAGCTCGTGCACGCCGACGTTCATCTCGTCGGCGATGTAGCCCAGGTAGCGTCCGCAGCCGGCGGCGCAGCGGTCGTTCATCTGGAAGTTCTCGACGATGCCGTCGCCGTCGACCTGGATCGCCTTGGTGTCCTGGCCGCCGATGTCGAGCACGGTGCGGGTCTCGGGGTGGAGGATGTGGGCGCCCAAGCCGTGGCACAGGATCTCGGAGCGGATGTGCTCTTTCGAGAAGGGCAGCCGCGCGCGGCCGTAGCCGGTGCCGACCACGTAGCTCTCCTCGATCTCGACCTCGAGGGTGTCCCGCACCTTGCCGCGCACCGCCTCGGCCGCGCCGGCGAGCTCGGGCATGGCGGCGAAGGCGCGGTCGAGCGCGCGCAGCACCTTGGCGTCCATACCCTCCTTGGAGATGTGGTTCTCGACCTCGATGATCGAGCGGTCGTAGACGTTGAGCACCATGTCGTAGGAGAGCGCGGCCGCGCCGGCCACCTCCTCGCCGATGGCGTGATAGCGCGAGCCGGCGATGTCGCGGAAGAAGTCGGACTTGCGCTTGGCGCCGGGGGCGAACATCTCGGGTGCCTCGCCGCGCAGCCGCGCGAAGATCTCGTCGAGGGCCTCACCGATGGCCTGCTCGTGGCCGGCGAAGCGCTCGCCGGCGGCGTTCTTATGACAGGTCCGCTCCAGGTCCGAGAGCTGCTCCAGGAACTGCTCCAGCCGGAAGCCCTGCTCGAGACGCCCGACGAAATCGTCGAGCTGTTCCGAGACCGCGGGCACCGCCGCCAGGGATCTGCGGAAGAGGTTGAAGCGGGTGTCGACCAGCGCCTCGTCCTTGGCGTGGGCGGCGGCGATGTCGTAGTTGGAGCGCGAGTTGGTGATGCCCCGGCCCAACACGTTGCGCTCCTCGTCCATCACCATCGCCTTGGTGGTGGTGGAGCCGAGATCGATGCCGATGAAGCACTTCATGCCGCATGCTCCCGGGCGCCGTCGCGCCCTCGCCGTTGGTTGATCATCTGGAAGTAGCTTTCGAGCCGGTTCTTGACGTTGGCGGCCGAGAAGTAGCGCGGATCGACGATGTCGGTCTCGATGAAGGCGGCGGGCTTGCCGGTGCGCGTCTCGACCTCGCGCATCAGCAGGAGCTGGCCGGCGCCGAAGCTGTTGCAGCTTTTGATCGAGTTGATGAGGAGCCCGTCGGCCTCATACTCGTCGATGTAGTGCGCCAGCATGGCGGCGCGGGTCGGCAGGTTGAGGTTGGTGTAGCAGCCCAGGCAGTAATCGGCCAACGACTCGAGCGGGTTGTCGGGGTCGTGGCGAAAGCCGAAGTCGTAGACCCCGCCCACCTTGGCGTAGGTCGAGGCCACCACCACCGCGCCCTCGTCGTAGAACATCTTCCAGAACTCGCGGAAGCTGGTCCAGTTGGGCGGGCCCTCGACCACCAGGCGGTAGCGCTCCTCGTCGATCTCGCCCTCGGGCGTGATCGGGCCCTTGCCCGCGGCCAGCCGCTCGGCGATCTCGCCCCTCAGCGTGCGATAGTAGTCGGTGGCCTCGGGCGTGCCGCGGAAGGCGGTGAAGATCGGGCCGACGTAGTAGACGGCGCCGAAGTAGGCGTCGATGGGCGAGGGCTTGTTCTTGGCCGACTGCAGCACCCACACCAGGTCGTCCTCGGCCTTGGCCGATTCCTCGAGGTAGCCGCGCAGGCGGTCGATGTCGAACTTGACCCCGCTGACCCTTTCGAGGGTCGGGATCACCTCCTCCTTGAGCTGCTTGACGACGTAGCCGCGCATGTTGTCGGTGATCTCGCCGTCGCCCTGGTAGGGCACGTGCAACATCACCGTCTCGCAATTGTATTGCTCGCGCACCAGCTCGAACCACTTCATGAAGGTGAAGCAGCCGGTGTAGGAGAGCAGCAGCACGTCGGGGCTGGGCAGCGGATCGCCGGTGGGACCGATGTTGCCCTGGGCGATCATGCCGAGGTCGGCCTTGACGTAGGTGCAGACGTCCTCGGAGTGGCCGGCCCGCTCGGCCTCCATGATGAGGCGCCCGGTCTTCTTGCGCATGCCCAGCTGGAGGGCGTTGATCTCGGGCAGGTTGCGGGCCAGATCGAAGCACATCAAGAGCTCGTTCAGGTTCCCGGGCACGAAGGTCGAGGCCACCTTGCGACCTTCCTCGTGGGCCCGGGAGAGGTTCCGGAAGTTGGCGGCGATCATCGTCTTCTGCTTGAGCATCGAGTCCTCTTTGCGGACCTCTGATGGCGATGTCTGGGCGGCGCACATGTCATGCACTCCAAAGCTTGATCGAATCGGCGAAGGTGCCGGCCTGCTCGCGGATGGGCTGCATCTGGCCCGAGTTCTCGGCGTACTTGAAGGCGGTGTAGGGGATGTCGTGGTCGGCCAGCACGTGCTGCAGCATCGGCCGGTCGAGCAGCGCCGGGTCGCAGAAGCTCGGCGAGGCGAAGATCACGCCCTCGGCGCCGGTGCGCTCGACCGCCTCGACCAGGTACTTGCCCTTCTCGCTGGCGACGGGCTGGTACTTGGCGGCGGTCTCGTTGGAATGATGCAGAAAGGCGTCGACAAGGTTGCGGAGCGGATCACCGTCGGTCGGCACGTCTTCCAGGAGCCAGCGGGTGACCAGCATGAAGTCGTCGTCGACCACGTAGCAGCCGGCGAGCTCGATCGACTTGATCAGTCCCAAGGGCGGCTGCTCGCAGAAGGTGCCGACCAGGATGATGCGGCAGTTGTCGCGCATCGGCCGGTCCTCGGCCTCGGCCGAAGCGACGTAGTCGCGGATCAGCGTCGTATGCTCCTCCACCGGCAGCACCATGCCGGCCCTGAGCACCAGGTAGACCTCGGAGGTCGGCGCCTTCCACGGCTGGCGGGCGCGGAAGTCGTAAAGCTCGGTGACGGCGCGGCGGTTCTCGTTGTAGACGGCGATCGAGTGGTTGAGCGCCTGATCGCCGATCGCGGCTCCCGAGAGCTTGGCCAGGTCGTCGCGGAGCTGGGCCAGCTCGCGGCCATAGAATTCTCCGCCGACCTCGTCCTCGAAGTTCTGCGGCGCGTCGAAGTAGCGCACGTACTTGTCCTGGAACATGAGCTGCCACATGCCCGAGAGGTTGCGGATGACGTCGCAGACGCTCGGGAACAGCATGCCGTCGAGGACGTCGAGGCGGTGGCTCACGGCGAGCTCGATGGTCGAGCGCGGGATGCGGCAGATGTAGCTCTGGTAATAGGCGTCGCCGTGGATGACCTCGAGCTGGTCGCCGCCGCCGAGAATCCCCACCGGCAGCATGCCGGCGGCGTGGATGATCTCGCGGGGCACGTAGACCGGCATGTAGCCGATCGCCTTGCGGCCCGGCTCGGCCTCCTTCCAGGCGCGCACGGCGCCGAACTCGAGGTCGTCGAAGAGGGTCTGGCAGCGGGCGATGATCCCGGCGGTGGACATGTCAACGATGCTCCCATTGGGCGGTGCGCTTCTCGAGGAAGGCCGTGAGCCCCTCGGTGGCGTCGCGGGTCGCCATGAGGTCCTTGATGTAGAGCTCCTCGACGGCCGCGAGCTTGCGCTTCACCTCGCCGATCACGCCCTTGCGGGCGGCGCGCACGGCGAGCCGCAGCGAGCTCGCGCTTTTTCCTTCCAGGTGACGCTCGAAGTACGCCAGGGCCGCGGCTTCCGGGTCCTCGGCGACGGCGTTGACGAGGCCGAGCCCGAGCGCCTCCTGGGCGTCGACGCTGCGGCCCGAGAGCAGCAGGTCCTCGGCCCGGCCCTGGCCCATGCGCAAGGGCAGGAGGCACGAGGCCGCCGGCGCGAACACGGCGAGCGAGATCTCGGGCTGGCCCAACTTGGCGTCGGGCGCCGCGAACAGCATGGTGCCCGCGCAGGCGAGCTCGAGGCCGCCGCCCAGGCATTGGCCCTGAATTGCCACCAGCACCGGCAGCGGCGCCGAGAGGAGTTTGAGGAGCAGGCCGTGAAAGCCTTTCAGCATCTCGGCGCAGTGCTCCGGCAGGTGCTCCTCGACGCTGGCGCCAAAGCTGAAGTGGGGGCCCTCGGCGTCGAGCAGCACGCCCCGCAGCGCCGCCTCTCGCAGATGGGTGTCGAGGGCGCCGCCGAGCGCCGCGATCATCTCGCCGTCGATGACGTTGGCCTTGGGCCGGGCGAGGCGGAGGCGCAGCAGCGCGCCCTCGCGCTCGATCCAGACCTTGAGCGCTGGCGCCTCGCTCATGCCGTGCCCTCCCGGTTGGCCGGCAACAGGCGCTCGGTGAACTCCTCGTTCCAGCGCTCACCCCGGGCCAGGGCCTGCCTGAGCGCCACGAAGTCGATCTCGCGGCTCTCCTTGGTGCCCTCGTTGAAGGCGCGGAAGCCGGCGCGGGCCTCGGTCATCATGTTGAGCGAGAGCCAGGCGCGGGAGTCCTCCTTGTTGCGGTTCCAGGACTCCAGCTTGACCTTGCGCAGCTCTTCGACGGTCTTGATCAGGCAGTCGGGAAAGGTGAGCACGAGCTTGGCGCAGAGTGCCTCGACCTTGTCGTCGAGCGCCGAAAGGTCGACCTCGCCGCGCTTCATCAGCGCCTTGCCCTCGGCCAGGGCCTCGCCGCTCTTGGGCTCGCCGAAGGCCAGGCGCCCAAAGTCGTCGAACAGGCGCTGGGTCTCGACCAGCGGGTTGGCGACGAACTCGCCGTCGACCTTGAGCGCCGGGGCGATGTCCATGATCATGCCGTTGTAATAGGCCTTGTGGGCCGACCACACCTCGCACAGCGTGCCCGACTCCATGGCCCGCTCGGCGGTCATCACCGCGGGCAGGAAGTCGCTGGCGCCGCCGATCGGCGCCGAGCCGTGCTTGGGCCCGGCCTGGCCGAAGCGTGCCAGGTCCTGAGCGATGGTGAAGTCGCAGGCCATGCCGATCTCCTGGCCGCCGCCGATGCGCATGCCGTTGACGCGGCAGATCACCGGTTTGTCGCAGGCCAGGATCGAGCTCACCATGTCGTTGAAAAGCCTCAGGTACTGGCGGTACTCCTGGGGCTGGCCGGCGTAGTACTCGGCGTACTCCTTGGTGTTGCCGCCGGTGCAGAAGGCGCGGTCGCCGGTGCCGGTGAAGACCACGGAGACGACGTCGCGGGCGTTGCTGGCGGCGCGGAAGGCGAGGATCAGGCCCTTGGTCATGGCAGTGGTGTAGGAGTTGTATTGGGCCGGGTTGTCGAGGGTGATCCAGGCGTTGTAGAGCCCGGCCGCGACCGCCCCGTCGGGGGTCCGCGCGGGGCGCTTCTCATAGATCACCCCGGGCACCACCACCTCGGGCGTCAGGTCGTGGTCGACCATCTCGGCCACGGTCGGCGTATCGGCATCTGCTTGTGCGCTCATCGCAACTTTCCTTGGTTCAATGATTGGCACCGAGCACCAGGCGGCGGCGAGCCTCAGGCTCGAAGGCCGCCCAGCGCGTCTCGTCGACGATTCGTTCCGGATGCTGTCTTGCGAAGGGCGCCAGCCCAACCGATTGGTGGCGCGCGAGGTCCGGCGCCTCGCCCTCTCCCGGGGACAGGGGGTCGAACGCAGGCCGTGCCGCACGCCGCGCCGCACGCCGCGCCGCACGCCGCGCCAATGGCCCGTGGGCGGTGGTCGAATTTGGACGCTGTGCGGTGTCGGTCATCGCTGCCCTGCCTCTTGGCCCTGGTCTCCGAAGCGGCGATTTTTCGCGGCGATCTCCTGCCCCGATTTATCGTTGACAATCGCTTCGTTTGGGCCCAATCTAGTATTAGGGTACCAAATTACGATTATAGCTGTCAACAGCAAATCCACAAGAACTCCCATGACAATCCAAGACGGTGAACATACGGCGGCCACGGTGGTCCGGCCAGCCGGTGACGGCGCGGCGGCAGGGGCCGCCGACGGCAGCGAAATCAGCGGCGCGCGAAGAGCCGCGAGGGCCGCTCGAGCCGCGACCTTGGACAGCGTGTCGGTGGCCCTGGTGGGGAGCGGCGGCAGCGGCGTCATGACCGCCGGCGAACTGTTGCTGCGCGCCGCCGCAAGAGGGGGCTGGTACGGCCTCATGACGCGCTCGGCCGGGCCGCAGATCCGGGGCGGCGAGGTGGCGGCCTATCTGACCCTCTCGCGACGGCCGGTGGCGAGCCCCGGCGACCGCTTCGACATCCTGTTGGCGGTCGACTGGAACAACGCCGACCGTTTCTCGGCCGAGATCCCGCTCGACGGCGAGAGCCTGATGATCAGCGGCCAGGCCGGGGCCGAGGTGCCGCCGGCGATGGTCGCTTCGGGCGCGGTGCTGCGCGAGCTCGATTTCAAGGAGGCGCTCAGCGGCGTGGCGGGCGGGCGGCCCAACATGCTGGCGCTGGGGTTGCTGGGGGGCCTGTTGGGGCTCCCCGAGGCGGCGCTGGCGCAAGCGCTCGAGGAGCGCCTCGCGGGCAAGGGCGAGAAGGCCCTGGCGGCAAGCGTGGCGGCGGCGGCGCGGGGACGCGAAGCCGCGGCCGCCCTCGATGGCGTGCCCGCGCTGGCGCCGCCGGTCGCCGCCGAGCGGCCGCGCTGGGTGATCACCGGCAATCAGGCCGCCGGGCTCGGGGCCTTGCGCGGCGGCGTCCGCTTCGCCGCCGCCTACCCCATAACGCCGGCCACCGAGATCCTGGAATGGCTCTCGCCGCGCCTGCGCAAGGTCGGCGGGACCCTGATTCAGGCCGAGGACGAGCTCGCCTCCATCAACATGGTGATCGGCGCCTCGTACGGCGGCGTGCCCGCGCTCACCGCGACCTCGGGCCCCGGCCTCGCCCTGATGATGGAGTCGCTCGGGCTGGCGGTCGCGGCCGAGGTCCCGGTGGTGGTGATCGACGTGATGCGGGGCGGGCCCTCGACCGGCATTCCCACCAAGTCCGAGCAGGGCGACCTCAACATCGCCGTCCTCGGACTGCCCGGGGACGCCCCGCACGTGGTGGTGGCGCCGATGTCGATCGCCGACTGCCTGTTCACCACCCAGTGGTCGGTGCAGCTTGCGGAAGCCCTGCAGGTGCCGGCCATCGTGCTCTCGGACCAGGCGCTGGGGCAGGCCGTGGCAGTGGTCGAGGCGCCCGACGAGGCGCCCCACGAGACGGCGCCCGCGACCCGCCGCGAGGTCGTCGACGAGGTCCCTGAAGACTACCAGCGCTACGCCCTCACCGAGTCCGGGATCTCGCCCATGAGCGTGCCCGGCACGCCGGGCGGCCAGTACACCGCGGACGGGCTGGAGCACGACCCCCGGGGCCGCCCCTCGAGCCGGGCCGAGGACCACGCCGCCCAGCTCGCCAAGCGGCGCGCCAAGGTCACCGGCATGGACTACGGCGACGCCTGGGCGCGGATCGACGGCGAGGGCGACCTGGCGGTGGTCACCTGGGGCTCGGTATCGGGCGCGGTGGCCGAGGCGGCGCGCCGCCTCGACCCCGGGGGCGAGCGCATCCGGGTCGTCACCCTGAGGCTGATCGCCCCGGCCCAGCCCCGGCGCCTGCGTCAGGCGCTGGCCGTGGCCAAGCGGGTTGTGGTCGTCGAGCAGAGCCACGACGGCCAGTTCTATCACTACCTGCGCAGCTATTACGGGCTCGGCGACGAGGCCGAGCCCTACTATCGCGCCGGCCCCTTGCCGATCCGGCCGGGCGAGGTCGCGAGCTTGCTCGAGGGGAGGCTTGGATCATGAGTGTCGAGGCCGCGGTGGCGCTTACGCCCAAGGACTTCAAGTCCGACATCAAACCGATCTGGTGCCCCGGCTGCGGCGACTTCGTGGTGCTGTCCTCGCTCACCAAGGCGCTCGTGGAACTGGGCTGCAAGCCCGAGGAAGTGGTCATCGTCTCGGGCATCGGCTGCTCGTCGCGCATCCCGGCCTACACCGACTGCTACGGTTTCCACGGCGTCCACGGCCGCGCCCTGCCGCTGGCCTCGGGCCTCAAGTTCGCGCGCCCCGAGCTCACGGTGATCGTCACCGGCGGCGATGGTGACGGCTACTCGATCGGCGGCAACCACTTCCTCCACGCCTGCCGCCGCAACGTGGACCTCACCTACATTGTCATGGACAACCAGGTCTACGGCATGACCAAGGGTCAACCCTCGCCCACCACCGAGCCCGACTGGGAGAGCGGCATGGCGCCGGGCGGCACCGGGCTGCGGCCGTTCCTGCCCCTGGTCATCGCGCTCGCCGCCGGCGCCAACTTCGTGGCCCGCGCCTTCTCGGGCGATCCCCCGGGGACGGCGAAGCTGATCGTCGAGGCCGTGCGGCACCCGGGGTTCTCCTTCGTCGAGGTGCTCAGCCCGTGCGTCACCTATCGCCCCGAGCAACGGGAGTGGCGCAAGGCGGTGCGCCCGGCATCGGTCGAGACCACCGAGGACAGGGCCCGCGCGGCGCGCCGCCTGGTCACCGACGACGGCTTCAATATCGGCGTCCTGTTCCGCGGCGACCGGCCCGCCTTTCAGCCCCCGGTAAGGGACACCGGCTTCGACCTCGCCGCGCTGGACGCGGAGTTCGCCCTGTGAGCGGCGGCGACGAGGAGCTCCCGGAGCGCCCCATTGACGAGTTCGCCGAGCCCGAAATGAGCGCTGTGGAGCTGCTGGCGCACGCCTACGCCATGGAGGCCGAGGCCGCGGAACGTTACGGCGAGCTCGCCGACCAGATGGCGCTGCACAACAACCACGAGGTGGCCGAGCTGTTCACGAAGCTCGAGGCCATCGAGCACAAGCATGCCGAGCAATTGGCCCGTCGGGCCGGCAAACGGGGCGCCACCCGCGCCTCGCCCTGGGACTATCGCTGGCTCGATCCCGAGAGCCCGGAAGCGGTCCCGGTGAGCGAGGTGCACTACCTGATGACCGCGCACCACGCCTTGAAATTGGCGCTCCACAACGAGCTCAGGGCAGAGGCCTTCTACCGGGTAATGGCCGAGCGCGCCGGCTCGGACGAGGTGCGGACGCTGGCCGAGAAGTTCGTCGCCGAGGAGCGCGAGCACGTCGCCCTTGTGCGGCACTGGCTGAACAAGTATCCCGAGCCCACCGCGGGCTGGGACGAGGATCCGGATCCGCCGGTGGGCAAATAGCCCCAAGGGTCGAGAGCCCCTGTCGACGAAGAGATAAGGAACGGCCATGAATGTGCTACTGCCCGAGGGCTGGGACGCGCCCATCGGCTACTCAAATGGCGTCAGCGTGCCCGCCGGGCGCATCGTCTTCGTCGCCGGCCAGGTGGGCTGGGACGCGCGGCAGAAGTTTCACTCCGAAGAGGTCGCGCCCCAGTTCGAGCAGGCGCTCGAGAACGTCCTCGCGGTGTTGGCCGAGGCCGGCGGGAGACCTGAGCACATCTGCCGCATCACCGCCTATTGCTCCGACAAGCCGGCCTACATGGCGGCCCGCAAGGACCTGGGTCCGATCTGGCGGCGGCTGATGGGCCGGCACTTTCCGGCCATGTCGATGATCTTCGTCTCGGCGCTCCTCGACGAGCCCGGCAAGATCGAGCTCGAGGCGACGGCGGTGATCCCCCAATGACCGCCATCTCGCCCGAGCAATCCCCCACCATCGCCATCCGCGCCGCCGCGCCCGACGACGTCGAGTCGGTGGTGGCGCTCGACGAAAGCCACACCGGGCTCGCCAAGGCCGCGTACTGGCGCGACATCTTCGGGCGCTACGTCGAGCCCTCGCTTCCCCACCGCCTGTTCCTGGCCGCCGAGCAGGAGGGTCGGGTCATCGGCTTCATCGTCGGCGAGGTGCGGGCCTGGGAGTTCGGCTCGCCGCCCTGCGGCTGGGTCTTCGCCATCAACGTCGAGCCGCGATATCGCGAGCACGGCGTGGCCACCGCGCTGATGGACGAGATCTGCCTGCGCTTCAAGGCCCTAGGAGTCGCTACCGTGCGCACCATGCTGTCGCGTGACGACGCCCTCAACCTGGCCTTCTTCCGCAGCCAGGGGATGACGGCGGGGAGCTACATCCAGCTCGAGAAGGAGCTCGATTGAAGCGCCGCCCGCGTCGCTGGCCCCGCCGGAGCAGGCCTACGGCTTGCTAAAGGCGGGCATTTCCCTAAAATACAAGGAATAAACCGGCATATCGGATCGAAATAACCGATTTATTTTTCGAGCCCGTCATGAAGCTCCACAAGGCGACCACCTTCGGCCTCTACGCGGTTCTCGAGCTGGCCCGTGACCCCGAGCGCCAGCTCTCGACCGCCGACATCGCCGAGCGCTACGGCATCTCCACCCACCACCTGGCCAAGGTCATGCGCACGCTGGTGCGCGGCGAGCTGGTACAGTCGGTGCGGGGCGCGGGCGGCGGCTACCGCTTCTGCGGCAACGCCAACCGCGTCACGCTGATGGACATCATCACCTTGTTCGAGACCGTGGGCTCCGAGCTCGACCTGGCCGATGGAAGCCTCGCCCCGGCGACCGAGATCGGCGCCGCGCTGCAGGCGGTGCGCGACGAGATCGACGACCTGACCCGGGCGACCCTGCAGTCGATCACGCTGCGGACCTTGATCAAGAGCGCCGACAAGCGTGACGCGGCGATTGGGGCGCAAGCACCGGCCGCGCCATCGCCGCTCGAGACCCGGGCCTGAGCCGCCGCTGGGCCCCGACCGGCCCCGACCGTCGCCTCGGCCTCGACTGTACCAGCCGCCGCCCGGCCCCTATAGTTAGGCGGTCCGGGCGCGCGAGAGCGATGCCAGGTCAACTGGAATCGCTCAAGGCCGCGCCGGCGTGGACCCTCGGGCCCGCCGGCCCTCCGGCGCGCCCGCGCAGGCGCGGACCTCTTGGGTCCGCTGCCGTGAGCGAAAAGAATCTGTAGCGGTTCCGATCAATGCGGAACCGCTATAGACCGCGGGAGCGGAGCGTGATGAAGCGGTTGGCGGTGGCAGCGGTTCTCGTCCTGGGCTGGGCGGCCCCGGCGGGGGCCCAGCTCGAGACCTTCAAGGACTGCGACGGCTGCCCCGAGATGGTGGTGATACCGGCGGGCGATTTCGTCATGGGATCGCCGGCCTCGGAGCGCGGGCGCGACCGCGACGAGGGCCCCCAACACCCGGTCTCGATCCGCCAGGCCTTCGCCCTCGGCAAGTACGAGGTGACGCGCGGCGAGTACGCGGCCTTCGTGCGCGAGAGCGGCCACGTCACCTCGGCCAGCGGCTGCGATTCCCGCTCCGGGCAACCGCGGACCTGGCGCAATCCCGGCTTCGCCCAGAGCGACCGCGACCCGGTGGTCTGTGTCAGCTGGCGCGACGCCAAGGTCTACGTCTCCTGGCTCAGCCGCAAGACCGGTCTGGAGTACCGCCTGCCGAGCGAGGCGGAGTGGGAGTACGCGGCCCGGGGCGGGACCACGACGGCGCGCCACTGGGGTCCGCGGATCGGCTCGGGACGGACTAACTGCGACGGCTGCGGCAGCCGCTGGGACGACCGGCAGCCGGCGCCGGTGGGCTCGTTCGCGGCCAATCCCTTCGGCCTCCACGACATGCTCGGCAACAGCCGCGAGTGGGTCGAGGACTGTTACCTCGAGCGCTACGAGTTGGCGTCGGGCGACGGCCGGGCGCGGAGCGTCGGCGGTTGCGACAAGCGGGTGATGCGCGGCGGTTCGTGGGAGAGCAGCGCCAAGCGGGTGCGGGCGGCGAACCGCAACGGACGCGGCGAGCTCTCGCTCGACAACGATTTCGGTTTCCGTGTCGTGCGCACGCTCTCGAGCAAGGCCTTCGAACGCATCTTCCGCGCGGGCGCGAGCCGCGAGACCACCGTGCCCGGGGCCCCCGAGGTGCCGGCGCCGGAGGTTCCGCCCCTGGCCACGACGCCGGCGCCCGAGGCGCCGCCCATCGCCAGGGCTCCGGCGCCCGAAGCGCCGCCCATCGCAACGACGCCGGCGCCCGAAGCGCCACCCATCGCCAGGGCCCCGGCGCCCGAAGCGCCACCCATCGCCAGGGCCCCGGCGCCCGAAGCCCCACCCATCGCCAGGGCCCCGGCGCCCGAGGCGCCGCCTATCGGCGGCGGCGCCAAGAGCGCGGCCGAGCCGACCGAGTTGCCCGAGCTCCCCGAGCTTCCCGATCTGCCCTCGCTCGACGACTGAGGCCGGGGGCCGAAAGCTGCCGGCGCCAGGATGCGCGCGGCGGGCGAAAGGGGGTAGGGCCTTACCAGGGACTCGGGAGCCGTTTCGGCGCTGTGTGGCTCTCTCTCGGGCACGACTGCCCAAAAGAAAGCCCCGCCGAAGCGGGGCTCTCCATCACAGCGACCGCCCCACTACTGCTGAATCCACAGGCTGTCCCGGGTCTGCCCTTCGATGAACAGGTCGGCGGCGCCCTCGACCTTCTTCAGGTACTCGGCGTCGGAGAGAAGCTGACCCATGGTGTTCTGGAACGCCCCCAGGTCGTCGTTGTCGCTCTGCCAGCATATCCTGCCGACCACGCCGCCGGCCTGGGTGAAGACGTTGACCTTGTCCCCGGTGATCGCCTCCACGTGGGCGGAAATATCGTGGGCGAAGGCGAGCGCGGGCTGGAGCTTTCCAGGCCTGATCGTCGCCGTCCGAACGAATCTCATCATGGTGACCTCCCTCGGTTGATCGCCCTAAGGGGCGAAACGATAGTCTATAGCACCTCTTGCCTGAGACGAAAGTTGTGCCCGGCGCGGGGTGGGACCCGGTAGAGCGGCCCCTTGCTCGGTTGCGCTAGGAGGGCGCGGCCTCCGCCACTACGACGTACCGGAGCGGCCCGCCCGGGAGCAGCGCCTCGAACGGGTAGCAGGTGACCAGCGTCAGCCGCGGCGCGGGCGTATGCGTTGGCAACCGCGCCTCGCGGTAATCGACGATGGTGGTTTGGCGCACCCGGTAGGCGCGGCGTGAGCCGTCGGCGCTCTCGATCACCAGCTCGTCGCCGGTCTCGAGCGCTTCGAGGAAGCGGAAGTGGGTGTCGCGGTGGCCGCTGATGACCGCGTTGCCGGCCTCAGCCCCGGGGAGCGCGGTGCCGTCGTGATGTCCGGGGCCGAAGGCGAGGGTGCGGCCGCTGGCGCCCGCCAGCACGATGAGGTCGATTCCGAGCCGGTCGACGCGGAGCCGCGCTACCGGCCAGGTATCGCTCCACGGCCACGGCCTTGCGTGGCCCTGGCCCTGGTCCTGAGACGTGCGGGCCCAGGCGTCGTCGAGCAGGAACTGGGCGAGCCGGCCCTTGGCGTGGATCCAGCCGGCCTCGGCCACCTGCCACAGGCCGAGCGCGAGCAGCGCCGCCGCCGCCGCCAGGGCCAGCCGCTGCCTGGTCATGCCCGGCGCCGCGTCCACAGGAAGAGGCCCGAGGCGAGGAGCAGGAGCAGTGCCCCGAGCACGGCGTTGAGCGGCGCCGGGGTCGCGGTCCGGGGCAGCTGGTAGGCGATGGTGGCGACCGGTGCCTTGAGCTTGACGGCGGCCTTGCGCAAGCCTGAGGGCTGCGCCGACTGCTCGCCGAAGACCTGGTCGTAGTCCCACCCGCGGGGCAGGTTGGTGGCCACCGAACGTTGGTTGAGCGGCTCGGCGACGGGGCGGCTCGGCGTCAGGTCGACCGCCACCATGCTGGTGTAGGCGGTGAGCAGCCTGTGGGGCAGCGCCACCGCGAGCACCGAGCGCCGCACCTGCGCCGGGTCGGCGCCCTGGTGCAGGGTATCGAGCACGGCCTCGATCTTGGCCCGCGCCCAGACCGTGGCGACGCCGCTGTCCTCGCCCTTGCCGCCGAGGCTCACCACCGTGCGCCAGGGCCGTCCAGCGAGGCGGCCCGAGACCTCGACCTCGCCCGAGAGGCGGGTGAGGCGGGCGCTCACCACCACCGGCTCGCCGTGATAGAGATCGGGCAGCCGGCGCGGCCAGGCCTCGGTCTCCGAGCCGGCGGGCCAGCGTACCGCGAGGTCGGTGAGCACGGGGCGCTCCAGCTTCTCGAACAGCAGGGCCATCTTCTCGCCGACCTCGTCCGTGGCGCCGACGTAAGTAAAGGTGCCGCGGCCGAGCGCCGCCGCCTTGCGCATGAAGTAGCCGTTGGGGGCCGAGCCGATGCCGATGGTGAAGAGGCGGCTGTCGCCGATGTGGCCGGCGATCCAGTCGAACAGCGCGCGCTCGTTGCCCACCGCGCCGTCGGTGAGGAAGATCACCTGACGCAGGCGCCCCGGGTCCTCGCCGCCGTCGAGCGCCATGCGGAGCGCCGACAGGATCTCGGTGCCGCCCTCGGCCTCGAGGCCGCCGACGTAGCGCAACGCCTTCTTCAAGCTCGAGCGCTCGACCGGCCGTGCCGCCCGGAACAGTGCCGAGGGCTGGTCGTTGAACTGGATGACGTTGAAGCGATCGCCCGGCAGCAGCCGGGTCAGCGCCAGGGTGAGTGCCGCCTTGGCCTGCTCGATCGAAGCCCCGTGCATCGAGCCCGAGGTGTCGATCACGAACACCGCCTCGCGCGGCAGGCGCTCGGGCGCCTCGGGCGCTTCCGGGGCCTCGGGCGGGGTTACCACCAGGAGCGCGTAGTACTCCTCGCCGACCCGCTCGCTGAACAGGCCGGCGGCGGGCGCGGTGCCGGAGCGGGGCCGCCACGCCAGCTCGAAGTCGCTGTCGGCCGGGACCTCGCCGCCGTCGAGCGTGACGGTGAAGCGCTCGCCCTTGCCTCGGCTCACCGCGACCCGGTGGGTCGGGCTCTTGATCTCGCCGACGGCGAAGCCCGGCGTGACCTCGATCTCGAGCGACAGCGGGTTGGCGCGCCCCTCCTCGGGACGCCGCACCGGCGGCGTGATGCGGCTGGCGTCGGGCACCTCGCCCGTGTCCTCGCCCCAAGCGCTGCCGCGGACGCCGACGATGGCGCCGTCGCCGGGGATGTAGCGCGGCCCCACCACCATCGGGAAGCGCAGGCGGAAGGCGCCGTGGTCGTACTTAAGGGTCTGCAGGTAGGCGATCTCGACGCTCACCGCCTCGCCGGCGCCGATGTTGGCCACCGAGACGGTGAAGATGTTGGGCCGCTCCTGCTCCACCAGGCTCGCCTTGGTGCCGCTGTCGCGCGCCGCCTGGTAGGTGCGCTTGGCCTCCGCTCGTTCGGCGATCTGACCCTCGATGAGGCGCTCGCCGATCCGCAGCCGCATGCTGTCGACCGCCGCGTCCTCGGGCAGCGGAAAGACGTAGACGCCCTCTTGCCACTCGTCGAACGGGTTCTCGAAGGTTTGCGCGACCTCGATCCGGGCGATCATGCCGCTCACCCGACCCCGCACCCGGGTCTCGAGCGTCGGCGCCGGCAGGTAGAGGCCGGGGCGCTCGGTGCGGAACAGAAGGCCGGCCCCGGCGAAGGCCTCGAGGGTGAGCGGCGCCGGGCGCGCGCCGGTGGCGGGCTCGGCGGCGGCGGGGCGACAGAGGCCCTGGAACATGAGCGCGGCGAGCACCAGCACCAGGGTGAACTGGTAAGCGATGCGGTTGCCGACGGTCACCGTGGAGATCATCGAGCGATTGGCCGAGCGATTGGCCGAGCGATAGGCGTGGGATGGAGCGGTCATCTTGGGGATCCCTGTGAGCGGCGCGGGTTGGGGGGCGACCGCGCTCATGCTTAGGGGCCAGAGTGAAGCGCGGGAATGTGGCGTCGGCGGGTGCGAATGGTGGCCATTTGGCGACCGATTGTGGTGCCTTTGAGGTCGCTTGGAGCGCTCCGGGCTCTCGGCGACGCGGGCGAACTGGGCCTCGCCAACGCCGCGCTGCTGCACCACTATCCCAGCAAGAGCCGGCTACGGCGCCCGAGCCCCAGGCCCAATCGTCGATAAGGAGAGCGCAGCCATGTCCGCAGCCATGTCCAAGGTGCTTTACGAGAAGCAGGGCAAGATCGCCTACGTCACCATCAACCGGCCCGAGGTCATGAACTGCGTCGACCCCGAGGTCCACGAGCTGTTGTGGAAGAGCTGGGAGGACTTCGCCGCCGACGACGCGCTCGAGGTCGCGATCATGACCGGCGCCGGCGACGAGGCCTTCAGCGCCGGCGCCGACCTCAAGGCCTTCATCCCGCCGATCCTGGAGGCCGACGCGGCCTTCCCGCGGCGCAAGATCGAGGACGGGTTGGGCGGCATCACCCGCGGCCTGCACCGCATCTACAAGCCGATCATCGCCGCCGTGAACGGCTGGGCCCTGGCCGGCGGCTTTGAGCTGGCACTGGCCTGCGACATCCGCGTCGCCTCCGAGAACGCCAAGTTCGGCTCCTTCGAGGTGCGCCGCGGCTACCACCACGGCGACGGCGGCATCGCCCGGCTGGTCAACACCTGCGGCTCGGGCTTCGCGCTCGAGATGCTGCTCACCGGCGAGCCGGTCGACGCCGAGCGGGCGCAGCGCGCCAACCTGGTGTCCCGCGTGGTGCCCCACGGCGAATTGATGGCCGAGGCCGAGAAGGTCGCCGCCCAGGTCCTGCGCAACGACACCTGGGCCATCCGCTCGGCCAAGGAGACCATCCTCGACGTCATCGGGCGGCGCCTCGACGACCAGCTCAGGGTCGACTGCCTCAACGGCTACT
Organism: uncultured Alphaproteobacteria bacterium; assembly: GCA_965371625.1. Classification (GTDB taxonomy): domain Bacteria; phylum Pseudomonadota; class Alphaproteobacteria; order CBDUZE01; family CBDUZE01; genus CBDUZE01. Next base: position 42,137 of record CBDUZE010000035.1, read on the forward strand.
CAGGGGTCGCCAACCCGACCGTGATGGGGCTCCTGGAGCAGTTCTACGACAAGAGCGACCGCGGCCGCGCCGGCAAGCGCACCACCGAGATTTAGTTAAATGGGGTCAGATTTAGTTAAATGGGGTCAGACTCCATTTGACCCGCATTGCCCAGATAACTTCGTGATTTGACAACGGCGCACCCGGATTTTAGGTGTTGATATGGCTCACCCGGGGGGTGAATCGAAAGAGGGGCTTCTGAGGCTGGATTTTGACCGTCGACTGAAACTGGAGTTCCACGGTTCCAAGGTCACTTCCGACACTGGGTGGTTGCCGTATCGGGAACTCGATGATGCTCTCGGACTTACCGAGATTGCCGGGGCGTACTCACGGACACCCGTCGTGGGAAGAACGGTCGTCACGGTCTTGTCGGGCAATGGATCGACCGTGTGCATGACCGGCGCCCGCCGACGAGGGTCATCCTCGACAGGGACTCAAGCGTCAGCCCCACACACCGCGAACAAGAGGGATCAGCGTACAATGGTTACCCCGGCTGCACCTGCTACCATCCCCTTTTTCAGTTTAATATGGGTCGCCCCGATAACAACCACGACCGCCACTGGTGTCTCCGATTTCGCCTTCTAATTCGGTGACGCGTATGACCTTCAAGATTGATCAAATTGCCCGAGATATTGCCCTGCACCGCAACGTTCTGCCCGAGTGCCTGCATGTGCCAGTCGCCGCCCTCAATGAGGAAGCGATTACGACTTACATCGGCGACATTGTGCGAATTTTGTCGAAGGTAACACCCAACAAGGCATTCCTGGTTCGGGCCAAGGAGCCGCCACCCATTGACGACCGGCTGCCAATCTGGGAGATGGAAGAAGCTGCCATTTTTCACCGTCAAATGCAGGTATGGGTCCATGTGGCCTACACCCGCTACAAGCCGGCTTATCAGAGGGCGTTTCCGACCGAGGACATTGCGGACAAGGTCCTCAGCCACACTATGAACCGCCGCATCGCTGTCTTGAAAGGGTTCCAGTATGTGCGGATTACGCCGGTTTCGCGAGGCTCGAACTCAAGCAGCGGGTTCACCGAGAATTGGGGTGTCGCTCTTCAGGACGTTCCTGGACGGACGCCCGAGAAGGCACGACGCGGAGCATTTATCCAGTATGCGGATCTGTGCGACCTCATGCTGATGATGGATTTGAAACTCGGCGGCGGCGTCATGAGCGTGGTCAATGAAGGCCAAGCGCTGGTCGAGCCCAGGCTGTAAAAGCATTGTTAGGCAGAGCGAGGGTAAAAAGAGCATCGCGGACATGGCCACGTCCACCGTCTTCATTCGTCCTCGTACCAGACCACCTGCAGCGCATGGTCGTTTAGGTACGTTTCAATCTCTTCTCTCAAACCGGGACAACGTGGGGCACGTGGATAGATGATTCCCGCACAGACATCGACTTTATCATGATCCAGGTACTTGTCGATGTACCTAAACACTTGTCGTCGATGCGACGCAAGCAGCTTTCGTCGGTTATCTGTCTTCACCGCGTCCCAATTCGTCGCTTTGATTTCCACCACTGTCACGAAATCATCAATTTTATCAATGAAGATATCAATCCGACCGTGCCAAACTCTGGTTCCCCTCCTTGGGAGCACATTGAGGAGAATGGTGTGTTCTGGCCGGGTAGTCGCGTCCTCCACAGTGCCAACCCAGTCAGCCTGGACAAGGCGATGGAACTCCTTACCTCGTCGAAGTTGCTCCGGTTCCATAACCCTTCTCAGCCAAACGGAGGCGACGCCAGACAATAATTAATTGGGGTCAGACTCCATTTAATTTTGGCGCGATCCGCTGCAGTCTCGAATTAAATGGAGTCTGACCCCAATTAATTCTTGAGGCGGCGGGCCACGGCGCGGGCCAACAGGCGCGCCCGCTCGGGCCACGGCAGGCGCAGGAAGTTGGTCGCCACCACGCCCTTGGTGAAGAACGTCTTGCGCCCGTAGTCGATCGCCACCTCGACCATCACCGGGGTACCTGAGCGCGCGGTCTCGAAGGCCCGGGCGAGAACGGGCTCGACCGCGGCGTCGTTGTCCAGCGCTTCGAAGGCGCAGTTGGTGGCGGCGGCGAAGGCCTCGACGCTGTAAGGCGGCAGTACGGCGCAGGTGTCGGTATTGAGGGTGATGCGCTCGAACTGGGCGATCTGGGCGAGCTCGCCGTCGCGCAGCACGCAGACCACCACGCCGACGCCGTAGGCCGCGGCGGTCAGGAGCTCGAGCCCGGTCATCAACAGCGCTCCGTCGCCCGGCAGCGCCACCACGTCGCGCTCCGGGTTGGCCAGCTTGGCGCCGATCGCCGCCGGCACTGCGTAGCCCATCGACGAGTAGTCGACCGGCGCCAGGAAACATCCCGGGTGCTCGAGCCGCAGGTGCTCCATGGCGAGAAAAGTGCCATTGCCGCTGTCGCTGGCATAGACCGCGTCCGAACTGCCGAGCGCCTGAAGGCCGGTGAAGAGCGCCGCCGGGCTCACCCGCTCGCCAGCCCGCTGCCCGGCGCGCTGCACCTCGAGCTCGCGGTGGCCGGCGGCAATCTCGGCCGCCAGGGCGGCGTGCTCGTGCGCCGGCCCGAGCCGCTCGATGAGCCCCGAGAGGAAGACGCCGGCATCGGCCTCGACGGCGAGCCGCGCCGGGTAGTTGCGGTTCAGGACCTGGCCGTTGATGTCGACGTGGATCAGGCCCTCGGGCGGCTCGAGCCCGTAGCTCCCGGTCGCCACCTCGCTGAAGCGGCAGCCGATGGCGAGCAGGCAGTCGCAGCGCTCCATCACGCGGCGCACGAAGCGCGGCGCGGTGGCGCCGAAGCCCGGCCACAGCCACAACGGGTGGCGCTCCGAGACGATGCCCTTGGCGTGGATGGTGGTGGTGACGGGGGCGCCGAGGCGCTCGGCGAGCGTGCCCACCAGCGCGGCGGCGTCGCGGGCGCCGTTGCCGAGGTAGAGCGCCGGATGCCGTGCCGAGCCAAGCAGCCGCGCCGCCTCGTCGAGCTGCTCCGGGGACGGCGCGGGCGACGCGGCGGCGGGGGCCTGATAGGCCAGCGTCGGCACGTTCTGGCTCAGGATCAGGTAGTTGGCCGGCACCTCGAGGGCCACCGGGCCGGGGCTGCCGCTTCGCGCCAGGTGGAAGGCCTCGCGCACCAGGGGGTAGATCTCGCCCGGGCTCTTGACCTTGAGCTGGGCCTTGGTCACCGGGCGCAGCATGGCGAGCTGGTCGATGTCGTGGAGCTGGAAGGCGTGACCGGTGTCGTCGCGGACGCCGGTGACCAGCACCACCAGGGGCACGTTGTCCATGAAGGCCTCGGCGACGCCCGAGAGGGAGTGGCTCACGCCCGGCCCCGGCACCACGTTGACCAGCCCGACGTGGCCCGAGCTGCGCGACACGCCGTCGGCCATGAACGAGGCCGCCTGCTCGTCGGTGACCAGGATCGGCTCGATCTTTTCCGAGCGCTCGAGGGCGTCGTAGAGCTCGATGTTGTGGGTGCCGGGGATGCCGAAGGCGAAGCGCACGCCTTCGGCCTCCAGCGCCTCGACCACGATCTCGGCGCCGCGCCGCTTCATGCCGCCCTGAGCTCGGCGATGTCGCGGCGCAGGCCCTCGGCCACGCGGTCGGCCATCGCCATGATGGTGACGTAAGGGTTCACCCCGGCGCACGAGGGATAGAGGCTGGCGTCGGCGACGAACAGCCAGGGCAGGCCGTGCACCCGGCCCCAGGAGTCGCAGACCGAGGTCGCCGGCTCCGCGCCCATGCGGCAGCCGCCCATGGGGTGGGCGCTGGCCACCGCGACGCGGCCCAGCTTGAAGTGGCGGGGCGCGATGAGCTCGTCGATGCGACCCGCCTCCGCCTTCTCGACGAAGAAGCGCTCGGCCGCCGGCGCGTGGACCCGGCTCGCTCCCGAGGCGAAGAAGATGCGGGCCGAGGCGCGCATCGATTCGACCAGCGCCGCGATCACCTCGTCGGTCATGCGGTACTCCAGCACCGGCTCGCCGGCCTTGTCGATACTCACCCGGTTGTCGGCGCGGGCCGGATCGATGGCCAGCGAGAGGATCATCTGCAGCCGATCCATGTGGGCCATCAGGCGGCTGTGCTCGGGGCCGAAACCGGTGAGACTCTTGGCGGTGGTGAAGGGGAAGTACATGCAGGTCTCGAGCAGGAAGCCCCGGTCGGCGAAGTGGTCCGAGATGTAGCTCTTGGGGTGCCCGAAGTAGTTGCTCAAAGGCCGCTCGTGCTGGGCCACCAGGATCAGCGCCGGATGGCAGGTGAAGTAGCGCCCCAAGGCCGGAAGCTCGGCCGGCAGGTCCGAGCGTAAGAGCAGCGCCGGAGAGTTGACGGCACCGGCGGCGACGACGATGGCCTTGGCCTTGACGCGGTAGCGCCCGGGCGCCCAGGCCGAGGGCAGGCCGTGGGGCGATTCCGTCACCGTGGCGGTGCAGGCGCGCTCGGCGATGGCCTCGACGCGGCAGTTGGTGATGACCTCGACGCCACGGCGCTCGGCCTCCGGGAGCTGCACCCGGTGAGTGCCCTGCTTGGCGGCGTTGGGGCAGCCCAGGTTGCAGAGCCCAGAGCCCCGACAGCCCTTGACGTTGACCGGGAACTGCTCGACCCGGTAGCCGAGTGTCTTGCAGGCCTCGAAGAAGAGCCGGTTGTTGGCGTTGACCTTGTCGTCGTCCAAGAGGTGGACGTTGTTCTCCGCCATGTGCTTGCGGCAGCGCCGCTCGAGGTCGTCGAAGCTGAGCCCGGGCACCCCCCAGCGCGCCACCGCCGCCTCGGGGATGGGAATCGAGGTGCCGGTGTAGACCACGGTGGAGCCGCCGTAGGCGCGCGCGAAGGCCATCGTCAGCGCCCCGTCGGCGCTGAGGAAGCCGCCGGCGTCGACATAGAGGCGGCGCGCCATCTCGAGCTCGCGACCGCTGAACTCGTCGTCGCGGAACTTGGGCCCCCACTCCAGCACCGCGACCTTGAGCCCGTCGTCGCAGAGCGGGCCCAACTCCTGGGCCGCGGTGCCGCCGCCGGCGCCCGAGCCGATGATCACGACGTCGTAGTCTTTCTCGATCATGGCGCGCTCACGGTCCCTCGGCGAGCCGCTCGTTGCCGGCGAAGGAGGGCGCGTAGCCGATCCCGGCGCCGGCCTCGGCGCGGCCGTAGTAGCCCATGAACACCAACGTCTTGAGGCCCCAGAAGCCCTGTCGCAGGCGGCCAATGGGGCAGTCGTGGAACCACGCCAAGACGGCGTCCTGGCGCGTCGCTTCCAAGCGCTCGAAGGGCGCCCCGTAGCGCAGCGCCGGCGCCCAGCGCAGGAGCTTGAGGAAGAGCCCGAGCTGGCGCCGCACCTCGGGCGGGCGGGCCGCCAGCGCCTCCTCGATGATGGCGCGGAAGCGCGCCTCGCCCGCCGCGTCGAGGCCCGAGAGCTCGGGCACGATACGGGCGCCGAGGCCGCGGACGAAACGCCACTGGGGCTCGGTCAGGGTCTCCACCCGGGCATTAAAGCGCCAAGGCCGGGGCGGCGCAACGAAGGTGCGCGCGGGCGCCCCCAAGGCAAGGAGAGGGCGCCGTCAGGCGCGCGACCGTGACGGTCAACCGAGCGCGGCCGGTCGAGGCGGTGGGCTCGCTCATCGAGCGGAACCTTCAGCCGCCCCGATGGCACAAGGTATGGGAGGTGGCGGCGCTTCAACCACAAAATATTGTTGACAGAGTCTCCGGTGCTGACTAGTAC
>CBDUZE010000036.1:0-47191 GCA_965371625.1 uncultured Alphaproteobacteria bacterium
TCCTGAGCGGCACCGGCGACGTGCTCGAGCCCGAGGACGGGCTGATCGGCATCGGTTCCGGGGGCCCCTTCGCGCTGGCGGCGGCGCGGGCGCTCGCGGACCGCGACGACATGGACGCCGAGGCGGTGGCGCGCCGCGCCATGGCGATCGCCGCCGGCATCTGCGTCTACACCAACGACACCGTGGTGATCGAGAGCGTGGCCGCGGCATGACCGACTTCAGCACCCACTTCAGCCCCCGCGAGATCGTCTCCGAGCTCGACCGCTTCATCATCGGTCAGAACGACGCCAAGCGGGCGGTGGCGATCGCGCTCCGCAACCGCTGGCGGCGCCAGCGGCTCGCGGACGAGCTCAAGGACGAGGTGCTGCCCAAGAACATCCTCATGATCGGCCCCACCGGGGTCGGCAAGACCGAGATCTCGCGGCGCCTGGCGCGCCTCGCCGAGGCCCCTTTCCTCAAGGTCGAGGCGACCAAGTTCACCGAGGTCGGCTACGTCGGCCGCGACGTCGAGCAGATCGTGCGCGACCTGATGGAGATCGCCATCACCATGGTGCGCAAGCGCCGCCGCAAGGAGGTCGCGGCCAGGGCCGAGCTCAGCGCCGAGGAGCGTGTGCTCGACGCCCTCGTCGGCGAGGGGGCGAGCCCCGAGACGCGGCAGAAGTTCCGCAAGATGCTGCGCGAGGGCGAGCTCGACGAGAAGGAGATCGAGATCCAGGTCAGCGAGTCGGGCGGGCTCTCGATGCCGACCTTCGACATCCCCGGCATGCCGGGCTCGCAGATGGGCATGATCAATCTCAACGACATCCTCGGCAAGGCCTTCGGCGGGCGCAGCGCGCCGCGGCGCCTCTCGGTCGAGGAGTCCTACGAGGTGCTGATGGCCGAGGAGAGCGACAAGCTTCTCGACGAGGACAAGGTGATCAAGGAGGCGATCTCGCTGGTCGAGGAGAACGGCATCGTCTTCCTCGACGAGATCGACAAGATCTGTGCGCGCTCCGAGCGCTACGGCGCCGACATCAGCCGCGAGGGGGTGCAGCGCGACCTGCTGCCCCTCATCGAGGGCACCAGCGTCGCCACCAAGTACGGCTCGGTGCGCACCGACCACGTGCTGTTCATCGCCTCGGGTGCCTTCCACCTCGCCAAGCCCTCGGATCTCATACCCGAGCTCCAGGGACGGCTGCCGATCCGGGTCGAGCTCAAGGCCCTCACCGAGGACGACTTCAAGCGCATCCTGGTCGAGCCCGAGGCCAGCCTGATTACCCAGTACCGGGCGCTGCTGGCGACCGAGGAGGTGACCCTGGTGTTCACCGACGACGCCGTCGAGGCCATCGCCCGGCTCGCCGCCGAGGTCAACCAGGGCACCGAGAACATCGGCGCCCGGCGCCTCCACACCGTGCTCGAGCGGCTCCTCGAGGAGATCAGCTTCAGCGCCACCGACAAGGCCGGCGAGACCATCACCATCGACGCCGCTTACGTCGAGGACCAGGTCGGCGACTTGGTCAAGGACGCCGACCTCTCGAAGTTCATCCTTTAGACGGCTACACTTCCCCCGATCCGCGATCATCGGGTGCCGGCGGGGGCGCGGTTTCGACGTCTCACGTCGGGGGAGAGTCGGATGTTGCTGGAACACGCGGGCAAGCGGCCCCAAGTTCACGAGAGCGCCTACGTCGCGCCCAATGCCACTTTGAGCGGCGAGGTCAGGGTCGGCGCCGGGAGCCGGGTGCTGTTCGGCGCCGTGCTCACCGCCGATGGCGGCCCGGTGAGCATCGGCGAGCACTGCATCGTCATGGAGAACGCGGTGATTCGCGGCACGCGGCGCCACCCGGCGCGCCTCGGCGATCATGTGCTGGTCGGCCCCCGCGCCTACCTCACGGGCTGCGAGGTCGCCGACTGCGTCTTCCTCGCCACCGGCGCCACGGTCTTCAACGGCGCCCGCATCGGCGCCCGCGCCGAGGTCCGCATCAACGGCGTCGTGCACTTGAAATCGGTGCTCGCCGAGGACGCCACGGTGCCCATCGGCTGGGTGGTGGTGGGCGATCCGGCCGAGATCCTGCCGCCCGAGGCGCACCCGCGCATCTGGGCTCTCCAGGAGCCCCTCGACTTCCCCGGCGAGGTCTTCCGCCTCGCCCGCCCCGGACCCGGCGAGACCATCATGCCCGAGCTCACGCGGCGCTACGCCAAGGCGCTCGCCGCCCACCGCGACGACCGGCGGCTCGATTGAGCGCCGCGCCGGCGGCGGCGCGCGATCAGCCCTCGAGCGCGGCGATCAGCTCGCCGAGCCTGCTCTCGGGCAAATCGGCGATGCGCCCGGCCAGCAGATTGGCGAGGCGGGTGGCGGCGGGCGAGAGCCCGGCGGTGTCGACCACCACGCGTGGGTGCGAGAGCGCGGCCAGGCGCTCCAGCGCCTCGGCCTCGTCCCAGATGATGTTGAAGTAGGCGCACACCCGCTGCACCAGGGCATAGGGCGGCGGCCCCCGGTGGCCATGCTCGAGCGCCGAGAGATAGGCCGCCGAGAGCCCGAGATCGCCGGCCATGCGCTTGAGCGTGAGACCGCGCGCCTGCCTCAGGCCCCGTACCATCTCACCGAAGGGTGTCATCGCGGCCTCCCGATCATAAAACAGTATCCAATATACTAAATGTTGTTCATTATGATGAGCGATTCATTGTTGTTGGTGAACATTGGCACCGCTGCCTTAGTCGCGGCGCCGGCGCAGCAGCACGTAGAGCGCGCCGTCACCGCCGTGTTGGGGCCGGGCCGGGTGCCAGGCCACCACTCGGGCGCGACTCTCGGGCTCGCTCAGCCAGCGCGGCAGCTCGCGGCGCAGCACCCCGCTTGGGGTCTCGTTCCCGGGGCGGTGCCGGGCCTCGCCGCCCTCGCCCTTGCCGGTGATGACCAGGACGCAACGCTTGCCCCCGTCCCGGGCGTCGGCGATGAAGCGGGTCAAGGCCCGGTGCGCCTCGGCCACGGTGTGGCGGTGGAGGTCGAGCTCGGCCTCGATCGCGAGCTGGCCCCGGCGCAGGCGCAGGGCGTTACGCTTGTCGAGGCCGGAGAGCGACCGGGCCGGCGCGGCGTCGCGGTCGGCGGCGCCGAGATCGGGGTTGAACGCGGCCGCCACAGGTACCGGCGGGGGCGCCGGTGGGGCTGGCGCCCGGGGCGCCCGGTGGGGCGCTTCCGTGGCCTCCGCCGGTTCCGCTGGTTGCGCAGGCGGCTCGCCCGGGCGCGGCGCGGAAGCGGGCAGCGGCTTGGCGCCCGCCATGGTGCGCTCCCACAGTTGGCGCTCCTCGGCCGTCGCCGCCCGCCCGCCCTCTCGCGGCCGGGCCGGCTTGGCCGCATCGCGCTCTGGCGCTCTGCGATCCGTCATTTCCTGTGCCGCTCCGGGCTAGGTTTCGCCCGGCGCCCCGTCGACCAGCACGATGTGCAGGCGGCGCGGCCCGTGGGCGCCGAGATGGAGCTTCAAGCCGATGTCGCCGCTGCGCGAGGGGCCGGTGATCAGGTTGACGGTGCGCGGCATGGCGAACTTGCGGCCGCGCCGCGCCCGCTTGCGAAGCCGCTCCCAGGCCTCCTCGAGGGCGCCCACGACGGCATCGGCGCGCAGCACCACGATGTGGCTCTCGGGCAGGAAGTTGAGGCTGCTCGGGGACTCAGGACCCGAGATCAGCATCACGGTGCCGCTCTCGGCGATACCGGCCAGGGCGGAGGTCAGCGACACCGCGTCCGCCGCCTCGGCGCGGCCGCGGCGCAGGCTCAGCATCGGCCTCTCGCCCCAGGGGATGGCGTCGAGCGCGGCATCGGGCGCCGCCACCAGCTCGGTGCCGAGGTTGTGGGCGGCGAGGAAGTCGGCCACCGCGCCCGGCACCGAGGCCATCTCCCCGACCCGCTCGAGGGTGGCCTCCGAGGCCTCGGCCATGCGGACGAAGAGCTCGACCTGCTCGGGCTGCGGCAGCCTGGCGCGCTCAGGCATCAGGTTGGGCTTGTGGCGCTTGAGCCGGGCGGCGAGCGCGGCGCGGGCGTCCGGGGACGGCGCCTCCCGCCCCAGCGAGCGGCGGATGTCGGCGAGAATGCGCGCCCGCGCCGCGCTCATCGGGCCGCCCCGCCGGCGCCGCGCTGCCGCGCCCAGAGCTGGTGGAAGGTGCGACCCTCGGGCGCCGGCAGGTCGCGGCCCGAGGTCCAGCCGCCGGCGAAGGGAAGCGTGGGGAAGCGGCCGCGGCCGCGGCTGCTGGCGCTCAAGCCGCGGACCACGAGGCCGGCCATCAGGTGGTAGAGCCAGGGCCGCTTGGCGAACCAGGCCCAGAGGCCCACGGCGAGTCGTTCGCGGCGCGGCGTCACCCGGCTGCTGAAGGCACGCTCGCGCCAGTGCCGCATCATCTTGGGCAGCGGGATCTCCATCGGACAGACGCTCTGGCAGCGGCCGCAGAAGCTCGAGGCGCCGGGCAGGTGCCGCGCCGCCTCGATGCCGACCAGGGCCGGCGTCAGCACCGCCCCCATGGGGCCGACGTAGGTCCAGCCGTAGGGGTGGCCGCCGATGGTGCGGTAGACCGGGCAGTGGTTCATGCAGGCGCCGCAGCGGATGCAGCGCAGGATGTCCTGGAATTCGGAGCCGAGCAGGCTCGAGCGGCCGTTGTCGAGCAGCACGACGTGGAACTCTTCGGGCCCGTCGAGGTCTTGGGCCCGTTTGGGCCCGGTCGAGAAGGTGGTGTAGACCGCCATCTCCTGCCCCGTCGCCGCGCGCGTCAGCACCCTGAGGATGGTGCTCGCGTCCTCGAGCGTCGGCACCACCTTTTCGAGCGAGGCCAGGACGATGTGGACCCGGGGCAGGATCTGGGTGAGGTCGCCGTTGCCCTCGTTGGTGACGATCACCGTGGTGCCGCTCTCGGCGATAAGGAAGTTGGCGCCGGTGATGCCGACGTCGGCGTCGATGAACTTGCTCCGCAGCACTTGGCGCGCCTCGTTCAAGAGCTCCCGCCCCTCGGTCAGGCGTTCGGTCAGGCCGTACTTGCGGTGATGCTCGAGGAAGAGGTCCGAGACCTGGTCCTGGGTCTTGTGCACGGCCGGCGCGATGATGTGGCTCGGCGCCTCGCCCGAGAGCTGGATGATGTACTCGCCGAGGTCGGTCTCGATGGGCTCGATGTCGTGCTCCTCGAGGTACTCGTTGAGACCGATCTCCTCGGCGATCATGGTCTTGCCCTTGGTCACCGTGCGGGCGCCGGCGCGGCGGCAGATCGCGAGCACCTTCTCGCGCGCCTCGGCGCCCGAGCGGCACCAGTGGACCTGGCCGCCGCTGGCCAAGCAGGTCTCCTCGAAGCGCTCGAGGTAGAAGTCGAGGTTGTCGAGCACGTGGTCCTTGATCTCGCGCGAGCGCCGGCACAGCGCCTGGTACTCGGGCAGCCCGGCGATGGCCGCGGCCCGGGCGCCGCCGAAGTTGACCTCGAGCTGGGCCAAAGCCTGCTTGAGATGGGGGTCGCGGATGGCGCGCCGCGCGCCTTCCTTGAAGGCCGGGCTGGTGAGCGCGGTCATCGCCGCCCCTCGCCCTCGGCCCCGCGCGAGGCCGGCGCCGGCTCGCCGATCGCCGGCCGCTCGGCCATCCCCGCCAGCACCTCGGCGACGTGGCGCACGCGCACCGGCGAGCCGTCGCGGGCCAGCTTGCCGGCCAGGTTCAACAGGCACCCCAGGTCGCCGCCCAACAGCGTGCCGGCGGCGCTCTCGACCACGTGCGCCGCCTTGCGCGCCGCCATCTCGAGCGAGATCTCGCCATACTTGACCGCGAAGGCGCCGCCGAAGCCGCAGCAGCTCTCGGCCTCGGCGAGCTCGGCGAGCTCGAGCCCGGCGACGCTGGCGAGCAGCTTGCGGGGCTGCTCGCTCACGCCCATCTCGCGTAGGCTCGAGCATGAATCGTGATAGCTCACGGCGCCCTCGAAACGGGCCTCAACGCGCTCCACGCCGAGCACGTCGGTGAGGAACGAGGTCAGCTCGTAGGTGCGCTCGGCGAGATCGCCGGCGCGGCCGGCCATGGCCGGGTCGTCCCCAAAGAGGGCCGGGTAATGGTGCCGAATCATGCCGGCGCAGGAGCCCGATGGGGCCACCACCCAGTCGTAGCCGGCAAAGGCCTCGATCACCCGGGCGGCGATCTCCCGCGCCGCGGCGCGGGCGCCGGCGTTGTAGCCGGGCTGGCCGCAACAGGTCTGCACCCGCGGCACGTGCACGGTGCAGCCCGCGTCCTCCAAGAGCTTGACCGCGGCGAAGCCGACCCCGGGCCGGAACAGGTCGACCAGGCAGGTGACGAAGAGGGCGACGTTAGGCGGCCGCTCGGCCATGCTGGGCGAGCCTCCTTGTGAATTCCCCGGCCTTGCGCACCCGGGGCGCACCCGGGGCGCACCCGGCGCACACCGGGGGCGCACTCGGGACTTGGCCCCATAAAATCCGAGCCCGGCCGCCGGCGCAAGGCCCCAGGCACGGCGCGGCCTCAGTTCTCGGAGACCTGCTTCGCCAGCAGCGCCCGCGGCAAGAGCAGGTAGTAGCGCCCCTTGTGCTTCATGCGCCCGGCCACGGCCTCGGCGTCCGGCCCATTGCCCCAAAAGACGTCGCCCCGAACCGGGCCGCGGATGGCACCGCCGGTGTCCTGAGCCACCATCAGGCGGTGGAAGGAGCGGTCGCGGGACTCGGGCCGCGGCGCCGGCACGCTCGCCTCGAGCCAAAGCGGGGCGCCGAGCGGCAGGTATCGGCGATCGACGGCGAGCGATCGCCCGGGCGTCAAGACCACGCCTTGCGCGCCCACCGGCCCCATCCCCTCGAGCACGTGGAAGAACACGTACGAGCGGTTGACCGCCATCACCTCGGCGGCCTGGTCGGGGTTGCGCTCGAGCCAGTCGCGGATGGTCTGCAGCGAGACCCGCTCGCGCGCGATCGCCCCGCGCCGGATGAGCTCGCGGCCGATGGCCACGTAGGGATGGCCGTTCTGGCCCGCGAAGCCGACCCGCAGCTCGCCGCCCTCGGCGAGCATGATGCGGCCCGAGCCCTGGATATGCAGGAAGAAGGCGGCGATGGGATCGTCGAGCCAGGCCAGCACCGGGACCTTGTCGTCGAGCGCGCCGGCGACGATCTCGGCGCGGCTCTCGAACGGCCTGAGCCGCCCCTCGGCGACGCGGCCGGCGATACGCCGGCCCGCGAGGTCGTGGCGGAAGGCGCCGAGGTCGACGCTCACCAGGTCGGCCGGACGGCCATGGAGCGGCACGGTGTAAGGGCCGCCCCGGCTCAGGCTGCCGCGCAGCTCGGGCTCGAAGTAGCCGGTGAACAGGCCCTCGGCGCGCTCGTTGTTGCGGACCCTGAGGGGGGCGAACCAAGCCTGGAAGAAGCCTCGTGCCGCGGCGTCGTCGTCCACCGGCAACTCGGCCGCGGCCTCGCAGGGCTCGCGCCAATCGGCGACCGTGCCGGCACGGCCCTCGACGCCGAGGCTGCGATCGTCGGGCAAGCCGAGGAGCCGGGCACAGGAGCGCTTGAAGGCGACCAGCGCCTCGCCCTGTCGGCCCGCCGTCCAGCCCGAAAGGGTCGAGAAGGTCACCGCTTCCAGCACCAGCCGATCCGGCGGTGGAGGCTTGGGCCGCAACGTCCACCACAGCGCCAAGCCCGCGATCACCACCCCGAAGAGGGCGGTGACGGCGGCGATACGGCGCCACATCACTCGGCGCTACCGGTTTCGATCAGGGTCCAGTTGGGATCGCTCAAATGGGTGTTGTGGCTGAAGGTCCAGACGTCGGTGACCTCGTGCGCCTTGGTCGGATCGCCCTCGATCACCTCGCCGGAGGAGTCGCTCAAGACGTTGACGATGTCGCTCACGAACTCGACCGTGACCTCGGCGTCGCGCCCGCTCATGCGGGCCTCGACGATGTTCGCGGACTCGATGGCCACCAGGGTGCTGCTCAAGGTCTGCTTACGCGCCCCGCGCTCGCGGATCGCACCCTCGAAGTTCTCGTAGACGTCATCGTTGAGGAGCGGTCTCAGGGCTCCGGTGTCGCCATTGGCGAAAGCGTCGATGATCATCTCGTAGGCGACGCGAGCGCCCTTCAGGAAGTCGCTGGTGCTGAAGCGGGGATCGGCGATCTTGATCTGCGCCAGCCCGGCAGCCGCGTCGCCGCCGACACCGGCCACGCGCGCGGCCTCGCCTTCGAGCTCCGATTCGCTACGGTCGGGCAACGGTATCACGTTGTCGTCGGGGACCTCCGTCTGCCGCTGCATCGGCTTGAGCGGCCGCCGCTCGTGCCCGGTGCGCCGGCCCAGCACGCTGCGCAGGCGCAGCACGATGAACGCCGCCACCATGGCGAAGAGAATGATGTCGATAAATCGAAAGCCTTCGTCCATAATCGCGTTCTCGAAGGCCAGGGGCTCCGCCGCGCAGCAACCTGCCGTCGCGCCCGAGGCACCCGCGGACGGCCAGATTAACGGGTTACGCGCCCGTGGTCCAGCCGCCCCTGACGTTGCCCCCTGGGTTCGTAGACTAGCCTCGGATTGTAGATAAGCGATCGACGGGCAAAGGACAAGCATGGCCGCCTACTTGTTGCTGGCGTTGATCCTGGTGCCGCTCACCGAGATCGCCGTGTTCATCGAGGTCGGCGAGGCGCTGGGGCTGCTGCCGACCTTGGCGATCGTGGTGCTGACAGCGGTGTTCGGCGCCGCCCTGCTGCGCCGCCAGGGACTCCACACCCTGCGCCGGGCCGAGGCCAGCCTGGCCCGTGGCGAGGCGCCGGTGGCCGAGGTCTTCGACGGGGTCTGCCTCCTGCTCGCGGGCGCCTTCCTGCTGACCCCGGGCTTTGTCACCGACGCCCTGGGCGGGCTTCTCTTCCTGCCCGCGCTGCGGGCCTGGTTGCGGGCCATGGCGCTGCGCCGCCTGCTCGCCTCGGGTCGGGTATGGAGCGAACAAGCGCCGAGCGCGTCCGGCGACGGCGACGGCAACGGCGACGAACGGGGCCCGGTGATCGAGGGCGACTACGAGGAGGTGGGCGCGGAGACACCGGAGGCCGGAGACGAGCCGCCGCCCCGCGCCGGGAGCAAGTGGGGCCGGCGCATGTGAGCCTCGCCGGAGCTCCCGGGGGCGCGCTTGTGCACCCGTCTGATCCGTGTTAGCCACTCGGCCGCAGCACCAGCAGGAGCGCGACGATGACGGATGCGGGTGACGGCGCCGGGAGCCCGGGTGCGGCGGATTCTTCGGAGGGTACGCCTCGGGTCTCGGTCACGGCCCAGTACGTCAAGGACTTCTCGTTCGAGAACCCGAACGCGCCGCAAAGCCTGGCGCCGCCCAAGGAGCAGCCCCAGATCGACGTCAACGTCGATGTCGAGGCCAATCTCCTGGCCCCCGACAACTACGAGGTCTCGCTCCGCATCGCGGTCACGGCGCGCAGCGTCGAGACCACGTTGTTCGTGATCGAGCTGCTCTACGCCGGCCTGTTCCGGATCGAGAACATCCCCGAGGAGAGCCTCGAGGCGGTCTGTCTCATCGAGTGTCCGCGGCTCATCTTCCCGTTCGCCCGCCGCATCATCGCCGACGGCACACGCGATGGCGGTTTTCCGCCGATGCTGATCGATCCCATCGACTTCGCCACGCTTTACCGCCAGCGCTCGCAGGGGTCGGAAGAGGCGAGCCCGGCGGACGCCGACGCCTGAGCCGACAGGGTCCTCGCCAGAGCGGTTCCAGGTCAATTGGAACCGCTCTCAGGCCGCGCCAGTGAGGACCCTCGAGCCCGCCGGTCGTCCGGCGCGCCCGCGCAGGCGCGGACCATCGGGTCCGCTGCCGTGAGCGAAAAAATCTAGAGCGATTCCAGGCGACCTGGAATTGCGCTAGCGCCGCCAGATCGGCTCCTCGAGCCCGTCGATGAAGCGGGCGTGCGCCGCCAGCTCCTCGGCGCTGGGGGCATGGGGCCGGGGTTCGCGGGCGCGGCGCTCGACGCCGGCCGCGGCGGCGGCGCCATCGGCGGCCAGACCCAAGCCCGGCTGGCGCCCGCCCACCAGCTCGAGATAGACCTCGGCCAAGAGCTGGGCGTCGAGCAAGGCCCCGTGCAGATCGCGGGTCGAGTTATCGATATTGAAGCGGCGGCAGAGCGCGTCCAAGTTGGCGGGCGACCCCGGGAACTTTCGCCGTGCCAAGGCCACGGTGTCGGTGGCCCGCTCGTCGGGCAACGCCGGGCGCCCCAGCCGGGCGAGCTCGGCGTTGAGAAAGCCGAGGTCGAAATCGGCGTTGTGAATGACCAGCGGCGCCTCGCCGACGAACTCGAGAAAGTCGTCGACGACCGCGGCGAAGACCGGCTGGCGGGCCAGGAACTCGGCGCTCAAGCCATGGATCTTGAAGGCCTCCTCGGGCATCTCGCGCTCGGGGTTGACGTAGCTCTGAAAGGTCTTGCCCGTGGGCACGTGGTTGACCAGCTCGAGGCAGCCGATCTCCACCAGACGATGGCCGGAACCGGGGTCGAGGCCGGTGGTTTCGGTATCGAGGACGATCTCGCGCATCGCGGTCCCTTTCCGCCTTGGCCCCTTAGGGCCACTTGCGGCCCCGCTCGGCGCTCAGCATTGTGACGATCTCTCGAATCCGCCGCAAGGAGAACCGGCGCCCCAGTCCGGTCGGTATAACGAAATCGGCGCGGCGCAGCTTCTCGGCCTCGGGCATCTGGTGGGCGCGGATGGCAGCGAGCCTTTCCTCGCTCATGCCGGGCCGCTCGAGCACGCGCTGGCGCTGGATGAAGGTCGGCGCCGTCACCACCGCCGAGTAGTCGCAACGGCGCTCACCGCCGGTCTCGAACAGGAGCGGCACGTCGAGCACCACCAGGCGGCGGCGCCGCGCCCCGGCCCGCCTCAGGAAGCGCTGTTGGCGCGCGCGCACCAGGGGATGGACGATGCCCTCGAGACGGGCGAGCGCCGCGGCGTCGCCGAAAACGCACCGGCCCAGGGCCGCGCGATCGACTGCGGCCTCGCGCACGACGCCCCCGAAGGCCTCTCCGACCGCCGCCACCGCGGTGCCGTAAAGGCCCAGCATCGCGTGCACCTCACGATCGGAGTCGAAGACCGGGACACCCAAGCGGGCGAAATCGCCGGCCGCCACCGTCTTGCCCATGCCGATCGAGCCGGTGAGCCCCAGGATCACCATCAGCGCGCGCCGCCCGCCGCCGCCAACACGAAGGCGCGCAACTCGGGCGTGACCTCGGGCTCGACCCCGAACCAGGCCGCGAAGCCGGGCCGGGCCTGGTGCAGCAGCATGCCGAGGCCGTCGACCACCGCATTGCCACGGGCCGCGGCGGCGGCCAGCAGCGGCGTCTCGAGGGGGCTGTAGACGATGTCGGTGACCAGTGCCTCGCGCGGCAGGAGCTCGAGCTCGAGCTCGAGCGGCGGCGCCCCGGTCATGCCGAGGATGGTGGTGTTGACGACCAGCGCGGCGCCATCGAGCGCGCCCTCCCGTTCTTGCCACGGCACCGCGAGCGCCGCCGCGCCGAACGCCGCCGCAAGCTCCTGGGCCCGCGCCGCGGTGCGATTGGCGATGCGCAACTCGGGCGCGCCCGCGTCCGCCAGGGCCACGGCGACGGCGCGGGCGGCGCCGCCGGCGCCGATCACCACCGCCGGGCCCCGGTCCGCCCGCCACCCGGGCGCCCCGGCCTTGAGGTTCTCGAGGAAGCCGTAGACGTCGGTGTTGCGGCCGACCAGGCCACGCTCCTCGGTCACCACGACGGTGTTGACGGCGCCGACGCGACGCGCCAGCGCCTCAACCTGGCCGACGGCGGCCAGCGCCGACTCCTTGTGCGGCAGCGTCACGTTGGCTCCGGCGAAGCCCATGCGCGGCAAGTCGCGGAGCACCGCGACGAGATCCTCGGGCGCGACCGCGAGGGGCACGTAGGCGCCGTCGATGCGGTAGCGCTGGAGCCAGTAGCCATGCAACCGGGGCGACAGCGAGTGGCTGACCGGCCAGCCGATCACCGCCGCGAGCCTGGCCTTACCGGTGAGGATCATTGGGCGATCACCCGGTGCGCCCGCAAGGCCTCCAGGAGGGGCAGCAGGGAGAGCCCCAGGATGGCGAAGAAGTCGCCCTCGATGCGGCGGAAGAGCTGGGCCCCGAGGCCCTCGATCTGATAGCCCCCGACGCTGGCCTGCGCCGCCGCGCCGAGTCGCGCCAGGTAGTCCTCGATGAACCCCTCCGAGAGCTCGCGCATGACAAGGCGCGCCGCCGCGTCGTGACGCCACAGCACCGCGCCCTGGCGGGCCAGGCAGGTGGCGGTGACGAGCTCGTGGGCGCGGCCGCTGAGCAGCGCCAGCTGGGCCCGCGCCGCCGCCCGGTCGGCGGGCTTGTCGAAGCTCGTCCCCTCGCAGACCAGCACCTGATCGGCGGCGACGACAACCGCCCGCGGCCAGGTTTCGGAAACCCTCTCGGCCTTGAGACGGGCCAGTTCCATGGCGACCTCGGCCGGCGCCGCGCCGCGCCCCCGGAGATCCGCCTTGACCTCGTCCTCGTCGAGCGCCGCCGCTTGGCAGCGGCAGGCGACGCCGGCGGCCCTCAAGAGTCGAGCCCGGGTGGCGCTGGCGGAGGCGAGAATCACCTCGGGCCTGGCGGTGGACGGGGCCTGTGCGCTCGGCTGTTGGGAGATGCTCTGAGACATGTTAGCATTTATCCACGGATTTGAAGTGGTTAGGAAACCTTTTTGAGACTCGAGAGGACCCCGGTGACGGAGAGCGGAAAGGTCATTCCCTTCACGGCGGAACAAGCGCTCGACGCTTACGCTGGCGCGCGTTCCGGCCTCACCGAGCGTTTGGTGCGGTATACGCTGATCGAGAGTCACGACAATTTCGCGCGCCACGGCATACCGTTCCCCTTCGTCAAGCGCCTCCAACTGCTGCCCAACAGCGGTGCCCCGGCCTTCGAGCATCCCTACCAGAACACCGCCTTCGTGATCATGATCGACGGTGCGCTGCCGCGCACCCTGGTCAAGCACTTCCGCCTGCGTCAGTCGAACCGAGTGACCTGGAGCAACATCCAGCAACTGGCCCCTCACCTCGACCTCGACGACTATAAGTCGGATCATTGCCAGCTCTCCTCGCCCGAGGCGTACGCGCTGCTCACCAAGCTATCGGCACTCGACTACGCGCTCCTGATCCAGCGCCCGGACGGCGAGACCCCGGGTCCGGGTGTGCTCACCCACATGCACGTCAAGGTCGAACGCCTGACCGACAACGCCATAAAGGACCTGGGCAAGGCGCTCGGCTACATCGACCGGCGCCTGTTCGAGCGCGGTGAGGACTATGTCGACGCCCTGGAGGCCAAGTTCTTCGAATACTACGGCTTCTCGGCCAACGCCTCGGGGCGCAAGAGCGCGGCGGCGATGGCGGCCCAGCTCCTCAGCGGCCGCTGCCCCCACTTCGGCGTCTTCGTGGCGGCGCAGGACGATTGCCGGCTGACGGTGCTCGACGAGACCGACTGCATCACCCAATATCTGCTCATCCGCGTCGAGGACGCGGCGGCGGCGCGCCTTCGCGCGGCGGCGGCGGCGGCCGGAGACCCCGGCCTCGAGGCCTTCTCGCTGTTCCGCTCGGGCACCGAGCAGCCGATCGTGCTCTACCGCCTTCGCCTCCGCCGCACGCTCGCCGCCCACACCAGCGAGGACCAGCCCCCCGACCGTTCCCTCAGTACGCCCTGGCTCGAGATCGCCGACGAAGCCGTGCTCCCGGTTGCGAGTCTGAGCGCGGAGCCCCTGGCCTTCACTTGGGCGCGCGCCGAGACCGCTTAGGCGGCAACCGCTGAGTCGCACCACCAGGCGCAACGCCGGCGGTCAGATCTCGTCGCGACGGGCATGAAGGTTGAGGATGGCGGCGGCGGTCTCCTCGATCGAGCGCCGGCTGACGTCGATCATCGGCCAATCGTGACGGCTGAACGCCTTGCGGGCGGCGGCCACTTCCGACTTGACCGTCGCCAGGTCGACGTAGTCGGTCTCGCTGTTCTGTCGCAACGACAACAGCCGGTTGCGGCGGATCTCCACCAACTGTTGAGGACTGGCGGTGAGGGCAACGATGAGTGGACCGTCGAGCTTCTCGAGCTCGGGCGGCAGTGTCATGCCGGGTATGAAGGGCACGTTGGCTGCCTTGATGCCGCGGTTCGCGAGGTAGATGCAGGTGGGCGTCTTCGAGGTCCGGGACACGCCCACCACCACCACGTCGGCGTCCTCGAGCTGATCGCTGAGCTGGCCATCGTCGTGGGTCATGGCGTAGTTCACCGCCTCGATGCGGCCAAAGTACTCGGCGTCCATGACGTGTTGGCGGCCGGGAAGTTCCTGCATCTTGGCGCCCAGATAATTGCTGAGGGCACCGATCACCGGGTCCAGGACCGCGACACATGGAATCTGCAGCCGCCGGCATCCCGCCTCCAGCACGGCGGCGAGATCACGACTGACGAGGGTATAAAGCACCAGACCCGGGTTGCGCTCGATCCTCTGCACCACCCGGTTCATGTCGCGCCGGGTATGCACCAGCGACCACATGTGCTCGACCGGGTGTGCGTCCTCGAACTGAACGATCGCGGCCTTGGCCACGGTCGTCAGGGTCTCGCCGGTGGCATCGGAAACCATGTGAAGGTGAAACTCGGTCATTGACATCGCGCTCCGCTGGTTTCGATCGGGACCGGCCCGAGCTGTGGATAAGCCGTAACGCTCCACACTACCCCTGCAGTTGGCGTCGGCTCTCCACTGACCTTCCCCAGATCGGTCATCTGGGGAGCGATTTTATCCGCCCAGGTCAATTACGTGAACAGCAGCGAGAGGCGAACGCGATTGACCAGCCGACCCCCGCTATTCACAGCGCTGTGAACGCGCGCTCTGGTTTGCTGCCGCGCGCTTTTCCCCAAACCGCCCACAGTTCCCGCCGAACCCGCTTACGCCTTGCACCACACGGCCATCTTCCTGTGGATAACCCTTAATCCCCGGCTTCACACCCTCCTACAACAACTACATCCTTTAAACTTAGTTTAAGAAGAAGAAATGGATTGTCTTGAAGTGTCGATCCAGTGCATGAGACAGGCGTGACGGCGAACCCCATCAGGCCTGCAACCAAGCCGCTTCTGCGCGTGTTGCGCGGGGAAACGCTCCGACCGCCGCCGCTGTGGCTGATGCGTCAGGCGGGTCGATACTTGCCTGAGTACCGTGAGGTCCGGGCCCGCGTCACGGATTTCCTGGAACTCTGCTACTCGCCCGAAATCGCCGCCGAGCTTACCTGTCAGCCGCTCAGGCGCTACGGCATGGACGCCGCGATCCTGTTCGCCGATATCCTCTTGGTGGCGGACGCCATGGGACAGGCGCTTACCTATACCCCCGGCGAGGGGCCGGTGCTCGAGCCGGTGCGCAACCGTGAGGATTTGCAGCGCCTGCAGCCCGAGCGAATCGGCGAGCGCCTGGCACCGGTTTACGAGACCGTGCGGCGCCTGAGCCGGGAGCTGGCGCCCGAAGTGACGCTGATCGGCTTTGCCGGCGCGCCCTGGACGCTGGCGACCTACATGGTCGAGGGCGGCAGCAGCCGGGACTTTGCCAAGGTCAAGGGCTGGGCCTTCTCGGACCCGGAAGGCTTTCAGGATCTGATCGACATCCTGGTGGCGGCGACCTGTGAATACCTCGACGGACAGGCCCAGGCCGGGGCCGAGGTGGTCCAGCTCTTCGACACCTGGGCCGGCGTGCTGCCGGCCTCAGCGTTCGAGCGCTGGTGCGTGGAGCCGGTGGCCGAGATCGTGCGGCGCTTTCACGAACGGCATCCCGGGGTTCCGGTGATTGCCTTCCCGCGTGGCGCCGGACCGCGCTACGCCGGTTACGCCGAACGCACCGGCGTTGCCTGCGTGAGCCTCGACGCCACGGTGCCGCCAGAGTGGGCGGCACGCGAGGTGCAGGGAAGCGCCGCCGTGCAGGGCAACCTCGACCCGCTGTTGCTAGTGGCCGGCGGCGGCCCGCTCGAGGCCGAGGTCGGGCGCATCCTCGAGGCCCTGGGCCAGGGCCCGTTCATCTTCAACCTCGGCCACGGCGTGGTGCCGGAGACGCCGCCGGAGCACGTCGCCGCGCTCACGGCGATGATTCGCGGCTGGCGCCCGAGCGGAGAGCCCGCGGGGTCATGAGCAGGACCGCGGTGGTGCTGTTCAACCTCGGCGGGCCGGACAGCCTGGAGGCGGTGCGGCCGTTCCTGTTCAACCTCTTCAACGACCCCGCTATCATCGCTGCGCCGGGGCCGCTGCGGCGCCTGATCGCGACGCTGATGTCGCGGCGACGGGCGCCGGTGGCGCGCCAGATCTACGCCCGCCTGGGTGGCAAGTCGCCGCTGCTCGAAGTCACCGAAGCCCAGGCCGCGGCGCTCGAGTCGGAGCTCGCCACGGACGGCCCGGTGAAGGTCTTCATCGCCATGCGCTACTGGCACCCGATGAGCGACGAGACGGCGCCCGCGGTGGCGGCCTATGAGCCCGAGCGGGTCGTTCTGCTGCCGCTCTATCCCCAGTTCTCGACCACCACCACCGCTTCTTCGCTCGAGGACTGGCACCAGGCCGCGCGGCGCGCCGGCCTCGAGGCGCCGAGCGGAGCGGTGTGCTGCTACCCCACCCAACCGTCCCTGGTGGCGGCTACCGCCCGGGGCATCGCGACGGCCCTCGACAAGGCCGCGGGCGCGGGCCGGCCGCGGCTCCTGTTGTCGGCTCACGGTCTACCCAAGCGGGTGGTCGAGCGCGGCGATCCCTATCAGTGGCAAGTCGAGCGCACTGCGGCGGCGGTGGTCGATACCCTCGGCCGCGAGGAGCTCGACTGGGTGGTCTGTTATCAGAGTCGGGTCGGACCGCTGCAGTGGATCGGCCCCGCGACGATCGACGAGATCGAGCGCGCCGGGCGCGACCGCGTGCCGCTGGTGGTGGCGCCGATTGCCTTCGTCTCGGAGCATTCCGAGACCTTGGTCGAGCTCGATATCGAGTATCGCGAGGTGGCCGAGCGGGCCGGCGTCCCGGCCTACCTGCGAGTGCCGGCCTTGGGCACCGATGAGGGCTTCATCAAGGCGCTCGGCGCTCTGGTGCGGGGCACGCGGGTGGGCGCCGAGCCTTTGTCCCACACCGGCGCCCGCATCTGTCCGGCGAGCTGCCGCGCCTGTCCGATGGGCGCCGGGCGCGTCTCTTGAGGGGGAGACGGGAATGGAATTGTTGACGTCCTGGAGCCTGTGGCTAAAGGCGTTTCACATCCTGGCGGTGATCTCGTGGATGGCGGGCATGCTGTATTTGCCGCGGCTCTACGTCTATCACCTCGCCGCCGCGCCCGGTTCGGTGCAGTCCGAGACCTTCAAGGTGATGGAACGGCGTTTGCTCAGGGCGATCATCAATCCGGCGATGATCGCGGGTTGGCTCTCGGGGGCTCTGTTGGTCGTGACGCTGGGGGCGGTGGCCTGGGAGAGCGCGTGGATCTGGCTCAAGCTCGGGGCGCTCCTCGCCATGCAGATCGTCCACGCCGGGATGGCGCGCTGGCGCCGCCACTTCGCCGCCGACGCCAACCGCCACGGCGCGGTGTTCTACCGCGTCGTCAACGAGGTGCCGACGCTTCTGATGATCGTCATCGTCGTCATGGTGGTGGTGAAGCCCTTCTGAGGGACTCGACCGCGGTCAACTTTTTGTTAATAATCTCCGTGAGTTATGCCATTGACTTACGGCGACAAAGCATTATGTTAGACGAGGTCAGTCGCGCGGTGCCGGTCGGGGCCGCGATTCAACGAAACACCTGATTGCTTCGCTTACCGCTCCGGTTGGCAGGGTGCTGAATGCGCAGCACCGCCACGTCGGGCACCCGAACAAGCCTTCTCCATTACCGTCACATAGGGATTCGAGATGAATCTCCAGGAGCTTAAAGAGAAGTCTCCCACCGAGTTGCTGAGCTTCGCCGAGGAGCTCGAGGTCGAGAACGCCAGCACCCTGCGCAAGCAGGACATGATGTTCGCCATTCTCAAGCAGCTCGCCGACAAGGACGTGGAAATCTCGGGCGGGGGCGTGCTCGAGCTGCTGCAGGACGGCTTCGGTTTCCTGCGCTCGCCGGAATCGAACTATCTGCCGGGCCCCGCCGACGTCTACGTCTCGCCAAGTCAGGTCCGCCGCTTCGGGTTGCGTACCGGCGATACGGTGGACGGCCAGATCCGCGCGCCCAAGGACGGCGAGCGCTACTTCGCGCTCCTCAAGGTCAACACCATCGACTTCGAGGAGCCCGAGAAGGCGCGCCACAAGGTCAACTTCGACAACCTGACGCCGCTCTATCCCGAGCAGCGTCTCATGCTCGACATAGAGGACCCGACGATCACGGATCCGAGCGCGCGGGTGATCGACCTGATCGCGCCCTTGGGCAAGGGCCAGCGGGCGCTCATCGTGTCACCGCCGCGCACCGGCAAGACCATGCTGCTGCAGAACATCGCCCACTCGATCACCGCCAACCATCCCGAGGTCTACCTCATCGTGCTGTTGATCGACGAACGGCCCGAGGAAGTCACCGACATGGCGCGCTCGGTCAAGGGCGAGGTCATCAGCTCAACCTTCGACGAGCCGGCGGCGCGCCACGTTCAGGTCGCCGAGATGGTGAGCAACAAGGCCAAGCGCCTGGTCGAGCACAACCGCGACGTGGTGATCCTGCTCGACTCGATCACCCGCCTGGCGCGGGCCTACAACACCGTGGTGCCGTCCTCGGGCAAAGTGCTGACCGGCGGCGTTGACGCCAACGCCCTGCAGAAGCCCAAGCGCTTCTTCGGCGCCGCCCGCAACATCGAGAACGGCGGCTCGCTGACCATCATCGCCACGGCGCTGGTCGACACCGGCAGCCGCATGGACGAGGTCATCTTCGAGGAGTTCAAGGGCACCGGCAACTCGGAGATCATCCTCGACCGCAAGCTCTCCGACAAGCGCACCTTCCCCGCCATCGACGTCACCAAGTCGGGCACCCGCAAGGAGGAGCTGCTGGTCGACAAGGGGACGCTGGCCAAGATGTGGGTGCTGCGCCGCATCCTCATGCCGATGGGGGCGGCCGACGCCATCGAGTTCCTCTTGGACAAGCTCAAGCAGACCAAGACCAACGCCGACTTCTTCGAGTCGATGAACACCTGAGGCCCGGCCCACGAACCGGTGCGAGCCCCCGGCTACCAGAATCGCTAGGCGGCGGCGCAGGCCGCCGCCCGCCGCCTGAGAGCGATTCCAGGCGACCTGGAATTGCTCTAAGGCAGGAGCACGGTCGAGCCGGTGGTCTTGCGGGCCTCGAGGTCGCGGTGCGCCTGCTCGGTCTCCGAGAGCGGGTAGGTCTGATTGATCTCGATCTTGACCGCGCCCGAGCCGACCACGTCGAAGAGCGCGTTGGCACTCTTCACCAGATCCTCGCGCGCGGCGTTGTAGGTCATCAACGTCGGCCGCGTCAGGTAGAGCGAGCCCTTGGCCGCGAGGAGACCCGGATTGAGCGTTTCCACCGGCCCCGAGGACTGGCCGAAGAGCGCCAGCACGCCGCGCGGGCCGAGGCAGTCGAGCGAGCCCTCGAAGGTGTCCTTGCCGACCGAATCGTAGACCACCGGCACGCCGGCGCCATCGGTGATCTCCTTGACCCGCTCGACGAAGTTCTCGGTGCGGTAGTTGATGGGATGGTCGCAGCCATGGGCGCGGGCGAGCTCGGCCTTGTCCTCGCTGCCCACCGTACCGATCACGGTGGCGCCGATGTGCTTGGCCCACTGGCAGGCGATCAGGCCGACGCCGCCGGCGGCGGCGTGAAAGAGGATGGTGTCGCCCGAGCGCACCGGATAGGTGCGGCGCAACAGATACTCGGCGGTCATACCCTTGAGCATCATCGCCGCCGCCTGTCGATCGTCGATGCCCTCGGGCACCACCACCAGGCGATCGGCGGGGATCACCCGCGCTTCCGCGTACGCGCCCGGCGGCGGCGAGGCATAGGCGACGCGGTCGCCGACCGAGACCGCGCTCACCCCCTCGCCCACCGCCTCGACGACGCCGGCGCCCTCGAGGCCGATGGAGACCGGCAGCGGCGGCAGCGGATAGAGCCCGGAGCGATGGTAACAGTCGATGAAGTTGAGGCCCACGGCGCTGTGGCGGACCAGGGCCTCGCCCGGTCCGGGCGCGCCGACCTCGACCTCGTCCCACTGCAGGACCTCGGGCCCGCCGGTCGAATGGATACGGATGGCTTTGCTCATGGTGGTGTCAATCCCCGCTGGAGTATCGGGCTCTGCTCGGCCCGGATGGACGCTCAGCTCAGGCTGGCGCTCAGGAACTCGATGGTGCGCGCGTTGGCGCGCTGGGCCGCGGCGGCGTCGTAGTGCTCGCCGCCGGGCCGGGCGAAGGCGTGGTCCATGCCCTCGTAAGTGTGGATGGTGACGTGGGCGTTGCCGGCGAGCCCCGCGGCCATGGCCGCTTGCGCCTCCTTGGGCACGAAGCCGTCCTCGCTGGCCACGTGCAGCATCAGGGGGCGGGCGATGTTGCCGGCCTCATCGAGCCGGTCCTGGATGCCGACGCCGTAATAGCCCACGCTGCACCCGGAAGCGGTGCGCGTCGCCATGAGATAGGCGAGGAGCCCGCCCAGGCAATAGCCCATGCCGCCCACCTGGCCGCTGCAGCCGGCGCTGCCGTGCAGGGTCTCGATCGAGGCCTTGAGGTCCTCGACCCCCTTGTCGACGTCGAAGCCCTGGTAGAGCTCGAACGCGCGCTGCCACTCCGCCTCGCTCTGATCGGTGAGTTGGATGCCCCGCTCCTGGCGCCAAAAAAGGTCCGGGCACAGTGCTAGGCAGCCGTTCTCGGCGAGCCAGTCGCAGGACGCGCGCATGAAGCCGTTGACGCCGAAGATTTCCTGCGCCACCACGACGCCGGGGCCGGAGCCCGAGGCCGGCGTCGCGAGATAGGCCATGAACTCGCCGTCCGGGCCGCTAACCGTGATCTCCGAGCCGCTCATCTCCGGTCCTCGCGCAGGCTCTGGGCGTCCGCGGGGCCGCGGACCGGCGGACTTTACCCTTTGTGCTTTGGCTTGTCACCGGGGCGCCCGGTCGATCGTTGCGGCCGGCTCTCAGAACAGCAGCGCGCCCTCGAGGTGCAGCAGTGCCTGCTTGGTCTCGACGCCGCCCTGGCCCGAATAGCCGCCGAGCCCGCCGTCGGCGGCGATCACCCGGTGGCAGGGGACGATGATGGGGATGGGGTTGGCACCGCAGGCCGCGCCGACGGCGCGGGCGGCGCTGCCGAGCTCGCGGGCGAGCGCGCCGTAGCTCAGCGTCCGGCCCGCCGGGATCGCCCGCAGGCGCGCCCAGAGGCGGCGCTGGAAGTCGCTTCCCGGGGGCGCCAGGGGAAGCTCGAAGGGCGCCGGATCGCCGTCGAAGTAGCGCTCGAGCTGGCGCCGCGCCTCGCCCAAGAGGGCGCTCTCGCTCTGCTCCGCCACCCAGCCCCAATCGAGGGCGACCAGCGCTCCGTTCTCCTCGCTGAGCGTCAGCTCGCCGACCGGGCTATGGAGCGAGAGTTGGAGCACGGCGCTAGGCCTGCGCCGAGGGCGGCGGCAGCGCGGCGCGCAAGGCCTCGGGCGCGCTCACCGGCAGCGAGCAGGTGGTGCCGCGGCAGACGTAAGCGGTGGGCTTGCCCCCGACCCGGCCCTTGCCGTGGGCCGGGTGATGGGCCGGCAGGGCGGCGCCGTCGGCGGCCACCAGGAGCACCCGGTTGGGCAGCGAAGCGCCATGGACGACGTCCAGCAAGACCTCGGTGGCGGCCTCGCCGCGGTCGCCCACGATGACGATCTGCAGCGCCGCCTCGAGCAGCTCGAAGGCGTTGAGCAGGGTGGCGAGGGGGATGAAGTTGCGCCTCACCTCGCCGGCGAAGGCGGTGATGGTGGTGGCGGCGCGGTCGCGATAGCGCTCGTCGCCGGTGAGGTAGTAGAGCCGCGCCAGCACCGCGGCGATGGTGCCGTTGCCGGCCGGCACCGCGTTGTCGGTGGCGCTGCGGGTGCGGGCGATGAGGCCCTCGGCGTCGGCGGCGGTGTAGAAGTAGCCGCCGTGGCGGGAGTCCCGGTAGTGGATCTCGACGAGCTCGACCCAGGCCTCGGCCTGGGCCAGGTCCTGGCCCTCGCCCGCGACCTCGTAAAGCGTCAGCGCGGCCCGTGCCATGTTGGCGTAGTCGTCGAGCAGCGCCGTGTGCTGGGCCCGGCCCTGGCGGCTCGAGTGGCGCAAGCGGCCATCGACGCTCATCTCGTCGCGCACGAAGGCGAAGGCGGCGCGCGCCGCCTCGAGCCAGCGCGGCTCGTCGAACACCGCCGCGGCATTGGCCAGGGCGGCGATCATCTGGCCGTTCCAGTCGGCCAGCACCTTGTCGTCCCAGCCCGGCTTGACGCGCTCCTCGCGGCGCCGCCACAGGACCTCGCGCTGGGCCGCGAGTTGGGCCTCCTCTGGCTCGCTCAAGAGCTCGGGCCGGGCCGAGCGGTTGAGGATCGAGTGGCCCTCCCAGTTGCCCCCCGGGGTGACGCCGTAGGCGGACTTGAAGGACTCGGCGTCGGGGCCCAGCAGGGCGTCGATCTCGGCCTCGTCCCAGACCTGGAACTTGCCCTCCACGCCCTCGGAATCGGCGTCCTGGGTGGCGGCGAAGCCGCCGCCCGCGGCGCGCATCTCCCGTAACACCCATTCCGCCGTCTGCCGCGCCCGTTGGGCGTGGAGCGGCTGGCGCCCGTGCTGCCACACCAGGGTCAGGAGATCGAGCAGCTGGGCGTTGTCGTAGAGCATCTTCTCGAAATGCGGCACCAGCCACTGGTGATCGGTGGCGTAGCGCGCGAAGCCGCCGCCCAGGTGATCGTAGATGCCGCCCTGGCACATGCGCTCGAGGGTGACGAGGACGGCGTCGCGGCAGGGCGCCGAGCCGTTGCGCAGGTAGGCCCGCCACAACAGCTCGAAGACCGGGACGTGGGGGAACTTGGGCGCTCCGCCGAGGCCGCCGTTGTGGTGATCGACCTCGCTCACGAGCTGCTCGGCGACCTGGTCCAGAAGGCCCAGGCTCGGGGTCACCGCGGGCAGCCCCGGGGTCGGCTCGGAGAGCTTTTCGAGCGCCTCGCGCAGCGCGCTGCGGTTCTTGATCACGGCCTCCTGGTCGCTGCTGTAGACTTGGTGCAAGCGCCGCAGCACGTCGCGAAACCCGGGCCTGCCGTAGCGGCTGTCGGGGGGGAAGTAGGTACCGCCCCAGAAGGGCTCGCCGTCGGGGCTCAGGAACATGGTGAGGGGCCAGCCGCCGTGCTGGCCCAGCAGCGCCAACGCGGTTTGGTAGATGGCGTCGATGTCGGGCCGTTCCTCGCGGTCGACCTTGACGTTGACGAAGTGGGCGTTCATCAGGGCCGCGGTCTCGGGGTCCTCGAAGCTTTCGTGCGCCATGACGTGGCACCAATGGCAGGCGGCGTAGCCGACGCTCAACAGGATCGGCTTGTTCTCGCGCGCCGCACGCTCCAGGGCCGCGGCGCCCCAGGGCTGCCAGTGCACCGGATTGCCGGCGTGCTGCAGCAGGTAGGGGCTGGTCTCGCGATCGAGCACATTGGCGCTGGCGGCGCTGGCGGCGCTGATAGCGCTCATGGCGCTCTCCGGTGGCCGGCGGGGTGGTCCGTTGTACTACCTCGGACCATGTCATAGGTTGACCACAAGGCGGCGTCGGGAGCGGCGTCGGGCGTGGCGTCGGGGGTGGCGTGGGCGGCGGCCGCGAGGGCCGGCCGCGAGCAAGGGTGGCAAGGAGAGGAGGCGGTGGGCATGAAGGTCAGCATTGATATTGACTGCACGCCCGAGGAGGCAAGGGCTTTTCTCGGGTTGCCGCAGGTGGCGCCGATGCAGGAGGCGGTGATGGAGAAGCTGCAGCAGCAATTCCTGCAGAACCTGGCCGCCATGGACCCGGAGTCGCTGTTGAAGACCGTAATGCCGGCGGGCCTCGAGGGCTGGGAGCAGATGCAGAAGATGTTCTGGTCCAAGTTCGGCGGCGGCGCCGGGGGCGGGGACGAGAAGCGGTGACGGCCGCGGCCACCGACCTGGCGCCCTATTACGAGCGCCACGTGTTCTGCTGCATCAACGAGCGCCCCGCGGACCATCCCAAGGGCTGCTGCCGGGACAAGGGCGCGGGGCAATTGCGCGCCTACATGAAGGCGCGGGCCAAGGAGCTCGGGCTCGAGCGCGTGCGCATCAACAACTCGGGCTGCCTCGATCGCTGCGAGCTGGGGCCGACCATGGTAATCTACCCCGAGGGGGTGTGGTACACCTATCGCTCGGCCGAGGACGTGGACGAGATCCTCGAGAGCCATCTGATCGGCGGCGCTCGGGTGGAGCGCCTGCTGCTGCATCCGGATCAGACCGGGCCGCGCGCCTGAGGGGCCAAGCGCGGGCTGGGCGCATGACCATCTTCGCCCTCTCGAGCGGCCGGGGCCGCGCCGGCATCGCCGTGGTGCGGTTCTCGGGCCCGGCCGCCGGCGAGGCGTTGCGGCGCGTGAGCGGCGGCGCGCTACCGCCGCCGCGGGTGGTGGCGCGGCGCCGCTTGGTCGACCCGGCGACGGGCGCGGCCATCGACGAGGGCCTGGCGCTGTGGTTTCCGGCGCCCCACTCCTACACCGGCGAGGACCTGGCCGAGCTCCACGTCCACGGCGGCCTGGCCGTGGTCAACGCGGTCGTCGAGGCCTTGGCGGCGCTGCCCGGGTTGCGCCCGGCCGAGCCCGGCGAGTTCACCCGCAGGGCCTATCTCAACGGCAAGCTCGATCTCACCCAGGCCGAGGCCGTGGCCGACCTGGTGGAGGCCGAGACCGAGGCCCAGCGGCGCCAGGCCCTGCGCCAGATGGACGGTGCCCTGGGGGCGCTCTACGAGGGCTGGCGCGACGAGCTGTTGCGGGCGCTGGCCCATCTCGAGGCCGACATCGACTTCCCGGACGAGGACCTGCCCGAAGCGATATCTCGGGAGGTGCATCACAATATAGAGGTATTAATTGAGCAGTTAGCACAACATCTTGATGATTCCCGTCGGGGAGAGCGGCTGCGGGAAGGGCTCTACATCACCATCGTCGGGGCCCCCAACGTTGGCAAGTCGAGCCTCCTGAACGCCCTCGCCCGGCGCCCCGCGGCGATCGTCGCGGCCACCGCCGGCACCACCCGCGACGTCATCGAGGTCCATCTCGACCTCGGCGGCTTTCCGGTGCTGGTGGCCGATACCGCGGGCCTGCGCGAGGCCGGCGACACAATCGGGGACGCTGGCGAGGACGCGGTCGAGGCCGAGGGCGTGCGCCGCGCCCTGGCGCGGGCCGCCGCCGCCGACCTCAAGATCGCCATGTTCGAGGCCCCGAGCTGGCCCCGGGTCGACGCCCGCACCGCCGCCCTGGTCGACCGCGACACCATCGTGGTCGTCAACAAGGCGGATCTGCGGCCGCTCGAGGCGCCCCTCACAGGGCCGCTCACAGGGCCGCTAGAGATCGCTGGAGAGCCGGCGCTGGCGCTCTCGGTGCTGGAGGGCAGCGGCATGGAGGCCTTCCTGGAGTGCCTGGAGGCGGCGGTGAGCGCCCGTATCGACCTCGCCGCGCCGCCCGCGCTGACCCGCGTGCGCCACCGCCAGGCGCTCGAATCGTGCCTCGCCGACCTGCGCCGCTGGCGTGCCGCCGCGGCGCCGGAGCTGGCGGCCGAGGACCTGCGCCTGGCGGCCCGGGCGCTCGGCCGCATCACCGGCCGGGTCGACGTCGAGGACATCCTCGACATCGTCTTTCGCGACTTTTGCATCGGCAAATGAGCGCTCGTGGGCGCCGTCACGTGCCCGACTCCGGGGTATTGGGGGGCATCGGGGGGCATCTGGGGGCCTGCGGGGGTTGCCGGAGGGCGGGCCCGGCGCGGCCCGCGTTTTGACTCTGGCCCTCGCGATTCCTAAATTAGCGCCATGATCGATTACGACGTCATCGTCATCGGCGGCGGCCACGCGGGCTGCGAGGCGGCGGCGGCCGCGGCCCGGCTCGGGGCGCGCACGCTGCTGCTCACCCACAGCCTCGAGACCATCGGCGTGATGTCCTGCAATCCGGCCGTCGGGGGCGTGGGCAAGGGCCATCTGGTGCGTGAGATCGACGCCCTCGACGGTCTCATGGGGCGGATCACCGACCGCGCGGGTATTCAGTTCCGGCTCCTCAACCGACGCAAGGGGGCGGCGGTCCGGGGCCCCCGCGCCCAGGCGGATCGCGCCCTCTATCGGCACGCAATGCAAGAAATATTATCAGATATAAACAATCTGATATTGCAGGCGGAGGCGGTCGAGGATGTGGTCGTCGAGGGCGGTCGGGTCGCCGGGGTGGTGGGCGCCTCCGGCCGTACCATCGCCGGCGCTCGGGTGGTGCTCACCACCGGCACCTTTCTCGGCGGCCTGATCCATGTCGGCGAGGCGCGGACGCCGGCGGGCCGGGTCGGCGAGTCGCCCTCGCTCGGGCTCTCGGCGACCTTGCGCGGCGCCGGATTCCGCATGGCCCGCCTGAAGACCGGCACGCCGCCCCGGCTCGACGGCACCACCATCGACTATTCAGGGCTCGTGGTGCAGCATGGCGACCCGACCCCGGTGCCGCTGTCGTTCCTCAGCGATGGCGTCAGCAATCCCCAGGTGCCCTGCCATCTCACCGCCACCACCCTGGCCACCCACGCCCTGATCCGCGACAACCTGCACCGCTCGCCGGTGTATTCGGGACGGATCGAGGGCACCGGGGTGCGCTACTGCCCCTCGATCGAGGACAAGGTGGTGCGCTTCGCCGAGCGCGCCAGTCACCAGATCTTCCTCGAGCCCGAGGGACTCGACGACGATACGGTCTATCCCAACGGCATCTCGACCTCGCTGCCGCACGAGGTCCAGCTCGAGATGCTGAAGACCATCCCGGGCCTCGAGAGCGTGGTCATGCGACGCCCGGGCTACGCCATCGAGTACGATTTCGTCGATCCGCGCGAGCTGCGCCCGACGCTCGAAAGCAAGCGCCTGCCGGGGCTCTACTTGGCCGGCCAGATCAACGGCACCACGGGCTACGAAGAGGCCGCCGCGCAGGGCCTGATGGCGGGCCTCAACGCCGCCCGAGCCGCGGCCGGCTCGGCGCCTTTCGTGCTCGACCGTGCCGATGCCTATATCGGCGTCCTGATCGACGACCTGGTCAGCCGGGGCGTCACCGAACCCTACCGCATGTTCACCTCGCGCGCCGAGTATCGGCTCAGCCTGCGCGCCGACAACGCCGATCAGAGACTGACCCCGCTGGGCCAGGCGATCGGCTGCATCTCCAACCAGCGTTGGCGCCGTTTCGCCGCCAAGGCGGCGGCGCTGGCGTCGGCCCGGCGGCGCCTCGGCGAGCTCTCGGCCACGCCTTCGGCGTTGCGCCGTCAGGGCCTGGCGATCACCCAGGATGGGGCGCGGCGCACGGCGGCCGACCTGCTGCGTCATCCCGGCATCACGGTGGCCTCGCTCAGCGCTGTTTGGCCCGAGCTCGCCACCCTGGCGCCCGCGCTCGCCGAGCAGCTCGAGGTCGAGGGACACTACGCCGGCTACCTCGACCGCCAGCAAGCCGACATCGAGTCGTTCCGGCGCGACGAAGCGCTCGAGCTCCCCGAGGATCTGGACTTCGAGGCCATCGGCGGCCTTTCCACCGAGGTCCGCGAGACCCTGAGCACCGCCCGTCCGGCCACCCTGGGGGCAGCGGCGCGGCTCTCGGGTATCACGCCGGCGGCGCTCACGGCGCTGCTCGGGCACGTCCGTCGGCGCCACCTGGAGCGCGGCGCCTGACCTTGTCGCGACGTCCCCGGCCGCCGCGGTCGCGGTCTCAGACCCCGCTTTCGCCACAGCAGTTCCGCGCCGCCACGGATGTTTCACGTGAAACGCTCGAGCGCCTGCGGCTCTACGCCGAGGTGCTGATCGAGTGGCAGCGGGCCATCAACCTGGTGAGCCGGCGCAGCCTCGCCGACCTGTGGCGGCGCCACATGCTGGATTGTGCGCAGCTCCTGCCCCTGGCGCCGGGAGCGCGATGTTGGGTCGACCTGGGCAGCGGCGCCGGCTTCCCCGGCCTGGTCCTGGCGATTCTGGGCGCTCCGGAGGTGCATCTGATCGAGAGCGACGGGCGCAAGTGCGCGTTCCTGCGCGAGGCGGCGCGGCGCACCGCGGCGCCGGTCACGGTCCATGAAGGCCGCATCGAGGCGATCGCGCCCTGGCCGGCGGACGTGGTGGTGGCGCGGGCCTGCGCGCCGCTGCCGCGATTGCTCGGCTATGCCCTGCCGTTCGTCGCCCCGCAAACCCATTGCCTCTTCTTGAAAGGTCAACATGTTGAGAAAGAATTGACACAGGCCACTATATATTGGAGTATGGACGTAGAACGCCAGAAGAGCGTCTCGGACCCTGCAGGGATTATCCTGCGCCTGAATAGGCTGTCCCGTGCCTGACGCCCAGACCCAGAACCAGAACCAGACCCAATCCCTGGTGGCGCCGGCGCGCCGCCGGACCATCGCCATCGCCAACCAGAAAGGCGGCGTCGGCAAGACCACCACGGCGATCAACCTGGCCACGGCGATGGTGGCGGTGGGGCGCCGGGTGTTGATCATCGACGCCGATCCCCAGGGCAATGCCAGCACCGGGCTCGGCATCGAGCACGCGGCGCGGCGCTGCAGCATCTACGAGGTGATGATGGGGGCGGCGCCGATTGCCCGGGCGATCCTCAAGAGCGCCATCCCCGGCCTCGACATCGTGCCCTCGAACATCGACCTCTCCGGCGCCGAGCTCGAGCTCAGCGATGACGAGGGCCGCGTCTATCGCCTGCGCCAGGCCCTGGCGGCGGTGATCGAGGACTACGACTACGTGCTCATCGACTGCCCGCCGGCGCTCAACCTGCTGACGGTCAACTCGCTGGTGGCCGCGGACTCGGTGATCGTGCCGCTGCAGTGCGAGTTCTTCGCCCTGGAAGGCCTGAGCCTGCTGATGCGAACCGTGGAGCGGGTGCGCAAGGCCTTCAACCCGGCGCTCAAGATCGAGGGCGTGGTGCTGACCATGTTCGACCGCCGCAACAACCTCTCCGATCAGGTCGCCGCCGACGTCCGCGATTATCTCGGCGATACCGTCTACAGCACCGTCATCCCCCGCAACGTGCGGGTCTCCGAGGCACCGTCCCATGGCAAGCCGGTGCTGCTTTACGACCGTCGCTGCGCCGGCAGCCACGCCTACATCCGGCTGGCGCGCGAGATGTTGAGCCGCGAGGGAGACTTGCAGGCGGCATGAGCGACCAGGACAAGGGGCAACGGCTGGGCCGCGGCCTGTCGGCGCTGCTCGGCGAATCGAGCACCGAGGCGGCGGTTCCGGATCGCCTGGGCATCGCCAGGGAATTGGCGATCGATCAGCTCCTTCCCAATCCGTTTCAGCCTCGACAGCGGGTCGACGAGGCGGAGATCGAGGCCCTCGCCGATTCGATCCGCGAGAACGGGATCCTACAGCCGATCCTGGTGCGGCGCTCTCCCGACAAAGAGGACGCCTTCGAGATCGTCGCCGGTGAGCGCCGCTGGCGCGCCGCGCAACGCGCCGGCTTGCATCAGATGCCGGTGCTGATTCGCGAGCTCACCCACCGCACCGCGCTCGAGTTCGCCCTGGTCGAGAACATCCAGCGCGAGGACCTCACGCCGCTCGAGGAGGCGGCCGGCTACCGCCGCCTGATCGAGAACTTCGGGCATACCCAGGACAAGCTGGCCCACGTCGTCGGCCGCAGCCGCAGTCACGTCGCCAACATGATGCGCCTTTTGGACCTGCCCGAGTCGATCAGGGAGATGCTCGACGACGGACGGCTCACGGCGGGGCATGCGCGGCCCTTGCTGACCGCCAGCCAGCCGGAGAAGTTGGCCAAGCAAATCGTCGCCAAGGACCTCAATGTGCGTCAGGCCGAGCGCCTGGCGCGGCGCGCGGCCCGGGGCCCGACGCCCAAGGCCTCGGTGGCCAAGGATGCCGACACCCGGGCGCTCGAGGACAACCTCGCCAGCGCCCTCGGGCTCAAGGTGGAAATCAGCCACCGCAAGGACGGCGGTGGCACCGTGCGCCTGGGTTACCAAAACGTCGAGCAGCTCGACGACATTGCCAACCGGCTGAGCCGTACGCCGGAACGCCTCGAATATTGATCGCGGGAGGTGGCCCGCTCGCGGGGTTCGGCGCGGCACCGCACCGCGGAACCCGATGTTTCACGTGAAACAGCGCCTCGACGGACGCTGATCGGCTTTAGCGCCTGGCCCCCGTGCGGCTGCGCGCGGCCCCGGCCACCCGCATCAGTGCGCGGCTGCACAGCGCCTCGTCGGGTGCTCCGGTGACCTTGCAGGCGCGTTCGGCGTCGAGAACGATATCGAGGGCGCGCACCAGGCCGGGCGTCGACCACAGCTCCAGGTGTCGACGGAAAGCCGCCTGGTGCTTGAAGAACAGCGGCGGCCGCAAGCTCTTGATGGCCTGTTCCAGGGCCATGCCGCCGTCGTGCCGCCCCGAGGTCAGGTGCAGGCGCTGAAAGTGCTTGGCCGTGGCGCGTAGCGCCGGCACCGGCCCCTTGCCCTCGTGAAAGCTTCGCGTCAGGGCCCGCCCGAGCCGGGCCTGGTCGCCCGCGGCGGTGGCGAAGGCGATGTCCTCGAGGGTCAGCTCGGCGCTGTCGCCGATGCTGGCCATGACCTCCTCGAGGCCGACCACGCTCGCCTCCGCGCCCATGTAGAGCACCAGCTTCTCCAGCTCGCCGCGGCTGATCAGGCGATCGCCGCCGAGGTGGTCGACGAGGTAGACCCGGGCGGCGAGCTCGATGGTGAGGCCCGCCGCGGCCAGGGTGTCGGTGACCAAATCATCCAGGACCTCGGGCCCGTCCAGGTAACAGGGCAGCGCCGCGGCCTTGTCGGCGCGCTCGAACAGACGCCGCAGCGGCGAACGGGAGCTCAAGGCGCCGGCCTCGACGATGACCAGGGTGTCGACCAGGGCGCGCTCGAGCAGGCCCTCGAAAAGCTCAGCCTGAGGGTCGCCGGCGTTGCGCACCCGCACCACGCGGCGGCCGCCGCCGAGGGCAATCGCCGTCGCCTCGTCGACCAGGCGCGCCGGGTCGTCCTTCAGCACCTCGCTGCTGAGCTCGGCCAACCGGAACGGGTCGTCGGCGACGCCAATCACCGCGGTCGTCAAGGCCACCGCGCGCTCGCGCACCAGGCCGCCGTCGGGGCCGTAGAGCAGCACCGCCACCACCTCGGGGCCGGGGGCGCCGACGAAGGCGGCGATGCGATGGCCGGTGAGCTTCAGGGCTCGACCTCCGCCCGGCGCGCGCTCATCCGGGGCGGCGGCTGAAGAACACCGCGAGCTGGGTCATGATCTGGTCGCCGATCTCCCGCGCGGCGCGGCGCTCGGCGTCCTGCTCGGCGACCAGGTTGGCGAAGTCCGAGCGCACCATATTGAAGGAGGCGGTGGAGCGACTCCGCCCCCGGTACATGGTTTCGCCGCTGCCTGGGTCGCGCAGGACGAAGTCGGCGGTGAGCTTGAGGTTGGAGCGGGTGATCTCCTCGTCCTTCTTGATCGCGAGGCCTTCCTTGAACTTGCTCAGTCTGACCTCGAGCCGGTAGCGCGCCGGGCGCTGTTGCCCCAGCGGCGTGAGCCGGTCGAGCAGGTGGTTGCGCAGGATCTGCCCCACCCGTCCCGGGATCGGGCCGATGGCGATGGCCTCGAGTTCGGCGAAGGTGGAGCCGCCGTCGCTCCGCTGACCGTAAAGGGGGCGGAAACCGCAGCCGGCG
Source organism: uncultured Alphaproteobacteria bacterium (assembly GCA_965371625.1). GTDB lineage: Bacteria > Pseudomonadota > Alphaproteobacteria > CBDUZE01 > CBDUZE01 > CBDUZE01. Next base: position 31,739 of record CBDUZE010000036.1, read on the forward strand.
GCGAGGACCAGGGCGGCGCCCAGGGCGGCGGCCCTAAACCACCACATTGAGCAGACGGTCCTGCACCCAGATCTTCTTGCGCACCGGCTTGTCGCCGATCGCGCGTCGTACGTTTTCATTGGCCAAAGCCGATTGCGCCGTGGTCGCCGCGTCGAGGCCGGGAGACTGCTGGAGGGTGGCGCGCAACTTGCCGTTCACCTGGATGGCGATGGTCACCGCCTCGTCGCGGATCAGCTCCGGATCGGGCTCGGGCCACGGGGTCTCGGCCAGTAGGAGCTCCTGGCCAAGGCTCTGCCAAAGCTCCTCGGCGAGATGGGGCATCATCGGCTCGATGAGACGCACCAGGGTCTCGAGGGCCTCGCGCTGGACCCAGGGATTACTCTCGCCCGAGGCTTCGAAGGCGGTGATCTGGTTCGAGAGCTCGTAGATCCGGGCCACCGCGCGGTTGAAGCGGAAGGACTCGAGATCCTCGGTGACCGCGACGATGGTCTTGTGGGCGCCACGGCGTAGCGCCGTGGCCTCGGGCCCGGGATCGCCCGACTGCTCGCTCCCGGGGGGCGTCAGGCGGCCGGCCGCCTCGCTGACCAAGCGCCACAGTCGCTGGGTAAAGCGCCAGGCCCCCTCGATGCCGGCGTCGGTCCACTCCAGGTCGCGTTCGGGCGGGCTGTCCGAGAGCATGAACCAGCGTGCCGTGTCGGCGCCGAACTTGTCGATGATGCTCTCCGGGTCGACCACGTTCTTCTTCGACTTGCTCATCGATTCCGAGCGGCCGATGCTGACTGGCGCCCCGCTTTCGGCGTGGACCGCGCCCCCGCCCTCGAGCCGTCGCACCTCTTCCGGATAGAGCCAGCGGCCCTCGCCGTCGCGATAGGTCTCGTGGCACACCATGCCCTGGGTAAAGAGGCCGCTGAAGGGCTCCTCGAGGTCGAGATGGCCGCAACGCTTCAGTGCCCGGACGAAGAAGCGCGAGTAGAGGAGATGCAGGATGGCGTGCTCGATGCCGCCGATGTACTGGTCCACCGGCAACCAATAGTCCACCGCCGCCCGCGCCAAGGGCTGGTCCGCGCGCGGCGAGCAGAAACGGGCGAAATACCACGACGAGTCGACGAAGGTATCGAGGGTGTCGGTCTCGCGCTCGGCCGGCCGGCCGCACTCGGGACAGGGCGCCTCCTTCCAATCCCGCTGGTGATCGAGCGGGTTGCCGGCCACATCGAGGTCCACCTCGTCGGGCAGTAGGATCGGCAGATCCGATTCGGGAACCGGCACGATGCCGCACGCCGCGCAGTGGATCATCGGGATCGGACAGCCCCAGTAGCGCTGGCGCGAGACGCCCCAGTCGCGCAGCCGGTAGTTCACCGTGCGGCGGCCGATTCCCCGGCTCTCCATGCGCTGGGCGATCGCTTCCTTGGCCGCGGCGATCTCGAGGCCGTTGATGAAGTCCGAGTTGATCATCACGCCGTCGCCGAGATATGCCTCGTCGCTAACCTCGACCGAATCCGACTCGAGGTCGGGCGGGGCCACCACCGGAACGACGTCAAGCCCATAACGTATTGCAAACTGCAGGTCGCGTTGATCATGCGCAGGACAACCAAAGATGGCACCTGTTCCATAGTCCATCAACACGAAGTTGGCGATATAGACCGGTAGCTCCTTGCCTTCGACGAAGGGGTGCTGTGCCACGAGGCCGCTGTCGTAGCCCCGCTTCTCCGCCGTCTCGATGGCTTCCTCGCTGGTGCCGAGGCGCCGGCACTCGGCCACGAAGGCGGCCGCTTCCGGGTCGCGTTCGGCGACCTGGGTCGCCAACGGGTGATCGGGCGAGAGGGCCATGAAGCTGGCCCCGAAGATGGTGTCGTGGCGGGTGGTGTAAACCTCGAGCTGTTGGTCGACGGCGCTGGCGTCGCCCCCGGCGAGGGCGAAGCGCATGAGCAGGCCCTCGGAGCGGCCGATCCAGTTCTGTTGCATCAGCCGCACCCGCGAGGGCCAGCGATCCATGGTCTCGAGCTCGGCCAGGAGCTCGTCGGAGTAGGCGCTGATCCTGAAGAACCACTGCGCCAGCTTGCGCTTCTCCACCGCTGCCCCGGAGCGCCAGCCGAGGCCCTCGATGACCTGCTCGTTGGCCAGCACCGTGTTGTCCACCGGGTCCCAGTTGACCCATGATTCCTTGCGGTAGGCGAGGCCGGCCTCGACCAAGTCGAGAAACAGCTTCTGCTGATGGGCGTAGTAACCCGGGTGACAGGTGGCGAGCTCCCGCGACCAGTCGATCGACAGGCCCATGCTCTGGAGCTGGCCGCGCATGTTGGCGATGTTGTCGTAGGTCCAGGCGGCGGGGTGAACGCCCTCGTCGCGAGCCGCGTTCTCCGCCGGCAGGCCGAAGGCGTCCCAACCCATCGGGTGCAGCACGTTGAATCCCCGCCGCCGCTTGTAGCGCGCCACCACGTCGCCGAGGGTATAGTTGCGCACGTGGCCGATATGGATGCGTCCCGAGGGATAGGGAAACATCTCGAGCACGTAGTACTTGGGCTTGGCGGGCTCCTCGCGCACGCGGAAAGTGTCGCGCTCGGCCCACACGGCCTGCCATTTGGCCTCGGCGACCTTGGCGTTGTAACGCGACATCGGTGGCGACATCGGCGGCGACATCGGCGGCGGCTTCATTGTTGGCTCTACTCCGCGACCGTCACCCGGAGGCGATCATTGTCGCGCCGACGCCCGGACGCAAGACCGATGAGGGCCGCGCCCGCCGCCCGCGCCCCCAGGCCCGGCCCCAAGGGCCCGACCGGGGCGCCACGTCGCGGCCCGCCGACCCGGCGTCCGCGCCCATCATTCCTGTCTGAGGGCCTTGATGCGGAGCTGACGCGCCCGGGTGAGGATGGCGTTCTCGAGGTTGGTGCCGGTGCCGGCGCTGACCGCGGCGTCCTTCCAGTCGCGCTCGTCGACGAGCTGTTGGCGAAAGACGTTGACCTTGACCCCGTCCGCCCGCAGCTTGCGGTCGAGAATGTAGACGATCATCTTGAAGCGCTCGTAGGGGCTGTCGGGCGTGGTGTACCAGTCGGTGATGATGACGCCGCCGAAGGGGTCGGCCGAGACCAGCGGCATGAACGAGACGGTGTCGAGCGAGGCCCGCCAGAGGTAGGCGTTGACGCCGATCCCGATACCACCGCCCTGCTCGCCGCCAAGATCGAAGAGGTTCATGTTGCCGAGCTTGCGCGGCGCCTGGGCCTGGACGTTGGGGTTGCCGAACTCGCGGGTCCGGCTCGGTTCGCCCATGCAGCCGGCGACCGTGATGAGCATGGCGCACGCCATTGCCACCCACCGCGCCGACGCTGGGCCCGCTCGCTTGAGCGTCATCCCCGTCTTCCTCGTGTCCCCTGCCGGAGCCGGCGCCGTTGCCGCGCCTCTCCGCTCCGAGCGCAACTCCTAATACTACCGACCGAGGCGTCCTGTCCACAAGGCGCTCGCCTCACCCGCTCTCGGGCCCGCGGCGGCGGCTCCCCGGGGCGCGGGAAAGTGCCCCGATGGCGGCGAGGCCGGCGGCGCCTGAGCCCTTGAGGCGGCAGGCATTGTGCTCGTCGATGCCCCCGAGGGCGTAGACCGGGAGCGGGCTTCGGCGGCACAGGGCGGCGAAACGTAGTGCCCCGAGGGGCCGCGCCTCGGGGTGGCTCGGGGTGGCGAACACCGGCCCCAGCAGGGCCGCGTCGGCGCCGGCCCGGGCGGCGTGCGCCAGCGCCCGGCCCGAGTGCGCGGCGACGGTGATCAGCCAATCGGGCCGCCGCCGCCGCCAGGCCCGGGCGCGGAACGCCAGGGCCTCGGGGAAGTGGACCCCCTGGGCGCCGACGCGGGCGGCGAGCCGGCCGTCGCCGGCGACGAGAAGAATGAGCCGGCGGCGGCGGCAAAGACGCGCCAAGCGCGTCGCCAGCTGGGCCCGACCGGGATCGTCGTAGTTGCGCAGGATGACGGCGCTGCCGCTCGGCAGGACGGCGGCCGCCGCCATCGGGTCGGGCAGCCGCAGGCTGTCGCTCAGCAGCACCAGGGGCGGCAAGCCGCGCCCCGCCGGGTTCGATAAATTGAGCTCCAGGGCGAGCTTTGCTAAGGTCATCCGCAGGGCGTCCTCGCCCGCGACAGTGCCATGGCCGATGACCACTTGCAAAGCGCCGACGCCCTCGAGAGGCGTCCGGTGGCCGCCAACCTGGCCCGGGTGGGCGAGCGCATCGCCGCCGCCGCCGAGGCCGCGGGGCGGGCGCCCGAGGCGGTCACCTTGGTCGCGGTGACCAAGACCCATGGGCCCGGGCTGATCCGCCAGGCGCTCGACGCCGGGCATCGCGTCTTCGCCGAGAACCGGGTGCAAGAGGCGCTCGCCAAGTGGCCGGCGCTCAAGGCGGCGTACCCCGGCATCGAGCTGCACCTGGTCGGTCCGCTGCAGAGCAACAAGGTGCGCGACGCGGTGGCGCTGTTCGACGTCATCGAGACCGTCGACCGGGCCAAGCTGGCGCGCCGGCTGGCGGCCGAGATGGAACGCACGGGGCGTCACCCCCAATGTTATATCGAGGTCAACACCGGCGAGGAGCCCCAGAAGTCCGGCATCCTGCCCGAGGCCGCCGACGACTTCATCGCCGCCTGCCGTGAGGAGCACGGCCTCGCGGTGCAAGGCTTGATGTGCCTGCCGCCGCTCGACGAAGAGCCGTCGCTGCACTTCGCCCTCTTGGCCACCATCGCCCGCCGCACCGGCATCGAGGTCCTGAGCATGGGCATGAGCGCCGATTTCGAGGTCGCGGTGGCCTTCGGCGCTAGCCACGTCAGGGTTGGCAGCGCGATCTTCGGCGCCCGCGAGGCCTGAGTCTCAGGCCACGATCCGCAGCCGGTTGGCGCCGCCGCCGAGCATCTCGAGAAGCTCGGGGCGGGCCACGGCGACGCAGCCCTCGGTAGGTGCGAAATCGGGGCGGGCGAGATGCAGGAAGATGGCGCTGCCCCGTCCCGGCACCACCGGATCGTCGTTGTAGCCGAGCACCACGATCAGGTCGTAGACGCTATCCTCACGCCACAGCGCCTCGCCACGCGCCGGGTAGGGCAGGCTGACCTGACGGTTGTAGTTGACGTCCGAGGGCTCGTCGCACCAGCCGTCATGACGGTGGAGCGGGGCCCGCGGCAGCGTCGTGCCGGGCACGAACAGGCGATCGGCGCGGTAGAGCAGGCGGCGCATGGCAAAGCTCCCCGAGGGCGTGGCGCCGTCGCCCTCCCGCTTGTCGCCGCTCACGCCCGCGCCGCCCAGGGCGCAGCGGCAACGCCGGCCGCGCCAGGTAAGGAGGCCGGCGCCGCTAACCAAGATCTCCATGGCCGGCGATGATAACCCCGCCGGCGGGTCGCGTCAGCGGTTACTGCTGGCTGTCGTAGCGCAGGGGGAGGGGTTGCGCCTGCGCCTCCTGGCGCTCGCCGTAGGCGCGGAGCGCCTCGGTCAGGGTCTGCCATTGCGAGGAACTGAGGCTGGGAATGGCGCGCTCGAGCCCGGGCGCGTAGGCCGCGGGCTGCCGAAGGAGCCCGAAGGGCGCGGCGCCGGGGCCGGGTTGCGGCGGGGCGCTGGCGCCGGGGGCGCGCGCCGGGGGGGGCGACGGGGGGCTCTCGGCGCCATCGCTGCCCGAGGCGGCGCCGGGCCGCGGTGCGCTCGACGGCGTCGCCCCGGCCGACGCGGCGGCGAGGGCGACCGCGGGCGCCGAGCCCTGGGCCGGCGCGGGCGATCGCAGCAAGGCGATCCGCTGGTCGGGCTCCAGGCCGGCCAGGTCGAGGCCGTTGATGAGCGGCACGGATGCGATCACAGGGGCGGGCTCGGGCGCGCGCTCGGCGGCGCGCTGGGCGCCCACCTCGGGAGCCCCCGGGGTCCCCGCCAAGGCCGGATCGGGCGCCGCCTTGGGCGTTGTCTCGGCGCTTAGGGCAATGAGCGCGGCGACGCGTTCGTGGGGCTCGAGGTCGGCGACATAGAGCGCCCCCGGCGCGGACCCGAAGCCGTCCCCCAGCAGGCCGCCTTCTCCGCTGACCAGGGCCAGCACGTGATCGCCGACATCCTTGCCGGTGGTTTGCTCGATCGCGAGGTTGACGACGGCGCCGGCCAGGCCGATGAAGCCGCCGAACAATCCGCCGCCGGCGAGACGCGGGCCGGGGGCGATCGAGTCTCCGGTAATGGAGCGGTAGATGGTCGAGACCACGGGCACGTGCTGGAGCGGGTTGATGACGTCGATGAGGTCGCCGAAGGTGAGGCCGTCGGCGCCGAAAATCGCGCGCTCGAGGCGCTGGAAGCCGGTGTTTTCGGGCGCCGCCCCCGTCCCGGGCCCAGCACCCTGGGTCAGGCTCTGGGGCTCGACCTGCCGGCCGTAGGCGATGGGATCGATACTCATGGTGAACTCCGGTCGCCCGATTCGAAGCAATCGCCATGCCAGACGCCTGCGCGCCGACTCTCAAGGCTTTAAGGTTAATGCGAGGGACGGCGATGGGGCGACCCGGCAAAAGAATCCCGGTGGTCCGCCCGATCGCGGCAGATTCGGCCGGGTCGGATTTGCTCCCGGCGGCGCTTACAGCAAGTGGCCGGCGCGCCTCGCCTTGGTGGCGAGATAGCGCTCGTTGTGAGGGCTCGGCGCGAAGGCGTGGGGGACGCGCTCGACGACCTCGATGCCGTGGCGCTCGAGGCCGGCCACCTTGTGCGGGTTGTTGGTCAGCAGCCGCACCCGGGCGAACCCGAGGAGCCGCAGCATCTCGGCCGCCGGCAGGAAGATCCGTTCGTCGGCCTCGAACCCCAGCCGTTGGTTGGCGTCGATGGTGTCGAAGCCCTGGTCCTGAAGCTGGTAGGCGCGCAGCTTGTTGGTGAGGCCGATGCCGCGCCCTTCCTGGGCCAGGTAGAGGAGCACGCCGCTGCCCTGCTTGGCCATGAGCTCGATGGCGCCCCTGAGCTGCTGACCGCAGTCACAGCGCAGGCTGGCCAGCAGGTCGCCGGTGAAGCACTCGGAATGGAGCCGGGTCAGCACCGCCTCGCGGCGGCCGGGATCGCCGACCACGATGGCCAGGTGCTCGACCCCGCCGTCGCTGGGTCGAAAGGCGATCACCCGAGCGTTCTCGGCGCCGGCCAGCGGCACCCGCGCCTCCGCCACCCGGGTCAGCGAGACCGCGGCCCGGGTCTCGTAGGCGGCGATCTCCTGCGCCGCGACGTCGAGAAGATCGTGCCCTTGGGCCCAGCCCCGCGGCTCCCCGGCGACGGCCGGCAGGGCCGCGGTGACGGCGGCCGGCAGCAGTTGCGCCAGCTTGCAGAGCGCGACCGCGGCACGGTCGGTGGCGGCCGGCGGCCGCTGGGCCAGGCGGAACGGCCCGCGCAAGGGGTTGTCGAGATCGGCGGTGGGATCCACCAGGTCGCGGATAGCGCCCGCCGCGAGCCTGGACTCGAGCGGCAACAGCACCACCTCCTCGCCGGTGGGGCGTATGTTGAGAACGCCGGCACGATGCGCCGTCAGCACCAACAGGGGCTCGCCCCGGCCCCAGCCGTCGAGCGCCGCCAGCGCCTCGGCCGAGGCGTGCTCCGCCGCCAGCGCCAACGCCGCGGCGCCGCTCGCTTCGTGAATCACCACCCAATCGCCGCGGCGCAGCTCGCCGACCGCGCGGTCGACGGCGCGCAGCGAGCGCGGCGAGGCCTCGTGCCCGGTAGGCTTGGCGGCGGTTGGGTCCGGCATGCTGATCGAGGCTCGACAGGCTCTGGGTTCGGCGGCGCCGGGCCAAGGACGCCGCCCCGAAGGATATGGACCGTGGCCCGGGCTCTGTCACGCTCCGGGCGGTCCGCGCCGGCGCAGTATAGCCCAATTCCGCCGTCGCCGCCGCCACGCTCGCGCTTGCAGCCGTGCCCCCGACGGCCCACAATTAGGCCATGCTTTACCGCGATTACGACCAACCGGCGCTCGACGATCAATACAACGCGCGCAAGGCCTGCCCGGACGTCGAGGCCTATCTCGCCCGCTGGCCCGAGTCGAGCCACCGCCTGCGTCAAAGCGCGGCCTGCGACCTCGACCTCGCCTTTGGCGAGAGCACCGCCGAGCGCCTCGATATCTTTCATGGCGACGGCCCGGGCGCGCCGCTCCTGGTGTTTATCCATGGCGGCTACTGGCGCGCCTTGGACAAGCAGGACTTCAGCTTCGTGGCCAACGGCTTCCTCGCCGCCGGCATCAGCGTGGCGGTGGTCAACTACGCGCTGGCGCCGGGCGTCACCATGGACGAGATCGTGCGCCAGAACCGGGCCGCCCTGGCCTGGCTCCACGGCAACGCGGCCCGCCACGGCGCCGCTCCCGATCGCCTCCATGTCGCGGGCCATTCCGCCGGCGGCCACCTCACGGCGATGATGATGTGCACCGACTGGCCGGCCTTCGAAGCCGGGCTTCCCCGTGATCTGGTCAAGGGCGGCTGCGCCGTCAGCGGTCTTTACGACCTCGAGCCGATCCGCCTCAGCTATCTCAACGCCGAGGTGGGGCTCGACGCCGAGATGGCCCGGCGCAACAGCCCGCTGCACCTCGACCCGGTGGCGACGACGCCCCTCATCCTCAGCGTCGGCGGTGCCGAGAGCGACGAGTTCCATCGTCAGACCACGGCCTTCGCCGATCATTGGCGCCAGAGTGGCCGGGAGCTCGACGAACTGGTCATGCCGGGTCTCGATCACTTTGCCATCATGGAAGCCTTGGCCGACCCCGACAGCGCGCTCGCCGGGGCGGTGCTCCGCATGATGCTGGGCTAGCCGGGCGATATGGAGTGGTCGGTGGTGGCAGGGGACTCGCAACCAGCAGGGTGTTGCATCTTGGCCGCAATGCGCCGACAATCCGGCAACTAGGGGACTAGGTCATGACCAACGGTAAGCACATTCTGTTGGTGGACGACGACGAGGCGCTCAGGCAATCGCTGGCCGAGCAACTGGAGCTTCATGAGGAGTTCCTGACCTCGCAGGTCGACACCGGCACCCAGGCGCTGGAGCGCATCAAGTCCGAGCATTACGACCTCGTGCTCCTCGACGTGGGTCTGCCGGATCTCGACGGGCGCGAGGTCTGTCGCTTGATGCGGCGCTCGGGCGTGAAATCGCCGATCATCATGCTCACCGGCTCCGATTCGGACGCCGACACCATCCTGGGGCTCGAATCGGGGGCCAACGATTACGTCACCAAGCCGTTCCGCCTCGGCGTCCTGCTCGCCCGCGTGCGCGCCCAGCTGCGCCAGCACGAGCAGAGCGAGAACGCGGTGTTCTCGGTCGGGCCCTACACCTTCCAGCCCAGCGCCAAGGTGCTGATCGACGACGATCGCAACCAGAAGGTGCGGCTCACCGAGAAGGAGACCGCGATCCTCAAGTACCTGTACCGCGCCGGCGACAAGGTGGTGGGGCGCGAGGTGCTGCTGAACGAGGTCTGGGGCTACAACGCCGGCGTCACCACCCACACGCTCGAGACTCACATCTATCGGCTGCGCCAGAAGATCGAACGCGACCCCTCGAGCGCCGTGCTCTTGATCACCGAGCCGGGCGGCTATCGACTGGTGCCTTGAGGTCAGGGCGTCACGCCGTCACCCGGGCCTGAACCTCGGGCTCGGCAGCCACGCTGATCGGGATCACTCGCCCCTGAACCGCGGGGCGCGCTTCTCGATGAAGGCCCGGGCCCCCTCCTCCGCGTCCCGCGATTCGAGGCAGGCGAGCATGGCGGCCTCGGCGCGCTCGGCGTCGAGGGCGCCGCGCGCGATCTGGTTGAGGCTGCGCTTCATGGCCCGTAGCGCGAGCGGCGCCAGTCCGGCCAGGGTCTCCGCCAGGGCCTCGACCCGGGGGCCGAGCTCGCCGCTCTCGACCAAATAGTCGAGGTAGCCGATCTCCAGCAAGGTCTCGTCGTCCATCGTCTCGCAGGCCAGGATCAGACGTTTCGCCGCCCCCAGCCCGAGCCGCTCCACGAACCTGCGCAGTCCGCCGACGTGGTAGTGCACGCCGAGGCGGGCGGGCGGCACGCGGACCTTGATGCCGCGCCGGCCGACGCGCAGGTCGCAGGCCAGCGCCAGGTCGGCGCCGCCGCCGTAGGCGCTGCCGTTGAGCGCGCAGAGGGTGGGAATCTCGAGCTCCTCGAGGCGCTCGAGGGCCCGCTCCAGGGGCCGCTCGCGCCAGTCGGTCTCGGCGATTCGGCCGATGTCGAAGCCGGCGCAGAAGGTTTCCTCGCCGGCCCCCGTGAGCACCAGGACCCGGAGCCCGGGCCGCCGCTCGACCCTTTGCAAGAGCTCCTCGAAGCGCGCCAGGTCGGCCCCTTCCATGACGTTGTGGCGGGCCGGGCGGTCGAGGGTGATGGTGGCGCGGGGGCCGTCCAGATCAAGGGTGAAGAGGCCTGTCATGGGCGTCCCGGCTCGGACAAAGGGACATCGAAGAGCCGGCAATCCTAGCATACTTGCCCCGGGCCAGCGGCGGCGGCCGCCGCCGGGGCGGGAATTGGCGCCGGGCCTAGGGCGTTGACGCGGGTTCGCAAACCGGCAGAATATCGCTCTCGGTGCCGGTGATTCGCGAGTGGGGCAGGCCGCGATGGTCCGCGAGGACGAATTTCTTGTGCGCTTTTGGGGCGTGCGGGGCAGCGTCGCCTGCGCCGGCCCCGAGACCGTACGTTACGGCGGCAACACCTCGTGCCTCGAGATCCGCTGCGGCGGGGAGCTGTTGATCTTCGACGCCGGCACCGGCATCCGCTATCTCGGCAACACCCTGGCCAACGAGGGCGCGATCGAGGCCAACCTCTTCCTCACCCACACCCACTTCGACCACATCGGCGGGCTGCCGTTCTTCCGGCCCATTTTCGACCAAGGCGGCAAGTTCCACATCTGGGCCGGCCACCTGCTGCCCGATCTCACCGTCCACAAGGTGCTCGACGAGATGATGATGGCGCCCCTGTTTCCGGTGCCGCTCGAGGTCCTCAAGGCGGAGCTGGATTTCACCGACTTTCGCGCCGGCGAGACCCTCGAGCCGGTGCCCGGGGTGACGTTGCGGACGGCGCCCATGAACCATCCCAACGGGGCCACCGGCTACCGCATCGACTATCGCTCCAAGTCGATCTGCTACGTCACCGATACCGAGCACGTCGTGGGCGAGCCGGACCACAACATCCTCGACCTGATCGAGGGCTCGGACATCACGATTTACGACTGCATGTACACCGACGAGGAGTTCGCCGGCCACCTTGGATGGGGCCACTCGAGCTGGGAAGAGGGACTGAGGCTGTGCGAGGCGGCGGGGGTCAAGCAATTCGTCATCTTCCACCACGATCCCGATCACGACGATGACTTCCTCGACGCCATCGCCGAGCAGGCCGCGCGCTTGCGGCCGGGCACCGTGGTCGCCCACGAGGGTCTGGTGCTGAGGCCATGAGCGCCGGCGCGCGGCGCCACGCGGTGGCCGACCCGGACCCGGACCGGGCTGCCGGCGGCGGGCTGGCGGCGCGATGACGGCGCGCGGCCTGGGCATGGGACTGGTGACCGTGCTCGGTCTGGCGCGGCGCGGCTTCTTCATCCCCTATCGCTATGCCGACCGGCTGCCGCCCGGCGGCGACGACGGCGAGCCCTATGGGCGCGTCGCCGAGCTGTTCGCCGCCAGCGCCGCCGCCTTCCGCGACACCTTGGCGGCGATCGAGGCGGTGGCCGGCGACCTCGAGGTCCTCGGCGAGGGCGCACCGCCGGCGCCGCGCTGGCGCCAGGACTGGTTCCCCCGCCTCGACGCCGCCGCCGCTTACGCCCTGGTGCGGCGCCAGGCGCCCGCCCGAATCGTCGAGGTCGGGGCCGGCCACTCCACCCGCTTCATCGCCCGCGCCGTTGCCGATGGCGCCATTACGTGCCGGATCACGGTCATCGACCCGGAGCCGCGGGCGGCGCTCGATGGCCTGCCGCTCGACCTCGTCCGGGCCCCGGTGCAGGAGGCCGGCCTCGACGCCTTCGCCGCGCTTAGCCCCGGCGACATGCTGATCATCGATTCGAGCCACGTGCTGATGCCGGGGAGCGACGTCGACTTCGTGCTCAACCGCGCCCTGCCCGAGCTCGCCGCCGGCGTCCTCGTCCACTTCCACGACGTCTTCCTGCCCTGGGACTATCCGGCTGAGTGGGCCTGGCGCGGCTACAACGAGCAAGCGGCGCTCGGCCCCCTGCTCATGGGCGGTGGCTACGAGGCGCTGTTCGCGAGCCGCTACGCGCTCGCCGAGATGGGCGCGGCGGTGATGGCCACCGTGATCGCCCGGTTGCCGCTGCTCGAGGGCGCGCGCGAGTCGAGCCTGTGGTTGCGCAAGGTCTGAGCGGGCGCGGCGCCGCTCTCACGCATTCGTCAGCGCCTGTGATTGGCGTTCGGCGCCGCGCCCGGACAAGATAGCCGGGACCGCGGCGAGCGAGGGTGGGAGAGATGTGGCGACGGCTCGAGCTTTTGTTGTTCGGCGAGGGGTTGAACTCCCATCTCCCCGAGCGGGTGCGCCACGCCATCGCGCGCCAACAGGACCAGAGCGAGGTCCTGATCGGCTGGGCCCAGCTCGCGGTGGTCACCACCTTCGGCGTGCTCTACGCGGTGGCGCCCAAGACCTTCACCGCGGAAGCCGAGTTCGCGCCCGTACCCTGGGCGCTGGGCGGCTACCTCGCCTTCACAGTGGTGCGCCTGGCGCTGGCCTACCGCATGGTGCTGCCGCGCTGGTACCTGGGGCTCTCGGTGATCATCGACATGGTGCTGCTGCTGGGCCTGATCTGGTCCTTCCACCTCCAGTACATGCAGCCCGCGGCCTTCTACCTCAAGGCCCCGACCCTGCTCTACGTCTTCATCTTCATCGGCTTGCGGGCGCTTCGCTTCGAGGCCCGCTACGTCGTGCTGGCCGGCGCGGTGGCGGCGCTGGGCTGGCTCGGGCTGGTGCTCTACGCCATCATGATCGATCCCGCGGACGACATGATCACCCGCGACTACGTCCACTACATGACCTCGGCCAGCGTCCTCCTGGGCGCCGAGTTCGACAAGGTGATCTCGATCCTCGTGGTGACGGTGATCCTGGCCGTAGCCATCGTGCGGGCGCGCCGGCTGCTGGTGCGCTCGCTGACCGAGGGCGCCGCGGCGCGCGACCTCTCGCGTTTCTTCGCGCCCGAGATCGCGCGCCAGATCACCGCCTCGGAGCAGCGCATCCAGCCCGGCGAGGGCGAGCACCGCGACGCCGCCATCCTCTATTGCGACGTGCGCGGTTTCACCCTCCTCGCCGATCGCTTGAGCGCCGGCGAGGTGATGCGGCTCCTGGCCGAGTACGAGGCCCGCATGGTGGCGGTGATCCAACGCCACGGCGGCAGCATCGACAAGTTCCTGGGCGACGGCATCATGGCCACCTTCGGCGCCGCGGTGAAGACCGAAAGCTACGCCGCCGACGCGCTCAGGGCGGTCGAGGAGCTGGCCCAAGCCGCCGCCGACTGGGCCGCCGAGCGCGAGGCGGCGCATCTGGCGCCGCTCGAGATCGGCTTCGCCGTGGCGGTCGGGCCGGTGGTGTTCGGCGCCGTGGGCGACGAGACCCGGCTCGAGTTCACGGTCATCGGCGCCTCGGCCAACCTCGCCGCCAAGCTCGAGAAGCACACCAAGGTCGAGGCGGTGCGGGCGCTGACCACCCAGGACTCGCTCGAGATCGCCCGCGCCCAGGGCTACCGGCCCCGGCACGAGCCCGAGCGGCGCTCCGGAATCCGCGTCGAGGGGGTCGAGGCGCCGGTCGATTTGGCGGTGGTGGTCGCCTGAGGGCGGGCGATTATGCTCTGCCCCCGGCGATGTTAGGCTAGCCGGCATTGCCGTTGCCGGGGCAAGGGGGCGCCACGCCACCGATGATTCGTCGCCTTGGGATCACCGTCGCCGTCGTCGTCGGAGTGCTGGCCGTCGCGCTCGGCGGCGCCTTCGTCTTTCGTACCGAGCTGGCGGCACGGCTGCTGCTGGCCAAGCTGTCGCAGTTGGGCGTGCCCGACGCCCGGCTTAACGTCGGCGCCCTCGACGCCCACCATCTGCGTCTCACCGGGATCAGCCTGGGGGCCGCGGGCGAGTTGCGGGTCGACGCCGTCACCATGTTTTACAGCCTCGAGGGCCTGATCGCCGGGCGGCTCGACCGGGTGCGGCTCGAGGGCCCGGTGTTGCGCGCCGATTTCACCGCCGCCGCGGCGCCCTTGGGCAGCCTCGAGCCGCTGCTTGGCCGCGCGGGCGGGGGCGCGCCGCCGCGGGCGCTGCCGGCCATCGACATCCAGCGTGGCCGTATCGAGGCGGACTCGCCCATTGGCGCGCTCGCGATCGACCTCGACGGTGAGCTGCGGCCAGCCGCAGACGGTGGCCTGGACGCCGCGCTCAGCGTTGCCCTCGAGTCCCGGTTCGCCCGCCTCACCGGCATCGCCGGCGTCGCCGCCCGGCCCGGGCGGCTGCTGACCGCCGAGCTCCTGATCGACGACGGCGCCCTCACCCTGCCGGGCGCCGACATCGGCGGCCTGACGGGCGCCGTCAACGTCAGCTTGGGCGGCGCCTGGCCGCCTTCCTTCGCTCCGGGTTGGGTCGGCTCGATCGGTGCCGAGCTGGCCTTGTCCGACCTCGCCTTGCGCGACACCAGGTTCGAGGCGGCGCGGCTCTCGTTGGCGATGAGCGGCGATTCCATCACCCTCGAGGCCACCGTACGGGAGGCCGGAGAGCGGCTGGCCGCGGTCCTGAGCGCGCGCCTCGAGGACTACCTGAGAGCTCCCGGCCTCGAGCTCGAGCTCGAGGCCTCGCTGAGCGCCGAGGCCGAGCTGTGGCGGGCCCTCGACTTGGCGCCGCCCGAAGCGGGCCGCGCCCGGGTGTCGCTCGATCTGCGGGGCGCCGTGCCGCCGCCGGCGCGATTGTGGGGCGAGATCGGCGCCGCCATGGCCTGGTTTGCCGCCAGCACCCTGGCCGGGAGCGCCCACCTTGTCCTCGAGGGGGTCGCCTATCCGGGCTGGGTCGAGGGCCTCGATGGCGAGCTCGCCGCCGAGCTCGGGCTGGCCTCAGGGGTGCTGTCCCTCACCCCCGCGACCGAGCTCCGCCTCGCGGTGGCGCGGCTCGCGCCCGAGCTGCTGGAGGCGGTCGGCGTCCCGGCCGAGCTCCGCCCTATGATCGAGCGCGACCTCGCGCTGGTGTTCTCCCCCTCGGGGGTGCCCATCGCCCGAATCACAGGCCAGCGAATCACGGGCCAGCCGGGGGCGCCCGAGGCCGAGCTCGTGCTCGACGGTGCCGCCCGCCTCACAACCGCCGCCGGCCTCGCCGTCAGCGGCCGGGGTCGCGTCGAGGCCCGTCTCGGCGCGGGTGTCGAGCTCGGCGCGTTCGAGCTGCCGCGCGTGACCCTGGCGCTGCCCGCCCTGACCGTGGCCGGGGAGGCCCTCTCGGGGGCCCGATTCGCCGGCGCCGTCGAGGGCCGCGCGGGGGCGCTGAGTGGGCGCGGGCGCCTTGACGTC
>CBDUZE010000037.1:0-46794 GCA_965371625.1 uncultured Alphaproteobacteria bacterium
ACCTCGTGCAGGAACACCACCTCGCCCTGCCACTCCTTGATCCGCATGGTCTGGTTGGAGAGCGCCGGCAGCTTGGCCGAGAGCGCGGTGAGCTCGTGGTAATGGGTGGCGAAGAGCGCCCGGCAGCGATTGACCTCGTGGAGGTGCTCGATCACCGCCCAGGCGATCGAGAGGCCGTCGAAGGTGGCGGTGCCGCGCCCGATCTCGTCGAGGATCACCAGCGCCCGGGGGCTCGCCTGGTTGAGGATGGCCGCGGTCTCGACCATCTCGACCATGAAGGTCGAACGCCCGCGGGCGAGGTCGTCGGCCGCGCCGACGCGGCTGAAGAGACGGTCGACGATGCCGATGCGCGCCGCCTCGGCGGGCACGAAGGCACCCATCTGGGCGAGGATGGCGATAAGCGCGTTCTGGCGCAAGAAGGTGCTTTTTCCCGCCATGTTGGGCCCGGTGACGAGCCACAGGCGCTGGGCTTCGGCGAGGCTGCAGTCGTTGGCGACGAAGCCCGTCTCGGCGGCCTTCGCCAGCGCCGCCTCGACCACCGGGTGGCGCCCGCCGCTGATCTCGAAGGCCTCCGTATCGTCGACCAGGGGGCGGCAGTAGCGCCGCTCGAGCGCCACCTCGGCGAGGCTCGAGGCGACGTCGAGCCGGGCCAGGGCGTCCGCCGCGGCGGCGATCTCGGGCGCCCGCGCCGTGACCTCGCCGACGAGATCGTCGAAGAACTTGAGCTCGAGCGCCAGCGCGCGCTCCGCGGCGCGCACGATCTTGTCCTCCAGCGCGCCCAACTCGGTGGTGGTGAAGCGCACCGTGTTGGCCATGCTGGTGCGGTGGATGAAGCCCTCGCCCAGCTTGCCCGCATGGGCCGCCGGAACCTCGACGTAATAGCCGAGCACGTGGTTGTGGCGGATCTTGAGGCTCGGGACCCCGGTCTCGTCGGCGTAGCGGCGCTGCATGGCGGCGATATGGCGGCGGCTCTCGTCGCGTAAGGTCCGCTGCTCGTCGAGCTCGGGACGGTAGCCCTCGGCGATGAAGCCGCCGTCGCGGGCGAGGAGGGTGAGCTCGGGCGCCAGCGCCCGGCCCAGGCGCTCGGTCAGCGCGTCGTGGTGGCCCAACTGGCCCAAGCATTCCTTGATGCCCTCGGGCGCCAACTCGAGCGTAGCGCTGGTGAGCTCGACCTTGAGCGCCCCCGCCTCGGTCAAGCCGTCGCGCACCGCGGCGAGGTCGCGCGGGCCGCCGCGCCCGAGGCTCAAGCGCGAGAGCGCGCGCTCGATCTCCGGGCAGGCCTTGAGATGGCGGCGCGAGGCGCCCCGCTGGCGCTCGTCGTCGAGGAAGAACTGGACCATCTCCTGGCGCCTGGCGATCGCCGGCGGCGAGGTCAGCGGGGCGCCCAAGTGGTCCGCCAGCAGGCGCGCGCCGGCGCCCGAGAGGGTGCGGTCGATGACCGCGAGCAAGCTCCCCTGGCGGCCGCCGGAATGGGCCTGCACGAGCTCGAGGTTGCGCCGCGTGGCGGCGTCGATGGCCATGGTGGCGCCGCCGGCGATGCGGCGCGGCGGCTTCAGGTTCGGCAGCCGCCCCTTCTGGGTCATCTCGACGTAATCGACCAGCGCCCCGCAGGCCGCGAGCTCGGCGCGGCCGAAGGCGCCGAAGCCCTCGAGCGCCTCGACCCGGTACAGCGCCTTGAGCCGCCGCTCGCCGGCGCCGCTGCCGAAGTGCGCCGCGGGGAGCGACGTGAGCACCGCCTTCCACTCGGCGAAGAGCTCGAACAGCTCGGGCGTCTCGAGCAGCCGGTCGGAGACGATGAGCTCGCCGGGCTCGAGGCGGCTGAGCTCGGCGGCGAGGTCGACCTTGGCCACCGGGGTGACGTTGAAGTCGCCGGTCGAGAGGTCGAGCCAGGCCAGCGCCAGCTCCGCTTGAGCCTGCGCCAGCGCGACCAGGAAGTTGTGGCGGCGCGCCTCCAGCAGGTTGTCCTCGGTGAGCGTCCCCGGCGTCACCAGGCGCACCACGTCGCGGCGCACCAGCGCCTTCGGCCCCCGTTTCCTGGCCTCGGAGGGATCCTCGACCTGCTCGCAGACCGCCACCTTGAAGCCCTTGGCGATGAGCCGGGAGAGGTAGCCGTCGGCGGCGTGAACCGGCACGCCGCACATCGGCACGTCCTCGCCCTCGTGCTTGCCGCGCCGCGTCAGCGTGATGTCGAGCGCCCGCGCCGCGAGCTCGGCGTCGGCGAAGAAGAGCTCGTAGAAATCGCCCATGCGATAGAACAGCAGGCAATCCGGGTTGGCCCGCTTGAGCTCGAGGTACTGGGCCATCATCGGGGTGGCGCCGGCGCGCGCCGGGGGGCGCGCCCGAGGCGGCGAACCGGGGTCCGAAGGGGGGCGCCGAGGCATGGCGGGAGCCTATAGCGGTTCCGCATTGATCGGAACCGCATATGAGTCTTTTCGCTCACGGCAGCGGACCCAAGGGTCCGCGCCTGCGCGAGCGCGCCGGAGGGCCGGCGGGCCGCAAGGGGCTAACCCGGCGCGGCCTTGAGCGATTCCAATTGACCTGGAATCGCTCTAACACATCGGCGCCGGCGCTGGCCTCTCCCCGGCCTCGTCGGCAGCGCCCCCAGCGCTCCGCCCGCCACGCCGATCCAAGCTGTTTGCGACTCGAAAGAATTGTCGATAGGCTCTCTTTCAAGAGCTTATCCGCACTCGTTAAAGCATCGTTGGGGCAGGCCGACGCACGGAGAGCGAGGCATGACGGACCAGAACGACCGGAGCCTGGACCGGGAAGCGCTGCTGTTCCACGCCCGCGGCCGCCCCGGCAAGATCGAGATCGCCCCGACCAAGCCGCTGACCACCCAGCGCGACCTCTCGCTCGCCTATTCGCCCGGCGTGGCGGCGCCGTGCCTGGCCATCGAGGGCGACAGCGACCTGGCCTACGACTACACCGCCAAGGGCAACCTGGTGGCGGTGATCTCGAACGGCACCGCGGTGCTGGGGCTCGGCAACCTGGGCGCCCAGGCCTCGAAACCGGTGATGGAAGGCAAGGCGGTGCTGTTCAAGCGCTTCGCCGACATCGACGGCATCGACCTCGAGGTCGATACCGAGGACGTCGACGAGTTCGTCAACTGCGTGCGCTTCCTGGGCGCCACCTTCGGCGGCGTCAACCTCGAGGACATCAAGGCGCCGGAGTGCTTCATCATCGAGCAGCGGCTGCGCGAGGAGCTCCAGATCCCGGTCTTCCACGACGACCAGCACGGCACCGCGATCATCGCCACCGCCGGGCTCATCAACGCCCTCGACCTCACCGGCCGCGAGCTCACGTCGATCCGTCTGGTGGTCAACGGGGCGGGAGCCGCCGGCATCGCCTGCGTCGAGCTGCTCAAGGCCATGGGCCTGCCGTCCGAGAACGTCATCCTCTGCGACTCCAAGGGCGTGATCCACAAGGACCGCGAGGAGGGCATGAACCAGTGGAAGTCGGCCCATGCCGCCGACACCAAGCTCCGGACCTTGGCCCAAGCGCTCAAGGGCGCGGATTGCTTCTTCGGCCTTTCGGTCAAGGACGCGGTGGATCAGGACATGGTGGCCTCGATGGCGCCCAAGCCCATCGTCTTCGCCATGGCCAACCCGGACCCCGAGATCACGCCCGAGGCGGTGGCGGCGGTGCGCGCCGACGCCATCATGGCCACCGGCCGCTCCGATTATCCCAACCAGATCAACAACGTGCTCGGCTTTCCCTACGTTTTCCGCGGCGCGCTCGACGTCCGGGCGACGACCATCAACGACGATATGAAGATCGCCGCGGCCGAGGCCCTGGCGGCGATGGCGCGGGAGGACGTGCCCGACGAGGTGGCCGCGGCCTACGCCGGCCAGCGTCCCCACTACGGCCCCGACTACATCATTCCGGTGCCCTTCGATCCCAGGCTGATCAGCCAGGTGCCGCCCCAGGTGGCCCAGGCGGCGATGGACTCGGGCGTCGCCCGGCGCCCCATCATCGACCTCGGCGCCTACCGCAACCAGCTCCGCGCCCGTCTCGATCCCACCGCCGGCTCGCTGCAGCTCATCCTCGACCAGGTCCGCAGCAACCCCCAACGGGTGGTCTTCGCCGAGGGCGAGGAGGAGAAGGTGATCCGCGCCGCCTTCGCCTTTCACGAGGCCGGCTACGGCACGCCGATCCTCTTGGGCCGCGAGGATCGGGTGCGCCAGACCGCTGCTGAGAGCGGCCTCTCGGGGCTCGAGAGGCTGGAGATCCACAACGCGCGACTGAGCGAGAACAACGCCGCTTACGCCGAGTTCCTGTACCGGCGCCTGCAGCGCCACGGTTATCTGAAGCGCGACTGCCAGCGCCTGGTCAACCTCGACCGCAACGTCTTCGCCGCCTGCATGGTGGCCAACGGGGACGCCGACGCACTGGTCACCGGCCTCACCCGCTCTTACTCGGTGGCGCTGGACGACGTGCGCCGGGTGATCGATCCGAAGCCGGGGCGGCGGCTCTTTGGGCTCTCGATCATCGTCGCCCGCGGCCGCACCGTGTTCGTCGCCGACACCACGGTGCACGAGCTGCCGACCTCGGTGGAGCTTGCCGACATCGCCGAGCAGAGCGCCGAGGTGGCGCGCAGCCTGGGGCACGAGCCCAGGGTGGCGCTGCTCTCGTTCTCGAACTTCGGCAACCCCCCCGGCGAGGGGCCGCAACGGATCCGCGACGCGGTCTCGCTGCTCGACAGCCGCGACCACGACTTCGAGTACGACGGCGACATCGCCGCCGACGTGGCGCTCAATGAGGAGCTGCTCGAGCTCTACCCCTTCTGCCGCCTCTCGGGCCCGGCCAACGTGCTCATCATGCCGGGGCTCCAGGCCGCCAATATCTCGTCCAAGCTCTTGCAGGCATTGGGCGGTGGCACGGTCATCGGGCCGCTCCTGATCGGCCTCGACAAGGCGGTGCAGATCGTGCAGATGGGGGTCACGGTCTCGGACATCGTCAACATGGCGGCGCTCGCCACCCACGACGCCACCCGCTGAGCCGGGGCGCCGGGGGCTCCCGGCGGCGCCCCTACTGCAGCAGCATGCCGCGGATGGCGAAGAACAGGAAGGCGCCGAAGACCGCCGCCATCGGCACCGTGACGAGCCAGGCGGCGAGGATGGTGTAGAGGTGGGTGCGGCGCACCAGGCGCCGCTTGCGCGCCTTCTTGAGCTTCTTCTGCTGCTTCTCGGTGAGCGGCGCGGCCTCCGGCAGCGGGCCCTCGAAGATCGCCTCCGCTGCCAAGGGCTCGGCCGCCGCCATCCGGGCGCGCTTGCGGCGGTTGACCAGGTACTCGCGGAAGAAGCCGACCCCGAAGACGGCGCCCACGGCGATGTGGGTGGTGCTTACCGGGAGCCCGAGGCCCGAGGCCACGAGCACGGTGATGGCCGCCGCGAGCGCCACGCTGAAGGCCCGCACGCGGTCGAGCTTGGTGATCTTCTGGCCCACGGTGCGCACCAGCTTGGGCCCGAACAGGATGAGCCCGGCGGCGATGCCCAGCGCGCCGACCACCATGACCCAGGTGGGCACCGCCACCTCGGCCGCGATGTCGCCCGAGGACACCGCGCTCACCACCGCCGCCAGCGGTCCCACCGCGTTGGCCACGTCGTTGGAGCCGTGGGCGAAGGACAGGAGCGCCGTCGAGCAAATGAGCGGCACCGTGAACAGGTTGCTCACCGACTTGCGCGTGTTCTCGAGCCGGGCCGCCGCCCGCGCCACCAGCGGCTTGACCAGGGCGAAGGCGAGGGCGAAGGCGGCGACGCCGATCATCACGATCGCCCCGGCGCCCGGCTTCCACACGTGCTTCAGCCCCTTCATCACCAGGTACATCGAGAACACGGCGGCCATGACGGCGACGAAGAAGGGCACCCAGCGCCGCGCCGCCGCCACCTTGTCGTCCTTGAAGACGATCAGGAACTTGATGCCGGCGAGGAAGATCGAGGCGACGACGGCGCCCAACAGCGGCGAGATCACCCAGCTCGCCGCGATCGCCGCCATCGTCGGCCAGTTCACCGCGGTCGCGCCCGCCGCCGCCAACCCGGCGCCCAGCACGCCGCCGACGATGGCGTGGGTGGTCGAGACCGGGGCGCCGATGTAGGTGGCGAGGTTGAGCCAGATGGCGGCCGCCAGGAGCGCCGCCATCATGACCCAGATGAAGGTCTGGGCATCCGGCATGGCGGCGGGATCGACGATCCCCTTGGAGATGGTCGAGACCACGTCGCCGCCGGCGAGGATGGCGCCCGCGGCCTCGAACACGGCGGCGATCGCCAGCGCCCCCAGCATGGTGAGCGCTGCCGAACCGACCGCCGGGCCCATGTTGTTGGCGACGTCGTTGGCGCCGATGTTGAGCGCCATGTAACCGCCGATGACGGCGGCGACGATGACCAGAATCTGGCCCTCGAGGCCGCCCACGGCCTGAATCACGTAGACCGAGACGGCGAGCAGGAAGAGCAGCGCGAGACCGAGCTTGATGGCCGTGAGCCCGGCCTCGTGGGTCGCCTTCTCGAGGCGGACGATCTTCTTGAGGTCCTTGTCGAGCGTCGACTTGCGGGCCATGGGCTTTCGCTGCTGTCCTAGGATCGGCGGGCCGCGGGACGGCGAGCCGATTCGGGGTCTGTCACGGGCGGCGCTCCCCGTCGAGAGCGCGCTTCGGCGTCGCTCACGCGAACTTGCATGTCAGGCCGCCGTCCACCACCAGCTCCGCGCCGTTGACGTAACGGGCCTCGTCCGAGGCCAGGAAGAGGGCGGCATAGGCCACGTCCCAGGCGTCGCCCATCTTGCCGGTCGGCACCATGGCGTCGCGGGCGCGCACCATCTCGTCGTAGCCGCCCTCGCCGTAAACCTCCTTCAAGGGCTCGACGATCATCGGCGTGTTCATCAGACCGGGGAGGACGCAGTTGGCGCGAATGCCCTTGGCCGCGTATTGCACCGCGATGTTCTGGGTGAGCTGATTGACCGCCGCCTTCGAGGCCGCGTAAGAGGCGCTGGGGAAACCGCCGTAACGGATCGAGGCGACCGACGAGATGTTGACGATGACGCCCGAGCCCTGACGCTCCATCACGGGCAACACGTGCTTGCAGGTGAGGAACATGCTCTTGAGGTTGACGTCGATGAGCCGGTCCCAGCTCTGCTCGCTGATCTCGACCGGGCCGCCGACCTCGACGATGCCCACGTTGTTGTGCAGCACGTCAATGCGACCAAACGCCGCAATACAGGCCGCGACCAGCTCCGCCACCTCGGCCGCGCGCGTGACGTCGGCGGGGTGGCAGCTCGCGACCCCGCCCTCGGCGTCGATGATGGCGGCGGTCTCGGCCGCGGCGTCGCCGTCGCGGTCGACCAGGAGCAGGCGGGCGCCTTCGCGCGCGTAAAGCACGGCCGTGGCCTTGCCGTTGCCCCAGCCGGGCCCCGACGACCCCGCGCCGGTGACGATCGCCACCTTGCCTTCGAGTCGCTCGCCCATGACCCCCCGCCGCCCCTCAGCCGCGCCCGCCGGGCTCGCCGGGCTCGCCGGGCTCTGTGGCAAGACGTTCCCTGAGCTCGACCTTCAGCACCTTGCCATAGTTGTTCTTGGGCAGCGAGTCGACGAAGCGATAGGCCCGGGGCCGCTTGAAGCGGGCGATGTTGTCGAGACACAGGGCGTCGAGGTCGCCCGCGGCGAGGCGCGCGCCCGGGCGCGGCACCACGAAGGCGACCACCTCCTCGCCCCACTCGGGGTGGGGCCGGCCCACCACCGCGCACTCGAACACCCGCTCGTGGCGCAGCAGCACCTCCTCGATCTCGCGCGGATAGATGTTGGTGCCGCCGCTGATGATCAGGTCCTTGGAGCGGTCCATGAGGGTGAGAAAGCCGTCCTCGTCGAAGGCGCCGAGGTCGCCGGTGTGGAGCCAGCCGCCGCGCAAGGTAGCGGCGCTCGCTGCCTCGTCGCGCCAGTAGCCGGACATTACCGTGTCGCCGCGCAGCGCCACCTCGCCGACCTCGCCGATCGCGACCTCGCTGCCATCGCCGTCGATGCAGCGCACCTCGACCGTGGTGTAGGGCCTGCCGGCCGAGCCCAGACGCTCGAGGTAGCGCGGGTGGCCGCGCTCGGCATGGGCCGCCTTTGAGAGCACGGTGATGGTCATCGGGCTCTCGCCCTGGCCATAGATCTGCACCAGCTTGGGGCCCAGGACCTCGAGCGCCTTTATCGAGTCGGCCACGTACATGGGCCCGCCGCCGTAGGTCAGGGTCTTGAGGTTGCGACTATCGGCGCCCGCCGCGGCGGCGGCGTTCACCAGGCGCACCACCATGGTGGGGGCGAAGAAGAAGCTCGTGCCGGGGTAGGCGGCGATGAGCTCGAAGACCTCGGCGGGCTCGAAGCCGCGGCTCTCCGGCATCACCTGGTTCGCGCCCTTGGCGAAATGGGGCAGCCCGAAGAGGCCCGAGCCGTGCGACAGCGGCGCCGCGTGGACGATGCTGTCGGTGGCCGAGATGGTGTCGATGTCGGCCAGGTAGCTGAGGCTCATGGCCATCAGGTTGCGGTGACTGAGCATCGCCCCCTTGGGCCGCCCGGTGGTGCCCGAGGTGTAGAAGAGCCAGGCCAGGTCGCCGGGCTCGACCGCCTGCATGGGCGCGGCCTCGCCCGCGAACAGGGCTTCGTAGTCGACCTCGCCGACCGTGATCAGGGTCTCGAGCCCGGCGACCTCGTCGCCAAGCGGCGCCACGGTCTCGGCCAGGCGCGAGCTCACGAAAGCGAGCCGGGCGCCCGAGTGGTCGAGGATGTAGGCGAACTCGCGCCGGTGCAGCTTGGCGTTGATCGGCACCGCGGCGAGGCCCGCGTGCCAGGCCGCGAACAGCACCTCGTAGTAGGCCGGCCCGTTCTCCATCACCAGCGCCACGCGGTCGCCGGGACGAAGGCCGAAACGGCTCGTCAAGGCGCCCGAGAGCGCCGAGACCCGGCGCGCCAGCGCGCCATAGCTGTACTTGGTCTCGGGGCCCAGCGAGATTGCCGGCCGCTCCGGATAAGTTCGGGCCGACTTCGCCAGCAGGCTCGCCAGGTTCATCGCTTCGCAGGTCGCTTTGGCCGCGGCGCCGTCCCTTTTCGGGCGCTGGCCTTATATACCACTCTGCGCGCCACGGCCAGTGTCGTCGGGCCGCCATCAGGCCCGCGACCGGGGCGCCGCCGCTCAGGCGTTGAAGCCGGGTTCGAGGCGCTCGAAATGAGTCAGGTAACGCGCCGCCAAGCGCTCCATCGGCAGCAGCATGAAGACGTCGGTGGTACCGAACTGATGGTCCACCACCGCGCCGTCGCCGACGAAGGCGCCGAGCCGCAGATAGCCCTTGATCAGCGGGGGCAGCGAGCGAATCACCGCGGCCGGCGAGGGCCTCTCGGGCGCCGGCGGGTCCCCCGGCGCGTCCATGGGCACATGGTGCTCGGGCCGTGCCCGCACCCGCATCCGGGGCGGCGCCAGGTACTGATCGTAGAGGTAGGAAAGCGGCGCCGCGAGCGCCGAGGGGTCGGTGCCGGGGAGGCTCGCGCAGCCGAACAGGTACTCGATGCCGTGCTCGGCGATGTAGCCGGCGATGCCGCGCCACAGACGCTGGATGGTCTTGCTGGTGCGATAGTCGGGGTGGACGCAGCTTCGCCCCAGCTCGAGCAGCGCGCCGGGGCGGGAGACCCCGGCGTAGAGTCTCGAGAGGTCGTACTCGGCGGCCGAATAGAAGCCGTGCGAGCGCTCCGCCACCTCCTGACGCAGCAGCCGATAGGTGCCCACCACCTCGCCCGGGGGGCGCGTGTGGTCGATCACCAACAAGTGGTCGCAGACCGCGTCGAAGTCGTCGAAATCGCGGCCCAGGGCGGCCATCGCCGCCGTCGGCTCGGCCGCCATCTCCTGGTAGAAGACCTGATAGCGCAACGCTTGCGCGGCGGCGACCTCGGCGGGCTCCCGGGTGATCCGCACCTCGAGCTCAGCGGCGCTCGCGGGCAAGCGGGCGATCACCCCTTGGCGGGGCGTCTCCGGCCTTATCACGGCGCAACCTGGCCCGGACATGATGCGAATCAGTAAAGCGAAAATGTGGCGAAATTACAACCTGCGCTCCACAACGCGCGCTCCGGCGAGCGCCGAGCGGCTCCTCGGGGCCGGTTCAGCCCGCGATCTCGGCCGCCGTGTCGAGGTAAACGCCGTAGGCCTTATCACCGAAGCACACGAACACCACCTTTTCCACGGCGCCCCCGGCCGCGAGATGGTCGCGCACCTCGCCGATCGCGATCCGGGTCGCGCGCTCGAGCGGAAAGCCGTAAGCGCCGGTGCTGATCGAGGGAAAGGCGAGGCTCTTCAGGCCGTGCGCCTCGGCGAGCGCCAGCGAGCGCCGATAGCAACTGGCCAAGAGCTCGTCCTCGCCCTGTTCGCCGCCGCGCCACACCGGGCCCACGGTGTGGATGACGTGGCGCGCCTTGAGCGCATAGCCCTTGGTGATCTTGGCCTCGCCGGTGTCGCAGCCGCCGAGGCCGAGGCAGGCCTCGTAGAGCTCGCGCCCCGCCGCCCGATGGATGGCGCCGTCGACGCCGCCGCCGCCCAACAGCGTGGTGTTGGCGGCATTGACGATGGCGTCCACATCCTGAGCGGTGATGTCGTCCTCGACTATTACGATCCGCTCTCGAAACGAAGTCATTTCGGCTCCGCACCCGCCTCTTTCGTAGGCACAACAATGGGACTCGGGCGCCCGCCCGGTCAATTGGAATCGGGGTCGGGGGAATCGGGGTCGGGGGAATCGGGGTCGGGGGAATTGGGGTAGGGGGATTTGGGGTCGGGGAGAATCGGGGTCGGGGGAAATCGGGGTCGGAGGGAATCGGGGTTGGGGAGAATCGGGGTCGCGTGGGATCGGGGTCGGGGAGAATCGGGGTCGGGGCGCGTGGCGGCGGGGCCCCGGCTTGACCCGCGCCCGGCGGCCGGCGCAAGGTCCGGGGCCCGACCGCACGCCCCGGCGCCCACGCCCCGACCATGACCGCGAACCCAACCTGCCAGGTCTGCGGCGCTGCCGAGCGCCGGCTCTTCATCCGCCACCAGGCCCACGAGCTCTATGAGTGCGCGGTCTGCGGCCTGGTCTACCTCGAGCCGATGCCGGGCGAGGCCGAGCTCGAGGCGCTCTATTGCGACAGCGCCCGGGGCGAGAGCAGCGGCTACTTCAGGAAGGTCGCGAGCAAGATGCGGCGGGCGCGGCGCCGCTTCCGCGCCCTCGCCCGGCACCTGCGGCCCGGCCACGGCGGCCGTTTCCTCGACATCGGCTCGAGCGCGGGCTTCATGGTCGAGGCGGCGCGCCAGGCCGGCTTCGAGGCCTGGGGCATCGAGCCCGACCCTTCCGCCGTGCGCTTTGCCCGCGCCCACTACCCCCGGGGCCACTACATCGCCGGCCGGCTCGAGAGCTTCGACTGGACCGGCGCGCGCTTCGACGCCCTCTATTGCTCCGAGGTCATCGAGCACGTCCCCGACGCCAACCGCTTCATGGCCAAGGTGGCGGCGCTCGTGGTGCCGGGCGGGGTGCTCTATCTGACCACGCCCGACATCGGCCACTGGCGGCGGCCCCGCGACGTTCGGGCCTGGGAGGCCTTGGCACCGCCCGGCCATTGCCTCTACTTCAACCGCCGCAGCCTGACCCTGCTGCTGGAGGGCCACGGCTTCCAGATCTTCAAGCGCCGCTTGGCCTTCAAGCCTGGGATCAAGGTGCTGGCGCGCCGGGGCTAAGCTTCCGGCATTGGGGGTCATAGCGGCGCTCCGGCTCCCGCTCCACCGCTCCAAGGCCCACGGTTGATGGCGCTCGCGGTGGCAAACGGACGACCAGGCAGCCAAAGATCATCCATCGAATTGGTGTTTGGCGCATCACTTGTGCGGGCACGGCCGAGGCCTGCCTCAGCTGCTCCCGGGAGGCTCGGGCGCGGTGGCGGGTGCCGCCGGCCGCGTCGCCGCGCCGGCCCGGCTCAACCACCACAGCAGCGCCAGCCCAGGCAGCGCCGCGCCCGCCGTGAGGGCGAAGAAGCCGACCCAGTCGAGCCACTCCGCCAGCACTCCCGCCGACGATGAGAGCCAGGTCCGGGCCACCGCCATGAACGAGCTCAGGAGCGCGTATTGGGTCGCCGTGTAGGCGATGTTGCAGAGGCTCGAGAGGTAGGCGACGAAGGCCGCCGTGCCCATGCCCCCGGCCAGGTTCTCGAAGCCGATGGTCAGCGCCAGGAGCCCGAGATCGGCGCCCACCATGGCCTGGACCGCGAACAGGAAGTTGGAAAGGAGCTGGAGGACGCCGCAGATCCAGAGCGAGCGGTAGAGCCCGACGCGATTCATCAGCACCCCGCCCAGCGCCAGGCCGACCAGGGTGGCGGTGAAGCCGTAGATCTTGCCGACGTTGGCGATCTCGATCTTGGAGAAGCCGATCTCGACCAGGAAGGGGTTGGTCATCACGCCGGCGAGGCTGTCGCCGAACTTGTAGAGCATGACGAACAGCAGGATCACCAGCCAGCCGCGGCGGGCGGCGAACTCGGCAAAGGGGGCGACGACGGTGACGTAGAGCCAGGCCAGCGCGGTGCCGAGCCGGCCGGCGAGGCCGGGCCGGCGCCCGAGATAGGCGCGGGCGCGGGCCTCGCGCGCGGCGCGCTCGGGGCCCAAGTCGGTCTCGGGTTCCGGGTTCAAGAGCACGGTGACGACGCCGACGCCCATGAGCGCCGCCATCACTCCGTAGGTGAGCGACCAGCTCACGGCGCTGGCGAGATAGAGGGCGCCGGCGCCCGAGGCCAGCATGCCGACGCGGTAGCCGAACACCAACGAGGCGGCGCCGGCGGCGAGCTGCCGTTCCTCGAGGATCTCGATCCGGTAGGCGTCGATGACGATGTCCTGGCTCGCCGAGCAGAACGCCACCAGGAGCGCGGCGAGCGCCGTGAGAGCCGGGTTCACCGCCGGGTCGCTCGCCCCCAAGGCCACGATCGCCAGGATGAGCGCGGCCTGGGTCGTCAGCATCCAGCCCCGGCGGCGGCCGAAGGCGCGGGTCATGAAGGGGAATGGCAGACGGTCGATGAGCGGCGCCCACAGGAACTTCAAGGCATAGGGCGTGCCGGCCGCGGCGAACAGGCCGATGGCGGTGAGACTCACTCCGGCCTCGGTGAGCCAGATCGAGAGCGTGGCGAACGAGAGCGCCAGCGGCAACCCGCTCGAGAAGCCGAGGAAGAAGAGGGCGACGATGCGGGGATCGCGGTAGACGGCGGCGGCGGCGAGCCAGCGTTGCATGGGCCAGCGTTGCATGGGCCAGCGTTGCATGGAAACGTCCCCAGGGGCGAGGCGCGCGGCCGCCGTCCAGGGTCGCGGGCGCGTCTCGAGGCGCCCCCTTCTTAGCAGTCGCGCGCGCCGCTTGTCACGGGGGCGGCGCCGCTCTGGGGCGCGCGCGGCTTGTCACGGGGGCCGGCGGCGCCCTGGCGCGCGCGCCGCTTGTCACGAGGGCGGCGCCGCCCCGGGGCGCGGCGGCTTTGATCTCGGGACTTGGCTTTCAGGCGCGGGCAGTCGCCGAGCTTGGCGGCGCCCGGGCCGCCGAGCGGCGATTGACCAGGGCGAGGCCGGCCAGGATCAGGGCGGCGGCGAGCCAGACCCACCGGTTGTAGGTCTCGCCCAACGCGAGCGCCGCCCAGACCACGCCCGAGATGGTCACCAGGTAGCCGACCTGACTGAAGAACACCGCGCCGGCGAGACGGATGATCTCGAAGAACAGCAGATAGCCGATGCTGGAGATGGCGATCTGGCCGGCAATCGCCCACTCGGCGGGGCCCGGCGGCAGGCTCGGCACGAACACCGGCCCGGTGGCCAGGGCGGCCGGAATCAAGACCACCACGGCGGCGCCCAGCATGCCCACGGTGAGCGCAGAGCCCGAGCACTCAGGCGGCCGTCGGCGATCGACGTAGGTGCTGGCGAGGGCGTAGAGCAGCGGGGCGGCGAAGCCCAACAGCACCCAGGGCGCGAGATCGGGCGCCGGCAGGCTGGCGTCCGATAGCAGGATCAAGAGCGCGCCGGCGAAGCCGAACAGTAGGCCCGCGGCGCGGGACCAGACCAGGCGCTCGAGCCGGAGACCGAAAGCGACCGCGTAGGTAAAGAGCGAGACCGTGGCCACGATTATCGCCAGCACCCCCGCCGGCAGCCGGGTGACCGCCGTGAACATGGCCAGGCACGGCAGGGTCAGGCCGACGGTGCCGCAGGTGCTCTCGATAGGATTGGTTGAGCGCAGGTGCTACCAGTGCTCGGCCGGGAAGTCGTAGAAGGTCGGCAAACGGTCCCGGTCCTTCGCCAGGCAGCAGGCGACTCCCGTTTGGATTATAAATATTCTATGATACTAAAAAAGGGGACATCGTGACCAGGAGCCGACTGGACTCCTGTGTTGTGCTGTCACTGACAGGCACGATCGGTTCTGATCCCCCTTTCGGGCAAACGGGAATGGCACCGTCAATCCGACATTCCAACAAACCTTGGCGAGCGGCCTCAGAACGCCGCTTGTCCTGAATATCCTCGTGACTATTCGCTGGAAATCGACAGAGAGCTGAAAAAATACACTGTTCATTCCAGTAAAGTGGCAACGTCCCCCGTAACTCATCGAAATGGGGAAGTTCAGGGGTGAATTGTTATGCAGGATGAAAGTTGGAGTATTCTCGAACAACTTGAGAGCCTGAGTGACAATGAGGCCTTACGCAAAGGTGTGGCCGCAACCGTGCAGGAGTTCGGCTTTAGCTCCTTCGCTTACCATGACTTGCGACCCTGGGATGGCCAAGGGCCTCCCTTCTTCCTCTCCACGTATCCAATAAGCTGGACCAGCCACTACACTGCGCAAACCTATCGGGACGTTGATCCGGTTGTTCTGACAGCACGACGTGCGAGCCAGCCTTTCGAATGGTCCCCGGAGCACTTTCCCTGGCCACTCACGGGCGATCAACAGCGCCTATTCAACGAAGCCCGTGAATGGAAAATCCGCCGTGGCGTTACCATCCCAATTCACGGTCCTGGCACTACTTTGACTCTCTTCTCGGTAGTAGCAGATCTGCCCGCCAGAAAAGTGCGCAATTTCCAATTGAATCACCTCCACGAACTGCGGCTGACGGCCTTATCGCTGCATGCCGCAGTCGAGAGAATAAGAATACCGGATGTACCGACAATCGATCTTACGCGACGTCAGCGCGAATGCCTGCTTTGGACGGCTCGCGGAAAGACCGCTTGGGAGATCGGGGAAATACTCTCGATCTCTCAAGAGACTGTCGTTTTTCACCTGAAAGCGGCGATGCGAAAGTTCGGTGTTTATAGCAAACATCTCGCGGTAGTAAAGGCCATCATGTTCGGGCTGATCCAGCCATAGCGACCACACCAAGCACGTAATCCACCCCGGTCTCACCTTAACCTCCCAATCCTGGGAGGTGACACCATCATCGGAATGCGCCCCAATGAGTACGACTTGAGCTCACTGGGGATGGCAGATGATCGACATAATCACGCCGGAGGTCATGGACATATACCAAGATGAAATCGAGGATATGCATCGCCTCCGGTACCGTGTCTTCTCTGAACGGCTTCATTGGAAAGTTACCGTCAAGGACGGCATGGAGCGGGACAAATTCGATGACCTCGGTCCCGTCTATCTTCTCAATTGCCACAGCAACGGCGCGGTCGAAGGGACTTGGCGGCTCTTACCGACGACCGGGCCATACTTGTTGCGTGATGTCTTTCCCGAGTTGTTGGAGGGGCGTCCGGCACCAAACGATCCACATATCTGGGAAACGAGTCGTTTCGCAGTTGAATCTGGGTTGGACGGGTCCGAGGGTCTGAGTGCCACTAGCCGAATCACCAGAGAGCTATTTTGCGGGTTGGTCGAGTTCTGTCTCACCGAAGGTATCGTCGCAATTCTGACGGTCTACGACATCCGAATAGCTCGACTGCTCGCGCGCATCGGATCTCAGCCGAAATGGAAAAGTGGACGACACCGTGTTTGCGGCACGGTCGCCGTTGCCGGTTACTTCGATATCAATGAACGCGTCCTTGCAGACCTCCGTTCCGCGGCCGGGATAACCGAGTCCGTAACGCGGAGCCGCCCACGGCAAGCAGCCTAAACAGAAAATCCATGGCCGAACCAGCAGACATAATTGACATACACCGCCAGGCACGCGTGATCAGGCAGTGTCTTGAATATCTGTGCTATGAAGCCCTGCGGGCCAACATGCCACTGACTGCGCGTCTGATCGGCGTTGCTTCGGAATCCGCGCTTGAGTTTCTTTCAGGCAGAATAGAGCCGTCGATAGCCACAGCCAAAGAAGACACATTCACACGTGCCAACCACGCGGGCGATTGTGATGAGGAGGAATAACTATGACCGTCGCCGTGCTGCAATCAGAGACCAGTCGTGGTCCTCGAGATTTGTCGGGCCCCCGGAGACTTCCTATCGTCGGAAACCTTCTTGAGATCAGACGCGATCCCCTGAATTACTTTGTTCGTACATCCCGAGACTACGGTGATGTGATTCCCATTCATATGGGGATCGAACGCATCTTGATGATTAACAATCCCGAATACATCAAGTACGTTCTCCAGGACAATCACCGCAACTATAGGAAAAGCAAATTCTATGGCAAGCTGCGACCGATCCTTGGCGACGGCATGCTGCTGTCCGAGGGCGAAACTTGGCTTAGGGTACGGCGCGTGGCGCAGCCGGCCTTCCGCGGCAAGTGCATCCGAGGAATGGCCGTCGCAATTACGAACACTACCGCCGAAATGCTTGAACGCTGGAATGGGATCTGCCAGAGCAACAAAACTCTGGATATCTGTCCGGAGGTGATGCGCGTTACATTGGATGTCGTCTTCCGCGCGCTCATGACGGCGCCGTTAGGAGACAGGTCTGACGCTGTCTATAATGCCCTTAATACAGTACTAAGGGAAGCCGAGAGGCGTGTTTGGGAACTCACGAATCTTTCCGAATATCTTCCGACTCGTAGGAACCGCGATTTCCGTAAGGCTCTTACGGCGCTAAGTGAGGTCGTCCACCAGGTCATCTCTTTACGCCGCGCCGATACAGCCGAGCATTGTGATCTTCTGGCCCTGCTGATGGAGGCTTATGACGATCCAGATTCACCCCTCAAGAGTAACCGTCAGCTCCGTGACGAGGTCATGTCATTCGTTATGGGCGGGCACGAAACTACTGCCGCTGCATTGGCCTGGACCTGGTATTTGCTAGCAAAGAACCCAGCGGTCGAGCGCCGAGTTTGGGATGAGGTCGATTCCGTGCTCGCGGGACGCACCCCAACGTTCGACGACCTCGAAAGGCTTACCTACACAAAGATGGTTTTTCAGGAGACCATGCGGTTGTATCCGCCGGTCTGGACGATATCCCGTACGGCTTTGGATGACGACAAGATCGGGAACCACCATATTCCCAAGAATACCACTGTTATGTTGTGTCCCTACGCGATCCACCGAAACCCCAGGTTTTGGCGGCATCCGGAAGAGTTTGACCCGGAGCGCTTCTCGCCCCAAGGGTCCGACGGTCGCTATCAATTTGCTTTTTTTCCGTTTGGCGGCGGGCCACGGGCCTGCATCGGCTCGCGCTTCGCGCTGATGGAAGGGCCGCTGGTAATCGCGATGGTCGCACAGACCTACCGATTGGAACTGATCCCTGGCCAGAATATTACACCGGAACCTACGATCACATTGCGGCCGCGCGAAGGCATCCGGGTAACGATCAAACGCCGGAATTCTTCCTTCAGCAGGCCAGCACATCGATCCTGAACCGGTAGAGCCCCAGCTGCGGTCGGAGCTGCCAGGTGACGGCGCGAGCGATGAAACAAAAGTTCGAGCCGGTGTCGATCTTGATCTCAGGCGCGAGTAGCGGGATCGGGGAAGCCCTTGCCTTGGCGTATTCAAGGCCCGGCAGGCATCTGGCACTCATTGGCCGTAACAGGGCGCGCCTGGATAATGTGGCAGGTAAATGTCGGGAGCTTGGCGCCGCGATTGCCTCGGCAACGATTAGCGTGACAGACCGTCAAAGCTCCGAAGATTGGATTGGCCAAGTCGACGACCGACATCCGCTCGACCTCGTCATCGCCAACGCCGGTATCGCCGGGACTGGAGACGGTGAGCTTGGCGCGGACGTCCGAGAAGTATTCGATGTCAATGTCCTTGGCGTGTTCAACACGATCGACCCAGTCCTCAAGCGACTGCGAGTCCGCCAACGAGGACAAATTGCGATCATGAGTTCGCTCGCGGCATTCCGTGGCGGCCTTGGGGACCTTGGCTACGGCGCGTCGAAGGCCGCGGTGAAGCTATACGGAGAAGGACTGCGTATTGGTCTTCGCCACGAGAATATATGGGTTTCGGTCATCTGCCCTGGATACGTTCAAAGTCGTATGACCGCATGTAACGACTTCCCGATGCCATTCCTTATGGAACCGGAACGGGCCGCGAAAATCATCACAAAGGGTTTGGCAAAGAACCAACCCCTTATCGCATTCCCATGGCGTTCGCACACCATCGCATGGCTTGCCAGAGCGCTGCCGGCATCCCTGGGAGATATGATTTTCTCTTCTCCACGATGTGATGATTCTCGGATGCCGAGCATTTTTGGCGCATTGACACCGAATGCGCTACACGTCTCTAGGAATGAGTGCCCAAATGACGGGCACTGACAGACATATTCTTGAATCAGAGAGAACGGCGACATCCTTCCGGTCTTTGCTGCCGCTAGGCATCCTGCTGTTGTACGGAACGATTGCAGGGGGCGCATTCACGGTGTCCAAGCTTGCTATCACCGCCGGCGTTCACCCCATAGGGTATGCATTTTGGCAAAGTGCCGGATCCGCCATCGTCATGTTAACAATCTGCGTCTTGCGAGGACACCGGTTGCCCGTTACACCCAATTACATTTGGTTTTGCCTAGTCTGCGGTATCGCAGGGATTGCGGTCCCAGCCATCGTCATGTTCACGGCGATCGCCCATTTGCCCGCGGGAGTCATGGGCGTAATCATCGCCACCATCCCGATTTTCGCATTTGGCATCTCCGGCGCACTAAGATTCGAACGGATTGACTGGCGTCGCTCCATCGGCGTCGCGTGCGGTGTTGCGGGTGCGATGCTCATCTTGCTCCCCCGAACCAGCCTGCTATCACCTGATGCCGTGCCTTGGGCGGCTTTTGCCTTCTTGACTCCGTTCTTTTACGCGGTCGGGGGTCTCTATGTTGGGCGATCACGACCTACCGACAGTTCAGCACTGACTCTCACCGTTGGCATGCTGATTGCCTCGACGCTGGGTCTGACCCCTGTTGTAATCATTACCGACAGCTTTTATTGGTTCCAAACATCCCTCGCCATCCCGGATATAGCGATTCTGGTGCAGATAACAATTTCCAGTATCTGTTATCTTTTGTTTTTTGAACTCATCAGGATTGCCGGGGCAGTATATTACAGCCAAGTCGGCTATGTGGTAACCATGACCGGAATGTTCTGGGCGATCCTAATTCTCGATGAGATTTATGGCGGATGGATTTGGTTGGCGGTCGTCCTGATTTTCGCCGGGCTTGGTCTCGTCACGGGTGGTCCGCTTCAACTGCGAAAAGGTGATTCCCAGGGAGGAGCTTGATCACTACTCGGTAGCCTTCGCGTGGCTGCAATGTGATCGTAGATTCCGGTCTGATATTCTGACCAGGGATCAGCACCAATCGGTAGCTCTGTGCGGCCATCGCGAATGCAAGCGGCCCTTACGTCGACGGCGTGGTCTTCATGTTCTCCCGAGACGAGCGTCATGGCCGCAGCGCTGCCGCCCGTGACGACGGCGGCCGTTATGAACACCCCGACGGCGGTCTCTCCGCCGGGATCCGCGACCCGGCAATCACATCGAAATCGGCGATCCAGCATATGAACCAAGCGGCGCCGAGGACGATCGGTGCCTTCAGGCCTCGCTTTTTGAGCCGCTCCCTGAGGTGGCGGTAGTCAAGGACGAAATAAAGCCCGCGCTCGATCAGGAAGGCCAGGATGACAACCTGGAACGCTGCATAGAGAATCCGGAAGACGTGAGCGTCAAACTCGGCTGGCATAGCGAATCCCCTAATCTTGTCATTCGCGAAACCACGGTCGTGTGATCGCGCTAACTCCTTTATCAGCGTTTCCAGGTATCGTACGCCTAACGCGCCACGACCTCTGCTTCCGCAACGTCGGGAAGAACGGTCGGGAAATCGAGGCCAGGCGGCGCGCCGAGCGACTCTCGGGACACGGCGACGCGGTGGGCCAGGCCTTGTGGCTCCGGGTCGGGCGCGCCATCCACGACCTGACCAGCGCCAAGGCGGAACAGAAGATAGCGCTGACCTGAGCCGGCGACGCCGCCCGCCGCCCTCACCTTCCCAGCACGATCCTGCGATAGCTCAGCGCCTCGGCGACGTGGATGCGGCGCACCGCGTCGGAGCCCTCGAGGTCGGCCAGGGTCCGCGCCACGCGCAGCACCCGGTGATAGCCGCGGGCGGTGAGGCGGAGCTGGCCGGCGGCCTCGGCGAGCAGCGCTTTGCCCTCAGGCTCGGGGCTCGCGACCGCCATCAAGAGCTCGCCGTCGGCCACGGCGTTGGTGCGGATCGGGGGATCGTTGTCGAGCGCCCGGTAGCGCTCGACCTGGATCGCCCGTGCCGCGGCCACCCGCGCCGCGACCTCGGCCGAGCCCTCGGCCGGCGGCGGCAGGGCGAGGTCCGCGGGCGCCACCGCCGGGACCTCGACGTGGAGGTCGATGCGGTCGAACAAGGGACCGGAGATGCGCGACTGGTAGTCGATCACGCACTTGGGCGCGCGCCCGCAGCTGAGCGCCGGGTCGTCGAGGTGGCCGCAGCGGCAGGGGTTCATCGCCGCCACCACCTGGACCCGCGCCGGATAGCTGACGTGGGCGTTGGCCCGGGCGATGGTGGCGCGCCCCGACTCCATGGGCTGGCGCAGGGATTCGAGCACCGCGCGGGAGAACTCGGGCAGCTCGTCGAGGAACAGCACGCCGAGGTGGGCGAGCGAGACCTCGCCCGGGCGGACGCGCTGCCCGCCCCCCACCATGGCCGCGACCGAGGCCGAGTGATGGGGCTCGCGGAAGGGGCGGCGGCGCGAGATGCGGCCCCCGGTGAGCTGGCCGGCGACGCTCGCGATCATGCTCGCCTCGAGGATCTCGGCCGCCTCCAGGGGCGGCAGCAGGCCCGGGAGCCGCGCCGCCAGCATCGACTTGCCGGCCCCGGGCGGGCCGATCATGAGCAGGTTGTGGCCGCCCGCCGCCGCCACCTCGAGGGCCCGTTTGGCGGTCTCCTGGCCCTTGATGTCGGCGAGGTCGAGGGCGCTCTCGGGCTCCTCGTCGATGCGCGGCTCGGGCGGGCTCAGCACCTGGGTGCCCTTGAAGTGGTTGACCAGCGCCAGGAGCGTGGCCGGCGCCAGCACCTCGAGCTCGCCGGCCCAGGCCGCCTCGGCGCCGCAAGCCTCGGGGCAGATGATGCCGCGGCCCGAGGCCGCCGCGCCGAGCGCCGCCGGCAGCACCCCCGCGACCGCGGTCAGCGCGCCGTCGAGCGCCAACTCGCCGAGCGCGGCGTAGCCCGCGAGCTCGTCCGCGGGCAGCACTCCCAGGCTGACCAGGAGACCGAGCGCGATCGGCAGGTCGAAGTGGCTGCCCTCCTTGGCCAGGTCGGCCGGCGCCAGGTTGACGGTGATGCGCTTGGGCGGCAGCGCCAGCCCCAGCGCGCCGAGCGCCGCCCGCACCCGCTCGCGCGATTCGGCCACCGCCTTGTCGGGCAGGCCCACCACGGTGAACGCCGGCAGCCCCGGCGACATCTGCACCTGGACGTCGACGCCGACCACCTCGACGCCGCGGAAAGCAACCGTGTTGACCCGAGCGACCACGTCCCCACCCTCTCCGACCCGGCCTACGATTGTATGCGGCGGAGGGGAAAGCGCAAAGTGTTTGGCGAGATCGCTAACCGATGTTCGCTGCCCCTTGGCGGGGTGCATGCACGCTCGTCAGCGACAACCCGACCAAAGAGGGGCGAATTAACGGCCCGCTGGTTCGCCGCCGCCGCTCACGCCGTGTGGCCTGGCCTGAGTTCTTGGTAGCGGCGCTCGATGGCGTCCCACAGCGGCTCCTCGAGGGCGAGGCCGTCGAGGCGGTTGATCTCCTGGAGGCCGGTGGGCGAGGTGACGTTGATCTCGGTGAGGTAATCGCCGATCACGTCGATGCCGACGAAGATCAGCCCGCGCGCTTTCAGCGTCGGGCCGATGGCCGCGCAGATCTCGCGCTCGCGGGCGCTCAGTCTGGTCTTCTCGGCCCGCCCGCCGGCGTGGAAGTTGGCCCGCGCCTCACCCTCCAGCGGGATGCGGTTGACGGCGCCCACGAACTCGCCGTCGATCAGGATGATGCGCTTGTCGCCGGCCTTGATCTCGGGCAGGTAGCGCTGAACGATGATGGGCTCGCGGTAGAACTCGGTGAACATCTCGAGGAGCGCGCTGAGGTTCTCGTCCTCAGGGCCGAGGTGGAAGACCCCGGCGCCGCCGTTGCCGTAAAGGGGCTTCAAGATGATGTCCCGGTGCTCGGCGCGGAAGGCCGCCACCTCGGCGGCGTCGGCCGTGATCACCGTGGGCGGCATGAGCTCGCTGAAGTGGGTGACGAAGAGCTTCTCCGGTGCGTTGCGCACCTCCACCGGGTCGTTGACCACCAGGGTCTCGGGATGGATGTGCTCGAGCAAGTGCGTGACGCTGATGTAGGACATGTCGAAGGGCGGGTCCTGGCGCATCAGCACCACGTCCATGGTCCTGAGGTCGATGGTCTCGAGCTCGCCCAAGGTGAAGTGATCGCCCTTGACGCGCCGCACCTCGAGGGGGTGCGCCTTGGCCGTGACCCGGCCCATGTGGAAGCTCAGGTCGCCGGGCAGGTAGTGGTAGAGCCGATGCCCCCGGCGCTGCCCCTCGAGGGCCAGCACGAAGGTCGAGTCGGCATCGATGTCGATGCCATCCATCGGGTCCATCTGGATGGCGACGGCGAGACTCATGCAACTTTCCCCCGCTCCCAATCGCAAAGGTGGGGTGCCCGGAACCCGGCGCAAGGGGACCGGCCCAGGCCGCCCCCCCGCGGGCGCGGCGGCCCGCCCGGGGCAACGACGATAGCACGCGCTCGAGGGCGGTGAGCAGAATCGCCGTCCGGGCCAGTTCGAGCGCGGCGGCGTCCTGCCGACCGACCTCGCTCGGGCCCGCTTCGACTTATCCCCCGCGCGATCACGAGGTGGGGCGGCGCGGATCGTCCTTCATGCGCACGTGGCTGATCACCCGCCGCACGCCCGAGAGGGTGCGGGCGTGGCCGGTGAGGCGCTTGAGCTCGGCCTCGTCCTGGGCGATGCCGATGAGGTAGACGACGCCGTTCACGGTCTCGACCGAGTAGTTGATGTCGACGATATCGGCGTCGGTGACCATCTTGGCGCGCAGCCGGGTGGTGATCCAGCTGTCCTTGAAGTAGTTGGTGATGCCGCTGCGGTCGTTGACGGCGATCTCGTTCAACACCTCGCGCACGCCCGCGACCTGCCAGGTGATCCGCGCCGCCTGGACCCGGTCGTCGGGTTTCGGCACGTTGCCGGTGAGTAACACCCGGCCTTCGACGATCTCGGTCTCGACGCGGCGGAAGAGGTCGGCGTCGTAGTTGAGGAAGCGGGCGTTGATGCGAAACTGGATCGTCTTGTCGTCGACCGCGTCCAGCAGCTTGCGCTCTTGGGCCGCCGCCACCAGGCCCTGGGCGCCGGCCCCGGCGACCACGCCGGCGCACCCCGAGAGGCCGAGCGCCGCGACCATGAGCCCGGCGAGCAAAATGATTGGGCGGGGGGGAAAGGTCATCATTAGCGGTCTCCACGCTTGGAGGCACCGCCCGCGGCAGCAGCGCCGTTCGTTATCGCCACGCGTCCATTATATGCCGAGGCGGGCGCCAAGGCACTACCAGCATGACGTCGAAACGCACCTCGAGGCCCTCGAGCCCCGGGTTGCGGGCGAGGTACGCCGCTGCCGCGCGGCCGATGCGTTGGCGCTGGCGGCGGCTCACGGACTCGGCGGCGGCGTCCCAATCGCGCCGCGCCTTGACCTCGACCACGGCGAGGGTGCCTCCGCGCCGGGCCAGGATGTCGATCTCGCCCGCCGGCGAGCGCAGGCGGCGCTCGAGCACGCGGTAGCCGTGAAGCTTGAGCCACCAGGCGCTGATCGACTCGGCCAGGCGCCCCGAGCGCTCGGCGCGGCGGCGGCGGGCCGTGCTCATCCCCCCTTCCGGAGCTCGAGCGCGCGGGCGTAGAGGCGCCGCCGCGGGATGCCGCTCGCGGCGGCCACCCGTGCCGCGGCCTCGCGCGTGCCCATGGTCCGGAGGGCCTCGCGCAACATCGCCTCGGCCGCCGCCTCGTCGAGAGTGCGGGGTCCGGGCGGCGCCACCACGATCACGACTTCGCCCTTGGGCGCGCCCTCTGCGGCGTAGTGCCGGGCAAGCTCGGGCAGCGGGGCGCGGCGCACCTCCTCGAAGCGCTTGGTGAGCTCGCGGGCGACCGCCGCCGGCCGGGCGCCCAGCTCGGCGGCCATGTCGGCGAGCGTGGCCGGCAGGCGGCGGGCCGATTCGAGCACCACCAGCGTCGCCTCGATCCCGGCCAGGTCCTTGAGCTCGCGGCGGCGCCGGGCGGCGCGGGAGCCGAGAAAGCCGGTGAACAGGAAGCGATCGGTGGGCAGGCCCGAAAGCGTGAGCGCGGCGAGCACCGCCGAGGGGCCCGGTACCGCGGTCACCGGTAGGCCGGCCTCGATGGTCGCCCGCACCAGCTTGTAACCAGGGTCGGAAATGAGCGGCGTCCCGGCGTCGCTCACCAACGCCACCGCCTGGCCCGCGCTCAACCGGCGCAGGAGCTGGGGCCGGACCCGGGCCGCGTTGTGCTCGTGATAGGAGAGCCGCGGCGTGGTGATGCGGTAGCGGGCGAGCAGCTTGCCGGTGACCCGGGTATCCTCGCAGGCGATGACGTCGGCGGCGCCGAGCACCTCGATGGCGCGCAAGCCGAGATCGGCCATGTTGCCGATCGGCGTGGCGGTGAGATAGAGACCGGGTGCCAGTTTACACCGGCCCTGCGCGCCGCTACCCTCTGACGAGGGGCTCTGGTGTGCTAGGGAGGAATCCGTTGCGTCGACCCCTGATCCCTGTTGGGCGCCCCGGGCGCCGCTCCGCCGTCCTGTCATGTTTTCTCGCCGTCGCCCTGGTGCTCGCGGGCTGCGTGAGCCAGACACTAACCGGGAAGCCGCCCGATTGGCTAGAGGCCCAGACCTCGACGCCCGCGGCGCCGCCCGGGCAGGCGGCCCCGACGCTCCAGCCAGCGGCGCCCGTGGCTGCCGCCAAGGAGCCGGCGCCACTGGTCTCGCCCCAGCCCCAAGGGCTGGCCCGGGTCCCGGCCCCGGCGCTCGCTCCCCCGCCCGCGCCGGCGGCCGAGCCCGAGACGGTGGTGCGCCTGACGCTCGCGCCGCCGCTCAGGGCGCCGCTCACGCCGCCACTAACGCCGCCTGTAACGGCGCGGCCCAGTCCGGTGAGAGTGGCGATTCTGTTGCCCCTTTCCGGCCCCAGCGCCGGGCTCGGCCGGGCGCTGCTCG
This sequence comes from uncultured Alphaproteobacteria bacterium, assembly GCA_965371625.1. Taxonomy (GTDB): domain Bacteria; phylum Pseudomonadota; class Alphaproteobacteria; order CBDUZE01; family CBDUZE01; genus CBDUZE01. The sequence goes on from CBDUZE010000037.1 coordinate 25,619, forward strand.
ACGCCGCCCAGCTCGCCCTCTTCGAGCTCGGCGGCGACCGGCTGACGCTGATGCCGCGCGATACCCGGGGAACGCCGGATGGCGCGGCAAGGGCCGCTCGGGTAGCGGTGGCGGGAGGCGCCGAGCTTCTCTTGGGGCCGCTGTTCGGCACCTCGGTCGCGGCCGCCGCCCCCGCCGCCCGCGCCGGCGGCGTCAACATCGTCGCCTTCTCGACCGACCGCACGGTGGCCGGCGCCGGCGTCTTTCTCATGGGCTTCATGCTCGAGCAGCAGGTCGACCGGGTGGTGGCCTTCGCGCGCAGCCGAGGCCTGAGCCGCTTTGCCGTGCTGGCCCCCGACTCGGCCTACGGAACCACGGTGGTGAACGCGATGAGGCGGGCCGCGACGCGGCGCGACGCCGACGTGGTCCGGGTCGAGTTCTACCCCAGCGACGGCAGCGAGGCCCACGAGCCGGTGAAGCGCCTGGCCGATTACGGCCGCCGGCGTGGCGCCTTGCTCTCGGAGCGCAAGGCGCTCGCCAGCCGCAGCGACGAGGTCTCCAAGCGGGCGCTCAATCGCCTCAACGCACTCGAGACCCTGGGCGAGGTCGGTTTCGACGCCGTGATGCTGGCCGACGGGGGGGCCACGCTCAAGGCCGTGGCGCCGCTCCTGCCTTACTACGACATCGATCCCGCCAAGGTCCGTTTCCTGGGCACCGGGCTGTGGGACGATCCCGGCCTCGGCAACGAGCCGGCGCTGGTCGGCGGCTGGTTCGCGGCGCCGCCACCGGCCGCCGCCGCCGCCTTCGACCAGCGCTACGCCAGCACCTACGGGCGCAAGCCGCCACGCATCGCCAGCCTTGCCTACGACGCCGTGGCCCTGGCGGCGATACTGGCCGGCGGGGGGGCGGCGCCCGACTACTCGGCGGCGGCGCTCAACGACGCCAGCGGCTTCGCCGGCACCGGCGGCATCTTCCGCTTCGGCGCCGACGGAGTGGTGGAGCGGGGTCTCGCGGTGCTCGAGGTCGAGCCCCGCGAGCTCAAGGTGGTGGGCGATGCGCCCGCGACCTTCCAGGAGCTGGGTTACTAGGGCCGGCGGCGACAGCGACCGTGCCGCCCTGACCGGCGAGAGCGCATGGCCATCATGTCGATAGCCCGGGCCCTGGCCTGGCTCGCCGAGCGCGACCCCGAGCGCCCCGCCATCACCCACGAGGGCCGCACGCTGACCCGCCTCGAGCTCGAGCGCAGGAGCAACCGGCTGGCCCGCGCGTACGCGCGGCTGGGGGTGGGCCAGGACGATTTCGTCACCATCGCTCTTGCCAACGGCATCCCCTTCTACGAGGCCGCGCTGGCGGCGTGGAAACTGGGCGCCACCCCGCAACCGGTGTCGGCAAAGCTGCCCCGGCTCGAGCGCGAGGCGGTAGTGGCGCTCGCCGACCCCCGCCTGGTGGTCGGCGTCGAGCCCGGCTCGCTCGGCGATCGCATGGCGATCCCGGCCGGCTTCGAGCCCGACGCGGAGCTTTCGGACCAACCCCTGCCCGACCGCGTCGCCACCTATTGGAAGGCGCCCACCTCGGGCGGCAGCACTGGGCGGCCCAAGCTCATCGTCGCCGAGGAGCCGGGCGCCTTCGACCCCGAGGAGCCGCCCTTCAACATGATCGCCGACGGCACCCAGCTGGTGACCGGGCCGCTCTATCACAACGCCCCCTTCATCGCCTCGATGCGCGGCCTCTTGTGCGGCAGCCACCTGGTGGTGCCGACGCGCTTCGACGCGCTGCGCACCCTGGAACTGATCGAGGCCCACCGGGTCGACTGGGTGCTGCTGGTGCCGACCATGATGCATCGCATCTGGCGCCTCGGCGGCGCCCTGCGCGAGCGCCACGACCTCTCGTCGCTGAAGCTGGTGCTGCACCTGGCGGCGCCTTGCCCGCCCTGGCTCAAGGAGGCGTGGATCGAGTGGCTCGGCGGCGATCGCCTCCACGAGCTCTACGCCGGTACCGAGGCCCAGGGCATCACCTGGATCAGCGGCGACGAATGGCTCGACCACAAGGGCTCGGTGGGGCGGCCGATGGACGGCTTCCGCTTCAAGATATTCGACGCCAGCGGCACCGAGGCGGCGCCCGGCGAGGTCGGCGAGATCTTCATGTTGCCCGACAGCGGGCCCGGCAGCACCTATCACTACGTCGGCGCCGAGGCGCGGCGCCGCGAGGGTTGGGAGTCGATCGGCGACCTCGGCTGGCTCGACGACGACGGCTACCTCTACCTCGCCGACCGCCGCACCGACATGATCGTGAGCGGCGGCGCCAACGTCTACCCGGCCGAGGTCGAAGGCGCCATCGAGGCTCACGTCGAGGTGCGCTCGAGCGCGGTCATCGGCCTTCCCGACGACGATCTCGGCCAGCGCGTCCACGCCATCGTCGACACCTTGGGCGAGCTCGGCGAGGACGAGCTGCGGCGCCATCTGGCTGAGCGCCTGGCGCCCTACAAGATCCCGCGCAGCTTCGAGTTCGTGACCGAGCCGTTGCGCGACGACGCCGGCAAGGTGCGGCGCTCAGCGCTTCGCGAGGCGCGGTTGGGGCGCGGCAGCTGAGCCCCCAAGGAGCCACCGGCGGCTAACGGCGGCCGTGGGCCAGCCTCGCGGCCTCGGGCCGGGCCCTGAGCCGGGCCATGGCCCAGATCCCGAGGTAGGGGCCCACGGCCAGGGTGGCGAAGGCGGCGCCCCATCCCGCCGCCGCGACCAGCGCCGGCATGAGGTGGATGGTCGCGAGCGTGAGCAGGAAGCCGGCGCAGGTCTGCACGGTGAGCATGGTGCCGATCCGGCTCGGCTCCGAGAGCTCGGCGACGCTGGCCGAGAACTGGGCCGAATCGGCGACCACGACGGCGCCCCAGACGAAGCACAGCGCGAACAGCCAGACCGGGTCGGCGGCGAACAGGAAGCCGACCACCAGGGCGCAAGTGCCGCTCGCGGCCATCGCCACCATCGTCACCAGGGTGCGCCCGAAGCGGTCGGCCAGCAGGCCGCCGCCAACGCAGCCTAATGCGCCGCCCAGGCTCATCGCCGCGAAGGTCGCGGCGCGGGCCCAGAACGGGCCCTCGACGTCGCCCAGGGTGGCGCGAAAGCTGGCGTCCAGGAACACGCCGAGCCAGGCCCACATGGCGAAGAGCTCCCACATGTGGCCGAGGTAGCCGAGGTTGGCGAGCCTGAGCGGCGGCGAGCTCCAGGCCTTGAGCACGAAGCGGGGATCGATCCGCGCCGGCGCTGCCAGCTCGGGGCCCAGGCCCACCAGGTTGATCGAGAGCGCCGCCGCCAGCGAGGCCGCCGAGGCGCCGGCGATGGCGAAGCGCCAGTCGACCCCGCCCAGGGCGTTCAAGAGGTGGGGCGCGGCCGAGCCCAGGGTCAGCGCCCCGATCAGCACACCCACGATAAGACCCATGTCGCGCTGGGCCCAGGTGGTGACGATCTTCATCCCCACCGGGTAGATGCCGGCCATGCACATGCCGGTGACGAACCGCAACCCGATCACCACCGGCGCGGTCGGCGCGACGAGGAGAATGGCGCCGTTGGCGGCGGTCGCGATGAGCGCCGAGATCATGAAGAAGCGGCGCGGATCGAGGCGGTCGGCGAGCCCCAGGATGGCGCTGATCAGGGTGCCGGCGACGAAGCCGATCTGCACGCTCGAGGTGAGCAGCGCGGCGTGGCCGGGGCCGAGCGCGTACTCGGCGCGAAGCGAGGGGACGACCGCGGTGGCCGAGAACCAAAGCGTCATCGCCGCCACCGAGCAGGCCGCGAGGATCGAGAGCGAGACGGCTTTGCCGCCCATCCACGCGGCCCCCGGGCCTTAAGGCACGAGCTCGGCGAGCACCGCGTTCAGCACCCGGCGCCCGGCCGCGGTGGCGCGCAGCGCCCGGTCGTCGAGCTCGAGAAAGCCGCCGCCCGTGAGGCGCTCCAGCGCGCCCTCCGCCACGAAGTCCTCGAGGCGGCGCCCGGTCAGCGCGCGGAAGCGCTCCCGCGCCACCCCCTCGCCGAGGCGCAGTCCCATCATCAGCACCTCGGCCGCCGCGCTCTCAGGCTCGAGGGGGTCGAGCGACCGGGTGCCGTGGCCCCGCGCCTCGACCGCCTCGAGCCAGGGCTCAGGCGCCCGGATCTGCCGCGTCGCCTGGCGCTTACCCTCGATCCCGAGCCGCCCGTGGGCGCCCGGCCCGATGCCCACGTACTCGCCCGAGCGCCAGGCGCAGAGGTTGTGGCGGCACTCGGCGCCGGGGCGGGCGTGGTTCGAGACCTCGTAGGCGGCCAGGCCCTGAGCCTCGCACAGCGCCTGGCTCTGGTCGTAGAGCTCGGCGACGAGGTCGTCGGCGGGCAGCACGAGCGCCCCGCGCCGCGCCGCGCGGTGGAACTCGGTGCCGGGCTCGAGGGTGAGCTGATAGAGCGAAAGATGGTCGCCGGCCAACGCGAGCGCCTCGCCGAGCTCGCGCCCCCAGGCCGCCGCCGTCTGCCCGGGCCGGGCGTAGATGAGGTCGAACGAGGTGCGCGCGAAGAGGCGTTGCGAGAGTTGAACCGCGGCCCGCGCTTGCGCGCTGCTGTGGCCCCGCCCGAGGGCCGCGAGGGCGCGGTCGTCGAGCGCCTGGACGCCGAGCGAAAGCCGGTTGACGCCGGCGGCGCGGTAGCCCTGGAAGCGCCCCGCCTCGACCGAGGTGGGGTTGGCCTCGAGGCTTACCTCGGCATCCCTCTCGAGGCCCCAGGCGCGGTCGATCGCCGCGATCACGGCGGCCACGGTGGCGGGCGTCATCAGCGACGGCGTGCCGCCGCCGAAGAAGATGCTGGCCACGGTCCGCCCCGGCGCCAGCTCCCCGTAGTGGCCGATCTCGGTGAGGAGCGCGGCGCGCCATCTGGCCTCGTCGATAGTGGCGCGGACGTGGCTGTTGAAGTCGCAGTAGGGGCACTTCGCGAGGCAGAACGGCCAATGGACGTAGACCCCGAAGCCGGGCTCGGGCGCGGCCCCGGGGTCGGCTGCGGGGTCGGCTGCCGGCACGGCTTCTCGCTCAGGCCCGGAGGCAGGCCGCAACGAGCTGCTCGAAGGCGCGGGCGCGGTGACTGAGGACATGCTTGGCCGTGGGCTCCATCTCGCCGAAGGTGAGGTCGTGGCCGTCGGGCACGAACATGGCATCGTAACCGAAACCCTTGCGCCCGCGGAACGGCCATACCAGCGTGCCCTCGACGCGGCCCTCGAAGAGCTCGGCGTGGCCGTCCGCCCAGGCCAGGCACAGAGCCGCAACGAAGGCGGCGCGGCGTTCCCCGGGCGCTTGGGCGCCGGCCTTGGCCAGCGCCCGTTCGACCTTGGCCATCGCCATCTCGAAGTCGCGCCCGGGCCCGGCCCAGCGCGCCGACTGCACCCCGGGGGCGCCGGCGAGCGCCGCCACCACCAAGCCGGAGTCGTCGGCGAGCGCCGCTAGCGTCGAGGCCCGGGCCGCGGCCAGCGCCTTGATGCGGGCGTTGGCGGCGAAGCTCGCGCCGCTCTCCTCGGGCTCCTCGAGCCCGAGCTCGGCGGCTGACAATGCGGTGATGGCGAAGGGCGCCAAGAGCTCGCGGATCTCCCTCACCTTGCCCGGATTGTGGCTGGCGAGGACCAGCCGGTCGCCGTCGAAGCGCCGCGCCACGCCCCCTTACTCGAGGCCCAGGGCCTGGCGCTGAAGCTCGGCGAGCCGGACCACCCCCAGCTTGGCGAGCGCGAACATGGCCTGAAAATCGTCCTCGCCGAAGGGCTTTTCCTCGCCGGTGCCCTGAATCTCGATGATGCGGCCATCGTGGGTGAGCACGAAGTTGGCATCGACCGCGGCCGAGGAATCCTCGTCGTAGTCGAGGTCGAGCACCGCCGTCCCCTCGAAGATGCCGCAGGAGACCGCGACGACCTGGGCGCTGAGCGGCAGCGTCGTCACCACCTTGGCCTCGATCAGGGTCTCGAACGCCAGCCTGAGCGCCACGTAACCGCCGGTGATGGCGGCGGTCCGGGTGCCGCCGTCGGCCTGGATGACGTCGCAGTCGACGGTAATCTGGCGCTCGCCGAAGGCCTCGAGGTCGGTGACCGCGCGCAGCGAGCGGCCGATCAGGCGCTGGATCTCCTGGGTGCGGCCGCTCTGGCGCCCGCGCGCCGCCTCGCGGTGGCTGCGCGAGCCTGTGGACCGCGGCAGCATGCCGTACTCGGCCGTGACCCAGCCGCGGCCGGTGTTCCTGATGAACGGCGGCACCCGCTCCTCGATGCTGGCGGTGCAGAGCACGTGGGTGTCGCCGAAGCGGGCCAGGCACGAGCCCTCGGCGTACTTGTTGACGCCCGGTTCCAGGACCACGGAGCGGAGCTCGTCGGGGGCGCGGCCGGAGGGGCGCATGGGAGATCTCCGCTCACTGCGGGGGTGGCCTGCGGCAGCGTTTCTAGCCTTTCCCCGCGGCGCCGTCCAGCGCCTCAGGCGATCGCAACGGCGGCGGCCGACAGCCCCGACAGCCCCGGCCCGCCACGTTGACGCCACGGGGCGGGGTCACTACATTCCAATCCCCGGCCCGGCCCTGGTAAGGCAACGGGGCGGGTAGGCGCTGGCCCCGGCACACCAATGATCGAACAGCTCAACGAGCGCTCGCGCGAAATCTTTCGCCTCATCGTCGACAACTACGTCAGCACCGGCGAACCGATCGGCTCGCGCACCCTGGCGCGGCGCCTCGGCCTCAACCTGTCGCCGGCCTCGATCCGCAACGTCATGTCCGATCTCGAGGACCTGGGGCTGCTCTACTCGCCCCACATCTCGGCCGGCCGCCTGCCCACCGAGGCCGGGCTCAGAATGTTCGTCGACGGGCTCTTGGAGATCGGCCAGCTGTCGAGCGAGGAGCGCAAGGACATCGACGGGCGCTGCGCCGGCGGCGGCCGCAGCCTCGAGGACGTCTTGACCGAGGCGACCTCGATGCTTTCCGGGCTCTCGCGTTGCGCCGGCCTGGTGGTGGGGTCGACCACGGACGCCGGCCTCAAGCACATCGAGTTCGTGCAACTGAGCTCGGGCCGCGCGCTGGTGGTCATCGTCACCGAGGACGGCATGGTCGAGAACCGGGTCATCGAGATTCCCCTCGGCATGCCGGTTTCGGCGCTGGTCGAGGCCGGCAACTACCTCACCGCCCGGCTCCGGGGCCGCACTATCACCGAGGCCCGCAACGAGATCCTGGCCGAGCTCGAGAGCGACCGCGCGGCGCTCGACGTGCTTGCCAGCAAGGTCGTCGAGGCCGGGCTCGCCACCTGGGGCGGCGACGAAGACAGCCTGATGCTGATCGTGCGCGGCCACTCCAACCTCCTCGAGGAGGTCTCGGCGCTCGAGGACCTGGAGCGCATCCGCGCCCTGCTCGACACGCTCGAGACCAAGAAGGATCTGGTGCGGCTGTTGGAGCTCACCGAAAGCGGGCAGGGCGTGCAGATCTTCATCGGCTCGGAGAACAAGCTCTTCGCCATGACCGATTGCTCGATGATCGTCGCCCCCTTCAACAACAGCCGCCAGCACATTGTCGGCGCCATCGGCGTGATCGGGCCGACGCGCATCAACTACGCCCGCGTCATCCCGATGGTCGACTACACCGCCAAGGTGATCGGGCGCCTGATCGGCTAGACTGGCCAATCTCACGAGGCAGAGGCCCACGAGGCAGAAGAATGAGCGAGCGCAAGGAAGCCGCGCCCGGCGCGGCGAAAGCCGAGGACTCGGAAGACCAGGAGGCGGGGCCGCGCGACGAGGGCGCGGCGGCGGCCGAGGCGCAGGAGGCCGAGGCGCAGGAGGCCGAGGCGCAGGAGGCCGAGGCGGACAGCGAGCCCGCGGCTGAGCCCGAGGCCGAGGCGGCGCCAGAGCCCGAGCCCGGGCCCGAGGAGCGCCTGGCCGCGGCCGAGGTCGAGATTGCCGAGCTCAAGGACCGGCTGTTGCGGGCCATGGCCGAGACCGAGAACGTGCGCCGCCGCGCCGAGCGTGACCGCGCCGAGACCGCCAAGTACGGCATCGCCAGCTTCGCCCGCGACCTGCTCAGCGTCGCCGACAACCTGCGTCGCGCCATCTCGATGGTGCCCGAGGACGGGCGCGACGGCGACGAGACCCTGGCCTCGCTGGTGGAGGGCGTGGAGCTCACCGAGCGCGAGCTTCTCGGCGTGCTCGAGCGCTACGGCATCCGCCCCATCGATCCCATGGGCGAGAAGTTCGATCACAACTGGCACCAGGCGGTGATGCAGCTCGACGAGCCCTCGAGCGCCCCCGGCACCGTGGTCCAGGTGATGCAGATCGGCTACGCCATCCAGGACCGGCTGCTGCGGCCCGCCATGGTGGCCGTCGCCAAGGGCGAGAAGAAGGGCGACGAGAAGGGGCAGAGCGTCGACACCACGGTCTGAGACCGGGCGCCCAGCGTCTTGTCGCTCACGGCAGCGGACCCAAGGGTCCGCGCCTGCGCGGGCGCGCCGGGTAACCGGCGGGCCGCAGTCGCGGCCTGAGAGCGATTCCGATTGACCTGGAATCGCTCTGGCGGCTCAAGCTGGGGCGCTCGGGGAGCCTTGCGGCGGGGTCAGGAACTCGGCCCCGGGATCGTGGCCCTTGAAGCGGGCCAGCGCCCGGCGCCGGCTCTCCACGGCATAGCAATAGACGCAGCCGTGGGGGCAGCTGTCGTAGGCGCCGATGTCGCGCGACTGGTGACAGCGGCAGTCGGGACGGTTGCCCTTCTCGGGCGCCGAGATCGGGCGCCCGGCGACCCGCGAGAGGCGCGCCGCGTCGACGCAGCGCGCCGGCTCGGCCAGGCCCTCGAGACAGTCGTTCTGGGCGCACACCGTGAGCGCCATGCCCCGCGCCCGGGCGAGCTCGGCCAGGGTGGCGGTGAGCGCCCGCTTCTCGGCCGCCGCCGGGTCGTGCCAGTCGAAGCCCGAGGCGCTGGCGGCGACCATGAGGTTGCGCCGGGTTTTGCGGTAGATGTGGGCGAAGGAGATCACCACCTCGTCCACCGCGCCCTCGAGGCTGCGCGCCAAGCGCTCGAAATTGCCGAGATGGAAATCGGGCGGCGTCAGCGAGGTGGCGAGGATGGGATCGTAGCGCCACACCACCGCGTCGGCACCGTAGTCGTCGGCCAGGCGGCGCATGGTCTCGGTCGCCGTCGCCGGGCCTTGCACCGCGCTCTCGAGCGCCCGCGGGTAGCCGGTGAGGGTGTATTGGACCACGAAGGGATAGCCCAGGCGCCGGAGCTCGGCGAGCGGGCCGAGGAAGGGGGCGGCGTTGCGGGTCCAGAAGACGAAGCCGTCGACCGCGCCGGGATCGAGGCGCACCTCGTGGCGCTGCCCGCCCCAGGGATTGACGACGCGGCAGACCCCGGCGCCGAGCCGGTTCATGAACCATTCCCCGTAGAAGGCCGGAATATCGGTCTTGTAGCTGGCCGAGACGATCACGGGCGTGCTCCGCGCAACTCTCCCTCAACCGGATGGAGCCCGGCGCCGCATGCTAGCGCGACCCGGGCCCGGGGGCGAGGGCGGGCGCCGCCGGCGCTTGCGCGATACCCTCTCGCTCCCTATATAGGCCGTGGGTTTCTGCGCTTGGTGACCTGCGAAACCCGCACGCTGAAAGAGGCGGGGTTGACGGGTTCGCGGCGAGAAGTGGGAGCAAGATGGCAAAGGTAATCGGTATCGACCTGGGCACGACCAACTCGTGCGTCGCGGTCATGGAGGGCAAGGAAGCCAGGGTGATCGAGAACGCCGAGGGCATGCGAACCACGCCCTCGATGGTGGCCTTCACCGACGACGGCGAGCGCCTGGTGGGCCAGGCCGCCAAACGCCAGGCGGTGACCAATCCGGCCAAGACCCTGTTCGCCATCAAGCGCCTGATCGGCCGTCCCTACGACGATCCGATGACCGAGAAGGACAAGGGCATGGTGCCCTACGATATCGTCAAGGCGGACAACGGCGACGCCTGGGTCGGGGTCGACGGCGAGCGCTACTCGCCGAGCCAGATCAGCGCCTTCGTGCTGCAGAAGATGAAGGAGACCGCCGAGAGCTTCCTTGGCGAGGAGGTCACCCAGGCGGTGATCACCGTCCCCGCCTACTTCAACGACTCCCAGCGCCAGTCCACCAAGGAAGCCGGCAAGATAGCCGGTATCGAGGTGCTGCGCATCATCAACGAGCCCACCGCCGCCTCGCTCGCCTACGGACTCGACAAGGGCGAATCCCGCACCATCGCGGTCTACGACCTCGGCGGCGGCACCTTCGACATCTCGGTCCTCGAGATCGGCGACGGCGTGTTCGAGGTCAAGTCGACGAGCGGCGACACCTTCCTCGGCGGCGAGGACTTCGACATGCAGCTCGTCGATTATCTCGCCGACGAGTTCAAGAAGGAGCAGGGCATCGACCTGCGCCAGGACCGGCTGGCGCTGCAGCGCCTCAAGGAGGCCGCCGAGAAGGCCAAGATCGAGCTCTCGTCGGCGATGCAGACCGAGGTCAACCTGCCCTTCATCACCGCCGATGCGAGCGGCCCCAAGCACCTGACGATGAAGCTCACCCGGGCCAAGCTCGAGGCGCTCATCGAGAACCTGGTCGAACGCACCGTGGGGCCCTGCCGTCAGGCGCTCAAGGACGCCGGTCTCAGCGCCGGCGAGATCGACGAGGTGGTGCTGGTGGGCGGCATGACGCGCATGCCCAAGGTGGTGGAGACGGTGAAGAACTTCTTCGGCCGCGAGCCCCACAAGGGCGTCAACGCCGACGAGGTGGTCGCCGTCGGCGCCGCTATCCAGGCCGGCGTGCTCACCGGCGACGTCAAGGACGTGCTGCTGCTCGACGTGACCCCGCTGTCGCTCGGCATCGAGACCCTGGGCGGCGTCTTCACCCGGCTGATCGAGCGCAACACCACCATCCCGACCAAGAAAGGCCAGGTCTTCTCGACCGCCGAGGACGGCCAGAGCGCGGTCACCATCCGCGTCTTCCAGGGCGAGCGCGAGATGGCCGCCGACAACAAGCTGCTGGGTCAGTTCGACCTCATCGGCATCCCCCCGGCGCCGCGCGGCGTGCCCCCGATCGAGGTCGCCTTCGACATCGACGCCAACGGCATCGTCAACGTCTCGGCCAAGGACAAGGGCACCGGCAAGGAGCAGCAGATCCGCATCCAGGCCTCGGGCGGGCTCTCGGACTCGGACATCGAGCGCATGGTCGGCGAGGCCGAGACCCACGCCGAGGATGACAAGAAGCGCCGCGAACTGGTCGAGAGCCGCAACCAGGCCGATGCCTTGATCCATAGCACCGAGAAGATCCTCAAGGAGCACGGCGACAAGGTCGGGGAGAGCGAGCGCTCGGCGATCGAGACCGACATCGAGGCCCTGCGCGGGGTCATGGACGGCGACGACACCGAGACTATCAAGGCCAAGGTCGAGGCCCTGGCCCAGTCCTCGATGAAGCTCGGCGAGGCGATCTACAAGGCCGAGGCCGCGAGCGCCGACGAGGGCGCGGAGGCGGGGCCGGCCGGGGAGAGCGAAGAGGGCGAAGAGGGCGAAAAGGGCGACGCCGGCGGCGCGGACGACGGCGACACCGCGGTCGTCGACGCCGACTTCGAGGAAGTCGAGGACGACAAGAAGGACGAGTCGGCTTAGACGACCGGGTCCGGCGCGAGGCGAATCCAAGCGCCCTGGCCCGTTCCTCATGCCGGCCGGGGCGATCGCGATTTTGGGGGCTGACAGCCTATGGCCAAGAGGGATTATTACGAGGTCCTAGGCCTGGCTCGCGACGCCGGTGAGCCGGAGATTAAGAAAGCCTTCCGGGGCCTGGCCAAGCGCCATCACCCGGACGCCAACCCCGGCGACGGCGGCGCCGAACAGAAGTTCAAGGAGATCTCGGAGGCTTACGAGGTCCTCAAGGACGACGACAAGCGCACCGCCTACGACCACTACGGCCACGCCGCCTTCGAGCAGGGCGGCCCGGGCCCCGGCGGCTTCGAGTTCAACTTCTCCTCGACCTTCGCCGACGTCTTCGACGACCTCTTCGGCGAGTTCATGGGGGCGCGGCGCAGCACCAGCGCCCGCCGCCGCGGCGCCGACCTGCGCTACAACCTGCAGATCTCACTCGACGACGCCTACAACGGCGGTCCGGTGCAGATCCGCGTGCCGACCACGGCGAGCTGTGAGGCCTGCCACGGCTCGGGCGCCGCCGAGGGAACCCAGCCCGTCACCTGCACCACTTGTCAAGGCGCCGGCAAGGTGCGCGCCCAGCAGGGCTTCTTCACCGTCGAGCGCACCTGCCCGACCTGTCAGGGGGTGGGACGGATCATCCAGACGCCGTGCCGCGCCTGTAGCGGTGCCGGCCGCGTGCGCAAGCAAAAGACGCTCTCGGTCAACATCCCGGGCGGGGTCGAGGACGGCACCCGGGTCCGCCTCAGTGGTGAAGGCGAGACCGGGTTGCGCGGCGGACCGTCGGGCGATCTTTACATCTTCATCTCGATCTCCCCACACCGCATCTTCCAGCGCGAAGGATCGCATATCTACTGCCGCGTCCCCATTCCGATGACGGTGGCGGCGCTGGGCGGCAACATCGAGGTGCCGACGCTCGACGGCGCCCGCGCTCGCGTCACCATCCCCCAGGGCACCCAGAGCGGCAAGCAGTTCCGCCTCAGGGGCAAGGGCATGCCGATCATGAACGGCAACGGGCGCGGCGATATGTATGTCCAGACCGAGGTCGAGACGCCGGTCAACCTGACCAAGCGCCAGCAGGACCTGCTGGCCGATTTCGCCGCCGCCGGCAGCGCCAAGACCAGCCCCCAGTCCGAGGGCTTCTTCGCCAAGGTGAAGGAGCTGTGGGAGGATCTGCGGGAGTAGGAAAGCGGTCAGCTATCGGCGCTCAGCTATCGGCTAGAGTTTCTCACTGAAAGCTGGTAGCTGATAGCTGACAGCTGAGGGCTGAATATCATGACCGATCTCAGGATCGCCGTGGTGGGCTGCGCGGGGCGCATGGGAACGGCGCTGACGCGCGAGACCGTCGCCACCGAGGGCTGCGTCCTCGTCGGCGGCGTCGAGCGGCCCGGGCACCCGGCGCTGGGGCGCGACCTCGGCGAGGTGGCAGGGCTCGGCGCCCTCGGGCTCGAGATCGGCGACGACCCGGTGCCGTTGTTCGCGGCCGCCGAGGCGGTGCTCGACTTCACCGCGCCCGAGGCCAGCGCGGCCCACGCCGCGCTCGCCGCCCAGGCCCGCATCGTCCACGTCATCGGCACCACCGGGCTCGAGCCCGAGCACGAAGCGGGGCTCGAGGCCGCGGCCCGTCACACCGTTCTGGTACGGGCCGCCAACATGTCGCTCTGCGTCAACCTGTTGTTCAAGCTGGTGCGCGACGTGGCGGCGCGTCTCGACGCCGATTACGACATCGAGATCAGCGAGATGCACCACCGCCACAAGGTCGACGCCCCCTCGGGCACGGCGCTCAGCCTGGGCGCGGCGGCGGCGGCGGGGCGCGGCGTCGCGCTCGACGAGGTGGCGGCGCGGGGCCGCGACGGCATCACCGGCGCCCGGCGCCGCGGCGACATCGGCTTCACCGCGCTCCGGGGCGGCGACGTGGTCGGCGAGCACACCGTGATCTTCGCCGCCGAGGGCGAGCGCCTCGAGCTCGGCCACCGCTGCACCAGCCGCCAGACCTATGCCCGGGGCGCCGTGCGCGGGGCGCGCTGGGGCCACGGCAAGCCGCCGGGCCTTTACGGCATGGCCGAGGTGCTGGGGCTCGACGATTAGGGCGCGGACGGGGGGGTCGGCGAGCGGCGCCTGAGCCCGGCCTCAGACCTCGAGCCACTCCTTGCGGATCTCGTCGTTGGCGCGCAGGTCCTCGGGCCTGCCCTCGAAGACGATGTGCCCGTGACCCATGACGTAGAGGCGCTGCGAGATCTTGAGCGCGATGGTGAGCTTCTGCTCCACCAGCAGGATCGAGATGCCGCGCTTGGCGATCTCCTCCAGGAGATCGGCGAGCTGCTTGACGATCTTGGGTGCCAGGCCCTCGGTCGGCTCGTCGATCATGATGAGATCGGGATCGCCCATCAGGGTGCGGCAGATGGTGAGCATCTGCTGCTCGCCGCCCGAGATCACGCCGCCATCGATGTCGGCGCGCTCCCTCAAGAGCGGGAACAACTCGAACATGTCCTCGATCGACCAGCGCCCCGCCCGGCGCGTGTTCTTGATGCCCAAGATGAGGTTCTGGCGCACCGTGAGGGTGGGGAAGATGTCGCGGTTCTCGGGCACGTAGCCGAGCCCCCGGTGGGCGATCTCGTGGGTCTTGAGCCCGGCGATCTCCTCGCCGCGGAACTTGATCGAGCCCTCGGGCCGCACCTCCCCCATGATCGCCTTGATGGTGGTCGAGCGCCCCACCCCGTTGCGGCCCAAGAGGCTCACGATCTCGCCCTCGCGGACGGCGAAGCTCACCCCCTGCAGGATGTGGCTCTTGCCGTAGTAGGCGTGGAGCTCGCTAACCTCAAGCATCGTCATCGAGGTCCGTCCCCAGATAGGCCTCTTGCACGGCCTTGTTGCCGCGGATCCTCTCGGGCACGTCGGAGGCGATGATCTGGCCGTAGACCAGCACCGAGATGCGCTCGGCGAGGTTGAAGATCACGCCCATGTCGTGCTCGACGATGACGAAGGTCTTGCCCTGGGAAAGGGTGCGGATGAGCTCGACCGTCTGTTCGGTCTCGCTGTGGCTCATGCCCGAGGTGGGCTCGTCGAGGAGGATGACGTCGGCGCCGCCGGCGATGGTGATGCCGAGCTCGAGCGCGCGCTGATCGGCATAGGACAGGAGCCCGGCGGGAACGTCGCGCCGGGACGTCATGCCGAGCTCCTCGAGCACCGTCTCGGTGCGCTCGGTGACGTCGCGGCGGCCGTTGACCATGTGCCAGAACGAGTACTTGTAGCCCAGCGACCAGAGCACGCCGCAACGCACGTTCTCGAACACGCTCATGCGGTGGAACAGGTTGGTGACCTGGAAGCTGCGGCTGAGGCCCATGCGGTTGACCTCGTAGGGCTGGGCGCCGGTGATGTCGCGGCCGCGCAGCTTTATGCGCCCGGCGGTGACCGGGTACTTGCCGGTGATCAGGTTGTAAATCGTCGACTTGCCGGCGCCGTTGGGTCCGATGATGGCGTGGCGCTCGCCCTCTCGAATCTCCAGGTCGACGCCGCGAATGATCTCGGTGGCGCCGAAGTTCTTGCGCAGGTCGATGAGCTCGAGCGCCGGGCTCATGCGCCGATCCTGGCCTTGACCTCGGCCATGGCCGCGTTCCAGCTCCGGGCCGCGCCGGGATAGACGCGGCGGCATAGCACGACGCCGAGGGCAGCGATCGCCGCGAAGGCGATCCAGGGCACCACGCCCGAGACGTCGACGCTGACGCCGTAGATGCTGGTGACCCGCTCGTCGGTGGATACGACGCTCAGGAAATAGGCCATCTCGATAATGCCGATGGCGCCCACGAGCGCCACCAAGGTGGTGGCGATGGCCAACCCATAGGGCACCACCAGCAGTCGCAAGAGCGACACATCGGTTCGCCAGATAGGCTGGTGGATCATGATGATGCCGGCCAGCCCGCCCGGCGCGAACAGCACGATGGCGCAGAACAGCAGGCCCTGATAGAGCAGCCAGGCCTCGGTGTAGTCGCTCAGGGTGCCGTTGAGGTAGGTGATCAGCACGGCGCCCAGGATGGGCCCCATGTAGTGCCCCACCCCGCCGATGTAGACCATGAACAGGACCAGCCCCGACTGGGCCAAACTCACGGTCTCGAAGCCCACGTGCTCGTAGTTGATGGCGTGCAGGCTCCCCGCCATGCCGGCGAAGAACGAGGACAGCGCGAAGGCCAGCCAGCGCACGCGCTGGGTGTTGTAGCCGACGAACTGGGCGCGCTCGGGGTTGTCGCGCACGGCGTTCGAGATGCGCCCGAACGGGGTCTTGGTTACCAGGTACATGGCCACCATGCACACCAGACACCAGGCAACGATCAGGTAGTAGACCTGGATCTGCGGGCCGAAGGTGATGCCGAGCGGCTCCGGCCCCAGCCAGCGGTCGGCCTGGATGCCCTCCTCGCCGTTGAAGAAGGCGACGAAGATCAGGGTCAGCGCCGTCACCATCTCGCCGAAGCCCAGCGAGATCATGGCGAACACGGTGCCCGCCCGCCGCGTCGAGACGAAGCCGATGATGACGCCGAAGAAGAGCCCCACCAGGCCGCCCAGGAGCGGCAGGAGGCTGATCGGGACGAAGGGGAGGAGGTCCGCGGCCATCAGGTTGAGGAAGTGGATCGACATGTATCCCGCCAGCCCGAAATAGATGGCGTGGCCGAAGGAGAGCATGCCGCCCTGGCCGAGCAGCATGTTGTAGGCCAGCGCGAAGACGATCAGCACCCCCATCTGGGAGAGCAGGGTGAGGGCGAAACCCGAATCGAAGATCAGCGGCAGCACCACGAACAGCGCCGCGATCGCGAGCCAAATCGCCGAGCGGCGCAGCAGAGCGGTGAGGCGTCTGGCGTCAGGTAAGGGTCGCGCGGCGGGCAGATCGGTCATACGTCACGGGTCCCGAACAGGCCCCGGGGCCGGAAGATCAGCACCAGCACCAGCATGAGGTAAGGGAGAACGGGCGCCACCTGGGCGATGGTCAGGGTGACCAGGTCCCGCCACAGGCTCTCGACGTCGACGGTGGAGCCGAACAGCGCTAGGACGTCGTTCATCGAGACGTCGTAAGAGACCGCGGTGGTTTGGAGGATGCCGATGAACAGCGAGGCCACGAGCGCCCCGCTCAACGAGCCCAGGCCGCCGATGACGATGACCACGAAGACGATGGGCCCCAGCTGGGCGGCCATGGCGGGCTCGGTGCCCAGCACGTTGCCGCTGATCACGCCGGCGATGCCGGCCAAGGCGCAGCCGAAGCCGAACACCAGCATGAACACCCGCGGCACGTTGTGGCCCAGGGCGGCGACGATCTCGGGATGGGTCAGCGCACCCTGGATGATGAGGCCGACGCGGGTGCGGGTGATGAGCCCGTAGAGGGCGACGAAGATGGCCACCGAGATCACCAGCATGAAGACCCGGTAGGCCGAGTAATTGAGACCCTGCATGGTGAACAGGGTGAAGCCCAGGGACTCGGGGACGGCGTAGTCCATGGCGATCCTGCCCCACACCATCTGCACCGCTTCGTCGATGACGAAGAAGAGCCCGAAGGTGAACAGGAGCTCGGCGACGTGGCCGTACTTGTGCACGGTCCTGAGGCCGTAGCGCTCGACCAGGGCGCCGATCACGCCGACCACCACCGGGGCCAGGACGAGGGCCGGCCAGAAGCCCACGTAGGCACTGATCTGATAGCCGAAGTAGGCCCCCAGCATGAAGAAGCTGGCGTGGGCGAAGTTGAGCACCCCCATCATGCTGAAGATGAGCGTGAGCCCGCTCGCCAGCATGAACAGCAGCATGCCGTAGAGGACGCCGTTGAAGAGCGAGAAGACGAAGACGTCCAAAGTGCTGGTTCCCTGGCCCCGCCGCGGTGCTCGCTACGCCGGATCGGCGACCCTGTGGCGCCGGGGGCGTCTTTCCGCGAGGGCGACCCCGGCCCGACGCCGAAAGCGGGCGCCGGGCCGGAATCGCTTTGGCTGCAGCCTAGCTCGGACGCTGCATCTTACAGGTGGTGGGCAACTCCAGGAAGCGGCGCTGCACCCAGCCGTCGGTCTTGAACGCCATGCCGAAGTCCTTGCCCTTGTAGATGAAGGCCTGCTTGACGTCCGTCGATATGGTGGAGATCACCATCGGGAAGATGATCTGGTGGTCGGCGGCGCGCATGTAGAGCTCGCCGCCGGCGCCCAGGAAGGTCATGCCCTCGAGGGCCCGGCCCACCGCCACCGGGTCGGCGCTGCCCGCCTTGTCGATCGCATTCGCCCACATATTGAGCATGAAGCGGAAGCGGTCGTTATAGGCGGTGATCTTGTACCTTTCCTTGTAGGCGTTCGCGTTGGCGATCACTGCCGGCGGGTTGACGACATCGTTCTCGTGGTATTCCGTCACCTGCTTGACCGGCGAGAAGGTCCCCGCCGCCTTGCCCAGGCCCGCCAGGCTGCTCGAGACGCCAGCGTAGATAGTGTACCACTGCACCTTGAGCCCGGCCTCGGCGCTCTGCTTGATCAGGCGAACGATATCCGGTCCCCAGTTGCCGGTGAGCACGGTGTCGGCGCCCGCGGCCTGGATCTTGGCGATGTACGGCGTGAAGTCCTGAATCTTGCCGAAGGGCACGATAAGCTCGTCGCCGACGATCTCGGCCTTGGGCACCCGCTCCTTCAGGAGCCGGTTGGCGGCGGCCTGGAACGACTTGCCGTAGGCGTAGTTCTGGTTGATGATATAGACCTTGGTGACCTTGTCGTCCGACCCCATCCAACTCGACAGCGCCGCCACCTTCATGTCCACGTTGGCGTCGAAGCGGAAGTGCCAGAACGAGCACAGCTCGTTGGTGAACGCGGTGGTGACCGCCGAGTGATTGAGATAGAGTACCGACTGGTCCGGGTTGCGTTTGTTGTGCTTGTTGAGCTGCTTGATGATGTTGAGAGCGTGGTTGGAGCCCACGCCCTGGCTGACGTAGCGGATGCTGTCGTCGATCGCCTTTCTGAGCTGCTGGGTGGTCTTCTCCGCGTTCATGGCGTTGTCGTAAGGCACGACCTCGAGCTTGCGGCCGCCCAGCACGCCGCCGCGCTCGTTGATCAAGTCGAGCTGAAAAATATAGCCGTCGAGGGTGTCCTTGCCGATGGCCGCGATCGGCCCAGAGTAGGGCTCGATCAGACCGAGCTTGATGGTCTCGTCGGCCGCCGCCGGCAGCGCCATCACGAGCGCGATGGCCGAGCCCAGCAGCGCGGCCTGCATTCCTTTCCTGGTCATGGTGTCTCCTCCCAGTCGTCAGGCACGAGCGATGCGCGCTTATCGCCCTGCAGCAACGAGTTTCTAAACCTTGGTCGCGCGATTTTCCACCAATCCTCGCGACCATACGGTTCTAATCTCGTCTCAGCGTCGCACCGCCCGCACCCCCGAGTCAAGCTTGCACGGTGCTCGAGGCCGCGCCCAATCGGGGCCTTCGCCAAGGTCACGGGCAAGCGGCCCCGCGCTGCCGCGCGAGCGCCGCTCGCAGGGCCCGGGCGCGCTGGCGGCGCTCCTTCGGGCGCGAGCAAAGAACCGATGGCGAGGCGGCGCCCGTGCGACGACAAGTTGAGCTGGAGCGTTTCGGTAAGGCGGGCGCCGCGATAGCTGAGGCGGAAGGCGAGGTAGATCAGCACCACCTCGAGGCCGAGGAAGCCGCACACCGGCCACGCCCCGATCACCACAAAGCCCGTGCCGGCGCTGAAACCGGCGCCTCGGACGACGGCCATCAAGAGCCAGAATCCGCTTGGGCTCAACGAGCGATAGGGCTGCAACACCGTGTCGAAGTAAAGCCTCGGCGGCTCAGGCGGAGGGGGTGGGGCGGCGGCCATGGCGGTGATCATAGGGTCGCCCTCGCGAAGGTGCAAACGATTCGCAATGAGCTACCCCCGCGACGGCGGCGACCGGGAGAGCACGGCCTTTGCCCTTTCGCGCTCGGCCGCGGGCCGCTAATGTCGGGCCATGAAAAAGGCCGATGTCGAGGAGTTCTTCCGCCGCCTCGAGGGGCAAAATCCCGCCCCCCGTGGCGAGCTCAAGCACGAGACCCCCTTCACCCTTCTGGTCGCCGTGGTGCTCTCGGCTCAGGCCACCGACGTCGGCGTCAACAAGGTCACCCCGGCGCTCTTCGCGGTCGCCGACAGCCCGGCCAAGATGGTGGCGCTGGGCGAGGCGCGGCTGCGCCAGCACATCAAGTCGATCGGCCTTTTCAACACCAAGGCCAAGAACATCATCAAACTGAGCCGACTTCTGGTGGACCAGCACGGCGGTGCGGTGCCGGCCGAGCGGACGGCGCTCGAGGCCCTGCCGGGGGTCGGGCGCAAGAGCGCCAACGTGGTGCTCAACACCGCCTTCGGCGTGCCGGTGATCGCCGTCGACACCCACATCTTCCGGCTCGGCAACCGCACCGGCCTGGCCCCGGGCAAGACCCCGCTGGCGGTCGAGAGCGGGCTCGAGAAGGTGGTGCCCGAGCGCTACAAGCGCAACGCCCACCACTGGTTGATTCTGCACGGCCGCCACGTGTGCAAGGCGCGCAAGCCCGATTGTCCGGCCTGCGTGGTGGCCGATCTCTGCCGATTCAAGGGCAAGACGACGCTCTGATCGGCGCGCTCACGCCTGCGCTGGCGTTCGCGCGTTCGAACGCCATGGGATCGCGCGCCGGCGGGGCTCAGCCGGCCTCGGCGGCGGCGTCTTCTTCGCTCTCGGCCTCGCGTGCCGCCGACCCGTTCTGATCGATGTCGCCCGAAATCCGACCGCCGCGCTCGATCTCCAGCTCGCCGTAGCGGAGCTCGCCGGCCACCTTGCCCGTGGCCCGCACGAAGAGCCGTCCCCGGACCGTGAGCGTGCCCTGGAACTCGCCGCTGATGATGGCTTCGTCGACCTCGGCGGTGCCCTTGAAGTATCCCGTGGTGGCGATGTCGATGATCCGGCTGTCGGTGAGATTGGCTTCGACCCGGCCTTCCACCACCAACTTCTCGCAGGCGGTGATCTCGCCGCTGAGGCGGATCTCGCGGCCGACGATGAGCTTCTTGGTATCGTCGGTATCGAACGCGCTCGCGGCGCGGGGAGCGCCGGGGATCTGGGTCACCCGGCGCGGGATCTCGGGACGAAACTGGGTCGGGGTAGCTGGCGCTGGCGTTGCCTCTTGGCGTGACGCCGGGGTCAGGCCCGGAACCTCTGCGCCCGAATCTTTGTTCTTTTCCATGTCCCTCGTCGCCTCGTCCTCGGCATGATCTTTGCGACCAAACATAACAACTCTACCTCGTCTTCCTGTCTCGGCGACCCCGGCGCCTTCTGCCGCTCGCGCCGGGCTCAGGTCACGCCCCGGGCATTTATATCCCGAAAGACGTGGACCATGAAGGCCGCGGCCACCATCGGCGCCACGATGTTGATGATCGGAATGCTCAGCAGTACCGCGATCATCACCCCCGCGACGAACAGCTTACCCCGGTTCGCCTTTCTCAATCGAGCCGCCGGCGCCCTGTCGAGATCACGCAACGCCACCAGCTCGAAGTATTCTCGACTCAGAAGATAACCGTTTAAGCCATAGAGAACAAAGAGATTTAT
>CBDUZE010000038.1:0-39482 GCA_965371625.1 uncultured Alphaproteobacteria bacterium
TGCCTACTTGTAGGGGTCGGCGGCGTCCCTGAGCCCGTCGCCCAGGAAGTTGAAGGCCAGCACGATGACGATCACCGGGATCACCGGCACCATCAGCCAGGGGTAGAGCACCACGACGTTGAAGTTCTGGGCCTCGTTGAGGAGCACGCCCCAGCTGGTGATCGGCGGGCGCAGCCCCAGCCCCAGGAACGAGAGCGCGGTCTCGCCCAGGATCATCGAGGGGATGGAGAGCGTCGCCGAGGCGATGAGGTGGCTCATGAAGCTGGGCAGGAGATGGCGGGCGATCACGCGCCGCGGCCGGGCGCCCAGCAGCACCGCCGCGGTGCAGAAGTCCTCCTCGCGCAACGCCAGGAGCTTCGAGCGCACGGCGCGCGCCAGGCTCGGCCAGTCGAGCAGGCCGAGGATCACGGTGATGCCGGCGTAGATCAGGATCGGGCTCCAGGTCACCGGCAGCGCCGCCGCCAGCGCCATCCACAGCGGCAGCTCGGGAAACGAGCGCACGATCTCGATGAGGCGCTGGATGATGCTGTCGATCCAGCCCCCGTAGTAGCCCGAGATGCCGCCCAGCACGATGCCCAGCAGGAAGCTGATGGAGACTCCGATCAGGCCCACGCTGAGCGAGATGCGGGCGCCGTAGATCACCCGCGAGACCACGTCGCGGCCCAGGCGGTCGGTGCCGAGCAGGAACAAGGTGCCGCCCACGGCCGGGCACACGAGGTGAAAGCGGGCCTCGAAGAGGCCCCAGAACTCGTAGGCGTCGCCCCGGCACAGGAAGCGTAGCGCATGGACCTTTTGCAGGTCCGGGGTATAGATCCGCTTGAGCGTCGTCATGTCGAGCTTGAAGCGGTAGCCGTAGACGAAGGGGCCGACGAAGCTTCCCTCGTGGAACAGGTGGATGCCTTGGGGCGGCGCGTAGATATGGCGGGCGTGGCGGCTGTGCAGGTTGTAGGGCGCCACCACCTCGCACACCACGACCGTGAGATAGACCAGCAGCAAGAGCGCACCCGAGATCACCGCCAGGCGGTGGCGCCTCAGCTTCCACCACATCATCCGCCACTGCGAGGCCCGGTAGAAGCGCTCCTGCTCCGGCGTCATCGCCTCGACCGAGTAGGGGTCGAAGGGCGCGGCGCTGACGTAGTGCTCGAGCGGTCGGCCGGGCTCCAGGCTGACGCTCTCGCTCATCGCGTCGCCCCCCCGCCGAGACGGATTCGGGGATCGAGCGCGGCCAGCGCCAGGTCCGAGAGGAAGACGCCGATCACCGTCAGGAGCGACAGCACCATGAGGAACGATCCCGCCAGGTACTGGTCTTGGGACTTGAGCGCCTGCAACAGCATCGGCCCGGTGGTCGGCAGCGAGAGGATCATCGAGACGATGGCGGCGCCCGAGATCACCTGCGGCAAGAGGTTGCCGATGTCGGCGATGAACGGGTTCAGCGCCATGCGTAGCGGGTACTTGATCAGCAGCTTGAGCGACGGCAGCCCCTTGGCCCGGCCGGTGATCACGTACTGCTTATGGAGCTCGTCGAGCAGGTTGGCGCGCAGCCGGCGGATCATGCCCGCGGTGCCCGAGGTGCCGATGACGATGACCGGAATCCACAGATGCTCGAGCACCGACCCCACCTTCGCCCAGGACCACGACTGCTCGATGTACTGATCGTCCATCAGGCCGCCGATCGAGGTGCCGAAGGTAACGTTGGCGAAGTAGAGCAGCACCAGGGCGAGCAGGAAGTTGGGCGTCGCCAGCCCCAGGAAGCCGATGAAGGTGAGAGAGTAGTCGCCGACGCTGTACTGGTGGGTGGCCGAGTAGATGCCGATCGGGAACGACACCACCCAGATGAAGACGATGGTGCTGAAGGCGACCACGAAGGAGAGCCAGATGCGGTCGCCGACCACGTCGGTCACCGGAATGCCGTACTCGAACGACCAGCCGAGGCTGCCTTGAAGGAGTCCGGAGAAGCCGGTGTCCCCGGGCCAGATGCCGACCCAGATGGCGTATTGCTCGACCAGCGGCTTGTCGAACCCGTACTGCTGGCGCAGGAACTCGATCTTCTCGAGCGCCGCCCCTTCGCCTTGCGCCTTGAGCTCGGCGAGCTGGTTGCTGAGATAGTCGCCGGGTGGCAGCTGGATGATCACGAACACCAGGACGCTGACCGCGAACAGCGTCGGCACCATGACCAGCACCCGGTGCACCAAGTACCTGAACATCGGTCGCTTCCCCCCGCGAGCTTCGCGACCGGCGTCAGCCGTCCTGGTCGAACCAGAAGGTGTCGGGGCGGTAGATCCCGAGCTGGGCGCCCGGGTCCCAGGCGTAGATCCCCTCCACCGGCACGTTTCGCAGGCTCCGCTTGACCACCACCGGTTGGGGCACGGCCGAAACGATGCCGATGGTGAAGAGCTGGTCGGCGTGGATCTCCAGCATGCGGTGCCAGATGGCCTCGCGCTCGCCCCGCGCTCTGGCCCAGGTCCAGCGCTCATAGAGATCGAGCAGCTCCTTGCTCTCAGGCGTATCGGGGGGCTCGCCCATCTGGCCGCTGGTCTCGTAATGCTGCCCCCACTTCGGCCATTCGAGGTGGATCTGCTCGGTGGGCGCCAGCTCCCTGGGGCTCATGTCGGGCGACGGCAGGCCGTTGGCGTATCCCGACCAGATCGACATCTGGGTCTCGCCGGCGAAGATGCGGTTGCGGAAGACCTCGCGCTGCGACGGCTTGACGAACATCTTGATGCCGATCTCGGCCCAGCCGTCCCGAATCAGCTCCAGCACGTCGGACTGTTCGGTGTCCTCGCCCGCGGTCTCGACCACGATCTGGAGGAGTCGCCCATCCTCGAGTCGGCGAAAGCCGTCGCCGTCGCGCTCCTCGAGGCCAATCTTATCCAACAGCCCATTGGCCGCCGACGTGTCGTACTCGGTCCAGGCCTTCTGGTAGTGCTCCCGGAACAGCGGGCTTTCCGGCAAGGTGGTGTTGTTGCCCTCAATGGCGAGACCGAAGTAGAGGGCGTTGTTGATCAGCGTCCGGTCCATGGCGAGCGAGAGCGCGCGCCGGAAGCGCACATCGCGGATCAGCTTGCGCCACACCGGATCGTTGACGTTGAGGTTGGGGTAGAGGGCGAGGTGGGCGCCGGCGCCGTTGCGCCACAGGCGCACCCGGTAGCCGTTGCGCTCCTCGTTCTCCTTGAGCACCGTAAAGTCGTTGAATCCGAGCCCCCGCGACTGCAGGTCGCACTCGCCCGCCGCTGCCTTGGCCGGGATCAGCTTGCCGTCGGTGACCGAGAGGATGAAGCGGTCGACGTAGGGGAGCTGCCGCCCCTCGGCGTCGACGCGGTGGTAATAGGGGTTGCGCACCGCCACGTAACGGGTCGCCGGCGGCCTCGAAGTGTTCACCCAGGGCTGCAGCGTGGGCAGCTCCGGGTTGTCGAACTTGTACATGTTGTCCTTGCGATTGTGCAGCGAGGCCCAGTTGCGCCGTCCCGACGCCTTGACCGCCTCGTCGAGCGCCTTGGCATCGGCGAAGCGGATGTGGAAGCGCTTGAGATAATGGGAGGGGCGATAGATGAAGAGCGGCGCCGCGCCCGCCAGCCTGGGCAGGAAGAAGGGATTGGGACGCGACCAGCTATAGCGCACCGTGGTCTCGTCGACGACCTCGAAGCGCGGCTTCTCGCTGCCGACCAGCAGATCGCGCGGCGGTCCGGCGGGCGAAAGCTCCGGGTTATTGGCCACGTCTTCCCAGTAGTAGCGGAAGTCCTCGGCGGTGAAGGGCTCGCCGTCCGACCATTTGTGGCCGGGGCGCAGCTTCATGGTGAAGATGCGCCCGTCCTCGACCTCGATCGCCTCGAGGATGTCGGGCTTGAGCTCGTAGTTGGTGTCGTAAACCATCAGCCGGGCGTAGCCGTACACCACCAGCATGCGGACGTCCTTGGCCCGCCCCACCAGCATGCGAAGGTCGCCGCCGTGCCGGCCAGGCCGGCGCTCGCCCTCCATCTTCACCACGCTGGGCGCGTGGGGCAGGCGATCGGCCACCGCCTCGAGCTTGCCGGCGGCGACGTCGGCGGCGAAAATCGGCGTCTCGACGTAGCCCGCGGCGGCCGCGGGCAGGCCCGGGCACAGCAAGGCCAGAGCACCGGCCGTGGCGATCGTAAGTCGCTGCAACGTCATCCTGCGAGTCCCTTTCACAGCGTCAAATCCAATCCGGCGCCATCACCGGAGGCGCGCACGAAGTGGCCGTCGCCGATGGTGACGAGCTTGGGCTTGGTGCCGCCATCGATGGTATAGGGCGCGGGCCAGGCGGCGGGCTCCGACGCCTTGCCCGCCATCAGCGCGCCGAGGTCGAGCCGGTTGTCGGGATCGGGCTTGGGCACCGCGGCAAGCAGTGCCTTGGTGTAGGGATGCACCGGGTTGGTGAAGAACTCCGCCCGCGGAGCCATCTCCACCAGCCGCCCGGCGCACATGACGGCGATGGTATCGGCGACGTAGTCGATCACGGCCAAGTTGTGCGAAATGAAAAGGTAGGTGAGGCCGAGCTCGCTTTGCAGGTCCTTCAGCAGGTTGAGCACCTGCGCCTGAATCGACACGTCGAGGGCCGACACCGGCTCGTCGCAGATCAACAGTTCCGGTTGCAACGCCAAGGCTCGGGCGATGCCGATGCGTTGGCGCTGTCCGCCCGAGAAGCTGTGTGGAAAACGCCTGAGATGGCGGATGTCGAGTCCGACCAGGGTCATCAGCTCCTTGACTCGCTCGAAGCGCTGGTCGGCGTCGCTCATGCCGTGGATGATCAGGGGCTCGCTGACGATGTCCAGAACCGTCATGCGCGGGTTCAACGAGCCGTAGGGGTCCTGGAAGATGTACTGGACCTTGCGTCGATAGGCGAACAGCTCCGCGTTCTCGAGCGCCAGCACGTCGACGATCCTGCCCCGGTCGTTGAACCTGATCTCGCCGCTGTCGGGCGCCAGGGCGCGCATGATGATCTTGCTGGTGGTGGTCTTGCCGCAGCCGCTCTCGCCCACCAGGCCCAAGCATTTGCCACGCTCGATATCGAAGCTCACGTCGTCCACCGCGATCACGCTGCCGCCGGGCCTGGTGCCGAGGAAGCGGCGCTTGCGGGTGACGAAGCGCAAGCTGAGGCCACGGGCGCTCAAGAGCGGCCCGGCGGCGTCGGCCTCCGCCGGCCACGGCTCCTTCTCCTGCATCAGCTGGCCGCCCTCGGCCTTGATCTCGCGGATCGGCACCAGCCGTTCGCCGGGCTCCATGTCGAAGCGCGGCACCGCCGCCAACAGCGCCCTGAGATAGGGGTGGCTGGCGTGGCGATAGATGTCGTCGAGGGTGCCGGACTCCATGACCTCGCCTTGATACATGACCACCACCTCGTCGGCCATGTTGGCGACCACGCCGAGATCGTGGGTGATGATGAGCACCGCCATTCCGAGCTCGGCCTGAAGCTCCTTGATGAGCTTGAGGATCTGCGCCTGGATGGTGACGTCGAGCGCGGTGGTGGGCTCGTCGGCGATCAGGAGCGCCGGCCGGCACACCAGCGCCATGGCGATCATGGCGCGCTGGCGAAGGCCGCCGGAGAGCTCGAAGGGGTAGGTGTAGAGCGCCTTTTCGGGCTCGGGAAAGCCTACCAGCCGCAGCATCTCGACGACCTTCTCGCGCCCGGTCGCCTTGTCGACCTCGAAGTGCAGGTGCAACGCCTCGCTGACCTGGTTGCCGATGGTGTGCAACGGCGACAGCGAGGTCATGGGCTCCTGGAAGATGATCGAGATGCGGCCGCCGCGGATCTGGCGCATCGCGGAGCTCTCGGGCGCCAGCTTGACGATGTCCACCGCCGGGCCTGGCCGCTCCGGGTCCGAGAACAGGATCTCGCCGCTCGAGACCCGCGCGGTGTTGGGAAGGATGCACATGATGGCTTGGGCGGCCACCGACTTGCCGGACCCCGACTCGCCGACCACCGCCACGGTCTTGCCCGCCTGGATGCGGAACGAGGTCCCGCGCACCGCCCGAATCACCCCTTCGTCGACGTGGAACTCGACACCCAGGTTCTGCACTCGCAAGAGATCGGTCATTGGGGCCGCGGCGCCTTTTGCAGCGGCGGCGCATAAGCGAGGCCGAGGGTCGACAGGTTGGCGCGCGTGGTCTCGCTCAACGGCAGCCCGCGGTGCTCGGCTTCGTGGACCGCCCGGGCCGCGATCGCGGCGAAATCGCTGACCTCGGAATCGAGCCTGATCGAGCCCGCGCCGCCCGTCAGCTTGAGCTGCATCCAGCCTTCCGAACGGTCCCGCTTGGTCGAGAAGTAACGCAGTTGGACCCTCTCCAGGCTCTCCCAATGAATGGTCGTGCCGAGCGGCCCCGCCGCGGACAAACGGGTGTCCGTCATCTCAAATCGCGTCATGTGCCGTAAGGCCGTGCGCAGCCCGAAAAGAACGAACAGTATGGCCAAGCCGCCGAGAATATAAACCATCGGCGCTGAAGGCTTGGCTAACAATAGCGGCCCGCCGGTAAGAATGAAACCGGCCCCCGAGCGCAGGTAGTCGGTGGTCAGGGCGGCGGGTGGGTAGCGGTGATCGCTCATGGCTCCAGCCTAATGGCCGCCGACGGCGATCGCTGGTGGGCTCGCCGTCGCCCAATCGACGATCAGCCGGGCGCTGGTTTCGGCGCCCGAGAGGTCGATGCCGGCGGCGCTCGCGGGGGGGCCGTGAGCGGCCGCGTCCACTGCCGCGGCCAGCGTGCGCGGCTCGAGCGCGCTCTCGGCGACGACCTGAACCGCGCCCCTGCCTCGCAACAACTCGGCCCGCAGTTGCTGCTCGTTCTCGCCGCCGCCGGCGAACGGCACCAGTACCGAGCGCACCCCCGCCCGCACCACCGAGGCGACCGTGTTGTAGCCGGCCTGGCTGATCGACAAGCGGCAGTTGGCGAGCAGTGCCGGGAAGTCGGGGCGCTGCCGCTCCACGGTCACGCCGCAGGGCGCTCGCTCGACCAGGGCGGCGAAGCGATCGTGGTCCAGGTTGGCGCCCGCGAGCAGGCGCCAGGGTGCCGCGTCGAGGGTGGTCTGGCTGCGCGCCTCGAGGGCGCAAGCGAGCAGCCGCGCGCCGACCGCGCCGCCTCCCGCCGAGACGATGACCTCGCCATCGCCAGCGCCCGTCGCCGCGCCCCGGGCTGGGGCGGGCTCGGCGAGGTAGCCTGTGTAGTGGATCCGACCGGCGATCCTGGGGGCCAGGGGAAAGGTGCGGTCGAGCCGCACCAGCTCCGGATCGCCATGCACCAGCACGTGGTCGAACCAGGTCTCGATCAGCTCGGCCGTATGTTCGTCGCGGCCGGGCTTTTGCTTGCGCACCAGAATGTCGCGCACCGAGCAGACGATCGACACCGCCGGCCGCGTGGCGGCGGCCGCCTCGATCAGCGGCATGAGCTCGAAGGCGAGCCGCCGGCGCCCGAAGGGGAACATCTCCAGCACCAGCACGTTGGGTCTCGCGGCGGCGAAGCTGGCCAGCAGAAGCTCGCGCCGCCGGGCCTCCCAGGCCGCATCCACCGGCGTGCCGCTATCATCGAGGAGGGTGCGAAAGCTTTCGTCGGCGGTCCGCGCCGGCGGCAGCTGGAGCACGCGCGCCGCCCCCGAATCGAGCCCCGGGACCGCCCGTCCACCCGACACCAGCGTCACCTCCAAGCCGGCCTCGGCGCAGGCCCGGGCGAGCGTCGCGGCCCGCTTGAGGTGGCCGATGCCGAGCAGGTGCTGGACGTAAATGAGGACGCCGGCGCTCACCTCTCCTCCAGCGCTAGGTTGGGTCGTGCCAGCCGCGGCCGGCCCTGGGCGTCGACCGTGAAGAGGTGGGCGCAGCACCACTCGAGCTTCACCGGCGGCGCCCCGGTCATGTCCCAGTCGCAGGCCAGCGCGAGGACGGCGCGGATCACCCCCTTGTGGGTGACCGCCGCCACCAAGCGGCCCGCGGCGCCGAGCTCGGCGAGCCAGGGGCGCAGGCGCGACTGCACGGCGCGCGGGCTCTCGCCGCCGGCGGGGGTGAAGTCGAGGCCGCGGCGCTCGTTGTCGGCGAAGGCCGCGCCCAGCTCGCGGCGCAGGCTATCGAGGGTACGGCCTTCCCAGTCGCCCCAATCCATCTCGACCAGGCGCGGTTCGATGGCCACGGCGCAGGCTCCCAACAGCTTCGCGGTCTCGACCGCGCGCGCGAGCGGGCTGGTGACCCAAAGGGCGCCGTCGAGCTCAGCCGGCGGCCGGCGTCGCGCGAACGCCGCCCGCGCCGCCGCGTTGAGCGGGATGTCGGCCCGCCCCTGCAGGCGGCCGGCCTGGTTCCAGGGTGTACGGCCGTGGCGCAGGAGAGCGAGCCGGGTCACGCCGCCGCTCCGCGCCGCGCCGCCCGCGCCGCGGCCAAGGCCCGCTCGAGGATGCGCGCGGCGCCGCCCAGCGAACGCTGCTCGGTGACGAAGTCGCGGGCCTGCCGGCCCATAAGGGCGCGCCGGCGGTCATCGTCGAGCAGCCCCCGCACCGCGGCGGCGAAGCGGGCGCCATCGCCTTCGGGCGTCAGCATGCCGGTAACGCCGTTCCGTACCACGTCGGGTACGCCGCGCACCTTGCCCGCCACCACCGGCAGACCGCTGGCCTGGGCCTCGAGCAGCGCCATGCCGTAGGCCTCGCCGAGCGCCGGCCAGAGGTAGAGGTCGCAAGCGGCGTAGATCTCCGGCAAGGCGCGCCACGGACGCGCGCCCGCCAGCACCACCCGGTCGGGGCCCAAGGGGGCGAGCGCCGCCGCCACCTCGCCCCGGGCCGGGCCCTCGCCCACCACCAGCAATTGCCAGTCCTCGCCCTTGAGCCGTCTGAGCGCGGCGCCCAGCGCCCGATAGGAGGCGAGCTTGTCGCCCGCGCGCATCATCGCCACGGCAAGCAGCCAGCGTTTCTCCGCGTCGAGGCCCGTCGCCGCGGCCAGCGCCGCCCGCGCCCGCGGGCGCACCGCGGCGGCTTCGCTGAAGGGCTCGGGGTCGAGGAACGGCGGCAGCTCGTGGAGCCGGGCCCCGGATCCGAGCAGGGGCTCGAGGCATAAGCGGTCATCTCCCGTCATGCACAGCACCGCGTCGGCCTGGGCGATGGCGCGGCCGGCGGCGTCGTGGCCCAGGGCCCAGGGGCCACCCGCCTGCTTGGGCGCATGGGCCGCCTCGGCCACCAGATAGGGAATGGCGAGCCTGTGGCTGAGGCTCGGGCCCAGCCAGTCCGGCGCCTTGTGATAGAGATGATAGGTGAACCAGGCCTCGGGTCTCTCATTGCCCGGCCCGGCCGCGAAGGCGGCGGCGAGGCGCGCTGCCTCGGCCTCGCCCTCGGCCTTCAGCACCCGTTGCCGGGCCACCTCGCCGGCGCCGTCGTAGCTGCGGAAGCGCGACGCCAGTCGCACCTCGCAGCCGGCCAGCTCGAGGGCGCGCATGAGCAGCTCGGCCATGCGCCGGTCGCCCGACGGCGTGTCGTGGCTTGGCGCCTTGAGGGGGGCATAGAAGGCGACTCGGGTCATCAGGCGACCGCCGATGTTGGCGCCCCGAGGCCGAACTTGAGGGCCAATCGGTCGGCCCCCGGCGTCATGTCGAAGCGGGCCCGCAGCTTGGCCAGCCCAGCCGCGCCGAGGCGGCGGCGGCGCGCCGGGTCGGCGGCGAGCTCGGCCAGCGCCCGGCTCAGGCCGGCACGGTCGCCGGGCTCGGTAAGGCAGCCGGTGACGCCGTCCTCGATCAGCTCGGACGCCGCCGAGGCACGCGTGGTGACGCAGGCGAGAAGCTGGGACTGGGCCTCGAGGAGAACGTTGGGGAGGCCGTCGCGGTCGCCATCGTCGGCGACCCGGCTGGCCAGGACGAAGAGGTCGGCGGCGCGGTAGCGCTCGAGCACCGCGTCCTGGGGCTGGGCGCCGAGCCAGGTTACGCGCCCGGCGATTCCGGCCCGTTCGGCGCGCCGCGCGAGATCCTCCAGAAGGGCTCCGCCGCCGACGTGCTCGAAGCGCCAGTGAAGGGTCGCCGGCAGCGCCGCCAGGGCCGCCACGAGATCGTCGTAGCCCTTCTTTTCGACCGCCCGGCCCACCGACAGGATGCGCACCGGATCGGCGGCGTCGCTGCCGTCGCGATCGGGCCGGGCGGTCGCGGGCGGCGCGAAGCGCTCGAGGTCGATGCCGTGATAGAGGAGCTCGACGGTACCCGGCGGCGCCAGATCGTCGAGGTGGCGGGCGGCGCTTTCGGTGCAGGTCACCAACCAGGCGCAGGAGGCGAGCTTCTCCGCCTTGTCCCAGTCGGCGCTGGTCCAGATGTCCTTGGCGTGGGCCGAGCACGACCACGGGAGCCCGGTGAGCAGGCTGGCGTAACGGGCCACCGAGGCCGGGGTGTGGAGAAAGTGGGCGTGAAGTCGCGTCACGCCGGCGGGCAGCTCGGCCGCGAGCACCAGCGCCTGGCCGAAGCGGCGTACGCGATTGCGGCTGGCGTCGCGCCTGAGATCGCGCCCCCAGGCGGCGCGCGCCGCGCCCAAGCCCGGCGCGCGCCGGGCCCGGCGCCAGGCCCGCCACAGCCGCTTGGGCTCCTCATGCAGGTACTCGGGCAAGTACACCACGGGCGCCCCGATCTCGCCGTGGATGGGGTGGGTGAGGGCCTCGGTCGGCCGGCGCAGCGAGACGATGACGATGTCGAGACCGCGGCGCTCGAGGGCCAGGATCTCCTGGGCAATGAAGGTCTCGGAGAGTCGGGGATAGCCCTTGAGGACGAAGGCGACCCTACCCGACACGCGCTGTCCCTAAGCCCTGTGGGGTACGATCTCCGCCATCGGCCGTTGCCTGGGCTCGGCGAGCCAGGGCTCGATCAGCCGGTTGACGCTGACCAGACCTTCGAGCAGTCCAGGTACCACGACCTCCGACGGCGGACTCTGCTTGGGCAGCTCGCGGAGCGCCGCCGCCATGATCTCGGGCCGATAGTCGCCGTCGTCGACCAGCATGCGCACGAGTCCAAGCTCCTGGGCCCGCGAGGCGCGGACGTACTGCTCCATGCGGGGCGCCGTCCGCGGCACGATGAGCGCCCGTTTGTCCAGCGAAAGGATCTCGCAGAAGGTGTTGTAGCCGCCCATCGCGACGACGCCGACGGCGTCGGCCACCAGACTCTCGAGATGGGTGTCGAAGGTGATGGCGTCGACCCTTTTGAGAGCCGTCACCCGGGTCATGAACTGGGCCTGGCGCTCGGGCGCCATGAACGGCCCCAGCACCAGCAGCGCCGGGTAGGGGAGCAGCGGATCGGACTCGTAGGCCCTCAGGACCCATTCGATGAGGCCGTCGCCGTCGCCGCCGCCGCCGGTGGTGACCAAGAGATAGGGATCCTTGGTGATCTCCGGCACCTGGGCCGTGGTCACCGCCGCCGGCACCGTGCGCGGCAGGTAGCCGGTGTAGGTGATCTTATGCTCGACCTCGGTTGGCAAGTCGATGCCGGCCAGCGGCTCGCAGAGCTGGGGCAGCCCGTAGACCCAGATGTCGTCGTAGAGCTCGCTCAGCACCGGGATCACGTTCTTGCGCTCCCACTCGGGCGCGAGCAGTTCCGGTTCGTCCATCACGTCGCGCAGGCCCAGCACCAGACGCGTGTCGCGATTCTTCAGCATCTTAAGGGTCTCGACCACCTCGCCGTAGAGGCCAAGCGGCTCCTTGTCGACCACCAGCACGTTGGGGTCGAAGATCTCGGCGGTGTGGCGGATGATCGAGGCCCGCATCGACAGCGTGTGCTGGATGTCGATGTGCAGGTTCAACGAGGTGTACTCGCCGTTCCGGAGCTTGATGACGCCGGGGACGCGCACGAAGTCGACACGGGCGCGGAAGTCGAAGCTGCCGATGATCGGCGAGCCCGAGAGAATCAGCACCGAGAGGTGCTTGTGGTTCTCGACCAGCGAATGGGCGATGGTCCGGCAACGGCGCAGGTGCCCGAGCCCGAAGGTGTCGTGGCTGTAGATGAGCACGCGTGAGCTGGAGTCGTTGATGCTCATGTCGAGGCCTAAGGATTCCCGAGCCGCGCACTATCGCACATGGGGTGAGCGCCTGGAAACCGGGATTTTCGTCGTCGCCCCCGCCACCGTCGCGCGTTGCGGTGCCGTCCTGGCGTGCCCCTACCTGGGCTTCAGGCCGATCCGCCCGGTGGCGTCGATGCGGTGGAGGAAGATCTCGCCCGGCGCCGCGGCGAAGTACTCGTCGACCGCCTTGCGGGCGCCCTCGAAGGAGCCGTAGTCGTCGATGATCAGCGCCCCCCCGGGAGCGAGCAGCGGGTAGAGGTGCTCGAGCTCGTGGCGGGTCGATTGGTACCAGTCGGTGTCGAGGCGCAAGAGCGCGATGGTCTGGGGCGCGGTTTCGGGAAGCGTGGTCTCGATCTCGCCGGCGACGAAGACGAGCGAGTCCTCGGGATAGCCGGTCGAGAGGATGTTGCGCCGCACCTCGTCGCGGGGGGCGAAGGCCCATTCGTTGTAGCCCTCCCGCCGCGAGGCCTCCCAGCGCGTCACCTGCTCCGCCTGGTCGCGGTAGCGGACGTCGAACTCGCCCGGCCGGGTCATGCCGGTGAAGGTGTCGTAAAGGTAGATCCGGCGTGAGTCGTCGCCCAGCGCCTTGAGCGTCAGCGCCATCAGCATGCAGCTCCCGCCCCGCCACACGCCGCACTCGACGAAGTCGCCCGGAATGGCGCTCTCGGACACGTACCGCACCGCCCGATGGAGCGCGTACATGCGCTCGACCGAGGTCATGGTGAAGTCCCGGGCGCGCTCGTAGATGTCGACGAAGTCCATCTCCATGTCGCGCGGGATGGCCGCCGCCCGGCGCCGCTTGTCGTACTGCGGCAGCCTGCGGAAGGTGAAGTCGTAGCCCATGCGGTAGGCCATCTTCTTGAGCAGCTTGTGCGCCATGCGCGCTCTCCGATGGGCGCGGTCGCGCCGCGCCTGAGGGCGGTCTTATAACCAATCGCGGTGGCCGTGATAAGCAGCGCTCGCCGGCAAGCGTTTACCGCCGCGGCCGGCTAAGCTAATCTCGCGCACCGATTCGGGCCCGGACTCCGGGTCGGTGTCGCACTAGGGCGGTGGGCCGTGGAAAAAAGCATCTTCCGTTACATCATCCGCTTCAGCCTGCGCCCGCAGCTCGTCCTGCTGGCGATTACCGCGGTGTCGATGCCGTTTATCTATTTCTCGCTCGACCTCCCCAAACAGATCATCAACGACGCCATCGACGCCGAGCCCCAGGAGTTCCCCACCGCGCTGTTGGGCTTAGAGTTCGATCAGATACCCTACTTGTTCGTGCTTTGCGGCATCTTCTTCATCCTGGTGGTGATCAACGGCGCCTTCAAGTACTACATCAATGTCTACACCGGGCTCCTGGGCGAGCGCATGCTGCGGCGGCTGCGCTACGACCTCTACAGCCGGGTGTTGCGGTTCCCTCTGCCCACCTTCCGCAAGCTGAGCCAGGGCGAGATCATCCCCATGATCACCCAGGAGGTGGAGCCCCTGGGCGGCTTCATCGGCATGGCGATCTCGGGCCCGGCCCAGTTCGGCGGCCAGCTCGTCACCATCCTCGGCTTCCTGTTCGTGCAGGACTGGGTCATGGGACTCGCCGCGGTCTCCCTCTACCCGTTACAGATCTACATCATCCCGAAGCTGCAGCGGCGCGTGAACCTGTTGGCGAAAGAGCGCGTGCGCCTGGTGCGCAAGCTCTCGGACCGGGTCGGCGAGACCGTCCAAGGGGTGCTCGAGATCCACGCCCACGACACCTCGAACCTCGAGCTGGCCGACATCTCGCACCGGCTCGGCAGCATCTTCGAGATCCGCTACCGCATCTACAAGCTCAAGTTCTTCACCAAGTTCCTCAACAACTTCCTCAATCAACTCGGCCCCTTCCTCTACTACTCGATCGGCGGCTACCTGGTGATCGAGGGCGATCTCACCTTCGGCTCGCTGATCGCCGCCATCACCGCCTACAAGGACCTGGCGCAGCCCTGGAAAGAGCTGCTGCTCTATTACCAGATCTCGCAGGATTCCAAGATCAAGTATGAGCAGGTGACCAGCCAGTTCGAGCCCTCGGGCATGCGCGAGGCAGCCTATCAGCTCGACGATCCCGAGGGCGGCGAAGGCCTCGAGGGCGAGCTGGCGGCGGCCAACATCAGTCTCACCGACGACCAGGAGGTAAACGTGGTCGAAGGGGTGTCGCTCAAGTTCAGCCTCGATGAGCACGTTGCCGTGGTCGGGCCCAGCGGCAGCGGCAAGGAGGAGCTGACGCTGTTGCTGGCGCGGCTCATGGATCCCGACCGTGGGCGCATCTCGGTCAACGGCCAGGACCTTGGCGAGATGGTCGAGGGGATCACGGGGCGGCGCATGGCCTACGTTGGCCAGGGCGCCTACGTGTTCTCGGGCACGCTCGGCGAGAACCTCTACTACGGGCTCAAGCACCGCCCCTTAAGGCCGCCCGACGACGGCGACGCCGACGCCGTCAAGGAGCGCGAACGCTGGCGCTTCGAGGCCCAGGTCTCCGGCAACATCGAACACGACATCGAGGCCGACTGGATCGACTATGCCGCGGCCGGGGTGGAGGGGCCCGAGGCCCTGGTGAGCGCGGCGCTCGCGGCCTTGACCATGGTCGACATGGACGAGGACGTCTATCAGTTGGGGTTGCGAGGGGCGATCGATCCCCAGGCCCGGCCTCAGCTTGCCGAGGTCATCTTGAGCGCCCGCTTCGCGCTCCGCGAGCGCCTCCAGGACCCCGCGGTGGCGCCGCTCATCGAGCTCTTCGATCGCGAGAAGTACAACACCAACGCGACCATGGCCGAGAACCTTCTGTTCGGCACCCCGGTGGGCGACACCTTCGACATGGAGCATCTCGCCCAGCACCCCTACGTGCTCTCGGTGCTGGACAAGGTGGGGATGACCGAAGCGGTGCTGCACGTGGGCTTCCAGCTCGCCTCGACGATGGTCGAGATGTTCGCCGACCTGCCCCCCGAGCACGAGCTCTTTCAGCAGTTCAGCTTCATCAGCGCCGACGAGCTGCAGGACGTCCAGGCGCTCCTCAATCGGGTCGATCGCGAGCGCCTGGGCGAGCTCAAGGAAGAGGACCGCATGGTGTTCCTGTCGCTGCCCTTCAAACTGATCCCGGCGCGCCATCGCCTCGACCTGATGGATGACGAGTTGCAGCGGCGCGTGCTCGAAGCGCGGCAGGCCTTCGCCGACAACCTCACCGAGGAGCTTCAGGGCACGGTCGAGTTCTTCGCCGCCGAGACCTACAACGCCGCCGCCAACCTCCAGGACAACATCCTGTTCGGCAAGGTCGCCTACGGTCAGGCCCAGGCGTCGACACGCGTCGGCGAGCTCATCGCCGAGGTCGTCGCCGAGCTCGACCTACGCCAGGCGGTGACCCAGGTCGGGCTCGATTTCGACGTCGGTATCTCCGGCTCCAGGCTCTCGGCCTCGCAGCGCCAGAAGCTGGCGCTTGCCCGCGCCATCTTGAAGCGGCCCGACGTGCTGATTATCTCCGAAGCGACGGCCGCTCTGGATTCCTCCTCCCAGTCGAGGATCTTGGCCGGCCTCTTGAAGGAATTCGCCGGGCGCGGCCTGATCTGGTCGCTGCATCGGGCGAGTCCGGCGGAATCCTTCGACCGCGTCCTGGTGATGCGGGGCGGTCGCGTGGTCGAGCAGGGAAGCTATGCCGAGCTGGACAAGGACGGTAGCTATTTCAAGGAACTTCTAGCGGCCGAATAAGGCCCGCCAACGGAGACCTGCAGTGAGCCTGATCGAAGAAGTGGAGCTGCTCCGCAACATCCCGCTGTTCTGCAAGATCGAGCCCTCGAAGCTCAAGCTCCTGGCCTTCACCAGCGAGCGCCTGACCTTCACCGAGGGGCAGGACCTGGTGGTCCAGGGCGACATGGGCGACTCGGCCTATGTCCTCGTCGACGGCACCGCCGACGTCATCGTCAGCACGCCGGACGGGCCGCTCACGGTGGCCAAGGTGAGCCGCAACGCCATCATCGGCGAGATCGCCATCATCTGCGACGTGCCGCGCACCGCCACCGTGCGGGCGACGAGTGAGCTCACGGCGCTGCGCATCTCGAAGGAGCTCTTTTTCCAGCTCGTCACCGAGTTCCCGCAGATGGCGGTGGAGATGATGCGCGAGCTGGCGCGACGGCTCGAGCGCACCACGGCCCAACTCACCGAGGCGGTGAGCCGGGCCAACGGCTGAGCGCCCGGTCGTCGCGGCGCCGCGGCGCGATGCCGCGCCACGATGCCCTGCCACAATGACGTGCCACTGGGCCCGCCCATGACCAGCGCCATCGACGATCCGGCCCCGGCCCCGGCCTCCGGTCTCAGCCGTCTCGAGCGCATGATCCGGCGGCTCAGCGGCCAGCGCGCCTGCCTCGAACTGGTCGCCGGGCTGATCGTCGACCGCCCCGGCCCGGTGCTCGAGGTCGGGCTCGGCAAGGGCCGCACCTACGACCATCTGCGCGGTCTCCTGCCACAGCGTGAGATCTACGTCTTCGACCGCGCCATCCATTGCCACCCCGACTGCGTGCCCGACGACCGCCACCTCTTCCTGGGCGAGTTCCACGACACCCTTCCTGGCGCGCTCGAGCGCATCGGCGCCCGCCCGGTGCTCGCCAACTGCGACTTCGGCAGGGCCAACCCGGCGGCCGACGCCGCGCTCGCGGCCTGGCTCGGGCCCACGGTGGGGGCGCTGATGGCGCCCGGCGGCTACGTCATCTCGGACCAGCGCCTCGAGGTCGAGGGCTGGCACACCCTGGCCTTGCCCGAGGGCGCCGAGCAAGGCCGCATCCACCTCTATCGGGTCCCGGGGTAGGGCGGGGCGCCCGCCGTTCCCGCCCCCACGCTCAGCCCTCGAGGGTGACGATCACCGGAGCGTGGTCCGAGGGCCGCCCCCAGCCGCGCACCTCTTTGGCCACCATGGCGCGCTTGAGCCCAGGCTCGAGCGCCGGCGTCACCCACAAATGGTCGAGGCGGCGGCCCTTGTCGGCGGCGGCCCAGTCGGGCGCGCGATAGCTCCACCAGGTGTAAAGTCGTTCCTCAGGCGGAACGAAATGGCGCACCGCGTCGACCCAGTCCCGCGACGCCATCAGGCGCTCGAGGTGGGCGATCTCGATCGGCGTGTGGGTGACGACGCGCTTGAGCCGCTGGTGCGACCACACGTCGGACTCGAGCGGCGCCACGTTGAGGTCGCCGGCCAGCACCAGGCGGCGGCCCGGGCGCGCCGCGAACCACTCGGCCATGGCGGTCAGGAATTGGAGCTTGAAGGCGAACTTGGGATTTCGTTCCGGATCCGGAACGTCGCCGCCGGCCGGGACATAGAAGTTGTGCAGCTCGATGCCGCCCGGAAGCCTGGCCGCGATGTGGCGCGCGTCCTCGCTCCCACACCAATCGCGGCTCGCCACCCGGCCGAGCGGCAGCCGCGAGAGGATGGCGACGCCGTGGTAGCCCTTCTGCCCCCGCACCGCGACATGGGGGTAGCCCAGGGCCTCGAGCGCCGCCCGCGGCACCCTCTCGGTCGGCATCTTGATCTCCTGCAGGCAAATCACGTCGGGCGCGTAAGTGGCGGCGAAGCGGGCCAGATGCTCGAGCCTGAGCCGGAGCGAGTTGACGTTCCAGGTGGCGAGGCGGAGGGTGGCCATGATCGGGCGACAGGCGGTCGGGAGGGCCCGGCTCAGAACAGGTTGAAGCTGGTGCCGATCACGCCTAAGGGCCAGCGCCCGGCCTCGAAGAGGCGGAACTTGAGCGCGAAGGCGTGGTCCTCCTCGGCCCCGGCGACCAGCACCAGGGCCGCCTGGTGGCAGCCCTGGATCGCCGCCCCCGCCGCCGCCCGCACCAGCTCCTGGTCGGTGATGCCGGCGCTGGCGGCGGCCGCCGCGGCCGCCTCGCCCACCACTTGGGAAGCGCTGGCGCCGACGTGGGTGAGCGCCGCCATCACCTCGGCCTCGCCCACCAGGTCCACGGCCTGGGCGCTGAGCGCGGCGCGGAGCTGCTCCTCGGCCTCCCACCACGGGCTGTCCCACTCGGGATTGCGCGCCGCCTCCTCGGCCTCGTCCCAGCTGGCGACCAGGGCGACGTGGGCGTCGGGGAAGCCGAGCGCCGAAAGATAGGCGCTGGCGTCGGCCCGCGCCGCCTCGACGAGCGCCTCGCCCACGGCCTCGAACCAGGGCACGCGGGGGATCGCCTGGGTGAAGCGGGCGACCGCCGTGAGGGTCGGGAAGTCCTCGGGCAGGAGCTCTTCGGCCGCCCCGAGATCGTCGTCGGCCTCCATCGGCGGCCTAACGATTGCCCCGCTCCTGGCGCCACAGGCCGAGCTTCTCCTGCACCGGACGGTCGGAGAAGCTGAACAGCACCGCGTCCTGGTGCGCCGCGTGGTGGTGGCTCGTCCAGCTCGGCACCACGAAGGTGTCGCGTGGTCCCCAGTCCAGCGTCGCCTCGCCGGCCACGGTGCGCCCGCGGCCCTCGACCACCGAGTAGACGGTGCCGTCGGTGGCGCGGTAGGGCGCGCCCTCGAAGTCCTTGGGCAAGAGCTGCATGAAGGTGCCGAGGGTAGGCATCGCCGAGGCCCCCTGCACCGGGTTGACGTAGCGCATCTTGAGGCCGTGGCAGGGGTCCCAGGCCTCGGCCCGGCGCATCCGCTCGAGGGCCTCGCGGGTGCGCGCGTAAGGATAGTTGAAGACCGGCGAAGCCAGCCCCGTGGCCTCGTAGTCGACCGG
The DNA here is from genome assembly GCA_965371625.1 of uncultured Alphaproteobacteria bacterium. Lineage (GTDB taxonomy): Bacteria > Pseudomonadota > Alphaproteobacteria > CBDUZE01 > CBDUZE01 > CBDUZE01. The sequence goes on from CBDUZE010000038.1 coordinate 18,706, forward strand.
CAACAGCCCCGAGCCGTAGCGCGCCAGGGCGTCGCCCTCGGGGCGCCCCAGCGGCTGGCTGTCGGCGCCCAGCGACTCGGCGAAGGTGGCGTTGAGGAGCGCCACGATGGGGACGTCGAGACCATCGAGCCACACCATCGGCCGGTCGCTGTCGTTGCCGTGGTCGTGCCAGGTCCAGGACGGGGTGATGACGAAGTCGCCGGGGCTCATGATGGTCTTCTCGCCCTCGACCGCGGTGTAGGCGCCCTGGCCCTCGACGATGAAGCGCAGCGCGCTCTGGGTATGGCGGTGACTCGGCGCCACCTCGCCCGGGAGAATGAGCTGGAGCCCGGCGTAGAGGCTCTCGGTGATGAGCGAGCTGCCCTCGAGCCCGGGGTTCTCGAGCACCAGCACCCGGCGCTCGGCCTCCTTGGCGGTGATGAGCTCGCCGGCCTCCATTATGAAGGGCCGCACAGCGTCGTAAGGCCACAGCCAGGGCACGCTCAGGGGGCGGGGCTCCTTGCGCACCAGCGAGCTGAAGACCTCCCACAGCGGCGCCAGGTTGTGCGGCGCCAGGCGCTGGTAGAAGGCCTCGCTCTCGGGCGTCGCCGCCGCTTTCTCCGCCATTCGCGTCCTCCCTTTGGGCCGCGCCGCTCTCAGCTCATCGGCACCAGGATATCGGCGGCGCCCCACGACATCCACAGCTCATCGCCGATGGCTACCTTGGGCGCCTTAGGCGCCGCGGTGCGGGCCTGGTTCTGGATCGTGACGCCGAGCGGCACCGCGGTCGCGTTCTCGGGATAGAGGTGGGTGGCATTGCCGTAATGGGCGAGCTCGTCGATCCGGTCCGCGAGGCGGACGCGCTCGCCGCCCGGCGCCGCCCTATCGAGGCGCACCTTTTGGCGGCCTGCGGCGATGCCGGTCTCGCCGCTGGACTCGCTGACCAGCTTAAGCCCGTAGCCCACGTTGTGGCTCACCGTCACCGTGAACAAGCCGGGCGGGATCTCGCCCAGGAAGAACAAGGCCATCATGGCCAGCTCTCGCTATTGTTAACCCTGTCGCCGTCCACCACCAGACAATAAAGCCTTCGCACCCGGTGTCGCCGAGTGCTTGGGCGGCGCGCCGCTGGCGCCCTCAGTCGAGGCCCAGGTCCCGCGCCGTGAGGTCGAGGGCGCGGCCGGCGCGCTCGATGAGCTCGTCGATCTCGCCCCGGCTGATGACCAGGGGCGGCGCCAGCACCATGATGTCGCGCACCGCGCGCATGATCAGCCCGTTGGCGACGCTGTGGTCGCGGCACCTGACGCCGACCTCGCGTTTGGCGTCGAAGTGCTTGCGCCGCGCCTTGTCCTCGACCAGCTCCATGGCGGCGATCAGGCCGACGCCCCGCACCTCGCCCACCAGGGGGTGCGCGGCGAACTCCCTGAGCCGGGCCTGGAAGTAGGGCGCGGTGCTCTCCGCCACGCGCTCGACGATCCGCTCTTGCTCGAGGATGCGGATGTTCTCGAGCGCCACCGCGGCGGCCACGGGATGGCCCGAATAGGTGAAGCCGTGGCTGAACTCCTGGTGCGCCCCGATCAGCGTCTCGGCCACCCGGTCCGCGATCATCACCGCCGAGATCGGCAGGTAGCCGGACGACAGGCCCTTGGCCAGGGTCATGAAGTCGGGAGCGATGCCAAAGGTGTCGCAGCCGAACCACCGGCCGGTGCGGCCGAAGCCGCAGATCACCTCGTCGGCGATGACGAGCACATCGTGGGCGCGGCAGATGCGCTGGATCTCGGGCCAGTAGCTCTCGGGCGGCACGATGACGCCGCCGGCGCCCTGGATGGGCTCGCCGATGAAGGCCGCCACCCGGTCGGCGCCCAGCTCCTCGATCTTGCGCTCGAGCGCGCGCGCGGCCTCGAGGCCGAACTGGTCCGGGCTGGTCTCGCCGCCGTGGTCGTACCAGTAGGGGGCGCCGACGTGCTCGAAGAGCGGCAGCGGCAGGTCGGCCTGGGGGTGCATGGTCGAGATCCCCGACAGGCTGGCGGCGGCCAGGGTGACCCCGTGGTAGGCATGCTCGCGGCTGATGATGATCTTCTTCTCAGGCCTCCCGCAGAGGTTCCAGTAGTAGCGCACCATCTTGACGATGGTGTCGTTGGCCTCGGAGCCCGAGTTGGCGAAGAAGGCGTGCGAGAGCCCCGCCGGCGTCACCCGGCTCAGCGCCTCGGCCAGCGCCACCGCCGGCGGGTGGGTGGTCTGGAAGAAGGTGTTGTAGTAGGGCAGCTCCTGGAGCTGGCGGTACCCGGCCTGGGCCAGCTCGGCGCGGCCGTAGCCCAGGTTGACGGCCCACAGGCCGGCCATGCCGTCGAGCAGGCGGTTGCCCTCGGAATCCCACAGGTAGACGCCCTCGGCGCGGACGATCACCCGCACGCCGTGCTCGGCCAGAGCGGCGTGGTCGGTGAAGGGATGGAGGTGGTGGCGGCGGTCGAGCTGCTGCCAGTTCTCGGTGGTTGTGGGCTCGCGGGCGGTGGTCACGATTTTCATCCCGAAGCTGTGGGCCTGGAGCGCGGGCGCCGGCCGGGCGCCCGGCCGGGTCGCTCGCGGGATCAGGGATTGAAGTCGATGCGGGCGCAGCGGACCAGCAGGTCGCGCTTGGCCGAGAGCGCGCAGCGATAGCCGGCACGGCCCGGGATCACGGCCCAACTTCTATCAGATCGCCGGCCGGCGCGCCACGACCTCGGGCGACAACGCTCGGTTATTTGCCCGGCCGGCGCGGTGAGGCCGAAGATTAGGCGCAAAGGTATCGGCTCCGGTCGAACCATATGAGACACTTGAGCCAGGATGCCGCCAAGCTCGTAACCTTTCGGTTCTTTTATTGGATCCGTCATCGCAGTCGATCAAGGCCGGTGTGCCGCGGGGGGGAGCCCCGGCGGCGAACAACCGGTCTCGCCATTCATGCAACGATATCCCCTGGGAAGGGTAAGCTAATTCGGGATGGGGTCTGTGACCTCTGGGGCGTCGTCAAGAATCGAGGCCGGGTCGTCGGGCCGCAGCGGAGCCTTTTCACGAGAGACCTGAGCGATTGAGATGGCGTTCGCGCCCTCTCGCCACCATATATTGCCCATATGGTCGTTCTTGCGCTGTCCGTGGCCCGAGCGTGCAAGTCGCTGAGAATTTGATTCCACTTCGGCGTTATTTCTTTCGAGCAGGAAACCGTTGGCATGGAGCTGTAAGTCAATACGAAATTCTCTGTACAAGACGATCGAGGTAATGAAAATCCGATCGAACGAAGAATTAATGACTCCATATTTCTTGCGTCAACTGTCGAACGCCTTCTGCCGCCGCGTCGAGGACTGTGGCTCTAGGCGTATTCCGGAAGTACCGAGAAAGTGTCTTTGCTCCGACTTTAGTAATAGACAGATTAGCCAGATCGAGCTACCATGAGGGGTTGACCTATCATGTGCTCGCGCAAATCATGGATTTTCTTGCCACTCGCTACCATATTCCTGGTGGTATTTGCCAGGACACCTGGCGAGGCTCTCGCGCAAGAGTTGATCGCCCAACAGCCGATAGTCCCGCGAGCACAAGATAAGGACCTAAGATCGCTCGCGGACGATAATGCCGTAAGAGAATGGAAGCCGGGAGACCCTGTGCGCGTCATGGAAGACTTAAGAGAGGACAAGGGAGCGGACCAGCAGGCCGGCGAAAGCCGCGACGAGGCCCTGCCGGACGATCAGCGTCCGGTGGGCCCGTTCGTTCGCGGACCTGTAGCGCCGCAGGTGCTTAAGGAAGACCTCTCGGACCTATCGAAAGTGAAACCCTATCGGCCAGGCGAACCCGTCCGCGTCATGCCAGACTTGAGGGAATCGGAATCGAACGAGGCGCAGTAACTAATAGTAGTAACAACCTGCCAGTTCACATTCCGATGACTGAACAATAGGGGAGGCAGGAATGTTTGATTCGGTAATCTCGAACAATCTGAAAGCTGACACGCGGTTTGTTCTTCGCCGGGCGTCGATACTTGTGGCCGGCGCCCTGATCTCGTTTCCGGTCGCCGCACAACAAGTCGATGGCACCAAGCCGACCGTGTACAGCCCGGTTGCGCCTCAGATTTTGGAGACAGACCTCGGCGTGGTCGCGGAAAGCATTGCGGTCCCCGCTTGGACCGAAGGTCAAGCGGTTCGCGTGGTGGAGGATCTGAGAGAGGAGATCGGACCTACACCCGAGGTCCAGGGTCCAGAACCCGCGCTGGAGTTCGAGGCGGTGCCCGTATTAGCAGTGCCGGTCGTTAGCTTCGACGCCATTCCGGCCACTGGCACCCTGCCTCCGGACACGGTCGGCGACGTGGGCCCCAACCATTACCTTCAGACGGTGAACACGGCCTTGGCCATCTACGACAAGCAAGGTAACAAGCTGGCGGGACCTACGCCCATCAACGCCCTGTGGGCCGGCTTCGGCGGGCCCTGCGAGACCCAGAACAACGGCGATCCAATCGTCCGCTACGATCACTTGGCGGACCGCTGGTTGGTAAGCCAGTTCGCCTTGCCCGGCGGTGCGCAAGGGCTGCACGAATGCATCGCGATATCGAGGACGCCGGATCCCGTCGGCGGCGGGTGGTTCCTTTACGACTTTCCCACAGTCGATTCATCGTCGGGCAATCCGGTCTTCCCCGACTATCCCAAGATCGGGGTGTGGCCTGACGGCTATTACATGGGAACGCAACGGGGTTTCCCGAACGGCGGTCTCGACGTTTGGGTGTTCGAACGGGACAAGATGCTGGCCGGCGCGCCGGCCAGAATGGTCCAGTTCTCCGTTCCCCGGCCCTCTCTGTTCTTGATGCCGAGCGACCTCGACGGGCCGCCGCCGCCGGCCGGCACCCCAAACTTCTTTCTGCGCCAGGTCGATGGTGAGCGCTTTGGTGGCGCGGACCGGCTGGAAATCTTCGCCTTCACCGTCGACTGGACGAATCCGGTGGCGTCCACGTTCACACAACGGGCAGCGCTCCCAACCGTCCCATTCGATTCGGTCTTATGTTCGGCCAGTTTGCTTGGACCTTGCGTTCCGCAGCCGGGTGTCCCGCAACTCCTCGAGACGCTGACGGTATGGCCGATGTGGCGGCTCCAGTACCGCAACTTCGGCACCCACGAGGCTATGGTCATCAACCACACGGTCGACGCCAACGGCCAGGACCTGGCCGGAATCCGATGGTATGAACTCCGCCGCTCCCTGGGCGGCTCGTGGGCGATCTTCCAACAAGCGACTTACGCGCCCGATAAGACGCACCGCTGGATGGGCAGCATCGCCATGGACGGCGAGGGCAACATCGCTCTGGGGTATAGCGTGTCAAGTAACGCGGTCTTTCCGGGCATCCGACGCACCGGGCGCCTGGCGACCGACCCGCCCGGCACCTTGCCGCAACCGGAGGCGACGATCGTCGCCGGAGGCGGATCCCAAACACATAATTCCAGACGGTGGGGCAACTATAGCAGCATGGACGTGGACCCCACGGACGAATGCACGTTTTGGTACACCACGGAATACTACAAGAAAACGTCCGCTGCGGGCTGGCTTACCCGCGTCGCCAGCTTTCGATATCCCTCCTGCGGGCGGGGGCCGGGCATAGAGCGGGCCGCATTCGAGTACGCGGCGAAGCTGGTCTGCGGCCTGCAACGCGATCCCGAGGACATGAGGCTCGTGCGAGGGTTCTACGGCACCGCAATCAATGTCCATAACCCGAACCCGAAGAAGACCATCGCGTTACTGAAGAAGCTGGCGCTTACGTTCCCGCCCAAGGAACAGAGGCCGGGGAAGGTCATGCCGATCGCCCGCCATAAGCTCGCTCCCGACCAGGCCCTGGAAGTGGACTGCATGGACCTTCGGCGCGAGCTGTTCCCGGGAGGGTTCCCGACCCCGTATATCAAGGGCTTCATCGTCATCCAGAGCGACGGCGAGCTTGATGTCACCGCCGTCTACACCGCGGCGGGACTAGACGAGCGCGGCCGAGTTACGTCCGTGAATAGCATCGATGTCGAGCAGGTTAGTGAAAGGAGGCAACCAGAAAAATAGTACGCGATCCCATCATTGGTGACGGTGGGCGCCCTTCTGCCAAGTGTGCGGCCGCTCCGCGAACCGGCTTGGCTCAAGAAAATATCGCTGCCGCCAAGGTTGGCACGGCCGATCGGGATCAGCTCACCGCGAAAACGGTGCTGGATCCCAACTGATCGGCGAGCGTCGGTCAGGCGGTGGGCGCGGGCCCTCGGTGTCGGCCCCGCCCCGCCGTGCGGGGGTGCATCGTGGCATCCCCTGGCCTCGCCGAGGCCACCGCCCTCAGGCTACTTTTCCCGAGGCCCGTTGCCGCCACCTGCGTGCCGCGCGCGCGCGTGTGGCCTCGCCGAAGGCGGCGAACAGGGCGGCATAGTCGGCTTTCTCCAGCACCCGCCACTCGGGGTGCCACTGCACGCCGATGGCGAACGCCGCCGCGCCCTCGACGCGGGCCGCCTCGATGGTGCCGTCGGGCGCCACCGCCTCGACCGCGAGTCCCTCGCCGATCCGGTCGATGCCCTGGGCGTGGAGCGAGTTGACCTCGATCTCGTGCGCCCCCAACAAGCCCGCCCCCAACAAGCCCGCCCCCAACAAGCCCGCCAGTTCGCCCCCGGGCGTCAACGCCACCGGGTGGCGGGGCGCGTACTGCTCGGGGAACCTCGCGGCGCGATCGCGGCGGTGGTCGATGCGGCCCGGGACCTCGTGGAGATGCTGATGGAGCGAGCCGCCGAAGGCCACGTTGAGCTCCTGAAAGCCCCGGCAGATGGCAAATAGCGGCACCGCCCGCTCGACCGCGGCGCGGATCAGCGGCAGGGTGGTGGCGTCGCGCTGGGGGTCGAGCAGGGTCTCGGGCCGGCTCGGGGCGCCGCCGTAATGGTGGGGCGCCACGTTCGAGGGCCCGCCGGTGAGCAGGATGCCGTCGAGATGCTCGAAGAGCTCGCCGGGATCGGTGCCGTCGCCCAATGCGGGAATCAGCAAGGGCTGGGCGCCGGCGCCGTCGAGCACCGCCGTCAGGTACTTCTCGGCGGTGGCGTGGAAGGCGTGGTCGTGAATCGTCTTGACGCAGGTCGAGACGCCCACCGCGGGTCGGGAAACGTGCCTTGTCATGGCCCCTTGAGCTAGCACGGGCAGGCCCGGCCGGCAAGCAGGGGGCGCCGCCCAGGCTTTCTCCGGCGCGCTCTCAGCGCGTATCCAGGTCGCGGTCGGGGTTGGGGTCGACGAAGACGAAGAGCTCGGGATCGAGCTCCGGGTTGAACTGCATCTCGCTGAGGTAGATCGAGGTGACCAGGCCCTTGCGGTCCGTGACCAGCCACTGCCGCAGCAGCAGCGGTGATTCGCTGAAGACCAGCGTCACGGCGCCGTCCTTGGGGCGCTTGCGGTCGAGCACCACGAGCCGCAGCACGCCCGGGGTCCGTTCCACGCGGTCGACGCCGACGCGGCCTTGGAAGTTGATGGTCTCGGCGAGCAGGACCTTGAGCGGGGTCATGGAGATGGCGATGCGGCTCACCTGGTCGAGCCTGGAATCGTAGAACACCAGGTCGCGGCCGTCGCCGATGACCAGGATCGGGGTCGGCGGCGCGTACTCGAAGCGCAGCCGCCCCGGCCGCTGCATCGCGAACAGGCCCTCGGCGAGCCTGCCGCTGGGCGCCACCTGTACGAACTTGGCGAGGATCGAGCGGATGCGGTTGAGGTAATTCTCGACCCGCGAGATGTCGGCACGGTCGCGCTCGGTGAGCGCCGCGGCGGGCGCGGCGACCACGGCCAACACCAGTGCCAGGACGACGAGGCCGGGCCAGCGCCGCGGCGGGGCGGAAAACCAGGCCACGGCGGCGGCCTAGCTCATGCCGTCGATGTCGCGGGCCAGCACCTCGCGCCGCCCCACTCGGTCGGCGCGGCTGACCACGCCCTCCGCTTCCATGCGCTCGATGATCCGCGCGGCGCGGTTGTAGCCGATCTGCAGGTGGCGTTGAACGAAGCTGGTCGAGGCCTTGCCCTCGCGGCACACCAGCGCCACCGCCTCGTCGTAGAGGGCGTCGCCGGACTCGCCGCCGAGCAACGAATCGAAGGCGGGGTCGGGCTCCTCGGTGATCTCCTCTTGATAGTCGGGCGTCCCCTGATCCTTGAGAAAAGTCACCACCTCCTCCACCTCGTCCTCGCTTACGTAGGGGCCGTGCACCCGCACCATGCGCCCGGCGCCCGCCATGTAGAGCATGTCGCCGGTGCCCAGGAGCTGCTCGGCGCCCTGATCGCCGAGGATGGTACGGCTGTCGATCTTCGAGGTCACCTGGAAACTGATGCGGGTAGGGAAATTGGCCTTGATGGTGCCGGTGATGACGTCGACCGAGGGCCGCTGGGTGGCCATGATGAGGTGGATGCCGGCGGCCCGCGCCATCTGCGCCAGCCGTTGGATCGCCGCCTCGACGTCCTTGCCGGCGACCATCATCAGGTCGGCCATCTCGTCGACCACCACCACGATGTGGGGCACCGGCTCGAGCTCGAGCGCCTGGTCCTCGAAAACGGGCTCGCCGCTCTCGGCATCGAAGCCGGTCTGCACCGTGCGCCTGAGCGGCTCGCCGGCGGCCCTGGCCTCGTTCAGGCGCTGGTTGTAGCTGGCGACGTTGCGCACCCCCAGCTTCGACATGTCGCGGTAGCGCCGCTCCATCTCCCGCACCGCCCACTTCAAGGCCACCACGGCCTTGAAGGGATCGGTCACCACCGGGGTCAGGAGATGGGGCACGCCGTCGTAGACCGAGAGCTCGAGCATCTTGGGATCGATCAGGATCAGTCGGCAACGCTCCGGCGGCAGCCGGTACAAGAGCGACAGGATCATGGCGTTGAGCGCCACCGACTTGCCCGAGCCGGTGGTGCCGGCGGTGAGCAGGTGGGGCATGCGCGAGAGGTCGACGATCACCGGCCGCCCGCCGATGTCCTTGCCGAGCGCCAGCGCCAGCTCGTGGCCGGTGTTCTCGTAGTCCGCCGAGGCCAACAGGTCGCGCAGGTAAACGGTCTCCTGGCGGGCGTTGGGGAGCTCGATGCCGATCACGTTCTGTCCCGGCACTACCGCGACGCGCACCGAGATCGCGCTCATCGAGCGGGCGATGTCGTCGGCAAGGCCGATCACCCGCGCGGTCTTGGTGCCGGGCGCCGGGTTGAGCTCATAGAGCGTCACTACCGGGCCCGGCCGCACCTGCACGATCTCGCCCCGTACGCCGAAGTCCTCGAGCACCGATTCCAGGAGCCGGGCGTTCTGCTCCAGGGCGTCCGCGTTGTCGACGCCGCGGCTCTCCTCGAACTCGGGCAGCGCCAGCAGACTCAAGGGCGGCAGGCGGTAGCCGCCCGAGGGCTCGAGGTCGAGGCTGGGCTCGTTTTCGGCGGCGGCCCGTTTGCCGGGGCGGGGCTTGATCGGGTGCCGGGCGACCCGGCCCGGGCGGCGCTCTGGGGGCGCCACCTCGAGCACCGGCTCGACGGACTGCCGCTCGCGGCCGGCGACCGCTACGGCGCGCGGGGCGCGGCGGTGCTCCCGACCCTCTAAGCGGCGCGGCATCCGGGCCCGGCGCAGCAGCGCGATGGCGCCGGCGCCGCGCCCGCCGAGCCGGCTCAGGCCGCGTCCCAGCGCCCGCCATTGCTCCCAGCTCACGCCCAGGGTGAGCACCAGGGCGGCGCCGGCGAGCGCGCCCAGGGTGGTGGTGAGGAGCACCGGCGCCGGCTCGAGCCCGTAATCGAGCGCCAGGCCGATCAGCGAGGCGGCGAGGAGGTCGCCGAGCCAGCCCCCCAGCCCGCTCGTCAGCGGCCACCCCCCGGGCCGCCCCAGCGACGAGGCGAACACCGCCACCAGCAGCAGCGAAAGCGGCAACAGCGTCAGGTGCAGCCAGATCCAGGGCAGGCCGCGGTGGGTGACGATACGCCAGGCCCAGGCCGCGAGCACCAGCACCAGCACCACCCCGGAAAGGCCCAGGGTCTGCAGGATCAGATCGGCGACGTAGGCGCCCGGCGGCCCCAGCAGGTTGGCGGCGGGGCCGTCGGCGGCATGGTTCCAGCTCGGATCGCCGGGGTCGAAGCTGGCCAGCGCGGCGGCCACCAAGACGGCAAGGGCGAGCAGCATGAACCCGGCGACCTCGATCGCCCGGCGACGCAGGAACGCCGTTGCTCCCGAGGGCAGGAAGGCGAACTTTTGCGCGGTGGTCGAGCGCCCGGCCATGGCAGCCCTATCGCCCGGCCACACGGCTCACGGCCCGCCGCGCCGCCGCCGCCACAAACACGCTCGAACGCACCCCGCACCACTCGAAACGACGACTAAACATACCTGGACGCGTACGCGACAACCTGGAACTGGTACAAAACACAAACAAATGTAGCCCGTTGGGCGCGTGGACACAAGAGGCGGAGCGCGGCAGCCCCGATATCTTGGGGCTCGCCATTCCGTTACCCCAATGGCTAGCGTCGCTCCGAGTCGCGACTCGGGGCCGCCGATTCCCTTATCGGCGACTCGGAAGCCGCCTCCGCGACCCCGTGGCGCTCAGGCGATGCTCTCGCCGTGGAGCCGGATGTCGAGCCCCTCGCGCTCCTCGTCCTCGCTCACCCTGAGACCGATCAGCCGCTTCACGAGCAACAGAATCGCGAGCGTCGCGACGACGTCGTAGACCACGATGACGGCGATGCCGTAGGCCTGGATCCCGAGCTGGGCCAGGTTGCCCTCCAAGAGCCCCGGGGTGCCGCCGATGGCCTCAGCCGCGAAGACCCCGGTGAGGAGGGCGCCGGCGATGCCGCCGAGCCCGTGCACGGCGAAGACGTCGAGGGAGTCGTCGAAGCCCAAGCGGGCCTTCAGGGCGGTGGCCCCCCAGTAGGCCACGGCGCCGCCGGCGAGGCCGATCGCCAGCGCCCCGCCCGGGGCGACGTAGCCCGAGGCCGGGGTGATCGCCACCAGGCCGGCGACCGCGCCGCTGACCAGGCCCAGCACGCTGGGCCTGCCCCGCAACGACCACTCCAGCGCCATCCAGGCGAGCGCGGCGGCGGCGGCGGCGATCTGGGTCACCGCCATGGCCATGCCGGCGAGACCGTTTGCGGCCACCGCCGAGCCGGCGTTGAAGCCGAACCAGCCGACCCACAGCAGCGAGGCGCCGATGACGCAGTAGGTCAGGTTGTGGGGCGCGAAGCTCTCGGAGCGGTAGCCGACGCGCTTGCCGAGCACCAGCGCCGCCACCAGGCCGGCGACGCCGGAGTTGATGTGGACCACGGTGCCGCCGGCGAAGTCGAGCACGCCGGCATCGCCCAGGAACCCGCCGCCCCACACCCAGTGCGCCACCGGGGCGTAGACCAGGAGCGACCACAGCGCCATGAACAGCAGCAGGGCCGAGAACTTCATGCGGTCCGCCACCGCCCCGGCGATCAGCGCCGGGGTGATGATGGCGAAGGTCATCTGAAAGGTCATGAACACCGTCTCGGGCACCGTGCCGCTCAAGGAGTCGATCTCGAGGCCGCTCAGGAAAGCCCGCCCCAGACCGCCCACCAGGGCGTTGCCCTCGGCGAAGGCGAGGCTGTAGCCGATCACCATCCACAGCACCGTGGCCAGGCAGCAGATGGCGAAACTCTGCATCGCCGTGGCCAGCACGTTCTTCTTGCGCACCATGCCGCCGTAGAACATGGCGACGCCGGGGATGGTCATCATCAGCACCAGGGCGGTGGCGGTGAGCATCCAGGCGGTGTCGCCGGTATCGAGGGCGGCGGCGTCGGCTTGCGCCAGCGCCGGCTGAGCCAGGACGACGCCGCCGAGGCCGGCCGCGGCCGACAGGATAGGCAGTCTCGATGATGGTCTCATTATCGCTTCCCTATTGATTGCGGGCCTCCGCGGCCAAGCCGCGCACCGGCGACGCGCACGCCTGGTACGCACCGCCGGGATCGCCCGCCCGAGCGTGCACCCTCGGGCGGGCGACCCCGGTCCGGCGCCCTACCTCCGTACCCGCACCCCTTATCAAGACACCCCTTATCAAGAACCGTGCCGACTCGCCGGGACGGAGAAGAAACGTTTAGTTTCAAGAGGTTCGAGGGCAGCCCCAGGGCCCTTCCCGGGCCCGACGCGGACGAGAGTGCCGATTATTTCGGCAATCCAAAGGAACTGGTTAGTTCTTAGGCAATTACCGCCGAAAGAGGGGCCACAGTGCGCCCGCTTAGTTTTGTAGCGCCCGCCTAGTTGTTGAGCGCCCGCTCCACCGCCCGGCCCAGGCGAAGCAGAGCGCCCTCGGTCCCGGGCGCCGCCATCAGCGTCAGCCCCACCGGCAGGCCGCCGCCGAGCCCGCAAGGCAGGGTCAGGGCGCAGAGCCCCAACTGGTTGGCGAAGCGGGTGTTGCGCACCGTCTTGAGGTAGCGCTCGACGTGATAGTCGTGGTCGCTCGCGATCCGGTCCAGCGGTGGTGGCGGGATCGCCACGGTCGGCGTCAGCAGCGCCGAGAAGCCGGCGCAGCGGGCCTGATAGCGGAGCTTGATGGCGGCAAGCCCGAGGTGCACGGCCTCGATGTCCGCCGCCGTGTGCTCCTTGCCCTGGCGGAAGCGAGCCAGGATCGAGGGCTCGACCCGCTCGGGGCTGGCCTCGAGGATGTCGCGCCACAGCGCGTAGCCCTCGGCGCTGGCGATGTTGCCGTGGCGCGCCACCAGCTCGGCGCACTCGGAGAACTCGGGCACCTCGGCACGGACCAGCGTCGCGCCGGCGTCGGCGAGGCGGTCGAGCGCCGCCTCGGCCGCCGCCGCCACGGTGTCGTCGAGATCCTCCCACAGCAGCGTGGTCGGCACCAGCAGGCGGGCGCGGCCCAGCTCGACGCCCTCGAGGTCGGCGGCGCGGCGCGCGCCCAGCAGCGCGAAGATGGCGCCGGCGTCGGCCACGTCGCGGCTCAGCGGGCCCACCGTGTCGAGGCTCGGGCTCAAGGGGATGACGCCGGTGAGGGGCAGCGCGCCCCAGGTGGTCTTGAGGCCCACCAGGCCGTTCCAGGCCGCGGGGATGCGCACCGAGCCGCCGGTGTCCGAGCCGATCGCGGCCGGTGCCAGGCCGCTCGCCACCGACACCGCGGCGCCCGCGGACGAGCCCCCCGGGGCCCGCCGGGTCTCGGCGTCGAAGGGGTTCACAGGGGTGCCGTAATGCGGGTTGAGGCCGATGCCCGAATAGGCGAGCTCGGGGGTGTTGGTCTTGCCGAGACAGACCATACCGGCCCGCGTCGCCCGCTGCAGCACGATGGCGTCGCGCCTCGGCACCCGGTCGCCGAGCAACGGGGTGCCGCCGGTGGTGGCGACGCCGGCGCTGTCGTAAAGGTCCTTCCACGACATCGGCACGCCGTCGAGGGAGCCGAGCCGGGCCCCCTTCATCGCCCGCCGGCGGGCCGCCGCGGCCTCGCTCAGCGCCCGCTTCGGCGTGGTGCGCAGGTAGACCGTGTGCTCGGTATCGAATTCGGCGATGCGGTCGAGGAAATGCTGGGTGAGCTCGACCGGATCGATCGCGCCCTCGGCGATCCCGCGGCCCAGCGCCAGCGCCGTCATCTCGTGCCATGGCCTCGCCATGGCGCCACTTTAAGGGCGCGGGCCGGGGCCGGCAACCAAGGTGGACAAGGCCCGGGCTTGCCGCGATGCTGGCGCCATGAGCGGAGAGGCGCGCCGAGAGGGGGAACTGCGTGCCGACGTCGTCATCGGCGGCGGCGGCATGGTGGGGCTGAGCCTGGGCTGCGCCCTCGCCGGGGCCGGCTTCGAGGTCGTGGTGGTCGATCGCGAGGACCCCGCGGCGAGCGCGCGGCCCGCCTTCGACGGCCGCGCCAGCGCCCTCGCCTACGCCAGCCAACGGGCCCTCGCCGCCCTCGGCCTGTGGCGGGAGATGGCGCCCGAGGCCCAGCCGATCCTCGAGATCCGGGTCTCGGACGGCGACTCCCTGCTCTTCCTCCACTACGACCATCGCGAGCTCGGTGCCGCGCCGCTGGGCTACATGGTCGAGAACCGGATCACCCGGCGGGCGCTGCACCGGGCCGCGGAGCGGACGCGCGGGCTGGTGCTCAAGGCGCCCTGCACCATCGAGCGTCTCGAACCCGACGGCGCCGCGATCCGCGCCCGACTGGGCGACGGCTCAGGCGTGCGCGCCACCCTGGCGGTGGCGGCGGACGGCCGTAACTCGGGCCTCAGGCAGGGCGCCGGCATCGGCGTCACCGAATGGCGCTATCACCAGACCGGCATCGTCTGCACCGTGGCCCACGAGCTTTCCCATTGCGGCGTCGCCCAAGAGCGCTTCCTGCCCTCCGGGCCCTTCGCCATCCTGCCCCTGAAGCACAACCGCTCGTCGCTGGTGTGGACCGAGCGCGCCGAGCTGGCACCCGCGCTCCTGGCCCTCGACGAGGCCCCCTTCGCGGACGAGATGCGGCGTCGCTTCGGCGATTTCCTGGGCGCCACCCGGGTGGTGGGGCGGCGCTGGAGCTACCCCCTCGCGTTGCTCAACGCCGAGCGCTACGTCGCGCCGCGTCTCGCGCTGGTGGGCGACGCCGCCCACGCCATGCACCCCCTGGCCGGCCAGGGGCTCAACCTCGGGCTCCGCGACGTGGCGGCGCTCGCCGAGGTGCTCACGGACGCGCGCCGGCTCGGCCTCGACATCGGCTCGGCCGCGGTGCTCGAGCGCTATCAGCGCTGGCGCCGCTTCGACAGCATGGTGCTGCTGGCGGCCACCGACTCGCTCAACCGCCTGTTCTCGAACGACATCGCGCCGCTGCGCATCGCCCGCGACCTCGGCCTCGCCGCGGTCCACCGCCTGCCGCCGCTCAAGCGCTTGCTCATGCGCCACGCCATGGGCACGGTGGGCAAGCTGCCGCGACTGCTCGAGGGCGAGACGCTTTAGGGATCGCGCAGTCCGATCGCGCGCGATCGCAGTGGGCGGTTCGCCGTCGCCGCGACGTCGGATGCGGTCATGGGGTCTCGGAGTGAATGATTTCGAGCACCTCCTGGGCGCGGGGGATGGTGAAAACCGGTTGCTCGAAAGCCAAGTCGACAAGACGAAGCAGGAAGGCTGAGCTCCGCGCCCGCAGCACCTTGTCACGATATCTTGCCTGGACCAGTCTTCGAGGGACAGGTTGACCCTCGCTTGGAACGACCGCTTTAGGCCGGATCCGGCCGACCGGCCCCCTCATGCTGGGCCGGTGCTGAAGGCAAGCTAACTCGACCCTTCGCCTTCTTCCGACGTGGCGAGCTGGTCCAGGGCACGCTTCAGCGTGCGCGCAGCATAACGGCGTTCGTCGCCGTTCATGGCGTCGAGATCGATGTCGAGTTTGAGGTTCGGCTGTTCCTCGCGGATTTGCTGACGCACCTTGCCCAGGTTCTCGTAGGAATCGATGGCCACGTAGGTCGCCACGGGATAGGCGATGCCCTTGACCTTGATCTCGCCGGCTTCTTCGCAGTGGATCCGGTCCTTTATGAGCGCGTAAGTCTCGTAGGAGATGAGGATATCGCCCGGGGTAGCCGCCGTTTCGAGGCGGGAGGCGAGGTTCACGCCGCCACCGATGATCGTGTAGTCCATCCGGTCCTCGCTGCCGAAGTTTCCCACCGTGCAGTAGCCCGTGTTTATTCCTATGCGGCATTGCAAAGGCTTCTCGATGCCCGACCCCCTCCAGACCTCGTGAAGCTGGCCCAGTCTTTTCTGCATGGCGACCGCCATCTCGATGCAGGCGAGGGCATCTTCCTTCACGCCCCGTGTCTCGGGATCGCCGAAAAAGATGACGATGGCGTCGCCGACATACTTGTCGATGGTCGCGCCGAAATTGAGGGCGATGCGGGACATCTCGGTGAGATACTCGTTGAGCAGCCGGGTCAGATCTTCGGATTCCAATCTATCGGTCGTCTCGGTGAAGCCCGCGATGTCCGAGAAGAATACGGTCAGCTTCTTGCGGCGGCTCGCGATCTTCACCTCCTGCTTGCCGCTGAAGATCGACTCATAGACCTGAGGCGAGAGATACTTCGCGAGTTGGTTGGAAAGCTGCTCCAGAGCATTTGACTTGTCGGAAAGTTCATCCTCGCGCTGCTTGAGCTCGGTGATATCCGAGTAGACGGCAACCGTGCCGCCGTCCTCGGTCTTGCGCTCGCTGACGAGAATCCAGCGGCCGCCACTAAGGTGGAGAAGATGCGAGCCTTTCGGTTGCCGGTGTCGCGCCAGGCGCTGCTCCAGCCAATCCTCGACGCGGCCCTCGCCATGCATCACGTAGCCCTGCGCGACGGCCTTGCGGGCAATCTCCTCGAAGGTCGTGCCGGTCACGATCTGGTCGGCAATATCGGGATACATGTCGCGGTATTTGCTGTTGCAGACCACCAGCCGGTCATCGCTGTCGTAGAGGGAGAAGGCCTCGGAGATGCTCTCTATCGCGTCCGTTAAACGGCGCCGGGTCTCGTTGATCTCCCTGAGGTTCGACTTTTGGACCTCTATGGCGGTATCGCGAAAGACGCCGAGCGCCTGAGCCATGCGGCCGATCTCGTCCTCACGCTCGCGCGCCGGAATATCGACCGAGGTGTCGCCGGCGGCAAGCTTGGTCATGGCCGCGGTGATATGTTCCAAGGGTCTTACGACCTGTGGTGAGACATACAAGAGGACGATGAGAATCGCACCGATGAGGCTCACACCGGTAATCACCAGCAATACCAGCTTGCCTTCGCTGATCGCTTGGCCGGCCTGTCGAGCGGCCTGCTCACTGCCCCGGCGCGCGACCGTCACGAGCTCGGCGACCTGGTCGGTGAGGCGGATGGACAACGCTCGCGCTGCTTGCAGCAGGTCATTTGCCGTCTTGATCTGCAGGAGCTCCCGTCCACGCAAGGCAAAAATTCCGTCGTCACCGGAGCCTAGTGCGACCAACCACATTGCGGCTTCGCGCAGTTCCGCGCCGTCGACATCGGCAGGGAGCCGCTCGAGCTGCTCCCGGATGTGATCGGACGCGGCGATGTAGCGCTCGCGACCGGGTTGCAGCAGCGCGGGATCCGAAACGTTGGCCGCCTCGGCGAGCAGACCGGCGACCAGATTGCCCTCGGCGCGCAGCGCGAGCAGAACCTGCAAGGTCGTGACGCCGCCTTCGACGAGGTCGGTGATCGCTTCGGTGTTCCGTGCCGTGACGTTCTCGGCGTCGATGACCAGGTCAAAGGTGGCGTTGTCGACCATCGGGGTGAGGATAGTGAGCAGCACTTCATGCGTCGCCTTGAGGGTCGCGGCCATGCGCTCGCGCTTGACCTGGAGCGATTCACGCGCCGAGGCGATGGCGCGCAGCTCGCGCTCGCGCACGTCGAAGATGTTGTCGCTGCCCGTGCCGAGCCCGAGAACGGCTTCCAGCGCTTGCCGCAGCTTGTCCCTCTCGGGCAGGGCGGGCAATTGGCTCAGGCCGCGTTCGACCGCCGCCGCCGCCGCCAGGAAGCGTTCGCGGATGGGCTGGATCAACACCGGGTCCGACGCGTTGGCAGCTTCGGCCAGCAGGCCGGCCGCCAGATTGGCCTCCGCGTTGATCGTCAGCAACAGATGGATGGTGGCGACGCCGCCCTCGACGAGACCGGTGATCGCCGCTCCACTCCGGGTCGTCAGGTCTTCGCTCGTCACTACGAGATCGAAGGTTGCGTCGTCGACCATCGAGTTGAGTGCCTCGAGTAGATCGTCGTGCGCGCTTTTGGCCGCCGCGGCCAGCTCCTTGCGCTTTGCCTTCTGGGCCTGCGTCGCACTGCCTTGGCCGTCCGCCGCATCATCGGCATCGATCCCGCTCAGCTCGCCCGCGCTGACATCGAAGACGTTGTCGCTTCCGGCGCCCAACGCCAGCAGAGCCGCCAAGCTCTGCTTCAAGTCCGTTCGCCGCGGTCCATCGGGAAGTTGCTCCAGGTTCTTCTCGGCACTCGCGGAGGCCGCCAAGAAGCGTTCCCGGATGGGCTGAATCTGGGTCGACTCCGCCGCATTGGCGGCCTCGGCGAGTAGACCGGCGGCCAAGTTCGCTTCGGCGGTCATGACCAACAGGTGATGGATTTCGCCCAAGCCGCCTTCGACCAGGTCGGTGATCGCTTCGGCGTTCCGTGCCGTGACGTTCTCGGCGTCGACGACCAGGTCAAAGGTGGCGTTGTCGACCATCGGGGTGAGGATAGTGAGCAGCACTTCATGCGTCGCCTTGAGGGTCGCGGCCATGCGCTCGCGCTTGACCTGGAGCGATTCACGCGCCGAGGCGATGGCGCGCAGCTCGCGCTCGCGCACGTCGAAGATGTTGTCGCTGCCCGTGCCGAGCCCGAGAACGGCTTCCAGCGCTTGCCGCAGCTTGTCCCTCTCGGGCAGGGCGGGCAATTGGCTCAGGCCGCGTTCGACCGCCGCCGCCGCCGCCAGGAAGCGTTCGCGGATGGGCTGGATCAACACCGGGTCCGACGCGTTGGCAGCTTCGGCCAGCAGGCCGGCCGCCAGATTGGCCTCCGCGTTGATCGTCAGCAACAGATGGATGGTGGCGACGCCGCCCTCGACGAGACCGGTGATCGCCGCTCCACTCCGGGTCGTCAGGTCCTCGCCGCTTATGATCAGATTGAACACCGCGTCGTCGACCAACGGCTCGAGCACCTCGATCAAGCCGCTGTGGGCTGACGCCATTTCGACGGAGGCGATCTCGCGTTGCGTTTTGAGCTCCAGCCGAGCCTTGACGGCCTGATTCAGCGAACGAAGCCGGCCTGTGATGTCCGCTTCGATTTTCGCTAGGCTCTCCATCGTCGCCGGACTGATGGCTGAGGCCTCGAGATTCTTCACGAGATCGGCGAGTTCCGCCGCCCGCTCCTCAAGCTGGGCTTGCATACCGATCCGCTCTTCCTGGCTGGCGCTGGCTATCAGCGCCGGGGCGGTGGCGGCAATCTCCGCGCTTTTTTCGGCGAGCCGCATCGACACCGTCATGGCCGGGACGCTGTCGCCCGTGATGCGACGGACGGATCGCTCGATGGCGTCGAAGGCGTACCACGCGATGGCGGAGGCCAAGATGGTAAACCCGGCCATGGTACAGAACGCCAAGAACAGCTTGGTCTTGATCCCGAACACCGACCGGGGGCTTCGGCCGTCGGTCGTAGCTCTCGCATCGGCAGCCGCTGCGGACGCTGGGCGGCTGGGATCGGTTGCGTTCATTGCATGCGCGAGAGCGCCGCGTTCTTCGAAAGGTTCATTTCTCGAGGCGATCCACGGCCCTGAAGCGACCGTCGGACTGGATAACGGTCAGGAAGACTTGGTCCATACCCTGGTTGTCCTCCGGGCCGTAGGTCAGCGATATGCCGTCGAGATCAAAGGTGCCTATTTCGTTCACCTTATCGAGAAATGCTTGGCGGGTGACGTCGTCCCCGAGCTGTTCGAGAATGCGGATCGTCAGTCGACCGACAAGGTAGCCTTCCAGGGAGACGAAGCCGGGCTCTGTTCCCGAGCCCCGCGCCGTGAGCGCCTGCTGGTACCGGGCGACGAGCGGGTTGCCGACATCCTCGGGAAACGGCACGACCTGCGTGACGATGACGCCCTCTCCGGTTTCGCCGAGCTCCTTGGCAAGGGCTTTACTGCCGACGAAAGAGACGTTCAGAAACTTCGCCTCAAGCCCCACCTTTTTCGCCAGTTTTATGAACTCGGCGCAGGGTTTGTACGCGCCGATCATGATTACGGCCTCGGGCTTTCCCTTGCGGATCGCAAGAACCGCCCTCTTCACCGCCGTGGTGTTGCGCTTGTAGGTCCCCTCCGCCACCAGTTCCATGTCCCGTCTGTCGAGCGCGAGCCGGACGCCCGCCAGACCGGCGCGGCCGTACGAATCGTCCTGGTAAAGGATGGCAATGCGCGAGATGCCGAGGTCCGCGACCAGACGCTCGACCATGGCCTCGGTCTCCTGATAGTACGAAGCACGGACGTTGATCACGGTGTGCTTGTAAGGGTTGCGCAGGAACTCGGCGCCCGTAAAGGGCCCGATGAAGGGAACGCCCGATTCGGTCGCGATCGGCTGGGCGGCCTTCGAGGTCGGCGTGCCGACCTCGCCAAGCAGGGCGAAGACCTTGTCCTCCTCGAGCAGGCGCTTGGTGTTGACGATGGCCTTGTTGGGTTCGTAGCCGTCGTTGTAGCTCACGAGCTCGAGTTTGCGGCGGTTGACGCCGCCCTTGGCGTTCGCCTCCTCGAAGGCGGCGAGGATTCCCTGACGCATCCCCAGGCCGAGCGCCGCCGCGGGGCCCTTGAACGCGGCCGACTGACCGAAAACGATGCGGTCGTCGAAGATGCCCGGTTCGGCGCGGCCGGCGCTGATGAGGCAGAGCACCGAAAGGGCTCCGACCAGTATCCCGAAAGATTGAGGGCTCAACTTGAGCATCGACATTCCTCCTTACCTTCGGAGAAACCTCGTGCCGCCCTCCCACGGGTCCTCCGTCGGGCGCCTCCAGATGGACGAGACCGGCACCATCACCGAGACAATGTTCAGTCGGCCTCCGCGTGGCACATTACGCCCAGACTGGAGCAGCCTCCCTTGCGCAAACCCACCTTACGTTATGATTTACGCAGATTCTAAAGCAAAATACGGGGCGGATCGAACAGCGCCGGCCTCGCCGCCACCTCGCTGGCCCGACTCTGGAGCGATCAAAATGCTACAGGTCTCGATATTGGCGCAAATTGCGATCGGCGCTCACCATCACCATTGTCGGATCTGGGTCAGACGCGGTCCTATGGCGACACGGCATGGATGGTCCGCTCTCTGAGGTGAATCAGACGAAATCGGTGGCGAAGCAGTCGGTGGCGAAGCAGTCGGTGGCGAAGCAGTCGGTGGCGA
>CBDUZE010000039.1:0-36212 GCA_965371625.1 uncultured Alphaproteobacteria bacterium
GTCTGAGCGAGGCGGGCGATGGCGCGGGGGCGCTGGAGGCCATCCGCGAGGCGGTTGAGGTCTATCGGCGGCTTGCGGCGGCGAACCCCGCCCGCTTCGACCCGGAGTTGGCGTCGAGCCTCAACAACCTCTCGATCCGTCTGGGTGAGGCGGGCGATGGCGCGGGGGCGCTGGAGACCATCCGCGAGGCGGTTGACACGCGGCGGCGACTTGCGGCCGCCAACCCGGCCCGCTTCGAGCCGGATCTGGCGTCGAGCCTCAACAACCTTTCGGTCCGTCTGAGCGAGGCGGGCGATGGCGCGGGGGCGCTGGAGGCCATCCGCGAGGCGGTTGAGGTCCGGCGCCGGCTGGCGACGGCGAACCCCGCCCGCTTCGAGCCGGATCTGGCGTCGAGCCTTAACAACCTCTCGGTCCGTCTGAGCGAGCCGGGCGATGGCGAGGGAGCGCTGGAGGCCATCCGTGAGGCGGTTGAGATCTATCGCGGGCTGGCGGCGGCCAACCCCGCCCGCTTCGAGCCGAACCTGGCGCAGTGCCTCAACAACCTCGCGAGCGATCTGAGCGAGGCGGGCGATAGCGCGGGGGCGCTGGAGGCCATCCGCGAGGCGGTTGGGCTCATTGCGCCCTACGCAAAACGGTTTCCCGATGGTCCTCACACGAAACGGTTGGCGACGATGGAGGCAAACTTGCAGCGTCTTGTCGAAACGACCAAAGGGGAGTGACGGGCGGGCCAACCTCGGTTCGTGGCCCGCCGCGGATGCACGCCCGCCCCATTGGCGTCATAATGCCGGGTCATGATGCGAGCACCGCCGGTCGCGGGGTGCCCTCGCACAGCAGACTGCAGGAGATCGCGTAGCCATGAGCACCGCCGAGATCGCCGAAACCACCACCCCCACCGACGCCCCCGACCTGAGCGCCGGGGTCGCCTACCTCGAGGGGCGCTACGTGGCGGCGGCCGAGGCCTCGCTGCCGGTCACCGACTGGGGCTTCGTGCGCTCCGACGTCACCTACGACGTGGTCCACGTCTGGAAGGGGAGCTTCTTCCGTTTGGACGACCACATCGAGCGCTTCCTGCGCTCGGTGGCGGGGCTGCGCATGACCTTGCCGGTGGGCCGCGACGAGCTGCGTGCGATCATGATCGAATGCGTGAAGCGGAGCGGGCTCAGGGAGGCCTACGTCGAGGTGCTGATGACCCGCGGCTCGCCGCCGCCCGGCGCCCCGCGCCACCCGCGCTTCGCCGCCGGCGGCCGCTTCATGGTCTTCGCCGTGCCCTTCCTCTGGGTCTGCACGCCCGAGCAGCAGGAGCGCGGCGTCACCACCATCGTCAGCTCGGTGCTCCGCATCGCGCCCGGGTCCGTCGACCCGACGATCAAGAACTTCCACTGGGGCGACCTCACCCGGGCGCTCTTCGAGGCGGCGGATGCGGGCGCCGACCAGCCGATCCTGCTCGATGCCGAAGGCAACGTCGCCGAGGGCCCGGGTTTCAACGTCTTCGCCGTGCTCGACGGCACCGTGACCACGCCGCCCTCGGGCGCGCTCGAAGGCATCACCCGGCGCACCGTGCTCGAGCTCTGCGCCGAGCTCGGGCTCCCCGCCGCGACGCGCCATTTCAGCGCCGACGAGCTGCGCCAGGCCGACGAGGTCTTCTTCACCACCACCGCCGGCGGCGTCATGCCGGTGCGCCGCGTCGACGACCGCATCCTCTGCAACGACGCCCCGGGGCCGCTCACCACCCGGCTCCGCGAGCTCTATTGGCGGAAGCACGAGGAGGGCTGGCACGCCACCCCGGTCGATTATGGTTGAGGGCGATCGGGGCGGCCCGGCGCGCCAAAAGCTGAGCGCTGAGCACTGAAAGCTGAAGGCTGAGCACCGAGAGCTCGAATGATCGACTGGGCCGACCAGGGCGTGGTGCTGTCGGCGCGCAGGCACGGCGAGTCGGCGGCCATCGTCAATATCCTGACCCGCGACCACGGCCGCCACGCCGGGCTGGTGCGGGGCGGCGCCGGGCGCCGCGCCCGCGGCATCCTCCAGCCCGGCAACGAGGTCGCGGCGCGCT
The DNA here is from genome assembly GCA_965371625.1 of uncultured Alphaproteobacteria bacterium. Lineage (GTDB taxonomy): Bacteria > Pseudomonadota > Alphaproteobacteria > CBDUZE01 > CBDUZE01 > CBDUZE01. The sequence continues at coordinate 2,054 of CBDUZE010000039.1, forward strand.
GGCGGGCGCGGCTCGAGGAGCACCTCGGCACCTACACCGTCGAGCTCAAGCGCGAGCGCGCCTCGCGGTTCTTGGGCGATGCGCTCAGGCTGGCCGGGCTCTCGGCGGCCTGCGCCATGAGCCAGGCGGCGCTGCCCGAGCGCGAGCCCCACGCCGCCCTGCATGAGGATCTGGTGGCCCTGCTCGAGGCCATGGAGGCGCCGCCCGACTGGGCGCCAAGCTACGTGCGCTGGGAGCTCGGGTTGTTGCGCGAGCTCGGCTTCGGCCTCGACCTGAGCTGCTGCGCCGCCACCGGCGCCCGCGACGGGCTCGCCTACGTCTCGCCGCGCTCGGGCCAGGCGGTCTCCGAGGCCGCCGCGGCGCCCTGGCGCGACAAGCTGTTGCCGCTGCCGGCGTTCCTGATCGAGGGCACGGACGACGTGGCGGCGGACGATGTGGCGCGCGGCCTCGAGCTCACCGGCTTCTTCCTCGAGCGCCGTGTCTTCGCCCCCCACGACCAAAGCGTCCCCGCGGCGCGGGCACGATTTGTAGAGCGATTCGCTCGCGCCAACACAATATCTGGTGATATAACCGGGTCATGAGCACAGGGTCATGAGCCAGGCCAGCCTGTTCGAGGAGATCCGCGACGCGCCGCTCGCCGAGGCCCTCGGCGAGCGCTACCTCGCCTATGCGCTGTCCACCATCATGGCGCGCTCGCTGCCCGACGTGCGCGACGGCCTCAAGCCGGTGCACCGGCGCCTGCTCTACGCCATGCGCGAGCTCAAGCTCGAGCCTGAGTCGGGCTTCAAGAAATGCGCCCGGGTGGTCGGCGACGTCATCGGCAAGTACCACCCCCACGGCGACCAGGCGGTCTACGACGCCCTGGTGCGCCTGGCCCAGGACTTCGCGGTGCGCTACCCGCTGATCGATGGCCAGGGCAACTTCGGCTCGATCGACGGCGACAACGCCGCCGCCATGCGCTACACCGAGGCGCGGCTGACGGCGGTGGCCGAGGCGCTCTTGGAGGCCATCGACCAGGACACCGTCGACTTCCGCCCCAACTACGACGGCGACGAGCGCGAGCCCGTGGTGCTGCCGGCGAGCTTCCCCAACCTGCTCGCCAACGGCGCCACCGGCATCGCCGTGGGCATGGCGACCAGCATCCCGCCCCACAACGCGGCCGAGATCTGCGCCGCGCTCCTTCACCTCCTGAAGCGGCCCGAGGCCACGATGGCCGAGCTCGTCGAGTTCATCCCCGGCCCCGACTTCCCCACCGGCGGGGTCCTGGTCGAGCCCCGCGAGAGCATCCTCGAGGCCTACCGCACCGGGCGCGGCGCGTTTCGGCTGAGGGCGCGCTGGGAGGTCGAGAAGGGGCGCCAGGGGCAGTACCGCATCGTCGTCACCGAAATCCCCTACCAGGTCCAGAAGGGGCGTCTGGTGGAGAAGCTGGCCGAGCGCATCGCCGCGCGCAAGCTGCCGATGCTGGCCGACCTGCGCGACGAATCGGCGGCCGAGCTCAGGCTCGTGCTCGAGCCCAAGAGCCGCAACGTCGAGGCCGAGCTGCTGATGGAGACGCTGTTCCGGTACTCCGACCTCGAGGTCCGGATCGGCCTCAACATGAACGTGCTCGAGGGCGGCAAGACGCCCCGGGTGATGGACCTGCGCGAGGTGCTGCAGGCCTTCCTCGACCATCGGTTGGAGGTCCTGGTACGGCGCGGCCGCTATCGCCTCGACCAGATCGAGCGCCGTCGCGAGGTCCTGGGCGGCTACCTGGTGGTGTTCCTCGACCTCGATCGGGTGATCCACATCATCCGCACCGAGGATGAGCCCAAGGGCGCCCTGATGGCCGCCTTCGAGCTCAGCGAGCGCCAGGCCGAGGCCATCCTCGACATGCGGCTGAGGAGGCTGCGCAAGCTCGAGGAGATCGAGATCCGGCGCGAGTTCGAGGCCCTGGGCGAGGAGCAGGCCGAGCTGGGCGCGCTGCTCGAGGATCCCGCGAAGCGATCCGCCGTGATCGCCGCCGAGCTCCGCGAGATCGCCGAGCGCTTCGGTCCGGAGAGCGAGCTGGGGCGGCGGCGGACCTCGTTCGGCGCCGCGCCGGGGGCGCTGGTGGTGCCCTTGGAGGCGACGATCGAGAAGGAGCCGATCACCGTGATCTGCTCCGAGAAGGGCTGGATCCGGGCCCTCAAGGGCCACGTCGAGGCGAACGGCGAGACGCGCTACAAGGAGGGCGACCGCGGCCGCTTCTGGCTGCACGCCGAGACCACCGACAAGCTGCTGCTGTTCGCCACCAACGGCCGCTTCTACACCCTCGGCTGCGAGCGGCTGGCGCGCGGCCGCGGTCACGGCGAGCCGGTGCGCCTGATGGTCGACCTCGGCAACGAAGAGGAGGTGGTCGAGCTCATGGTCCACCGCCCGGGGCGCAAGCTCCTGGTGGCGGCGAGCGACGGCCGCGGCTTCGTGACCGAGGAGGACCAAGTCATCGCCCAGACCCGCGGCGGCAAGCAGACGCTGAAGGTCTCGGGCGACGTCGAGGCCCAGGTCTGCGCCGTGGCCGAGGGCGATACCGTGGCGGTGATCGGCGACAACCGCAAGCTCCTGCTGTTCCCGCTTATCCAACTCCCGACCATGACCCGGGGCCGGGGCGTCGTCTTGCAGCGCTACCGCGACGGCGGCCTGGCCGATGCCAAGGTGTTCCGGCTCGCCGACGGCCTTAGCTGGCGCGCCGGCGAGCGCACCCGCACCGAGAGCGCGCCCGAGCCCTGGCTCGGCAAGCGCGCCCACGCCGGCCGCCTGGCGCCAAAGGGCTTTTCCAGGGCCAACCGCTTCTCGTAAGCTCTGGCGGTTCAATTCGGACCGGGGAGCGGCGGTAGAGGCATAGCGCTCAGATGGAAACCGTCTTCGACGCCTTCATGGCCTCGGCCGAGGCCGCGCCCGACAACGCCTTCCTCTGCGTCCCGGCGATGGCGGAGCGCGACTATCACCCGGAGGGCGCCGAGTTCAGCTACGCCGAGACGCGCGCGACGCTGCTCGCGCTGAAGTCCCATTACGCGGCCGCCGGCTACGGCCACGGTCACCGGGTGGCGCTGCTGCTGGAGAACCGGCCCGCGTTCCTGTTCCATTATCTCGCCCTCAACGCCCTCGGCGTGAGCATCGTGCCCGTCAACCCGGACTACCGGCACGAGGAGATGCTCTACCAGATGGACCACTCCGAGGCCGACCTGGCGGTGTCGATCGCGTCGCGGACCGAGGATCTCGAAAGGGTCGCCGACGACCGCGAGAAGCCCCTGCCCGTGGTCGACGCCGAGGCCTGGCCCGAGGCCCTGCCGCGGCCCGGGCCGCCGCCCCATAACACGCCCCCGGGCCTCGAGTCCGAAGCCGCGCTCTTGTACACCTCGGGCACTACCGGCCGGCCCAAGGGCTGCATCCTGAGCAATTTCTACTACCTGAACGCCGGGCGCTGGTACACCGAGATCGGCGGCATCACCTCGGTCGAGCCCGGGCGCGAGCGGCTCATCAACCCGTTGCCGCTGTTTCACATGAACAACCAGGCGATCTGCGCCACCGCGATGATGCTGACCGCGGGCTGCCTGATCGTGCCCGACCGCTTCCATCCCACGAGCTGGTGGCGCGACGTGGTGGCGACGCGGGCCACCATCATGCACTACCTGGGGGTGATGCCGCCGTTGCTGCTCAACATGCCGGAGACGCCCGAGGAGCGGGCGCACACCCTGCGCTTCGCCTTCGGCGCCGGCATCGAGCCCGAGCTGCACCAGGTCTTCGAGGAGCGCTTCGGCTTCCCCCTGATCGAGGGCTGGGGCATGACCGAGACCGGCCGCATCTACGCCGCCGCGGCCGAGCCCCGGCAGGTCGACACCCGGGCCATGGGCCGCCCCCGGAGCGGTCTCGAGGCGATCGTGGTGGACGAGGACGACCACCCCGTGGCGATCGGAGTTGAGGGCGAGCTCATGGTGCGCTGCGCCGCCGAGGACCCGCGCAAGGGCTTCTTCTCGGGCTACCTCAAGAACGAGGAGGCCACCGCCGAGGCCTGGAAGGGCGGCTGGTTCCACACCGGCGACGTGGTGCGCCAGGCGGACGACGGCATGATCTACTTCGTCGACCGCAAGAAGAACATCATCCGCCGCTCGGGCGAGAACATCGCCGCCGCCGAGATCGAGGCGGTGTTGCAGGCCAACGACTCGGTGGCCCAGGTCGCCGTCATCGCCGTGCCCGACAAGCTGCGCGAGGAGGAGGTGATGGCCTGCGTGGTGCCGATGGCGGGCGTCGAGGTGGGTGAAGCGGCGGCGCGGGCGCTGGTCGAGTGGTGCGGCGAGCGGCTCGCCTACTTCAAGGTCCCGGGCTGGGTGCTGTTCGTCGACAGCCTGCCCACCACCGGCACGCAAAAGGTCCAGAAGACCGAGCTCTTTGCCGCCGGCGAGGATCCGCGCCGACGCCCCGGCGCGGTCGATCTGCGGGCGCTGAAGAAACGCAAGCGGGATTGAGCGGTCAGCCGTCAGCCTTCAGCTATCAGCGGTCCCTTTTTCGCGGCCGGCTCGGAGCGGGCTGACGGCTGACGGCTGACCGCTGATAGCTGAAGGGCGCCTCAGATGGTCGCCTCGAGGGCGCCCAGGCGCTGGCTCAGCTTGAGGTTCTCAGCGTAGTCCACGGGCACGGCGATGAGCGCCGGACCGGCCTGGGCGAAGGCCTCTTCGAGCGCCGGCGCGAGCTCGTCCGGGGCGGTCAGCGTCCGGCCCCACAGGCCGAAGGACTTGGCCAGCAGCTCGAAGTCGGGGTTCGAGAAGGCGAGGTCCGAGTGGCGGCCCGCGAAGCGGCCCTGCTGCTTCCACTTGATGAGGCCGTACTCGCCGTCGACCCAGACCATGACCACCAGGTTGAGCCCGAGCCGCACCGCGGTCTCCAGGTCCTGCAGGTTCATCAGGAATCCGCCGTCGCCGCAGATCGCCAGCACCCGGCGCTCGGGTCTCGCCAGCTTGGCGCCGATGGCGCCGGGCAGCGCGAAGCCCATCGAGCAGAACCCGTTCGAGATCAGGCAGGTGTTGGGCTCGTCGCATTGGTAGTAGCGCGCGACCCACATCTTGTGGGCGCCCACGTCGCTCAACAGGATGTCGCCGGAGTCCATGAACTCGCGCGCCCCCCAGAGGATGCGCTGGGGCTTGATGGGGAAGGCGTCGTCGTCCCTCTCGGCGCCGAGGTCGTCGAGGATGGTCTGGCGCAAGCTCCCCCGCGCCGCGATCTCGAACAGCGGCAGGCGCTCCTCGAAGCGGGTGTTGATGGCCTCGTTGAGCTGCCACATGGCGTCGGCCACGTCGGCGACGATCTCGACCTCGACCGGGTAGCAGTCGTCGATCTCGGCGGGCGTGAAATCGACGTGCACGATCTTCTTGCCGCCGCGGCTGTTCCACAGCGAGGGGCTGTACTCGACCAGGTCGTAGCCAACGGTAATGACCACGTCGGCCTCGTCGATGGCGGCGTTGACGTGATCGCGGCTCTGCAGGCCGATCGTGAACAGCGAGTGCGGGTCGGAGCGCGCCACCGCGCCCTTGCCCATGAAGGTGTTGACCACGGCGATCCCGGTCTTGACGGCGAAGCGCCGCAGTTGCTTGGCGGCGCGCTTACGGATGGCGCCGTTGCCGGCCAGGATGATGGGGTCGCGGGCGCCGCCGATGAGCTCGGCCGCGATCTCCACCGCCTTGTGATCGGCGGCCGCGCGGCGGGTCTTCTTGACCGCCATCGGCGCGCCCTCGGTCTCGCCCGCGGCGACGTCCTCGGGCAGCTCGATGACCGTGGCCCCGGGCTTCTCGGCCTCGGCCAGCTTGAACGCCTTGCGCACCACCTCGGGCACGTTGGCGGGCTTGGTGATCGAGTGGGCCCATTTGGTGATCGGCCGGAACATGGCGATGGCGTCCATGTTCTGGTGGCTTTCCTTGTGCAGACGCGAGGTCGGCGCCTGGCCGATCACGGCCACCAGCGGCGCCCGGTCCATGTTGGCGTCGGCGACGCCCGTGACCAGGTTGGTGGCGCCCGGACCGAGGGTGCCGAGGCAGACCCCGGCCTTGCCGGTGAGGCGGCCGTAAGCGTCGGCCATGAAGGCGGCGGCCTGCTCGTGGCGGCACAGCACGAACTCGATCGAGCTCTCCATCAGCGACATCATGAGGTCGGCGTTTTCCTCGCCGGGTACGCCGAAGATATGGGTCACCCCTTCGGCTTCGAGGCAACGGACGAAGAGATCAGACGCCTTCATGGGGAGGTTCCCTTTCGAGCCCGGCGCTACGAGGCCCCATTACGGATCGGAAGCAAGCGCCCGGTTTAGCGCCTCGCGGGCGATCGGAGCAAGCGTCCGCGATGGCGACATCGATGCTCGCCCGGTGTCGCGAAAAACAACCTGGCAGTTGGAAGCGGTCCGCCAACCGCGGATGAGCGATATTTTTGCCGCCCAGCAACCCCTCCGAGGCCGCGGCCGTCGCGACCTCCCCGTCTCAGCTTACGATCGGCGGTTCATCCGCCGAGCAATCGTGGTCCAGGCGTTTGCCGTCGAGCTTGCGTTCGCGGCGTTCCTCGGTATGGCGGGACTCGTCGCGTTCGCGCCTGTTGCGCCCGAAACGCGCCTGGTTCTCGGCGCTGCGCCGCTTTCCGCTCAGCTTGGCACGTGCCTTGCGGTACCGGGTGAGGTTGATGACATCTCCCATGTCACGGCCTTCTGTTGGTTTTCGGGCGCCTCCCGCTCGCCCTCGGCAGCGCCCTTGGACTCACTCAGCCGAGGGATTAGATTAACCAATTCGCGGCACCGTGCAACCGGTGTCGATGGCGAGCCTCCGGGCTACCGTGGTTGGATCGCCGCAAGTCACGTTCAGGGGAAACCTTGAAGAAATTTCTCTATTCGGTCGCCGCGCTCGTCGTGCTGCTGGTGGCAGCCGCCGTTGTCGCGCCGGTGGTCGTCGACGAGGAGCAGATCAAGGCCCGGATCGGCGCCCAGGTGGAGGCCGCGACGGGCCGCGAGCTGGTGATCGACGGCCACCTCGACCTCGCCCTTCTTCCCAGGCCTCGGCTTTCGCTCGGCGGCCTGCGCCTCGCCAACCTCGAGGGGGCGTCGGCGCGCCACATGGTCAGCTTGAAGGGGCTCGAGGCGTCGCTGGCGCTGGTGCCGTTGCTGACCGGCGAGATCGAGGTAACGAGCCTGCGCCTCGTCGAGCCGGTGATCGAGCTCGAGAGGCTGGCCGACGGTCGCGCCAACTGGGTTCTTGGCGGCCGGACCGGCGGGTCGAAGCCGATGGGCGGGTTCGGGATCAGCGTCGATCGCCTCGATATCGAGAATGGGACGCTGACCTATCGCGACGCCGCGAGCGGCAGGCTCGAGCGCTTCGATGGGGTCGAGGCGCGGCTCACGGCGGGATCGCTCCAGGGCCCGTTCACGGCCGCCGGAACGACGCGGCTGCACGGCTTGCGGCTCGGCTTCGAGCTCGCGGTGGGCGAGCTCCAGGAAGGCCGAAGCCTGCCCCTGCAGGCGGTCTTGAGGCTCGGCCACGAGGGCGCCCGCGTGGCCTTTGCCGGCGCCGTCTCGAAGCTCGGCGACGTGGCCAAGCTCAGGGGCAAGTTGCGGGCCGAGGGCGCGAGCCTCGCCGACCTCGTGAGCTTCGTCGCCACCGTCGCCGATGCCCCTGTGTCGGCACCGCCGTTGCTCGCCCAAGCCTTCCGGCTCGAGGCCCAGGTGGCGGCGAGCACGAACGAGGCGGGTTTCAACGACCTCAGTCTGACCATGGGTGAGGCGCGCGCTACCGGGACCGTCAACGTCGCCAGGAACAAGGCGCTCAACGTCGACGTGACCCTCGCCGTCAACCGTCTCGACCTCGACGCCTGGCTGCGATCGGCCGCCGAGCAGGTGGCGGCGCGAGGGCAGCGGGCGGGACGCGGGGATAAACCGGACGCGGCGGCCAGCGTGTTCGCCATCCCCGCAGGCCTCGGCGGCAGCGTGGCGCTCAACCTCGAGGCGGTGATTTACCGGGGCAAGGTCATGCGCCAGGTCCAGGTCGAGGGAACGCTCGGTAACGGGCGTTTCGAGCTCGCCCGGGCCTCGGCGCTGTTGCCGGGGAGCTCCGACATCTTGGTCTCCGGCACGGCGCTGACCGAGGGCGGCGAGACGCGGTTCGACGGCAGGCTCGAGGCGGCCTCCGACAACTTGCGCCGGCTCATCAGTTGGCTCGGGATCGACGTCAGCGCCGTGCCCGTCGGCCGGTTGCACAGGCTGTCGCTGACCAGCCGGGTGCGGCTCACGCCCGAACTGGTGCAGGCCAACGGCATCGATCTGCGGCTCGATACCTCGCGGCTCACCGGAGCGGCGGCCTACGCGCTCCGGGAGCGCCCCTCGTTCAGCCTCGACGTCGCCGTCGATCGCTTCATCCTCGACGCCTATCTGCCCGGCGTGGGCGCGGCGAAGGCCCCCGAGGGCGAGGCGGAGGCGGGGCCCAAGTTCCCGCTCCTCGCCGTGCTCGAAACCTTCGACAGCAACATAAAGGCACGAGTCGAAAGCCTGATCGTCAACAAGCTTAAGATCTCGGGTCTCACCGTCGATGCGAGCCTGGTCGGCGGCATCTTGAGCGTGCGAAGGGCCAGCGTCGAGCACGTCGCCGGGGCCAGCGCCGCGGTGAGCGGCACGGCCCGGGACTTTGCCACCACCCCCTCCATCAAGGCCAGCGTCGATATCCGGAGCGGCGATGCGGGCCGGCTCTTGACCGCCATCGGGGCGAAGGCGCCCGAGTGGATGGCGGGTTTGGGCGCCACCCGCCTGAGGGGCTCGCTCGAGGGCCGGGTCAGCGATCTCGCGGTCGACGTCGAGCTCGCCGTGGCCGACGCCAAGGTCAGGTTCGAAGGCGGAGTCGGCCGATCGACGCCCGGCCGCAGCTTCGATCTGCGGCTCGACCTGAGCCACCCCGATCTCGCCGGCTTCGCGGCGATGCTGGGCCTGGCGCCGTCTCGGGCGATGGCCGGCGAGCACGGCGCGCTCGCGATCAAGGGCACCGTCGCCGGCAACTTCGAGGCGCTCGCGGTCGATCTCGCGGCGGAGGCCGCCGGGGCCACGGTCTCGGTCGCCGGAGATGTGGTCGCGCTCACCCCACGCCCCCGTTTCGACCTGCGACTCTCGGCCGACCACCCGAGTCTGGTCAAGGTCGCGACCCTGTTCGGCATGGAGCTTGGATCGGCGCCGGGCCAGCACGACGGCCCCATCACCGTCAGCGGGCGGATCGTGGGCACGCCCGCAGGTTTGAGCCTCGATCGGCTCTCGGTGCGGGCGGCGGGGGCCGATCTCATGCTCAGCGGTTCTCTCGATACCGGCGCTGAGCGCCTGAGCTACCAGCTCGACCTCGAGGGGGAGCACCCCGACCTGGAAAGCTTGCTCGTCACGCTCGGTATCGACTACCGGCCGCGCGGCGTCGAGTTGGGCGGCCTCGCGCTTCGCACCTGGATGGCGGGCGACGCTTCCTCGGTGCGGCTGGCGGGTCTCGAGGGCAGGATCGGGTCGGTCGACTTCGCGGGCGCGATCTCCGCGCGCTGGGACGGCGAGCGGCCGCGCCTCAAAGGCAACCTCAAGAGCACCGCGGTCATCGCGCCCGAAGGGTTCCTGCCGCGTCGGCCGGGAGCGGCGCCGGGAGCGGCCGTGGAGTCGCCCGGCGCCGAGGCCGACACGCGTTGGTCGACGGATCCGATCGACATCGCCTGGTTCGAGGCCTTTGACGCCGAGTTCAAGCTCGCCGCCGGGGGCATCGTCTTTCAGGGTTATGAGTTCAGCCAGCCCAGGGTGACGGTGAAGCTCGCGGACGGGGTCCTCGACATCGACCCGCTCGCGGGCAAGCTGTTCGATGGCGACGTCAGCGTGCGGGCCAGGATCCAAGGCGACTCGGGTTTGGCCGTGGGAATCGGCGTTCGCCTCGAGGATGGGGACCTCTTGAAGGCGCTCGTGAGGGCGGCCGGCGTCGACCGCGTCACCGGCCGCTTCGAGTTCGAGGGTCAGTTCCAGACCCGGGGCCGGAGCCAGCTCGAGCTGGTCTCGTCCCTGGCCGGCAAGGCGACGTTCGCGGCCCGGGATGGCGCCATCCATGGCCTCGATCTCGTCGCCTTGAGCGATCAGTTGGGGCGCCTCGACGCTGTTGTCGCACCCCTCAACCTGGTCGAAGCCACGCTTGGCGGCGGCCAGACCCGGATGGTCTCCATCGACGGCGATTTTCAGCTGGCACGGGGCATCGCCGCCACCGACGGCATCCGACTCGTGCTCGCGGGCGGCCAGGCAATCGCGAAGGGGACGGTCGACCTGCCGTTATGGCTGATCGATTTTCGCACCCGGTTCGATCTTCCCGACCATCCCGCGGCGCCGGGCTTCGCCATCGACCTGACCGGGCCGCTCGACGCGGCACCGAAGATTCTGCAGACCGGCGAGCTCGAGCGCTTCGTCATCCAACGAAGCGGTGGGCTCGGCGCCGGCTCGGCCGGGAACGAAGGCCAGCCGCCGGCGGAGCAAGCGGCTGACCGGCCGCGGGCGGCGAGCGACCCGGTCGGGCTCTTGAGGCAGGGCCTCGGCAGCCTGGACGAACCGATCGGCGCAAATACCAACTGACGCGGGGTCGCGCCGACACACCGAAGGGCAAGGGGCGGAAAAAACCGACCCGGGATTATCCCCGGCGACGGTCTACCGCATATCTTCAGAGGCCGGCATGAAGAACCGTTCGGGGCCGAATCAGATTGTGACCTCGCTCACATTGGCGTGTGATCGTGCGCACAGACGATTAACGGCATTCGTTGCGAAATTGTGCTACGAACCCTTCTGGGGAAAGTCGAGGATGATCGCAGACGCCCGTGCATGGCTCGAAAGTCGGCCCCTGCCGCGCCGCATCGGGCGAGCACTGCGCGCGTTTGCGGCCAACACGTCGGGCGTCACGGTCGTCGAGTACGGGATCATCGTCGCCGGTATTTCTATCGGCGTCATCGTCATAGCGTTCCTGATCGGCGACGACCTCGCGGCCGTGTTCGAGGTCGTGCGAGGCAAAATCGTCAGCGGGATCAGCAGGCTAAATCCGTAGCAGGCGAGGCCGGGCGTCGCGAAGCGAGCCGGAGCCCCGAAGCGCTCTAATCCTGGCGCCGATAGTAGTCCAACACATAGAGGCGGATGGCGCTCGACAGGTTGCCGGTGCGCTCGCGATCGATGTTGCTGACGAGGTCGTTGATGGTGCGCTCGCGGGCCCGGGCGATGGCCCGCAACGCCTCCCAGAACTCGGGCTCGAGCGAGACGCTGGTTTTGTGCCCGGCAAGGACCACCGAGTATTTCTTCGCTCCTCTGGACAGCGGTCTTAGCCCTCCTCACGCCGCTCATCGGGGGTGGCGTTATGATTGCTGAACGGGGTCGGCGTCAACGATTGCCGCCCGCTGTGACCGTCGTCACCCCTGTGGCGTCGAATTTCCTCTATCCTGGGATGCATCGAGGACCTGCGCCCAGCGTCACGACTTCGCGGCCGCGGGCTCCTTCGATCAGGGCAAACCGCTGGAAACGGCGGGACGCAAAGCTTCCGGCCTAAGGCTCGCGTGCGAGTCAAGGCAGCGGGGCCGCCGAAGGAGAAACATGATGCTCCAAGCAATCCAGACACCCGTGTTCGGGTTGGCCTCGAGTCAGGGCAGATTGGCGCCCGGACTCCGCCAAACTCTCCGAGTCTACTTCAGCTTTCAATACCCGGGCGACCTGGCGCGGGTAAACGCAGTCCGCAAATTGCCGAATGTGGTGGCCTATTCCGCCGCCGGGTTCGACACCCCGGGGCTGTGGAACAAGACCTGCCGCATGGGTCAGGCAGCGGTCAAGCAGATGATCGACAGTGTCCTCGCGAACACCGCCGTCACGGTGGTCTGCATCGGCCAGCAGTCGAGCGCCAACGACAAGTACATCGCCTATGAGATCGAGCGCACTCTCCAGCACGGCAATGGCATCGTCGGCCTCCACGTACACCACCTGCGCGACCGCCATGGCCGGACCGCCGCGCGGGGCCGTGCGTCGCCGCGGATCGCGATGTCGGGCTACCGCGTCTACGATTACGCCGGACCCGAGAGGCTCGCCGCCTCCATCGAAGAGGCGACGAGACTGGCGCAATCGTGAGCGTGAGATCGGCGCCGCGCGCCGAGCCGGGACAATGGCTCCGGCCCCTCAGATCAGGCAAACCGCCGCAAATGGCGGGAGGCAGAGCCGCCGGCCTTGAGCTCGATGACGAGCCAGGGCAGCGGGGCTGCCGAAAGGAGAAGACCATGGCGACAGCTTATGGAGCAGCGCTCGGCGCCTTGCCCAGGGCAACGCTGACCGAGCCCAGCCATTCCTTTCAGGACCAGACCTCAGGCGACTCGAACACCGCGCCTTTGCAGGTCATCGCCTTCGTCTCGCGCAAGGGTGGGTCGGGCAAGACCACGCTCTGCGGCCAGCTCGCCGTCCAGGCAGAGCTCGAGGGCGCCGGGCCCGTCGCCCTCGTCGACGCCGACCCCCAAGGCAGCCTCGCCCAGTGGTGGAACGCGCGTGAGGCGGAAACGCCGGTCTTCGTGAAGACCTCTCTCGATCGCCTGAGCGGGGACCTCGACCAGCTCCGCGGCCAAGGTATCCGGCTTGTCTTCATCGACACGCCACCGGCCGCCACCGAATGCATTCGCGGGATCGTGGGCCATGCCGATCTCGTCGTCATACCGACCCGGCCGAGCCCTCACGACCTGAGGGCGGTGGGTGGCACCCTGGACGTGGTCGAGGCCCTGGACCGGCCCTTGATCTTCGCCGTCAACGGCGCCACGCCGCGCGCCCGCATCACCGCACAGGCGGCGACGGCATTGTCCCAGCACGGCACTGTGGCACCGTCCACTGTGCACCAGCGGGTCGACTTCGCGACCAGCATGATCGACGGCCGTGCGGTGATGGAGCTCAATCCGAATTCGCGCGCGGCGGCGGAGGTCGCGGCGCTGTGGCAATACCTCTGCGCGCGACTCGACAAGCTCGACCGCGGCCACCTACGGCGCCCCTTCGTGGGCCGCGACCGGCGCCCCGCCGGGCCGATGTTCGGACGCCGGGTGAGGGCATAACACCCTCTTTAGAGGAGTCAGAAGTATGACGATCCACGCAGTGGCCACTCTGCTCGGTCGCGTCCTTGCCCGTAAGGGCGAAGCTTCACCGATCCTTGCCTTCGAGCGCCACGTGGGCCCGGTGACGGCGGCGCGGAACGAAGTGGTAAAGCCGATCGCCGACCCGGCCTCGCCCGGACATTATTGTTCCGGTCTCGGTCTCTTGATCAGGCGGCGATCGACAATCATCCCCCCCGACACCTCGCCGGCGAGCGCCGCTCAGCACCGCCCCGTCGCCGCCGTCGCGGTCCGGGCTCGGAAGGGCAAGCGCCGCCAGCTCACGGTGCGCCTCCCGCTCGACCAGTTTCGCCGTTTCAAGAACCTGGCCGGGCGCAGCGGCCGCACCTACCAGAACGTTCTGGAGACCGCGACCCACGCCTATCTGGAGCAGACCGGGCCGCGCCGCTAACGCGCTCGGCGGCCCCCCGCACCACACCGTGTGTCACGAGGCTGGCTCCGCTGGGCCGAACAGAAGACAGCCCCCGCGGGCGTCCGCGCAGCTGCCGGCGCCCGGCGCATATTCGGTCATGAAAGGGCTCTCCTGACGCCACCTCCTGCCCGAATATGGCGATGCGGCGCCACCGCCGCGACATTAGTGCGCGGTTAACGATTTTTGCTTAACAAGTAAGCCTAAAGTGCGAACTTGTCTGGAATCGACCGGTCACTTATCATTCATGGAAGCGATGATTCTCTCGTATTTGCCGGGACGAGGGGGGTCGAAAGATCGCATCCGCGGCGGTTACGGTGCGGCAATCGGCTCCCTCAGGAGGCGAACTGTCGGAGGGAGACGGGTGTGAGCGATCGGGCCGGACGCCATTCTTTGAGTCGGGGTAGCGAGGAAACCGAGGGAGACGGCAATGTTGCCACCTAAGCCCCCGACCGGGGATGCGCTCCACACCGGACCTCAAACCGCCCAGGCCGTGGGGGAGATGAGCGACCGAGCGGCCGAGCCCGAGGCGACACCGGCGATGACGATGCAGGTGATCGTCTTCGCCTCGCAAAAGGGCGGCTCGGGAAAGACCACCTTGTGCGGTCAACTGGCGGTCCAGGCCGACCTCGTCAACACGGGACCCGTGGCGCTCATCGATACCGACCCTCAGGGCAGTCTCGCGGAATGGTGGAACGCCCGCGAGTCCGAAACCCCTGTGTTCGTGCGCACCGACTTCTCGCGCCTGATGGACGATCTGTCGGAGCTGCGCAAAGCAGGCATCCAGCTGGTCTTCGTCGACACGCCGCCCGCGGTCACCGATACCATTCGCGAAATCGTCAGCTACGCTGATTTGGTGGTCGTTCCGACGCGGCCTAGCCCTCACGATTTGCGCGCGGTGGGGGCCACCGTCGACATCATCGACAGCCAGGAAAAGCGGCTGATTTTCGCCATCAACGCGGCCACCCCGCGCGCCCGAATCACCGCCGAGGCGGCGGTGGCGCTGTCGCAGCACGGCACCGTGGCGCCGGTCACCGTCCACCAACGCATCGATTTCGCGACCAGCATGATCGATGGACGCACGGTGATGGAGCTCGATCCGAACTCCAAATCGTCGGCCGAGATCATCGAGCTCTGGCAGTACATCGCCTCGCGTTTGGGCAAAGTCGAGCGCCGCCGTGCGCAGCTGGCGTACAGCGGCGACGACCGCCGCGAGCCTCAGCGGGTCCGGACCTTCGGCAAACGAGCGCCGGCGCCGGTGTTCGGACGGCGAGTTTCCGGTTAGCACCCCGCACCCGTCGGGCCGAGCGGCATGAGCGAGGATACGACCAGTCTCACCCGGAACGCGCTCTTCGCGCGCAAGGGCGATGCGGCGCCGGCGCCGGCGGTCGGTTACGTGGGCATCGACGACCTGCGGGGCAAACTCGATCGGAGGCAGGCGCAGCGCTCCTACGATGGCGGCGAGCGGCGCCATTCGGTCCTCGACGACATCGTCGGTGAAGTCGCGCCGGGCACCGCCGAGCCCGCTCCCGCGCCGCAGCCGACGCCGCGCGCCGCGCCGGCCGCGCCGGCCGCCGGGGGACCGCTGGCCGCATTGATTCACCGCCGCGGCGGCCCCCGGCCACAGGTGCCCCCGTCCCCCACCTCAGCGCCCGCGGCGGCGCCGTCACCAGCCCCGGCCCCGGCCAAGGCGGCGAAGCCCGAGGATAAGCGCAAACGACCACGCCGCCAGCTCACCGTGCGCCTCGCGGCGAAGCAGTTTGCGCGTTTCAACGCACTGGCCAAGCAAAGCGGGTACACCTACCAGGATATCCTGGCCACCGCCACCAGCGTCTACCTCGAGCAAACGGCGGATGAGGGCGCGAACAAGAAGGGCCAGGCCAAAGCGGCCAAGGCCGGCCGGCGGCGCGCTAAATCGAAAGGCTAGAGCGCTTCACCTTTGTCGGGAGTCGCTCAGACGGCGCCGCGACGGTTTTGTCCGTTGCGGCCCATTGGCCCTCCGGCGCGCCCGCGCAGGCGCGGACCTTCAGGTCCGCTGCCAGATCCACTGCCGTAAGCGAAAAGAATCTAGAGCGATTCCAGGCGACCTGGAATTGCCCTAGAGCCTGGCGAAGAAGTCGTTGCCCTTGTCGTCGATGACGATGAAGGCGGGGAAGTTCTCGACCTCGATACGCCAGATCGCCTCCATCCCCAGCTCGGGATACTCGAGCACCTCGACGTTGCGGATGCAGTCCCGGGCGAGCACCGCCGCCGGGCCGCCGATCGAGCCCAGGTAGAAGCCGCCGTGCGCCTTGCAGGCTTCCCGTACCTCGCGCCCGCGGTTGCCCTTGGCGAGGGTCACCATGCTGCCGCCGTGGCGCATGAAGAGGTCGACGTAGGCGTCCATGCGGCCGGCGGTGGTGGGGCCGAACGAGCCCGAGGCGTAGCCCTCGGGCGTCTTGGCCGGACCGGCGTAGTAGATCATGTGATCCTTGAAATAGGACGGCAGATCGTGGCCCGCGTCGAGCCGCTGGCGCAGCCGCGCGTGGGCCGCGTCGCGGGCCACGATCAAGGTGCCGGTAAGCGCGAGTCGGGTCTTGATCGGGTGCCGCGATAGGGTCTCGAGGAGCTCGGCCATGGGCCGGTCGAGGTCGATCTCAATGACCTCGCCGCCGAGCTCGGCTTGCTCGACCTCGGGCAGGTAGCGGGCGGGCTCGGTCTCGAGCTGCTCGAGATAGACTCCGTCGTCCGTGATCTTGCCCAGGATCTGGCGGTCGGCCGAGCACGAGACGCCGATGCCGATGGGCACGCTGGCGCCGTGGCGGGGCAGGCGCACCACGCGCACGTCGTGACAGAAGTACTTGCCGCCGAACTGCGCGCCGATGCCGGAGCGCCGCGTGAGCTCGAGGATCTCGTGCTCCATGTCGCGGTCGCGAAAGGCGCGGCCCAGCTCGTTGCCGGTGACCGGAAGACCGTCGAGGTAGCGGCAAGTCGCGAGCTTCAGGGTCTTGAGGTTGAACTCGGCCGAGGTGCCGCCGATCACCACCGCCAGGTGATAGGGCGGACAGGCGGCGGTGCCGAGCGACTTGAACTTGGCGTCGAGATAGTCCAGCAGCAGCCCGCGGTTCATGATCGCCGGGGTTTCCTGAAAGAGGAAGGTCTTGTTGGCCGAGCCGCCGCCCTTGGCGATGAAGAGGAAGTCGTAGCTCCGCCCCGCGGCCGCGTAGATCTCGATCTGCGCCGGCAGGTTGGTCCCGGTGTTGACCTCGGTGAACATGTCAACGGGGGCGAGCTGGCTGTATCGGAGGTTGGTGCCGGTGTAGGTCTGATGGATGCCGCGACTGAGCGCCGCCTCGTCGGCGCCCCCGGTCCACACGAACTGGCCCTTCTTGGCCATTACGATGGCGGTGCCCGTGTCCTGGCACGAGGGCAGCACCATGCCGGCGGCGACGTTGGCGTTCTTGAGCAGCTGAAGGGCCACGAAACGGTCGTTGGCGGAGGCCTCGGGGTCGTCGAGGATGTCGCGGAGCTGCTGCAGGTGCCCGGGGCGGAGGAGGTGCGCCATGTCGCGCATGGCCTCGGCCGCGATCAGGGTCAGGGCCTCGGCCTCGACCCGCAGCACGCGCTCGCCAAGCACCTCGGCGGTGGTGACGTGGTCGGTGGTGAGCTGCCGGTAGGGCACCTCGGCCGCGGCCAACTCGAACATTTCCTGATAGGCGAAGTCGGACATACCTAGCTTTCAGTCATCAGTTATCAGTTGTCAGTTTTCAGATTGCAGCGACGAGCGAAGCGTCACGGCCTCACCCAAAACAGATAGTCGATTGCTGATAACTGACAACTGATGACTGAGAACTCTTCGTCTCACTTCTTGCCGCGGAAGGTGTCGAGGGCGACCACCTTGTCACCCGTTTCCGCGTTCGCCTCGAGCGACGCTTCGCCGCCCTCGGCGCGCGCGCTGCGCTCGGCCCCGTCCTCCGTCCCGCTCTTGGCCGCCGCCCCGGCCGAGGGCGATCCGTCAGCCGTCTTGAACTGGAGGCCGAACTCGACGCTGGGGTCGGCGAAGGCGGTGACCGCGGCCAAGGGCACGCGCAGCCGTTCTTGCGCGCCGCCGAAGCTGAGGGTGACCTCGAAGACGTCCTCGCCCACCTCGAGCCCCCAAAACTGATGCTGCAACACGATGGTCATCTCGTCGCCGTGCTTGGCGCGCAAGTGGTCCGAAAGCTCGACCCCCGGATACCCGGTCAGGAACGAGACGTAAAAATGATGGGCGCCCTTGAGGCCTTCGCTGGCACTGTGCGCGAGGGCCTGACGCACCACGCTGCGGAGCGCCTTCTCGACGAGACGGTCGTAGTTCAGGAACTCATCCGCCATGCGCGTCCTCACCAGCGGCGGGGCCTCAGCGGCCGGATCCCAGATGACGGCGGTCAGTCTACAATCGGCCGCGCCGGCGCGCACCCATGATCGACCCTAACGATACCCGATATCCCGCGCCCGAGATCGGCAACCGGCGTCAGTTCAGAATGCGCCAGGTGCCGTCGGATTGGCGGCACGCAGTGCCATACGCCGTCTGCTCTTCGCCATCGATGACGATCTGCCTCGTATACTCGCGGCAAAAGGAGGTGTCGTACGGCGGTCGCGCCTGGGCTGCCGGAGCGGGGGGCGGCGGCGCCGAGCGCGACGGAGCATATACGGGGTCGGCGTAGTAGGGCCGCACGTAGCTGTAGCCCGGGCGGTAGATCGGATATCCGTAGGAGTGGCGATAGCGGTAGGGGTAACCGTAACCGCGGTGGCGGTAATAGCCGTAAGGAGAGCCGTAGCCGGAGCCAATGCCATAGCCGAGATGGATGCTGACCTCGGCCCGTGCCTGCCCGGCGCTGGGGCCGAAGGCGGCGAGCATCAACGCCACCAGCGCCATGCAACTTGCCACTCTCATTGTCGGTTCTCCGCTTTTGCGGAACCCGAACGGCCCGGCGCGGACCCGCATCGGGCATGGAGCCGCGCCCGTCCGCTGCTCCCAGTTCTCAATATAGGTTAGCATGTTTGCCACCGCCGGTCACAATTCCGTCACCGCGTCGCCGCCGGCCCTGGGCTGCTTAACTGAGGGGCAGGGCGACGTGGTCGCGGTAGCCCTGGCGGGCGCTGAGGCGCTGGTGCCAGTCCTCGAGGTGGCGCATCTTCGGTCGCTCGACCTCGAGGGCGAACCAGCGGTGAATGCCGGCGCCGAGCGGGATGTCGGCCATGCTGAACTGCTCTCCCGCCAGGTAGGCGCGCTCCTCGAGCCAGGCGTCGAGGATGCCCCAAAGCCGGACCGCGGCGGCGCGGCCGCTCTCGATGGCGCCCCAATCGCGATCCTCGGGGGCGGTGCGCACCAGCCCCCAGAACACCGGCGTGAGGACGGGCTGGATCGCCGTCTGCTCCCACTCCATCCATTGTTCGGCCAAGGCCCGCCCCTCAGCGTCCTGGGGGCAGAGCTCGGCGCCGCCGTACCTCGACGCCAGGTAGCGCACGATGACGTTCGATTCCCAGAGCACGAAGCCGTCGTCGTCGATCACCGGGATGCGCCCGTTGGGGTTCAGCTCCAGGTACCAGGGTTCGTCGACCAGGCCGAAGGCGCCGCCGGCGTCGGTTCGTTCGAAATCGAGCCCCGCTTCGACGCAAGCCCAGACCACCTTTTGCACGTTCACCGAGTTGGCGCGTCCCCAAACCTTGATCATTGTCGGTCTCCATCGCTCGCTCGCGCTCGCGGCCATCAGCGGTCAGCGATCAGCTATCAGCCCTAATCGCGCCGCGATCAGTGGCGACGCATAGGATGCCCACTCAAGTGGAGCTGATAGCTGAAAGCTGACGGCTGACGGCTCCTCATCTCCCCAGCTCGACGTTGAGCTCGAGGCTCGCGTCACCGCGCCGGATCGCCACCGCCAGGCGCTCACCGACGCGGTGCAGGTAGACCGCCGCGACCACGTCGCTGATCTTGGCGACCGCGCGGTCGGCGATCGCCGTGATGATATCGCCGGCGGCGAGGCCGGCGGCCGCGGCGGCGCTGCCGGGCTCGACGCGGATCACGCGCGCGCCCACCAGGGTGGTGCGCTCCTCCTCGCCGAGGCTCTCGATGCGCACGCCCAACTTGGCCCGCTCCACCCGGCCGTGGGCGGCCAGCTCCCGGGCGACGCGCAACACCAGCGCCGTCGAGGCCGCGAAGTTGACGCCGATGTTGGCGTCGCTCCCTTTGGTGAAGATGGCCGAAACCAGGCCCACCAGCCGGTTCTCGGCATCGACCAGGGCACCGCCCGAGCTGCCGGGGTTGGCGACCGCGTCGGTCTGGATGAAGTCCTCGACCTCATTGAAGCCGACGCCCGAGCGCCGCAGGCCCGAGACCACGCCGCAGGTGACCGAGAGGTCGAGCCCGAACTGGTTGCCGACGATGCATACCTTGCTGCCGAGCGCCGGCTCGGGGCCAAGCGGCAGCACCGGAAGGTCGTCGTCGATCTTCAAGAGGGCGAGGTCGGTAAGGGGATCGCGGCCCACGATCTCGGCCCGCCGCAGGCGGCCGTCGTGGCGCCGGATGGTGATGCTCAGGGCGCGCGCCACCACGTGCAGGTTGGTGGCGAGATAACCCCCCGGAAGGACTGCGACCGCGGTGCCCTCGGGGCGTTCGGCATGGCCTTCCGGGTTGGCCCATTGGGGCAGCACGCTGACCACCGAGTCGAGCACCTCGGCCTCGAAGGCGCGGAGCGGCGGGGCCGGGCTTAAGCCCACGAGCAACGCCGCGGCGAAGGCGATGGTCCGCACCCGGGCCGGTGCCGCCCTGAGACCACTCGTGCTCATGTCCCGAGCCTAGAGCGATTCCAGGTCAATTGGAATCGCTCTCAGGCCGCGCCAGCGCGGACCCTCGGGCCCGCCCCTCTATTCGCCCCTCTGGCCGCCCCTCTGCCCGACCATCTGACGGCGGCTCAGCCACAGCGCCAGCGAGATCGAGACCAGCGCCAGCGTCGAGCCCAATACCATGAAGCCGATCATCGGATAGGGCGTCCCGTCCTGCAAGCTGCCCACGACCTGGGCGAAGACCGCAGCCAACAGCATCTGCAGAAAGCCGGCCAGGCCCGAGGCGGTGCCGGCGGCGCGGGGCGCGTAGCTTACGGCGCCGGCCTGGGCGTTCGGCATGGTGAGCCCGTTGGCGAAACCAATCAAAATCCCGGGGCCGAAGATGAGCGGTGCCGACCATGGGAAGATGAGGGCCAGCGCCGCGGTGAGCAACGTGCCCGCCAGCGCCAGCACGCTCCCCGCCACCAGCATGGGGTGGATGCCGAGGCGCCCGGAGGTGCGGGCGGAGACGTAGTTGCCGGCGATATAGGCGAGCCCCAAGAAGATGAAGTAGAGGCCGTACTCGGTCGCCGGGCGCCCCAGGACGTCGACCATCACGTAGGGCGCGCCCGAGGCGAAGGCGAAGAACGATCCCGCCGAGAAGGCGGCCTGGAAGACATAGCCGCAGAAGATCGGCGCCCGCAGCAGCCTCACGAAGCCCGAGACGATGCCGGCGAGGCCCTGGAGAGGCGAGGGCGAGCGGTTGGTCTCGGGCAGCCGCGAGAGCATGAGGGCGGTTACCGCCACGCCGACCGCACCGACGAAGACGAAGTTGGCGCGCCAACCGAAGAGATCGGTGAGCGCTCCGCCCAGCGCCGGCGCCACCATCGGCGCCACCACCATGGCCATGGTCAGGTAGGCGATGGCCTGCGCCACCCGCGCGTCGGGATAGACGTCGCGGACGATGGCGCGGGCAAGGACCATGCCCGAGCTTCCCCCCGCGGCCTGGAAGATGCGCCCGACGATCAGCGACGGCACGTCGGGGGCGGCGGCGCAGACCGCGGTGCCGACCAGGAACAGGCCGAGGCCGGCGATCACCACCGGCCGCCGCCCGTAGCGATCGGAGATCGGCCCGAAGGCGAGGGTGGCGAGCGCGATCGACACCATCGACAAGCTCAGCGCCAGCTGCACCGCGCCGGGGGCGGCCGCGAAGTCGCGCTGTATGGCGGGAAGCGCGGGCAGGAAGATCTGCATCGAGAGCGGCCCGATGGCGGTGATCGCCACCAGGGAGGCGAGGAAGCGCGGCGAGCGCTGCAGCTCGGTCAGGGCCGACATGGGTCCAAGGCGGGCGCGGGGGCGGGGGCGGGGACGTCGTTGGCGCCGCGTCGCGGGCCCGGGCGGCGCCCCAACGGCGCCGGCGACCGCGGGCGACGCCCGTTAAGCTTCAGACCCGCACCATCTTGCCCGGGTTCATGATGTTCTCGGGGTCGAGGGCCATCTTGATGGTGCGCATCACCGCGACCGCCTCGCCGTGCTCGGCGACGAGGAAGTCCATCTTGCCGAGTCCGATGCCGTGCTCGCCGGTGCACGTCCCCTCCATGGCCAGCGCCCGCGTCACGAGGCGGTCATTGAGGCGCTTGGCCTCGGCCACCTCTTCCGGGTCGTCGGGGTCGATCAGGAGCACGAGGTGGAAGTTGCCGTCGCCGACGTGGCCCACCAGCGGCGTGATCAGCGACGACCGGTCGGTGTCCTTCTTGGTCTCGGCGATGCACTCGGCGAGCCGCGAGATCGGCACGCAGACGTCGGTGGCCCAGCCCTTGGCGCCGGGGCGCAAGGCAAAGCAGGCGTAAGCCGCGTCGTGGCGCGCCTGCCACAGCTTGTTGCGTTCTTCGCTGTTCGAGGTCCACTGGAAGTCGCCGCCGCCGTGCTCGGCGGCGATCGCCTGCACGTTCTCGGCCTGCTCGCGGACCCCGGCCTCGGTGCCGTGGAACTCGAGGAACAGCGTCGGCCGCACCGGGTAGTCGAGCTTCGAGTACTTGTTGAGGGCGTCCATGAGAAGCTCGTCCAAGAGCTCGATGCGGGCCACCGGTATGCCCGATTGGATGGTCAGGATCGCGGTGTCGACGGCGGCGTTGACGTCGGCGAAGTTGCACACCGCGGCCGAGATCGCCTCGGGGATGCCGTAGAGCCGGAGCGTGACCTCGGTGATCACGCCCAGCGTGCCCTCCGAGCCCACGAAGAGCCGCGTCAGGTCGTAGCCCGCCGCGGACTTGCGGGCCCGTCGCGAGGTGCGGATCACGCGCCCGTCGGCGAGCACCACGGTGAGCGCCAGCACGTTCTCGCGCATGGTGCCGTAGCGCACCGCGTTGGTGCCCGAGGCCCGGGTCGCGGCCATGCCGCCCAACGAGGCGTCGGCGCCGGGATCGATGGGGAAAAAGAGGCCGGTGTCGCGCAGGTACTCGTTGAGCTGCTTGCGCCTGACGCCGGCCTGCACCGTCACGTCCAGGTCCTCGGCGTTGACCTTGAGGATCGCGTCCATGCCGCTGGTGTCGATCGAGACCCCGCCGTAGCGGGCCATGACGTGGCCCTCGAGCGAGGTCCCGGTGCCGAAGGGGATCACCGGCGTCTTGTGGCGGGCGCAGATCTTGACGATCTCGGCCACCTCCTCGGTCGATTGGGCGAAGGCCACCGCGTCGGGCGGTTCCGGGCGGTGATAGGACTCGTCCGTGCCGTGGAGCTCGCGCACCGCCGCCGAGGTGCTGAGGCGCTCGCCGAGCAGCGCCCGCAGCTCCGAGATCACGACCTCGGTCTGTTTCGCGACAGCGTCCATGACCTTCGGCTACCTCGTCCCGCTTAGGCTTACTTTACGCCCGCCCTCCCGGGCAAACAACCTGGGCCTCTCTAAGGTCTTGCCGGCGCGCCCGCGTTCAATATCATTCCCGCCATGGCCTACGCCGCGCCGCTCGCCCTCTTCGAGACCGAGGTCCTGCCCGAATGGATCGATCCCAACGGGCACCTCAACGTGACCTATTACGTGCGCGCCTTCGACCTCTCGACCGACGCCTTCATGGACATGTTGGGCATCGGCTGGGCCTACACCGCGCGGGAGCAGCATTCGATCTTCATGCTCGAGGCCCACGTCAACTATCTCGACGAGGTCGTCGAGGGCGACCGGCTCAGCTTCACCGTGCAGCTCCTCGACTTCGATTCGAAACGCATCCACATCTTCCAGGAGATGTTCCACGCCGAGAAGCGATATCGGGCGGCGACCAGCGAGTGGCTCGCCATCCACGTCGACATGGCGGCGCACCGCTCGGTGCCGCTCCCCGCTTACGCCCGCGACAAGCTGGTCGCGATCATGGCCGCCCACGAGGGCCTGCCCCGGCCCGAGCTCGCCGGCCGCGTAATGGGCATCCGACGCAAGCTCGCTTGAGAGCTCCGTGTCGTGGGCCGTTGCCCGCCGCGCCGTTTCGGCTTAGCCTTGCGCCCGATTGGAACCATGGCTCGAATATGCTCAAGCGGTCATTCCTGGTCGTCCTGATCGCCGCCGGCGCGGCGCCGCTGGCGCTGGCGCCGCGCGCGGCCCACGCCGCCTGCACCGACCCGGCGGGCCCGGGGGTGGTGTGGCAGCGCTGCATGATTGGCGAGCGGTCGCTCGTCAACGTCGACCTCAGCGGCGCCAACCTGCGCGATGCGCGGCTTGCCCGCGCCGACCTCTCGGACAGCAACCTGACCAAGGCCGACGCCCGGCGCGCCAAGTTCTTCAGTGCCACCCTCCGCCGCGTCCGCTTCGACGAGGCGCGGCTGGTGGAGGCCGACTTCACCAAGGCCGACCTCACCGGCGCCTCCTTCAAGGACGCCGATTTGCGCCGTGCGCGCCTGTTTCGAGCGATTCTGCGTGACGCCGACTTTACCGACGCGCGGATGAAAGGGGCCGACTTGCTCAACGCCGACCTCTCGGGCGCCACCTGGACCGACGGCAAGCACGTTTGCAAGGAAGGCTCCATCGGCCAATGCAAGTGAGAGCGCCGGCTCGCCGCGGCGGCCTCAAGGCGTGCCTGCGGGGCGCCGTGTTGGCGGGCGGCGTCGCCGCCGGCGCCGCGGCACAGGCCGAACCACTCACCAACCGCTTCCTCGGCGACGCCTGCGCCGGCCGCTTTCCCGACGCGGTGGTGGGCATCGCCCGCAAGAGCTTGTGCGCCGGCGTGATCATCGGCGTCGTGCGCACCCACGCCCTCGCGGTCGAGACGCGCCAAGCCGTGCCCGCCTTCTGCCCCGAGACGCCCGAGGTCGACCCCCGCGAGCTCAGCGACAATTACCTCGACTGGCTCGCCGAACATCCCGAGCGGCTCGAGGAGCCCGCCATCGAGGGGATGGTGGCGATGCTGGCGCTGCGTTACCCGTGTCCGCGCTGATCAGCGCCGACCCGGGTCCTTAGACGGTCATGGAGCGGCGCCATTCCAGGCTGCCCCGACTGGCGCTGCGCTGGCGTCGGTTGCGGCGCAACGAGTAGGTGATCCTGACGCTGCTGGCGGCGCTGATCGGCATCGCCGTCGCCTATGCCGCTATCCTGTTCCGCCTCGGCGTCGGCCTGGTCCAGTCGGGCGCCCTCGGCTTCTCGTCCGAGCGGGTCTACGCCCTTGCCGCCGAGTTGCCGTGGTGGCGCCTGCTGCTGGCCCCGGCATTGGGCGGGCTCGCGATCGGCCTCTTTCTCGAGTTCCTGATGCCGGGCAAGCGGCCCCAGGGCGTGGCCGAGGTGATCGAGGCCGGGGCGCTCCGGGGCGGACGGCTCCCGCTCAAGGACGGTCTGGGGGCGGCGGCGTTGAGCGCGGCCTCGCTCGGCGTCGGCGCCTCGGCCGGTCGCGAGGGCCCCATCGTCCACCTCGGCGGGGCGCTGGCCTCGGCGGCGGCGGCCCGCTTCGGCCTCAGCCCCTCGCTCTCGCTCACCATCCTGGGGTGCGGCGTGGCGGCGGGGGTGGCGGCCTCGTTCAACGCCCCCATCGCCGGCGTGTTCTTCGCCCTCGAGGTGGTGATCGGCCATTACGCGTTGCACGCCTTCGCGCCCGTGGTCATCGCCTCGGTCGCCGGCACCATCGTCAGCCGCGCCCACCTCGGCGACTTTCCGGCCTTCGTCCTGCCCCATTACGCGGTCCAGTCGTTCTTCGAGTTCCCCGCCTTCCTGCTCTTGGGCGTGGTCTCCGCGGGACTGGCCATGGCCTTCATGAAGAGCGCGATGGTGGCCGAGGACATGGCGGCCAGGTCGTCGCTGCCCAACTGGTCGCGCCCCGCCGTTGGCGGCCTCGCCGTCGGCGCCATCGCCATCGTCTTCCCCCACGTACTCGGCGTCGGCTACGGCGCCACCGACGACGCGCTGCGCGGGCTGTTCCCGCTGTGGCTGCTGTTCGCGCTGGTCGTCGCCAAGACCGCGGCGACGGTGATTACCCTCGCCTCGCGCTTCGGCGGCGGCGTCTTCAGCCCCTCGCTCTATCTCGGCGCCATGGCGGGGGGCGCGTTCGGCCTCCTCGCCGCGGCCGCCTTTCCCGGGCTCGCCGCCGAGACCGGGCTCTACGCCATCGTTGGCATGGGGGCGGTGGCGGCGGCGGTGCTGGGCGCGCCGATCTCGACCATCCTCATCGTCTTCGAGCTCACCGGCGACTACGCCGTGACCCTGGCGGTGATGGTGGCGGTGGTGGTGGCCAGCACCATCACCCAGCAGATCCTCGGACGCTCCTTCTTCCATTTGCAGCTCGAGCGCCGCAACCTGAACGTCAAGGGCGGCCGGGTGCGTCACCTGTTGAAGAGCCGGCGGGTCGCCGAGCTGATGAGCGACGACTTCCAACTCATCGCCGAAAGCACCGGGATCGATCGCATCAAGGCGCTGCTGCAGTCGGCGCCCCACGGTCACTTCCTGGTGGTCGACGCCCACGACCGCCTGGTCGGGCGGCTCGGCTTCACCGACATCAAGGAGGTGGTCTTCGACGCCGGCCTCGACGCCCTGATCAACGTCCGCGACGTGGCCCGCCGTGATCCCGTGGTGCTGCTGCCCGACGACGATCTCGAGCACGCGCTGGCGCTGATGGAGGCGAGCGCCGAGGACCACGTGCCGGTGGTCGAGGACGAGGCCGGCATGAAGGTGGTCGGCGTGGTCCACCAGCGCGAGGTGCTCTTGGCCTACAACCGGGCACTCATGGAGGTCCGCGCCGAGGAGCGGGGGGAGGCCTGAGGCAAGCGGCATCCCGCCCCTCCGGCGCCCCCGGCAGCCGCGCCTTATGTTATATAGCGGGCGCGCCATGACCGATCCCTTCGACCTCGGATCCCTCGACGTTTCCGCGCCCGCCGCGGCCGGCGAGCCGCCCTATCTCGCCCGGCTCAACGAGGCCCAGCGCCAGGCCGTGGAGGCCACCGAGGGGCCGGTGCTGGTGCTGGCCGGCGCCGGCACCGGCAAGACCCGGGTGCTGACCACCCGCCTCGCCCACCTGCTCGCCACCGGGCGCGCCTGGCCCGGCCAGATCCTCGCCGTCACCTTCACCAACCGGGCCGCGAGCCAGATGCACGAGCGCGTCGCCGAGCACATCGGCGGGGTCGTCGAGGGCCTCTGGCTCGGCACCTTCCACGCCATGGGGGTGCGCCTCCTGCGCCGCCACGCCGAGCTCGTCGGGCTCAAGGGCAACTTCACCATCCTCGACGCCGACGACCAGATCCGGGTCCTCAAGCAGGTGCTTCAAGCCGCCAACGTCGACGCCAACCGCTGGCCGGCGCGGGCGCTCCTCGGCATCATCGAGCGCTGGAAGAGCCGCGGCCTCGACCCCGAAAAGGTGCCGGCGGCCGAGGTCGGCGAGTTCGCGCACGGCCGCGCCCTCGACCTCTACCGCGCCTACCAGGCCCGGTTGCGCGCGGTGAACGCCGCCGACTTCGGCGATTTGCTGCTCTGTTGCCTCGACCTCTTCACCGCCCACCCCGACGTGCTCGCCGACTATCAGCGCCGCTTCAAGTACATCCTGGTCGACGAGTATCAGGATACCAACGTGGCCCAGTACCTGTGGCTGCGCTTGCTCGCCCGGGGCCGCAACAACATCTGCTGCGTCGGCGACGACGACCAGTCGATCTACAGCTGGCGCGGCGCCGAGGTCGGCAACATCCTGCGCTTCGAGAACGACTTCCCCGGCGCCCGGGTGATCCGCCTCGAGCGCAACTACCGCTCGACGCCGCATATCCTGGGCGCCGCTTCGGCGTTGATCGCCCACAACCAGGGGCGGCTCGGCAAGGAGCTGTGGACCGACGAGGAGGCGGGCGCGCCGGTGGTGGTGCGCGGGGTCTGGGACGGCGAGGACGAGGCCCGCGCCGTGGCCGACGAGATCGAGGCGCTGCAGGCCAGGGGCGAGAGCCTGAGCGAGACCGCGATCCTGGTGCGCGCCGGCTTCCAGACCCGCGAGTTCGAGGACCGCTTCCTCACTCGCGGCCTGCCCTATCGCGTGATCGGCGGCTTGCGCTTCTACGAGCGCCAGGAGATCCGCGACACCATCGCCTACCTCAGGGTGGTGGCCCAGGACGACGACGACCTCGCTTTCGAGCGCATCGTCAACGTGCCCAAACGGGGCCTCGGCGCGCGCAGCGTCCAGGCCATCAACATCCGCTCCCGTACCAAGGGCCTGTCGCTCGTCGCCGCCGCCCGGGAGCTGGTGCGGACCGAGGAGCTCAAGGGCCGGGCCAGGAGTGGCCTCGCCGCCCTGCTCGAGGGCTTCGAGCGCTGGCGCGCCGCCGCCCAGACGCTCTCGCTCCCTGAGCTGGTCGTGATCGTGCTCGAGGAGTCGGGCTACAGCGCCAGGTGGGAGGCGGACAAGAGCCCGGAGGCGCCGGGCCGGCTCGAGAACCTCAAGGAGCTGGTCTACGCACTCGAGGAGTTCGAGAGCCTGGCCGATTTCCTCGAGCACGTCAGCCTGGTGATGGACAACGCCGAGGCCAGGGGCGGCGAGGCGGTCAACTTGATGACGCTCCACGGCGCCAAGGGGCTGGAGTTCGACAGCGTCTTCCTGCCGGGCTGGGAGGAGGGCCTGTTCCCCCACCAGCGGGCCCTCGACGAGGGCGGCGACAAAGCGCTCGAGGAGGAGCGGCGCCTGGCCCATGTCGGCATCACCCGGGCGCGCAAGCTGGTGCACATCTCCCACGCCGCGAGCCGGCGGGTCTTCAACCAATGGCTCTCGAACATCCCCTCGCGCTTCGTCGCCGAGCTGCCGTCCGAGCACCTCGAGGTGCGTGCCGAGCCCGGCCTCTATGCCGGAATGGCGGGGATGGGGGCGAGGGCGGCGGCGGGCGCCGAGGGCCTCGCGGAGCCGGCCGCCGGCTTCGCGCCAACCACGCCGCGGCCGGCGCTGGGCGGGCGCCAGAGCCGCTACCACCGCTTCGTGCGCGGCCGCGGGCCGCTCGCCAGCGCCGATCCCGGCAAGGCCAAACTGCCCGATACGGAGGCCGAGTTCGCCGCCGGCGACCGGGTGTTCCACCAGAAGTTCGGCTACGGCCGCGTCGTCGCCGTCGACGGCAACAAGCTCGACATCGCTTTCGAGAAGGCGGGCACGAAGAAGGTCATCGCCAACTTTCTGGAGCCGGCGGGGTGAAGTACCCAGCTGTCAGCGGTCAGCTATCAGCTATCAGCCCTTTTCGCGCTATCCCGATAGCAGGCTCGATTAAGCTGACGGCTGATAGCTGACCGCTGCCAGCTAGGAGCCCTCCTTCATCGCCATCATGAAGGCGGCGGTGAAGGTGAGCACGGGCTCGTCACCCTCCTTGAGCACGCGTTGGCGGCTCTCGACGATGCCGATGCCGGGGCGGCTCTGAGACGGGCGCTTGCTGGTCGCCGCGATGGTGATGGTGAGGGCGTCGCCGGCGCGCACCGGTGCCGGGAAGCGCACCTCGTCCCAGCCCAGCGCGCCCAGCGTCGCCCAGTCGCCGGTGAGCTCGTTGATGAGCTTCAAGTAGACCGACATGGTGTAGGCGGCGCTGGCGGTGAGACCGCCATAAAGCGTCTTCTTGGCCAGCGCCTCGTCGACGTGGAAGGGCCTGGGGTCCCACTTGACGGCGAAGGCCACCATCTCCTCGCGCTCGACGGCGTAGGCGCTGGAGCGCATCACGCGCCCGATCTCGATGTCCTCGAAATATACCGTCATGCTCGGCCTCTCCTGGGCGCTCGCGGTGGCGCCGTTCTTACTGTGGCGTCCTGGAGCTGGCAAGGGGATGGGCAGGAGTTCTCAGTTTTCAGTTATCAGTATTCTGGGATCATCTGTCGAAGGCGTAAGATTCACTTTCGCCGGTGAGACGCAAATCCGGCCGCTTCGGACTGACAACTGACGACTGATGACTGAGGACTCCCCCTTGTGGCGCCTCGCGGTGACCGTGCCCGAGGCCAAGGCGGCGGCCTTCGAGGCGGTGCTGGGCGCTGGCGCGCTGGCGCTGTCGCTGTTCGCGGCGCCGCAGGAGGGGGGCTGGCGCGTCGAGGCGCTGGTGGGGGAGCGGCCCGAGCGCGCGCCCCTCGAGACGGCGCTCGCCGCCGCCGCGGCCCGCGAGGGCCTGGCCCCGCCGGCGCTCGAGATCGGCGCGGTGGCGGAAGCGGACTGGCTGCGGATCGCCGCCGCCCAGCACCCGCCGGTGGCTGCCGGGCGCTACCGGGTGCGCCGCGGCCACGACCCGGCGCCGCCCGCCTCGGGCGCGGTCTCGCTCGTGGTCGATGCCGGCCTCGCCTTCGGCACCGGCCTCCATGAGAGCACTCGGGGCTGCTTGCTCGCCCTCGACCGGCTCGCCAGGGGGCGGCGCTTCGCGCGGCCGCTCGATCTCGGCTGCGGCTCGGGCGTGCTGGCGATGGCCATGGCCAGGACCTGGCGGGCGGCGGTCCGCGCCGCCGACCTCGACCCCAGGGCGGTGGCGGTGGCGCGTGCCAACGTGGCCCGCAACGGGCTCGTTCCCATGGTGCAGGTATATTTGAGCAATGGCTTCCGCCATCAAGGGCTGAGGGCGGGCGCGCCCTACGACCTGGTGGTCGCCAACATCCTGGCGCGGCCGCTGGTCGGGCTCGCGCCGGCGCTTGGGCGGCACAGTGCCCCCGGCGCGGTGGCCGTACTCTCGGGCTTGCTCGGCCGCGAGGCGCGACCGGTCATCGCCGCCTACCGGGCCCAGCACTTCCGCCTCGAGCGGCGGCTGGTGTTGGGCGGATGGACGACGCTGATCTTGCGGCGCCGCGCTTGAGGCGCGCCGGAGACGGGCCTCAGGCGGCGCGGCGCGGCGCGGTCTGGTTGGCGGCCGGCCGCTGGTTCTCGTTGTCGGCGTCGTGGCCCGGCGCCACCACGCCCCGGATCGCCGCCTCGATGTCGCCGCGGTGGAGGCCGATGTCCTTGAGCAGGCGGTCGTCGAGCCCCAGCAGCTCGTGGCGCGCGAGCTGGCGCCGGCGCCACTCGGCGAGACGGCGGCCCAGCGCCATGACGCCGCGGGCCAGGGCCTCGCCGTTAGCCACCTGCCGGCCATAGACGGCGTCGTGGATCTCGCTCGGGGCGAGGCCGATATCGTCGAGCTGGCGCTGGTCCATCGCCATCAGCTCGGCGTAGGCGGTCCGGCGGGCGTGCCAGCGGCGCCCCAGCCGGGCGAGGCCCTTCAGGCCCTCGACCAACTGGCGAAAGCCCTGCCGGATCGCCCGGGCGCGCCAGGCGCGGGCGCGGACCAGGGCGTCATAGACGCGGATATCGGTGTGGTCAGCGCGAAGTCCGGGGTAGAGAAAGTTCGACATGATGTTCCAAGGCCTCCAGGCAAGAGTGCGATCGTGTTGCCACTCATGTTGCGATGCATCTATTAAAAATCAATGAGTTAAAGAGGCTATTCGCCTGATATTATTGCATCGCAGCAATGCATGGATCGCATGGCCCGCGGGGCCGGCGTTGCGTCCCGGGCGGCGCTCTCCTAATAAAGAGGCCATGAGCGATCCCGCGACCCGGTCCGCGGCCCGCGCCGAGCCCTACGCGGGCGACGAGAGCCTGGCCCGCTTGCTGGCCGAGGCCGGGGTCGATCGGCCGTGGCCCGAGGTCGAGGCCCTGGTGGCGGGGATCGCCGCCGCGGCCCCGCCCCACGAGCCGCGCGCGGCGCTCGAGCTGGTGGCGCCCGCGCCGGGGCCCGAGCTCGAGGGCCAGCTCCTGGCGCTGATCGACGAGCTCAGGACCGGCTATGACGGCAGCGCCGAGCCCGGGCCGGCGCCCGCCGAGCGCCTCGCGAAGTTGCGGCGGGAGCTCGCGCGGCGCGGCCTCGACGGCTTCGTCGTGCCCTTGAGCGACGAGCACCAGGGCGAGTACATCCCGCCGCGGGCACGGCGCCTGGCCTGGCTCACCGGTTTCACCGGCTCGGCCGGCGCCGCCGTGGTGCTGGCCGACGAGGCGGCGATCTTCGTCGATGGTCGTTACACCCTGCAGGCCGAGGCGCAGGTCGCGAGCGAGCTCTTCGCGCGCCGCCACCTGATCGACGAGCCGCCGGCGGGGTGGCTCGCCGCCAAGCTCGAGCGCGGCGCCAAGCTCGGCTACGACCCCTGGCTCCACACCAAGGGAGACGCCGAGCGCTTGGCCTCGGCATGCCGGAAGGCGGGGGCCGAGCTGGTCGCCTGCACCGACAATCCGCTCGACGCGGTGTGGCCCGACCAGCCGCCGCCGCCGCTCAGTCCCGTGGTGCCCCACGACCTGGTGTATGCCGGCGAGAGCGCCGGCGACAAGCGCGCCCGCCTCGCCCAGGTCCTCGCCGAGGCGGGCCAGGACGCCGCCGTGCTCACCGACCCGGCGTCGGTGGCCTGGCTCTTGAACCTGCGCGGCGGCGACGTCGAGCACACGCCCTTGCCGCTCTCCTTCGCGCTCCTTCACGCCGACGCCGCGGTCGACCTCTTCGTCGACCCGCGCAAGCTCACCCCCGGCCTCGCCGAGCACCTGGGCAGCGGCGTGAGCCCGCGGCCGCCTCAGGACCTGGGAGCGGCGCTCGACCGCCTGGGCGCCGACGGCAAAGCGGTGCGGGCCGACCCGGCCAGCGCCGCCGCCTGGGTCTTCGAGCGTCTCGAGGCGGCGGGCGCCCGGGTGGTGCGCGAGGCCGATCCCTGCGCCCTGCCGAAGGCCTGCAAGAACGCTGTCGAGCTCGCCGGCGCCCGCGCCGCGCACCTGCGCGACGGGGCGGCGTTGAGCCGCTTCCTGGCCTGGCTCGACGGCGCGGCACCGGGGGGCGAGGTCGACGAGTTGGGCGCGGCCCGGGTGCTCGAGGGCCTGCGCGCCGAGGGCGGGCTGTTCCAGGGCCTGAGCTTCGACACCATCTCGGGCGCGGGCCCCAACGGCGCCATCGTCCACTACCGGGTGAGCGCGGCCAGCAACCGCTGCCTCGAGCCCGGCACCCTCTATCTCGTCGACTCGGGCGCCCAGTACTTGGACGGCACCACCGACGTCACCCGCACCGTGGCCATCGGCGCGCCCAGCGACGAGCACCGGGCCCGCTTCACGGCGGTGCTCAAGGGACACATCGCGCTGGCCCGCGCCCGCTTCCCCGAGGGCACCACCGGCACCCAGCTCGACACCCTGGCGCGCCTAGCGCTGTGGCGAACCGGCCACGACTACGACCACGGCACCGGCCACGGCGTGGGCGCCTACCTCGGCGTCCACGAGGGACCGCAGCGCATCTCCAAGCTTCCCAACAAGATCGGCTTGCGGCCCGGCATGATCGTCTCCAACGAGCCCGGCTACTACAAGCAGGGGGCCTACGGGATCAGGATCGAGAACCTGATCACGGTGGTCGAATGCCCCGACATCGAAGGCGCCGAGAAGGCGATGCTGGCCTTCGAGACCCTGACCCGGGCGCCGATCGACCTGCGCCTGGTGGCGGCCGCACTGCTCGACGAGCCCGAGATCGCCTGGCTCGACGACTATCACCGCGAGGTGCGCGAGGCGCTCACCCCGCTGGTCGATGACCAGACCGCCGACTGGCTCGAGCAGGCGGCGCGGCCGCTCGGGGCCTAAGGGTTTAAGGGGTCTGGTCTTGCATTGCCACATCTTCAGGGTCGCGATGGCGATATCCGGGACTTCCGTCCCGGGAGCGGGAGATCGATGTGGCAATGCAAGACCTGACCCCATGTGACCCATGGCGCGTGACCCCATCGCGCAAGTGGCCCCGCGAACCACGGCTCATTGCCAAAAACGGCGCCAGGGATGAGGCTCGGAAGCCCCGGGGTTTCCCGAACCGCGTCGTCAGGCGGACTTCCGCTCTCCCCGCTGGGCCTCGCGGGTCATTGACTTTTCCGGGATATCCTCTATATATCCCGCATACGTGATGCATTTGTTTTGTGTTATCTAAATAACCGGCACGCCGATTAGCTTAGTTATCCCCTAACAATGCGAGCGTTAAACCGACCGCGCCGTCACATGGTGTGAGGCGCGAAGTCAAGACTCCTGTTAGAGGAAATAACTATGGCTACTGGTACTGTAAAGTGGTTCAACCCGGCCAAGGGTTTCGGATTCATCGAGCCGGAAGACGGCTCGAAAGACGCTTTCGTCCACATCTCGGCCGTCGAGCGCGCCGGACTGAATTCGCTTAGCGAAGGGCAGAAGGTCTCCTATGAGCTTCAGCCCGGACAGAACGGCAAATCTTCCGCCGAGAACCTGTCCATCGTCGAATAACCACGCAAGACGCCGCCTCCAACTCCCGTTGGGGGCGGCCGCCACTCGCCGTTGGCGACGCGACCTTTAACGGTCGCCTGGCGGACTGAAGGAGGTGGCGGGGCTATCCGCGATCATTCCTTCGACAGCAATAAATTCCTCGATCAATAAAATGAAC
>CBDUZE010000040.1:0-34671 GCA_965371625.1 uncultured Alphaproteobacteria bacterium
GCAGAGACGATTCCGGGCACCGTGCTCGAGGACGAGATCGTGGCGGCGGGGGCGCCGTGGGCGGGCATCGTCAAGAAGGGACAGGTGCTGCGCATCGTCGACCTCGAGGGCAAGCAGGGCGTCGACTTCCTGTGCTACAACGCCCTACGCCCCGAGGAGCGCTATCACGCCGCCAACACCATCAAGCGGGCGGCGACCATTTCGCTGGGCAAGGGGCTGGTGCTCTACTCCGACGAGGGCCGCGCCCTGTTCACGATCGTCGAGGACACCTGCGGCGGCCACGACACCATCGCCGGGTGCTGCAGCAACGACAGCAACCGGCTGATGTACGGCGAGGCCCGCCCCGGCTGCCGCGAGAACTTCCTCGCCGCCCTCGGCGCCTTCGGGCTGGGCCGCCGCGACATCGTCGCCAACGTCAACTTCTTCTGCTCCTTCCCGGTAGGCGAGGGCGGCCGGCTGTCGGAGACCCTGTTCGAGGAAGGCGCCTCGAAGCCTGGCGACTTCGTCGACCTCGAGGCGGGAATGGATGCCCTGGCGGCGATCTCCAACTGCCCGCAGATCGCCAACCCGTGCTCGGGCCTCAACCCGACGCCCATACGGGTGGTGATCTGGTCGCCGGAGTGAGCGCGAGCTTGGACCCGTAAACCGCGTCGTCGAGGGCGCTGGAACTCAGATTTGTCGAGGAGCATTTCGATGGAACAGCGCTTGAGCATGATCACGCTCGGTGTGGCCGATCTGGAGCGGGCGGTAGAGTTCTATGAACGTGTTGTCGGCTGGAAAGCGGCCGAAGGCCCCCCCGGAATTGCGCTCTTCGACTTGGGTGGCATTGTGCTTTCGCTCTATCCTCACGCCGAGATGGCCAAGGACATAAATGTTGCGCCCAATATTTCCCACGATGCCGCATACCAAGGTTTTGCACTTGTCCACAATGTCGTGAGTAAAGCGGAGGTTGACGCCATATTTTCGCACCTAATGAACAAGGGGGCGAAGATATTGAAGGAGCCTGAGCACGTTTTCTGGGGTGGTTATTCAGGCTATTTCTCAGATCCTGACGGGCATTCGTGGGAAGTCGCCTACAATCCGCATTGGGCCATCACAGATGACGGTCGCGTGTCAATGACGAAGGGTTGACCATAATCGTAGCTCTGGATTCCGCAATGGGTCAAACCGGTCCTACGGCCGCCTTGCCAGGAAGGTCCGTGCCCGGAGGTGAAGCGGAAGGAACAGGTCGAAAAGCAGACTTTGGCGCTCGAGGTTGGATTGTCGCCGAGGTTTGGAGCGCAGGTGCCCGGAAGCGCCAAAGACAAGTTCCATCCGCACAGCGCCATCGACTGCCAATTCGCGCTACGCCGCTGGGGCCGGCTCATAGCTCCAGCTCGGGGTCATCGAGCACGGGACCACTCGGATCAAGCGGTCCCAGTCCAACGGCTTGGTCGAAAGCCCGCCCCGGACGCTGTTGAAAGAACACTTCCGCATCATGGGCCGCAACAAGTATTACCCCTGTTGGCCCAGCTTCCACCGATGTTGGAGAAATCGAAAAGCCAATAGGAAGAACGGCGCAAGCACCAGGCAGCCCGCGCTGAACCAGATGACGAACGCCGCCGAACCCGTGATGTCCTGAATCCAGCCCGCAATGGCGGGGAGAATTCCGGTGCCGATATAATAAAGGGTGTAATAAAGCCCGAGACCGGTGGCGCGGCTTTCGGGCGACAGCACTTCGCCGGGCAAGGCCATCACCATCCCGACGGTGAAACCCAAAACTGCCGCCAGGACGACCCATAATTCAACCGGGTCCATGACCGGGACCATTGCGATGGCGGCGGCGGCGGCCAAGCAACCGCCCCAAAACATCAAATCTTTTTTTCCCGTCCGGTCGGTCAAATAGCCGCCCAACGGGATGATCACGATAAGCAGCCAGGACAGAAGGCTGATAACCAGCGCGGCGCTTGTATGAGGAATGCCGCGGTCGATCAGCATGACGGGTGCATAGCTTGAAAAAACCACATAGCCCCCGGTGCTCATCAACGGCCATGCGGCACCGCCCGCCACAATGATCCAGAATTCCCGTCGATGAATCGACCATAGGGGCGACCGTGCGACGGGTTTTGCGGGCGTGGGCGCGGATTCGGCTTCCCTCCTCTCGCCCGGCGCGGGCAGGATCGATACCAGCATCATGGCCAGGGCCGGGGTGGCGGCGGTGACATAGACCGCGACGCGCCAGTCCGACCAGACATTGATAAAGGGCAGCAGAGACATGCCGACCGCGATGCCGACCGGCCAGGCGACGCCAAGCACGCTCATCGCGGTGGCCATTTCCTTGCCGACGAACCAGTCGGTGAGGATCTTGGCGGCCGGAACAGTGATAAACACCGCGCCGAACCCGCCAATGATCCGTCCGATCAGCGCCGCATGAAAGGTATCCCCCGACCCCAGGATCGCGCCGCCCGCGACAAGGGCGAGAAGCCCGATCTGGATTGTCCCGCGATCCCCGAGACGGTTGGCGATCATCCCGCTCGGCAACGACAAAAGCGCGCCCGCGATCATGAACACGCCCAGCAGAATACCGATCTGGCTGTAATCGAAATGTAATTCGGCGCGAAGCTGGGGCATCTGGGCCGCAACGGCGATGAACTGAAAGCCGATGCATGTGCGCGCCAGGAAAAGGATCGCCAAGACCACCCATCTGCTCGACGGCAATAATTGCCGTCGCCCGCCGGCGGTCGGGACCGCGTCAATCATGAGCTCGGCGCAAGAAAAGACATGTCTTTATTGGGCGGAGGCGCGAATCACGGGGTCGCCGCAGGCGTCGCGGAGCGGCGGTGGAATTTCGCTCGAAACAGCTTTCTCGGAACGCCAACCTCGGCCAATTGGAAGGTCATGTACCGACCGTGCCGGGCCACCTTGGCGCCGATCTTGATCAGCTTCTCGCGAAGCGCCGTCAGCGACCAATGCGCTGCTTGCTCCGGTACGGCAGACTTCTCCTTCGGCTCGATTGCACGCATAGAGCGGTCTTGTCCGAAATCTCCGCCTTGCGGCCGATCGCGGACATTGGTGGCGCAGATCAATATCAGATTCTTGTGCGTACTGGGCGGACCAAACCCGATAAGGCGTAGCGAAGGCCACGGCCAGGAAACCTAAGCTCCGTGCGGCGCGCGGCCGCTAGGCCTCAGCCGCCCCCCCTCACACATCCAGCTCCTCGACCTCCCCGGCGTGCTCCTGGATGAATTTGAAGCGGAGCTCGGGCTTCCGGCCCATCAGCGCCTCGACTTGGGCCGCCGTCGCCTTGGCGGCCTCGTCCGGCACCACCACGCGCAGCAGCGTGCGGCCCTCCGCGTTCATGGTGGTCTCCTTGAGCTGGGCCGCGGGCATCTCGCCGAGGCCCTTGAAGCGGCTCACCTCGACCTTGGCCTTCCCTCTAAACTCGGCCGCCAGCAAGGCGTCGCGGTGGGCCTCGTCGCGGGCGAACAGGGTCTTGCCGCCCTGGCTCACGCGGTAGAGCGGCGGCTGCGCCAGGTAGAGGTGGCCGGCCGCGATCAGCTCCGGCATCTCGCGGTAGAAGAAGGTCATCAGAAGCGCGGCGATGTGGGCGCCGTCGACGTCGGCGTCGGTCATGATGATGACCTTGTCGTAGCGAAGCTCGGCCTCGCGGTAGCGCTCGCCGGTGCCGCAGCCCAGGGCCTGCACCAGGTCGCCCAACTCCTGGTTGGCGCGCAGCTTGTCGGCGCTGGCGCTCATGACGTTGAGGATCTTGCCCCGCAACGGGAGCACCGCCTGGGTCTCGCGGTCGCGCGCCTGCTTGGCCGAGCCGCCGGCCGAATCGCCCTCGACGATGAAGATCTCGGTGCCCCCGGCGGCCTCGCGGCTGCAGTCGGTGAGCTTGCCGGGCAGCCGCTGCTTGCGGGTCGCGGTCTTGCGCGCCACCTCGCGCTCCTGGCGCCGCCTGAGGCGCTCCTCGGCGCGCTCCAGCACCCAATCGAGGAGCGCGTTGGCGCTCTCGGGGTCGCCGCTGAGCCAGTGGTCGAAGTGGTCCTTCAGCGCCGTCTCGACGAAGCGCGCGGCCTCGGGGCTCGAGAGCCGGTTCTTGGTCTGACCCTGGAACTGCGGCGCGCGGATAAACAGCGACAGTATCACCGAGGCGCCGCCCAACAGGTCGTCGGCGACGATCTGGCCCGCGCGGCGCCGCCCCACGAGCTCGCCATAGGCCTTGCAGCCCTTGATCAGGGCGGCGCGCAAGCCGCTCTCGTGGCTGCCGCCGTCGGGCGTCGGCACGGTATTGCAGTAGGTCGTGAGCAGGGGCTCGCCATCGCGCGGCCAGGCCATGGCCCACTCGACCCAGCCCTGCTCGCCGGCAAAGATGGCGCGCCCGGTGAAGGGGGCGGGGGTGACGGTGGGGCGCTCGCCGACCTGGGCGCCAAGGTAGTCGCTCAAGCCGCCGGGGAAGTGCAGCACCGCGCTCGCCGGGGTCGCCTGGTCGCCGCCCAAAAGCTCGGGCGCGCAGCTCCAGCGGATCTCGACGCCGGCGAAGAGGTAGGCCTTCGAGCGCGCCAGGCGATAGAGGGTGGCGGGACGGAAGGCGAGGCGCTCGCCGAAGATTTCCGCGTCGGGATGGAAGCGCACGGTGGTACCGCGGCTTCTCGAGGAGCCGGTCTTCTCGAGCTTGCTCACCGGCTTGCCGCGGGCGTAGCGCTGGTGCCAGACCTCGCGGTCGCGCGCCACCTCGACTTCGAGGACATCGGAGAGCGCGTTGACCACCGAGAGCCCGACGCCGTGAAGGCCGCCGGCGGTGTGGTAGATCTTGTTCGAGAACTTGGCGCCCGAGTGCAGCGTGGTGAGGATGACCTCGAGCGCCGAGGTGCCCTTGAACTTGGGATGCGGGTCGACCGGGATGCCGCGGCCGTTGTCGCGTACGCTGAGGGTGCCGTCGGCCATGAGCTCGACCTCGATGCGCCCGGCATGTCCGGCCACCGCCTCGTCCATGGCGTTGTCGAGGACCTCGGCCGCGAGGTGGTGGAGGCCCTGCTCGTCGCTGCCGCCGATGTACATGCCGGGGTGGCGCCGCACCGCCTCCAGGCCCTCCAGGACCTCGATGTCCTTGGCCGAGTAGGCGCGGCGGCGGCGCGGGGTCTGTTGCAAGGGATCGGGCATTGCGGCCATGATAGCGCACTCGGGTAGACGAACGGATGGCGCAGACTATGCAGACTATAAGGTATGAGCTCGTGCTCCGACAACAACATGTAGTGGGGAACGTGCGGTGAACACCCAGGATCGAGGCCACCAGGGGCGGGGCGAGCCGGCCCTGCGCCTGGTGCCGCGGCCGGCCGACGCCAACGCCGGCGGCGACATCTTCGGCGGCTGGGTGCTCTCCCAGATGGACATCGCCGGCGGCACCGTGGCATCGCAGCGGGCCAAGGGGCGCACGGTCACCGTTGCCATCGAGGCCATGACCTTCCACCGCCCCATCTTCGTCGGCGACCTGGTGAGCCTCTACGCCCGCATCGTCAGGGTCGGCACGACCTCGATCGCCATCCACATCGAGACCGTCGTGCGGCGCCGCGACGAGCCCGAGGAGATCACCGTCACCGAGGGCACCTTCGTCTACGTCGCGGTGGACGGGGAGGGGCGGCCGCGGCCGGTGCCGCCGGAGTAGGGACGGGCGGCGCGCCTCGGGCTACCTCAAGGGAGCACCAGCCACTCGTCGCGGTCGTTGGCGACCTCGCGGCCGTGGACGACGAACTTCTCGATCAGTTGCGGATCGAAGTTCTCGCTGTCGTTCTCGGGCTCGCCGGCCTGCTCCGCCTCCGAGCGCCTGTCCCACCAGTGATGGGGCGCGATGACGTAGATGTCCGCGTAGCGGCGCCGGTCGAGGATGCCGTTCAGCGTATTACGCACCTCCCCGGTCAATACGATATCGCCGGCGTCGGCCGCGTCGGTCACGGCCTTGATTCCCTTCGCGGCCGAGTTCCACAGCAGCGCCTCTCTCACGTCGGAGAGATAGATCTCGTCCGTCAACAGCTCGAGGGTCCGCGCCAGCACGTCGGTGCCCTTGACCTTGGTGCCGAAGAAGTCGTCCTTCCAGGTATCGATCGTGTCGGGGGTCGCCCCGTTGACCGGAAACTGCTCCGCGCTCCCCGGAAAGACGTGGTTTTTTGGCTCCAGATTCGAGGTCAGCACGAGGTAGATCTCGTCGGGCTCCTGGCGGAACACCGAGCCCAGGGGCGAGAGGTTCCTGACCCCGCCGTCGACCAGGACGTCCACGAGCTCGCCGGCGGCGTTGCGCTGCTCGACGAAGGGAAAGGCGACCGGGATCGAGGCCGAGGCGATGATGCCTTCGAGCAGCCTGTCTTCGGCGTCGGGACCGGGGTCGGTGTTGGTGCGGATGTCATAGCGCCCGCTCACCAGCGAGACGAAGCCGCAGCCGTAAACGCGGCCCGAGTCGCGCAGCGCGGCGACGTCGAGATTGTCGGCGATGAGCCGCCTCAAGGGGGCGTTGTCGTAGAGCGAGTTGGCGCCCACCGCGAGCCCGGCGTAACCACCGAAGCGCCGGGTGTAGATGCTCGAGTTGCCGGTGAACGAGCGCCACGTCTGGCCCAGCTCGCGCGACCTCTGGGCGAGGTTGGCGAGGGAGTCCCCCGAGGTGCTGGCCTGGGCCAGGAAGGCGGCGTTGAGGGCGCCGGTGCTGACGCCATGGAGGACCTCGAAATCGATGTTTTGGTCCTCCACCAGCCCCGCCACGACGCCGGCCTGAAAGGAGCCGCGGGCGCCGCCCCCCGAAAGCACCAATGCGCGTTTCATGTCTGCACCTATGAGTTTATGAAGCCTTATACAAAGGCACTATATAGCTTCGCCGGCGCGAGCCGGCGAGTCCCGGCAGGCGGGCGAGGCGGGGGCCGGGCAGGTGCCGCCGCCGCCGCGCCCGCCGGCCCCCTCACGGCGCGCGCAGGTAGTGGACGCTGAAGAGGCCGCCGTCGTCTTGCCACACCCGCGCGGGCTCGAGGCCGGCGCGCCGGGCGCTGGCCTGGAACTGCTCGACCGTGAACTTGTAGGCAACCTGGGTGCGGAGGATCTCGCCGGCGCCGAAGTGGAAGCTCCGGCCCAGGACGGTGGCCGTTTGGCGCCGCGTGCTCCGGATGCCGATGTCCATGCGCCCGAGCGCGCGGTTGTAGATCGCGTGGTGGCGGAAGGCTGCGAGGTCGAGGTCGCCGTCGAGTTCGCGGTTGATGCGGGCAAGCAAGTTGAGGTTGAAGCTGGCGTTGACCCCGCGGGCGTCGTTGTAGGCGGCTTCGATGATCGCCGGGTCCTTCTTGAGGTCGGCGCCGATAATCAGCCCGCCGCCCCGCAACAGGCCCCCGCACATGGTCAGGAAGGCGTGGCTTTCGGCCGGCCTCAGGTTGCCGATGGTGGTGCCGGGGAAGAAGCCGAGGCGGCGGCCTTTCTCGGCCGGGCCCAGGTCGGGGAGCGCGAAGGGCTTGGTGAAGTCGGCGCAGACCGCGACCACGGTGAGTTCGGGATAGCTCTGGCTGAGCTCGGCGCAGGTCGCGAGCAGGGCCTGGCGCGAGATGTCGACGGCGACGTAAGCGGCCGGCCTAATCAGCGCCTCGAGCAGGAGCCGCGCCTTGTCGCTGGCGCCCGAGCCGAACTCGACCACGCTGGCTTCGGCGCCGGCGAGCGCCGCGATCTCGGCCCCGTGGGCGCTAAGGAGCGCCATCTCGGTGCGCGTCGGGTAGTACTCATCGACCCCGGTCACCGCCTCGAAGAGCTCGGAGCCGCGGGCGTCGTAGATGAACTTGCTGGGGATCGCCTTGGGCCTCGCCCCGAGGCCCTCGAGCACGGCCTCGCGGAAGCTCTGCTCGACCGGCTCGAGGTCGTGAAAGGCGGCGATCGTGCCTCTGCTCACGCTCGCCCGCTGTCCGCCCGCGCCCTCAGCCCCGGGGCTCAGCCGTGGACGAAGCCGGTGCCGCCGCGGTCCACCGGGTCCGGCTCGAGGCCGAGGTAGCGCCGGCGCAGGTCGTCCCACATCGCGAGCCGCGACCACTCGGGCTCCGCGAGCGGCCGCAGCTCGTCCGAGAGGAAGGGGCTCGGCAGGAACACGGTGATCTGCTGCTCGCCCTCGCCGTTGAGGAGGCGCAGGCCCCAGCTGTTGGGCGTGCCGTCGGCCTTGAGCTGGCGGAAGAGCTCGGCGCGGGCGGTGCGACGGTGGCGGGCGAGGTCGGGGTCGGTGGGGTTGGCGGCACTGCCCTCGTGGGGGCCGATGCAGAGGTGGAAGTGCCAGGCGCCGAAGTCGACGGTGACGTAGCCGTCGAGCAGCGAGATCTTTCTCGGTGCATTGGGCGCCCGGATCTCCCAGGCCGCGCCCTGGATCAGGGGCCCGAAGCGGATCTCGCGCCAGTAGTCCTCGAAGACGTGGCGCAAGAGGGCGAGCAGGTTCTGCTCCGAGGTCTCGAGCGGGAACAGCTCGAGGGTGCCCCAGCCGCGCTCGACCACTTTCTCAGGCGCTCTTGCCATCGCCGCGCCAGTCTATCGGAATGCGCGGGTGCGGGCCAAGCGCCCCCTCACCGGTAGGGGCGGGTTTGAAACCCGCCCCTACGCCGGATCGCGAGCGTCGCTAAATATCGTAGTAGAGGTGGAACTCGTAAGGGTGCGGGCGCAGCCGCATCGGGTCGACCTCGTTCTCGCGCTTATAGGCCAGCCAGACGTCGATGACGTCCTGGGTGAAGACGTCGCCCTTGCGCAGGAACGCGTGGTCGGCCTCCAGCGCGTCGAGCGCCTCCTCGAGCGAGGCCGGCGTCGATGCCACCGCCTTCGCCACCTCGGGCGGCAGGTCGTAGAGGTTCTTGTCGATCGGCTCGCCCGGGTCGATGCGGTTCTCGATGCCGTCGAGCCCCGCCATCAGCATCGCCGCGAAGGCGAGATAGCCGTTGCACGAGGGATCGGGGGGACGGAACTCGACCCGCTTGGCCGCCGGGCTCGGCGAGTACATCGGGATGCGGCAGCAGGCCGAGCGGTTGCGCTGCGAGTAGACCAGGTTGATCGGCGCCTCGTAACCCGGCACCAGGCGATGGTAGGAGTTGGTGGTGGGGGCACAGAAGGCCATGAGCGCCGGCGCGTGCTTCAACAGCCCGCCGATGTAGTGGCGGCCCATTTCGCTCATCAGCGCGTAATCGGTCTCGCTGTAGAACAGATTGCTCTCCCCGTTCCACAGGCTCTGGTGGATGTGCATGCCGGAGCCGTTGTCCTCGAACAAGGGCTTGGGCATGAAGGTCGCGGTCATGCCGTAGGAGTTGGCGACGTTCTTGACGATGTACTTGTACATCATCAGGTTGTCGGCCATCCGCAGCATCTTGTCGAAGCGCATGTCGATCTCGGCCTGACCGGCGGTGGCGACCTCGTGGTGGTGGACCTCGACGCGGATGCCGGCCTCGATCATGGTCAGCACCATCTCCGAGCGCAGGTCCTGCATGCTGTCGGTGGGCGGCACCGGGAAGTAGCCCTCCTTGGGCCTGGGCTTGTGGCCCAGGTTGGGGTCCTCGTCGGCGCCGGTGTTCCAGTTCCCCTCCACCGAATCGATCTCGTAGAAAGCGTGGTTCGTGCCCTGGCCGTAGCGGATGTCGTTGAAGACGAAGAACTCGGGCTCGGGCCCGAAGTAGGCGATTTCGGCGATCCCGGTGCTCTTCATGTAGGCTTCCGCCTTCTGGGTGACGTAGCGCGGGTCGCGGC
The DNA here is from genome assembly GCA_965371625.1 of uncultured Alphaproteobacteria bacterium. Taxonomy (GTDB): domain Bacteria; phylum Pseudomonadota; class Alphaproteobacteria; order CBDUZE01; family CBDUZE01; genus CBDUZE01. The sequence goes on from CBDUZE010000040.1 coordinate 9,715, forward strand.
TGTAGCTCTCGCCGGTGATCGGGTCGCGCACGCCGCAGATCAGCACCAGCGTCGAGGCCGCGGTGAAGGGGTCGAGGAAGGCGGTGGCGGGGTCGGGGACCACCAGCATGTCGCTCTCCTGGATCTCCTGGAAGCCGCGGATCGACGAGCCGTCGAAGCCGATGCCCTCGGCGAACATGTCGGCGTCGAACTCGGTGGCGGGTAGCGAGAAGTGCTGCCAGACACCGGGCAAATCGGTGAAGCGGACGTCGACGATCTTGACGTCGTTGTCCTTGATTGCCGCGAGCACGTCCTCGGGCGTGGCGCATGTCAGTGCCATGGGATCAACTCCTCTCCCTGCTTAAGCCAATGGGGTGGACCTGCCGCCGCGCCGGCGCCCCCGTTGTGGGGCTCCCGATGGCGGCGGCGAAAAGGGGCGGGCGCCGGCTCATATGGCTTCGCTGCCGGTCTCGCCGGTGCGGATGCGGATCGCTTCCTCGACGCTGCTGACGAAGATCTTGCCGTCGCCGATGCGCCCGGTGCGCGCCGCCTCTTGGATCGCCTCGACGGCGCGCTCCACCAGGTTGTCGTCGAGCACCACCTCGATCTTGACCTTGGGCAGGAAGTCGACGACGTACTCGGCGCCGCGATAGAGCTCGGTGTGGCCCTTCTGGCGCCCAAAGCCCTTGGCCTCGGTGACGGTGATGCCTTGAAGGCCGATCTCCTGGAGCGCCTCCTTGACCTCGTCGAGCTTGAAGGGCTTGATGATGGCCTCGATTTTCTTCATCGCTCTTGCCCGATGCGAAAAGGGGGGGCGCGGCGCTCCGGCCGGGGCCGGGCGCCGCCCAGTCAACGACATAATTGCACAAGCCGTGCCAGTTCCTCGGCAGAGCACGAACCCTTGAATATCAATGACTTGCGAGCCGACGTTGCGGTGCGCCGGCGAACCCGGTGTGCCTAAGAATTAGGCACTCTGCCCATGGCCTGATCACCCGCCGCCAAGGCACTCGCGGATGCGCGCCACGGCCTCGCGGATGTCGTCGGCGCTGGCGGCGTAGGAGAAGCGGAGGTAGCCCTCGCCGTGGATGCCGAAGCTGGTGCCCGAGACCACGGCGACGCCGGCCTTATCGAGCAGCAGGTCCTGGAGCTCCTGCGACGTCCGCCCCGTGCCCTCGATGTTGGGAAAGGCGTAGAAGGCGCCCAAGGGCCGGGCGCAGCGGAAGCCCGGCAGCGCGTTGAGCTCGTCGCGGATCACCGCCCGGCGTTCGTCGAAGGCGGCGACCATGCGCGTGACCGAGTCTTGCGGCCCGGTGAGGGCCTCGATGCCGGCATGCTGGGTGGCGGCGTTGACGCAGGAGTTGGAGTTGATGGCGAGGCGGGTGGCGAGCCCCACCAGGCTTTGGGGCCAGACCCCGTAGCCCAGCCGCCAGCCGGTCATGGCGTAGGTCTTGGACCAGCCGTCCAAGAGGATCAGCCGCTCCCTGAGCGATTCATAGGCCATCAGGCTGGCGTGGGGGATGTTGTCGTAGACCATGCGGGCGTAGATCTCGTCGCTCAGGATCGCGACCTCGGGGTGGGCCTCGAGGCCGGCGGCGAAGCGCTTGAGCTCTTGGCCCAGCACCACGCCGCCGGTTGGGTTGGCCGGGCTGTTGACGATGATCAGTCGGGTGCGCGGGGTGATGGCGCCCAACACCTCCTCGGCCGCGAACGAGAAGCCCGATTCCTCGTGGAGCGCGATCGGCACCGCTTTGGCGCCCGAGTACTCGATCATCGAGCGGTAGATGGGGAAGCCCGGGTCGGGGTACATGATCTCGGCGCCGGGCTCGCCGAACATGAGGATGGCGAAGAACATGGTGACCTTGCCGCCCGGCACGATGACCACGCGCTCGGGGTCGACCTCGACGCCGCGCCGCGCGGCGATGTCGGCGGCCACCGCCTCGCGCAAGGGCAGGATGCCGTTGGCCGGGGTGTAGCCGTGGTGGCCGTCGGCGAGCGCCTTGCGCCCGGCCTCGACCACGTTCTCAGGGGTCGGGAAGTCGGGTTGGCCGATGCCGAGGTTGATGATGTCGCGGCCCTCGCGCCTCAGCGCCTCGGCCCGCGCCAGGACATCGAACGCGGTCTCGGTGCCGAGCCGCCCCATGGCGTTCGCGATCCGCATGGCGCCTTTATGCCACCGGACTGCGCCAGCGGCAAACCGGGGGCAGGAGCGTTCAATTGGGGCGAACGCCTGGGCGGGTCTCAGCTCCGCTCCCGCATGATACGGGATTTGACAGCAGATCCTTTCTTCGTGCGGCTAAATCTCTGCGCAAGGAAGCGGCCACCGTATCGTGTTAGGTCCGTTTCTCAGGCGCAATTAAGCCGGATAGAAAGATTTGTTCTCATCCGGCATCGCCGAGGGACAGGAATGGCCCGGCCATGCTAATGTCTCGGCGTTGTCGCTCCGCGACCGGCGTAATAGGAGGCTGCCGGATAGAGCAATATTTCGACCGATATATTAAGCCAGATATGAAGGGCCGCCGAACGGGATTCGGAGCAATTAACTCAGGCGCGTTGCTAAGTCACGCTTAAAATTGTCGGGCTCGGCGATGAATGGGATGGGTGTGCTACCGCCCCCGGTGCCACGAATCACGATGCTGGCGTACCCCAAGATACGACCGAGAATACTCTGGTTTAGGTTGGCTCCTTCAATGCGATCTAACTGCTGCTCGAAAGTCTTGCGACGTATCCACCCAAACTTGGCAATCACTCGCTTGTTCGTAATTACCAACTCAGTTGTCAGATATGTCATCAGCTCAGAAATCAACAACACGATACCAATTAATAGCAGAGCGCCGCCGATATCCGTCACATCAAAAATGAAACCTAGAACGCACAGGACCAGTCCCTTTAGAAAGGCAGCCCAATGCACCTTGGCGGTATATACAACGCTTTCATCGTCAACGAGCTGTGAGTCCACGTATTTTCCCATCACAGATCCTTATTGCGAAGCCGGTCGAGCGAATTTACCGAGATAGCGTCCAAAACCGTAGCAATCGTACCAATATGATCTACACAAGAGGTAACTGTGTTTCTCTTGGACATATTTGTTGGCTCGATTTTGGCGGTCTGACCATGTTTCGGGAGCGCTTGGACTGGGATTCCCCCGGTGTTTCCCTTGCTCGCCGACGATGGTAGCACAAAAGGCACCCATCGGCAATCCGGACGCGAACCAATGTCCTAAATTAAAACCAGCACCTTTGTCGGGCGGATTTGCTAGTGGAAGTCCTTGTCCAATCGACCTTTAACGCGCTATCGCAGCCCCCCGGCTCGGGAAGCGCAATCCTGGATGCCAGGGTCAAGCCCGAACATGGCACTTATGGTTCTATCGTGGCGATTGGCCAGGGCGCTACGTGGCGGCCGCCGCTTGCGCGCCCGGGCGCCTTTTGCCATGGTGCGGGGCTCCGGTCCTGAGCCCGCGATGAGGCAGAAGTGAAGCCCGCCAACGAGGTCCTCTCGGGCTACGGCACCACCGTCTTCGAGGTGATGTCGCGGCTCGCCATCGAGCACGGCACCATCAACCTGGGCCAGGGCTTCCCCGACGGCAACGGGCCCGAGGACGTGCGCCGGGTCGCGGCGCAAGCACTCGAGGACCGGCCCAACCAGTACCCGCCGATGATGGGCGTGCCCGAGCTCAGGCAGGCGGTGGCGGCGCACGCGGCGCGCTTCTACGGCCTCGAGGTCGACTGGGAGCGCGAGGTGATGGTGACCTCGGGCGCGACGGAAGCGCTGGCCGCCGCGCTCTTCGCGCTCTTGAACCCGGGCGACGAGGCGATCCTGTTCGAGCCCCTCTACGACTCCTACCTCCCCATCGTGCGCCGCGCCGGCGCCACGCCCAGGCTCGTCAGGCTCGAGCCGCCGCACTGGGAGCTGCCCGAGCGGGCGCTGGCCGAGGCCTTCTCCGAGCGCACCAAGCTGGTGCTGCTGAACACGCCCCTGAACCCGGCCGGCAAGGTGTTCTCGCGGCCCGAGCTCGAGGTCATCGCCGAGCTGGTGGCGCGCCACGACGCCTACGCCGTCTGCGACGAGGTCTACGAGCACCTGATCTTCGATCGCCGCCCCCACGTGCCGCTGATGACCCTTCCCGGCATGCGCGAGCGCAGCCTGCGCATCGCCTCGGCCGGCAAGACCTTCTCGCTCACCGGCTGGAAGGTGGGCTACATGACGGCGGCGCCCGAGCTGCTCGGGCCGATCGCCAAGGCGCATCAGTTCCTGACCTTCACCACGCCGCCCAACCTGCAGCGCGCGGTGGCCTACGGCCTCGCCAAGGAGGACGCCTACTTCGAAGGCTTGAGCGCCGCGCTGCAGGCCAAGCGCGACCTCTTGCGCTCGGGCCTCGAGCGGGTGGGCTTCGCGGTGGCCGACTGCGCGGGCACCTATTTCCTCAATGCCGATTTCCGCCCCCTGGGCTTCAACGGCTCGGACGAGGACTTCTGCCGCCACATCACCGTCGAGGCCGGGGTCACGGCGATCCCGGTCAGCGCCTTCTACGAGGGCGGCGGCGCCCAGGAGCTGGCGCGCTTCTGCTTTTGCAAAGACGACGAGGTGCTGGAGGAGGCCGTGCGCCGCCTCGAGCGTTTCTTTGCGGGCGCCTGAGCCGGTCCCTTCCTGAGCCATGGAGCCGCTCCGCTTCGGCGAGGTCACGGTCGAGCGCCTGGTCGAGGCCGAGGGGCCGAGCTTCCACCCCGCGTACCTGTTGCCGGACTCGGACGGCGCGGCCATCGCGGCCGAGCGCGACTGGCTCGAGCCCCATTTCCTCGACCCCGGCTCGGGCCGCCTGATCGCCAGCGTCCACAGCTTCGTCGTCCGCACCCCCCATCACACCATCCTCGTCGACACCTGCGTCGGCAACCACAAGGAACGGCCCTCGACGCCGCCCTGGCACCGCCAGGAGCTGCCCTGGCTGGCCGGCCTCGGCGCCCTCGGCGTGCGGCCCGAGGAGGTCGACGTGGTGCTGTGCACCCACCTCCACGTCGACCACGTGGGCTGGAACACCCGCCTGGTGGACGGCCGCTGGGTGCCGACCTTCGCCAACGCCCGCTACCTCTTCCACAAGGACGAGTACGCCTACTGGGCGACCGGGGCGAGCGTCGGCGGGGGCCGGGCGGGATCGAGCGACGGCTGCTTCGCCGACAGCGTGCTTCCCGTCATGGCGGCGGGACAGGCGCTGCTGATCGACGGCGACCACGAGATCGACGACGCGCTCCGGCTCGAGCCCACCCCGGGCCACTCGCCGGGCCACGTCTGCCTGCACCTCAGCGCCGGCGGCCGCCGCGCCGTCTTCAGCGGCGACCTCATGCACCATCCGGTGCAGTGCGCGTACCCTGAATGGAACAGCCGCTTCTGCCACGACGCGGAGCTGGCCCGGGCGACGCGCCGCGCCTTCCTCGAGCGCCACAGCGACGCGGACACGGTCGTGCTCGCCGCCCACTTCGCGACGCCCACCGTGGGCCGTGTGGTGGCGGACGGAGCGCGCCGCCGCTTCGCCCCCGGCCTCGCCTGAGACCCGGGCCGGGGCAGGGCGGGGCTCAAACGCGGAGCGGCCGCGGCGCGCTGGGGCGGCTCAGGATGAAGCCGGCGACCGCCGACAGCACCAGGCCCAGCGCGGCCTGAAGCGCCCGGTGCGAGGCCGTGAACAGGATCACGCAGGCGAAGCTCGCGGCCATGGTGGCGAGCGCCAGCGCCTTGGCCCTGGCCGGGATCACGCGATCGCGCCGCCAGTCGCGTAAACTTCGGCCGAGCCGGGGGTGGCCCAGGAGCCAGTCGTGGAAGCGGGGCGAGCTCTTCGAGAAGGCCCACAGCGCGATCAGCAGGAACACGGTCGTCGGCATCACGGGCAGCACCAGGCCGGCCAGCCCGAGGCCGACGTTGAGCCAGGCCAAGATGAGAAGCGCCGGGCGCAGCAGAGCCCGGCCCTCGGCGCCTTCGCTGTGGGCGGGATCCTTCATGGCGGCGGCGATCATAGCCCTGCAGCGGTGAAGGCGCGGTTAAGCGCGTCGTGCCGCCGGGCTCCGAGGATGGCGCGCCCGAGCCGTGCCGGCCCCCGCCGCCGCCCCGTCGCCGCCCCGTTGCCGCCCCCGTTGCCTGTGGCGGCGCTTGACGGCGCGCCCGAGCCGGGGATACACAGACCGCGACGGCGGGTGTAGCTCAGTCGGTTAGAGCGCCAGATTGTGGATCTGGAGGTCGGGGGTTCGATACCCCTCACTCGCCCCAATTTTTCAAAGACTTAGCGGCTGCCTCCGGGTGGCCGCTTTTTTCTAGGTAGCAAATAGGTAGCGTCGGAGTCCGAAATCGGGTGCGACCCACCCCGCACGGTCGATGTGGGATCGGCCGATAGTGTTCACGACTCGGCAGGTTTTCGAAACGCCGCGGCCGGGTTCGGCGAGTCCGATCCCACGAGCCACGCGGCCGCCCTCAGTTGACCTTGAAGGCGAACGCCTGGGCGGTCAGGGTGTCCCCGAGGGGCGTCGAGTTGTAGCGGGCGCTGGCGTCGATGACGGTGCACGCCCCCGTGGCCTCCAGTTCCTTCCGTTTCTCGCCGAAGGGGCCGTCGAGGTAACCGCGCGCGACCGAGAGGATCACGCAACCGCCGCCGCGGACGACCCGGACCAATTCGTCGAGGCCGGCCAAGGGTGCGTGACCCTCGGTGAAGACGCCGGCGCCGACCGCGGCCGCGAAGCGGTTGTCGGGAAAGTCGAGGGGCTCGCCCAGATACATGTGGTGAAGCTCGGCATAGACGTTCTTGGCCGCCGCGCGGCTCAGCATCTCCTTCGAGCCATCGAGTCCGACCACTGTGGGGTAGCCAAGCGCGACCAGGATCTCGGCCATGATCCCGGTGCCGGCCCCGGCATCGAGGATCGGGCCGGCCCCCGACGGCACGTGGCGCAGCATCAGGGCGGCGACCATAGCCGGATGAAGGTAGCCCACGTTGCTCATGTGGGTTTCGTAGTCCTTGGCCCACCCGTCGTAACAGTCCGAAAGCTCCTGCGGGGTCTTGGCCTTATAGGCCTTGAACAACTGGCGGGTGTTCTCGGTGTCGTCGCATGGGGTCATGGCGCGATCCAAGCTTGCTCCCGAGGCGCGACCGACGCTCAGCCGGCGCCCGCCGGCGGCCGGTTGATCCCCAGGAGCCCGTCCACCTTGACCACCGCGTCCTGGGCATCGAAGCCCACCGCGTCGGCGCCGATTTCATCAGCGAAGCCCTGGGTGATCGGGCAACCGCCGACGACGACCTTGACCTTCCGGCGCATGCCGGCTTGATCCAGTTTTTCGATCACCTTGCCCATCTGCATGAGCGGTAGGGTCAACAGCGACGACATACCCAGGACGTCGGCGCCGTGGTCGTCCACGGCTGCGATAAACGCGTCGTTGGCCACGTCGACGCCCAAGTCGACGACATCGTATCCGTTGGCCTGCAGCAGGGCCGCCACCAGCGACTTGCCGATGTCGTGGATGTCGCCCTTGACGGTCCCGATCACAACCTTTCCCAGGGACTTCCTCACCACGCCTCTGGCCTCGATCTCCTCATCGAGAATCGCGACGCCCGCCTTCATGGCTTTGGCCGCCATGGTCAGCTCCGGGAGGAAGATGACCCCGGCGCCGAAATCCTCTCCGACCTGCTGGATGCCCGGCACCAGACCTTTCTCGACCCCCTCCATCGGATCCAGATCGTTCTCCAGGCCTTCCAGAATCAGGCGCGCACATTCCTCGTCATCGCCGTCGATGATCGAATCGGCAAGGCGATCGAAGTAGGCGTCATCGATTGCCATTTTCATGTCGTTGTCCTCTGGGGTGGGCCTGTGGCGTCCTCAGCCGACATCGCGTCGCACGACGAAATCGAGGAAGTCGTCGATTTCGGCGCGGATTTCGGGGGCGACCGGTGATTCCTGGGTTTCCAGTATCTCCGCGGTCTTCAACTTCGCTTTTTCCTGCAGGTTTGTGTGCCCGCGTTCCCAGGATTCGAAGACATCACGGTTGCTGAGTTCGGGCATGAAAAACTCCTGGCGATACCACTTGCGGGTATGCCGCTCCGCCATATAGCTGCCGGGAAGCGGTCCCACCTTCAAGATTTCGTCAACCGCCAGCCGCTCGTCGTCCACCACGATTCCCTTCAGGTATTGGCCGATGAAGCCGGCGACTTCGTTCTCGATCACCATCTCCGGCCAGGACACGAAGTTGAAGCCGGCCGTGCCGCCGATATCCCAGATGTAGCTGATGCCGCTCAGGGCATAGGTGTACATCTTCAAGGCCTTCTCGTAGGCGGTCTGCTGGTCCATCTCACAGGAATCGCTCATGCCGAATCCGGCGCAGGGAACGCCGTAATGTTTTGCCATGGCTGAGATGCCGGCGCCGACGGTTCCGTATTCCGGATTGCCGCAAGACCACAGGCCGGTGCGCATGTCCATCGCCGGACTGAAGGAGCAGAAGGCCAAGGGATGGCCCGGCTTGTAACTCTGGGTCTGAACCACGAGGGCGAGGGTCTCGGCGATCGCCTGCACAAGCATGCCGGCGAGCGTTGCCGGCCCGGTGGCGCCGCCCATGAGCGCGCTTTCGATGGACAGAGGGATGCCGGCGTCGCAAAAGCCGATCAGCCAACTGGTGTAGTTGACGTCGATCACCCGGGGTGGATTGACGACGACATGGCCCAGCAGGTGGGGTTTGTCCCGCAGCGCTTCCTCGCCGCCCGCCGCGATCCGCCAGATCTTCACTAGGTCCGCGAGCTCGTGCTCGGCACCGGTGTTGTAGACCCAGGTCGCCGTCTTGTTCGAGTTTTTCATCCATTCCGCCACTAGGATCTGGGCGTTGCAGATCTTCGGCTCGTCATAGAGCCACATCACCGGCTTGTAGAGCCCGTGAACATTTTCCAGCGCATTGGCCACCAGCGTCCCTTCGATGGCGTCTTGGCGCGTGACCTGGCGCCGCTCGCCGGTACGGAAATCGTGAATATAGCGGCCGGAGACGGTGCAGAAATGAACCTCGCCGGTGCCGATGGAACAATCGAGGCTCGGATCGCCGCGCCCATGTAGGGTGAAGCTGCCCGGGCATTGGGCGAGCGCGTCCATGACCACCTTCTCGGGGATCTTCACCAGCGCCCCGTCGTTCTCGAGGGTGCACCCGGCGGCGTCGAACATTCGGGCCGCACGCGGATCGTCGCACCGCATCCCGCCTTCCTCGAGCACCCGGACGGCAGCGGCATGGACTCGCACGCATTCCTCCTGCGAAATGGGATGGACCGAGCCCACCAGTTTTCCCGTGAAACCGATCATGATTGCCTATACAGCGCCGTTGGTGACAGTCGATCTGGACCGCGGCGAAATTCCCTCCGCAGAAGGCCACCAGTCCGTCGACAACTCGTCGGGCACGTCTTGGTCTTGCCCAGTCTCATAAACAACACCTATGCAATGGCAAGTAACAAGATATTTTCTTTTGCTTTGTGTTTGTGAAACCCTCGCGGCGTCGGCGTGCCGTCAACCCGAGACCCGTCGTCATGGGCCCCGCACCGGATGCCTGCAATGGACGCTCCCTGGGTCGTTGGAATCGATATTGGCGGGACCTTCACGGATGTCGTCGCGGTTGCGCCGGCCAGCGGGGCCGTGCGCATGGGCAAGGTCCTGACCCATTCCAAGGACCCGGTGTTCGGGATCGAGGCGGCCTGTGCCTCCGTCGGCCTCGAGCTGCGCGCTGTGCGCGACCTCATGCATGGCACGACGATGGCGACCAATGCCGTCGTCGAGGGGCGGCTGGCGCCGATCGCCTTGATCGTCACCGAGGGCTTTGCCGATACCCTCGACATCGGGCGCCAGAACCGGCGCGAGCTTTATCGACTGGCCGTTACGCCCAAGCTGCCGCCTCTGGTCCCCAGCGATCATCGGCTCGAGGCCAAGGAGCGTCTCGACGCGCAGGGCGACACGATCACGCCGCTCGATGCGGGGGAAATCCGCCGCCTGGCCGCGCAGGTGGAAGCCTTGGGGGTCGAAGCGGTCGCCGTGTCCCTGTTGCACAGCTATGTGAACGGCGACCATGAAACGCGCCTGGCTGAGGGGCTGGCCGGACGGGTTCCCCACATCGCGCTGTCGCATCGCCTGAATCCGGAGCCGCGGGAGTACGAAAGGACCAACTCGACGGCCCTCAACGCGGCCCTGATGCCGCTAGTGGCCGGCTATCTGGCGCAACTGCAGCAGCGGATCGGCGAGCGCACCAACCTGCATCTCTTTCATTCGGCTGGGGGCATGGCCTCCGCCGAGGCGGTCAAAGCCCGGCCCCTGGGCCTGGCCCTGTCGGGCCCCGCCGCCGGCGTCGCCGCGGCGGCGAAGGTCGCCGAGGCTCTGGAGCTGTCTAACGTGATCTCCTTCGATATGGGGGGCACCACGACCGACGTCAGCATCATCGTCGACGGCCGGGCTCAGATCGGCAGCAATCATCGCTTGGCCGGCTATCCGATCCGGCAAATGATGGTCGCGGTCGAGACCATTGGCGCGGGAGGCGGCTCCATCGCGCGCCGGGAAGGGGGCGCAGTCCGCGTCGGGCCGGAGAGCGCCGGGGCCGATCCGGGCCCGGCGTGCTATGGCCTCGGCGGCGATCGACCGACGGTGACGGACGCCAACATCCTGCTCGGCTATCTCGATCCGAACCAGGAACTGGGAGGGACGGTCCGCCTCGACGTCGCCAAGGCGGCGCAAGCCTTCGAAGACTTGGCCGCGGCCTTCGACACCAGCGTCCAGGCAGCAGCGCTCGGCGTGCGCAGGGTCGCCAACGCCAACATGGCGCGGGCCTTGCGCCGGGTCACGGTCGAGCACGGCGTGGATGCCCGCAGCTGCGCTCTGTTGGCCTTCGGTGGCGCCGGGCCGATGCACGCGGTCGCCTTGGCGCCGGAATTCGGTATCAGACAGGTCATCGTGCCCCGTTTCTCCAGCGCCTTCTCGGCTCTGGGCTGCTTGACCGCCGAGCTGAGCTACGCCGAGCAGCGCTCCTTGCATATACGCAGCCTGGCCTGGAATGGCGAGCAACTGGCTCAGGTGGTGAGGGAGATGCGCGAACGGCTGTCCGGACCCCTGGTCCGCGCCGGCCATCAAGGCGGCGACCTGGAGGTTCAGGTCATGGGGCTGCTGCGCTATGCCGGGCAAAGCGATACGGTCGAGGTTCCTCTCGAGCCCCCTTACGATCCCGAGGCGCTGGCCGCGCGCTTCAAGGCCAACCACGATCGCCTCTATGGTTTTGCCACCGACGAGCCCTGGGAGGTCGACACCCTGCGCGTGACCCTTTCCGCCCCGCCGATGCAAAGGCTCGCGGAGCTCGAAGGCGACGGCCCCGTCAAGTCAGCCGAACCGACGCGATGGGGCACCTGCTGGTTCGAGGGCCGCGATCCCTGCGAGACCCCCTTCTTCGATCGCGATGGCTTGCCGTGCGATTGCAGGATCGCCGGGCCGGCGATCATCGAAGATGCCTGGTCGACGATCGTCATCGACCCGGGTTCCACGGCATGGCCGGACGCGTCGGGCCACTTGATCATTGCCGTCGATGGGAACGAACCATGACCCGCACCATCGATCCCTTTACCGTCGAAGTCATTCGCAATGCGCTCACCGCCATCGCCGAAGAGATGTCGTTGGTGGTGATGCGGGCGGCACGCTCTCCCTTGCTTCGGGAGGCCGGCGACCTCTCGTCCGCGCTGACCGATGCCAAGGGCGACCTGATCGCTCAGGGGCGCGACATTCCGGCCCACCTCGGCATCATGGGCTCAACGGTCAAGGAGTTCCTGAAGCGGGTTCCGGCCGCGCGCTTGCAGCCGGGCGACGTCTGGTTCCTCAACCTGCCCGAGGTCGGTGGCAATCATCTCCCGGATGTCAAGGCGATCCGCCCGGTCTTCGCCGAAGGCGAGCTGCAGGCCTTCGCGGTCAGCCTGGCGCACTGGGCCGACATCGGCGGGGCGCGGCCGGGCAGCTACGTTCCCGATGCCCGCGATGCCTGGCAGGAAGGGCTGCGCATACCGCCCTTGCGCCTTTTCGCCGCTGACGGCCCCGACCGGGAAAAGCTCGATCTGGTCGTGGCCAACGTGCGCGGCGCAGAGGAGCGCGAAGGCGATATCCTGGCGCAGATGGCCTCGACCCGCTCCGCCGACGAGCGCCTCCAGGACTTTTTTGCGCACTACGATGCCGCGACCGTCCGATCGGCCATCGACGATATCCACAATCAGTCCGAAGCCGAGATGCGCGAGGCGATCCGCGACCTGCCGGATGGGGTCTACCGCGGCGAGGACTTCCTCGACCATGACGGAGTCGGCGATCAACCCATAGCTGTGCGCGTCGAGATCTCCATCGATGGCGAGCGCGCGGTTTTCGACTTCTCGGCAACGGACGACGCCGCCAGAGGCCCCCTCAACGCGACGCCTTTCACGGCGGCGGCGAGTGTCTTCTATGCGATGAAGGCCATCGCCGGGCCGGAGATCCAGCCCAATGCCGGCTGCGAACGGCCCTTGAGGATCATCACCCGCCCGGGCTCGCTGCTGAACCCGCCGCTGGAGCGGCCCGTCGTCGGGGGCAACCACGAAACCTCGCAGCGCATCGTGGACGCCATTTTCCTCGCCCTGGAGCCGGCCGTGCCCGAGCGCTTGACGGCCGGCTGCTCGACGACCTCGGGCCTGCTGCTGTTCAGCGGTCGCGACCCGCGCAGCGGCCAATGGACGACCCTCTACGAGGTCCACGGCGGCGGCGAAGGCGCGCGTTGCGACAGGGACGGCGGCCCCGCCGTGCGCCCGCATATGTCGAACGTCATGAACACGCCGGCCGAGGTCATCGAGGCCGCCTATCCGATCCGCGTCGAGCGCCAGGCCTTGCGCCGGGGCTCGGGAGGGAGAGGGCGTCACCGCGGCGGCGAAGGCCAGGAGCGCCGCTACCGCATCCTGGCACCCGATTTGGTGATGACGACCATGGTCGAACGCTGCGTCGTGCCGCCTTTCGGCTTGCAGGGGGGAGAGCCCGGGCAGCCTTTCCGGATCACGATCGAGAGGGCGGACGGCGCGCGCGAGGTATTGTCCGGCAAGACCCACGTGGCCTTGAAGCAAGGCGATTGCGTGGTCATGGAAAGCAGCGGGGGCGGCGGCTACGGCACTCCCGACCCGTGAGTTCGATTTCAGGAGAACGACATGAAGCTTGAGAACCGAAAGGTCATCATCACCGGTGGCGCCCAAGGCATAGGGGGGACGATCACCCGAACCCTGGCGCGCGAGGGCGCCGACATCTTCTTGACCGCGCGCACGCCCGGGCCCTTGGAGGAGGTCGCCGCCGAGCTCCGTGCCCTGGGGCGGCAGGCCGAGTTCCTGGCCGGAGACGTGACCGACGAGGCCCACGTCAAGGCCGTGGTCGCTGCCGCCAAGGCGGCCTTCGACGGCCGCATCGATGTCCTGGTCAACGCCGCCGGCGCGACCGGGCCGATCGAAACGCCGGTCTGGGAGATCGAGGCCGAGGACTTCATGGCCCTCCTACGCAAGAACATCGTGGGGTCGTTCCTGCCCATCAAGCATTGCCTGCCGACGATGATCGCCCAGCGCTACGGCAAGATCGTGAACATCGGTGGCGGCTCCGGCATGCGCGGCTACAGGTACCGGGCCGCCTACAGCTCCTCGAAATGGGGCGTCCGCGGCCTCACCCGCACTACCGCGCTCGATGTCGGCGAATACAACATCAACTGCAATGCCATCATGCCCGGCATCGTCGAGACGCCGCGCATGGAAAAGCTGTGCCGGGTCAAGGCGGAAAAGCGCGGCTGGACCTATGAGCAGGTCTACGACGAGTACCTCGACGAAATGGCCTTGCGGCGCGTGACCACGCCGCAGGACGTCGCCAACAGCGTCGTCTTCCTAGCCAGCGACGACTCGCGGAACATCACCGGCCAGGAAATCGTCGTCTGCGGCGGCTGGGCCGTGTGATCGAACGGCTGCTGGCGCCTACGGCTCAATAATCTGGGGGAGGGCGGAACATGTCGCGGGAGCTTCCGACCCATGCCGAAACGGTGGTCGTCGGCGGCGGCGTCAGCGGCGCCAGCCTCGCCTACCAACTGACCAAGCTCGGCAAGAGCGACGTGATCATTCTCGAGCGCGGCAAGCTCACCTCGGGCACCTCCTGGCATGCGGCGGGCTTGATCATGCAGCTGCGTTCCAGCCATGCCATGACCGACCTGTCACATCACAACGTCGCGCTCTACGAGAGCCTGGAAGCGGACAGCGGCCAGGCCACGGGTTTCAAGCAGAACGGCACCCTGGCCGTGGCCCGGAACCGTGAGCGCCTGTACGAGCTCAAGCGTGCCGCGACCCTTGCCAAGAGCTACGGGATCGAAGCGCAGGTCATGGGCCCCGGCGAGGCGCTCGACCATTACCCCGCCCTGGACGCCGCCCGGATCGAGGGTGCCCTTTACATTCCCAAGGACGGCCAGCTCAACCCGGTCGATACGGTCATGGCCTTCGTCGCCGGCGCCAAGAAGCGAGGGGCACGGGTCTTCGAGGATAGCCCGGTCCTCGGCCTGGCGCGCCAGCCCTCGGGCGGCTACCGGGTGCAAACCCCACACGGGGCCGTGATCTGCGAATGCCTGGTTCTGGCCTGCGGGCTCTGGACCCGTGACCTGGCCGCGCAGCTGGGCGCCTGCGTGCCGCTCTATCCTTGTGAGCACTTCTATGTGGTGACCGAGCCGCTCGAGCTGGCGACACCCGATTTGCCGGTGCTACGCGATACCGACGGGTACATCTACCTCAAGGAGGATACCGGAAAGCTCCTGGTCGGCGCATTCGAGCCCAACGCCAAGGCCTTGCCGATGGAAAAGCTGCCGGTCGATCCCCAATTCGTCGAATTGTCGGAGGACTGGGATCATTTCGCGCTACCCTACGGCAAGGCAGTGGAGATCATTCCGGCGCTGGAGAACGCCGGGATCGCCAAGTTCATGAACGGCCCCGAGAGCTTCACGCCCGATGCGCACTTCGCCATCGGCGAGATCCCGGGCCTGCCCGGCTGCTTCGTCTCGGCCGGCTACAACTCCGAAGGCTTCGAGATGGCGCCCGGCGCCAGCAGCGCCCTCGCCGAGTGGATCGTCGCCGGCGAGCCGACCATGGATCTCGCCGATGTGGACGTTGCACGCTTTCACCCTTTCCAGGTCAACGAGGCCTATCTCCAGCGCCGCGCCGCCGAATCCCTGAGCTCCACCTATCACATGCACTGGCCCAACCGGCAGCGCGAGGCGGCACGGCCGTTGCGCAAGAGCGCGCTTCACGACCGCCTGGCGGCGAAGGGCGCCTGCTTCGGCGAGACCCTGGGGTGGGAGAGGGCGCAATGGTATGCGCCCGACGGCGTCGAGCCCAAGGACGTCTATGCCTACCACCGCCCCAACTGGTACTCCCACACGGCGGTGGAATGCCGGGCCGTGCGCGAAGGCGTGGCGGTCTTCGACCTCAGCTCCTTCGGCAAGCACCTTGTCCAGGGGCGCGATGCCTGCAAGGCGCTTCAGCGCCTCTGCGCCAACGACGTGGACGTCGCGCCCGGGCGCATCGTCTATACCCACATGCTCAACCGGCGCGGCGGGATCGAAGTCGATGTGACCGTGAACCGCCTTGCCGAGGAGCAGTATCTCATCGTCTCCTCGGCCGCTTTCCAGCCCCGCGACAAGACCTGGATCGAGCGCCATCTGGAGCCGGCGGAGCAGGTCTTCCTGAGCGACGTCACCTCGGTCTATGCCGTGCTCTCGGTACAGGGGCCAAAGTCGCGGGCGCTTCTGCAGGGCCTCACGGATGCGGACCTCTCGCGCCAGAGCTTCCCCTTCGCGGCGTCGCGGGAGATCGACCTCGGCTACGGGCGGGTCCGCGCCAACCGGCTCACCTTCGTCGGCGAGGTGGGCTGGGAGCTCTACATCCCAGCCGAGTTCGCCGCCGATATCTACGGCCGGATCGTGGCGGCGGGCGAGTCCCACGGCCTAAAGCACGCCGGTTACCATGCCCTGGAGCATCTGCGCTCCGAGCGCGCCTATCGTGAGTTCGGACTCGATCTGACGCCGGACGACACGCCCTATGAGGCCGGCCTCGGCTTCACGGTCAAGCCCGACAAGCCAGGGGGCTTCATCGGCTGCGAGGCGGTCGGGGCCCAGCGGGGCCAGACATTGAACAAACGCCTCGTGATGTTCCGCCTCCAAGACCCGGAGCCGGAGCTTCACAAGGACGAGCTTATCCGCCTCAACGGGGAGATCGTCGGCTATCTGCGTTCCGGCGTCTACAGCTTCACGCTCGGGCGCGCCATCGGCATGGGCTACGTCCGCCATGGCGACGGCGTGACCCGCGCGCTCCTCGAGTCGGGCGGCTTCGAGATCGAGATCGCCGGCGATCGCTACCCGGCCGAGGCCTCCTTCGAGGCCTTCTTCGATCCCAAGGGGGAGAGGGCTCGTGCCTGATACGGCGCAGCGTGACCGCAAGCGCCGATTTCGAGCCGCCGTAGGCTCCGAAAACCGGATCAAAGGGTCCTCGCCATGAACGTGCCGACGAACTCTCCCCAGGCGCGCGACATCGCCTTCGGGCTCGCTGGAACAACATCCTGGGGCGGCCGGAGAAGAAGACTATTATGGTACTCTGCGTAAGAGACTGTGCGGCAAGGCAGGATTCGACGAGAGCCTGATTGCGGCAAATCGGTCTTGCCGAAGGGGCTCGCGTGTCCGCCGAAAAGGGGCCCCGTCAGGCAGACCCGAGATTACGAAGCCAAGGCCGGTGGGGGTCACCGTGAAACCAGCTCCCTTCGAGTTCCACGCGCCCGAGACGGAAGAGGAAATCCGCAGCCTGATGGCCGAGCACGGCGAGGAGGCGCGCCCGCTCGCCGGCGGCCAGAGCCTGGTGCCCCTGATGAATATGCGCATCGTGCGGCCCAGCGTGCTGATCGACTTGAATCGCTGTCGCGCGCTCGACTACCTGCGCGAGGAGGGCGACGTCATCGCCTGCGGGGCGCTGACCCGCCAGGCGACAGCCGAGGACTCGGAGCTGGTGCGCGCGCGCCTGCCGCTCCTCGCCGCGGCGCTGCCCCATGTCGGGGTGCGGGCAACCCGCAATTTCGGGACCGTCTGCGGCAGTTTGGCGCACGGCGACCCGCTCGCGGAGCTGCCCAGCGTCGCGGCTGCACTCGACGCCCGCTTCGTGATCGCGCGCCGCGATGGCATGCGCGAGGTCGCTGCCGAGGACTTCTTCGTCTCGGCGCTCACGACCTGCATGGATCCGGATGAGATGCTGCGTGAGGTCCGCTTTCCCACCGCCGCCGCCACTGCCCGCAACGTGTTCCTCGAGGTCGCCAACCGGGCGCACGGTTTTGCCGTCGCCGGACTTGCCGCCTCGGTGGAGCTGGCCCAGGACGGCCTCTGCCGTCGCGCCCGCCTTGCGGCCATGGGCATGGGGGCCACGACCCTCCGGCTCTCCGCGGTCGAGGCCTTGTTGGAGGGGCAGCACTTGGGCCCGGAGCTCATCGCGGAGGCCGCGGCGGCGGCGGTCCGATCGGTGGATCCGCACCAAGACCTGCACGCCAGCTCCGGCTATCGCCGCCAGCTGGCCGGCGTGCTGGTGAAGCGGGCACTGGGGCGCGCCATGGCGCCGGCGTCGTGAGCCGGCGCGGGCCATGAGCTTGCCCGGCAGTTCCGCGAGGAAGAATGCATGACCGTCACCAAGACGAGCGCTAACAAGACCGCCGTGGGCCTGACCGTCAACGGCAAGGACTATGTCCGCGAGGTCGAGCCTCGCTATCTGCTCGCCGACTTCCTGCGCCACGAGCTGGGTCTCAAGGGGACCCATATCGGCTGCGAGCAAGGCGTGTGCGGCGCCTGCACGGTCCTTGTCAACGGGCGCAGCGCGCGAGCCTGCCTCCAGTTTGCCGTTGCCCTCGATGGGGCCGAGATCACGACGGTCGAGGGCATCGCGGGCGACGGGCCGCTGCACCCGATCCAGGAAGCCTTCCACGAGAATCATGCGCTGCAGTGCGGCTACTGCACGCCCGGTTTTCTGCTCACCACCATGGAGTTCCTGGGGCGCAACCCGGATCCGACCCGTGAGGAGATTCGCGAGGCCTTGGTGAACAACATATGCCGCTGCACCGGCTATCTGAACATCATCAAGGCGGTCGAGGAAGCCGCCGGGCGACTGCGCGCGGCCCGCGGCAGCGTGTGACGGGAAGGAGCGGGGACGATGACAGAGCGGGAGGACTGGACCCTGATCGGCAAGGACGTGCTGCGTCGCGAGGACTCCTACCTTCTGCGCGGGCTGGGGCGCTACCTCGACGACCTGCCGGAGCCCAAGGACGTGATCCACCTCGGCTTCGTCTGCAGTCCCCATGCCCATGCCCGCATCCTTTCGGTGGACGGCGTCGAGGCGCGCGCCCTGCCCGGGGTGATCGAGGTGCTCACGGGGCCGGATCTAGTCGGCCGGATCAAGCCGCTGGCGCCGGAGATCGAGATCGCCGGATACCGCGAGGTGCGGCGTCCGGTCATCGCCGTCGACAAGGCGCATTTCGTCGGCGAGTACGTGGCGGTGGTGCTGGCCGAGTCTGCCTATGTCGCCCAGGACGCCATCGAGCTGGTCGAGGTGGACTACGATCCGCTGCCCGCGGTCGCCCGAATCAAGGAGGCTTTGGCCGCGGATGCGCCGTTGGTCCACGAGGTCCTAGGCGACAATATCCTCTTCGAAAGCCACTTCGAGACCGAGGGCTTCGAGCAGCACTTCCAGGGCGCCGACATGGTGCTCGAAGAGGAGTTCCGTACTGGCCGCGTGACCGGCGTGCCCATCGAGCCGCGTGGCTGCATGGCCGTTCCCGATCCCATCGCCGATTCGATCACGCTGTGGACCACGACCCAGATCCCGCACATCGTGCGCACGGCGGTGGCCGACCACCTCGCCATGCCGGAGCCGCTCTTGCGGGTGGCCACGCCAGCCGTGGGCGGCGGTTTCGGCACCAAGGCGCAGGTCTACCCCGACGAGCTCATCGTCGTCGCCCTGGCGCGGCAATACGGACGGGCGGTCAAATGGGTCCAGGACCGGCGCGAGGGGTTGCTCTCCGACGCCCATGCCCGCGAGCACATCTACAAAATCCAGGTGGCCTGCACCCGAGACAGCGTGATCCAGGCGGTTCGACTCGACTACATGACCAACGCCGGCGCCTTCTCCACCCATCCCTTCGCCTGCACCCTGGAGGCCACCGGCGGCGCGCGCATGCTGCCCGGCCCCTACAAGATCCGGAACTACAAGTATGACGTCCGCTCGCTGGCCACCAACACGGCACCGACCGGGGCCTATCGCGGCACCGGCCAGCCGTCTTGCTTCCTGGCCATCGAAGGGATGATGGACCGCATCGGGCGCAAGCTCGGCATCGACCCGGCGGAGGTCCGCCGGCGCAACGTCGTCCGTCCCGAGGACTTCCCCTACGTCAACGTGGTCGGCGTGCGCTACGACACCGGCAGCTACCTCGAATCCTTGGAGCGGGCTTTGGAGATGGCCGGCTACGAGGACTATCGCCGCAACCAGCCGGCCGATCGCCTGGTCGACGGCAAGTACCGCGGCATCGGCATCTGCAACTACACCGAGGTCTCGGGCACCGGGGCGCCGGGCTGGCGGGTCCGCGGCTTCTCCAAGATGCCCGGCTTCGACAGCTCCCTGGTGCGCGTCGAGCCCGACGGCAGGGTCACGGTCCACCTCAGCCAGGCCGACGCCGGGCAGGGCCACTACACCACCCTCGCCCAAGTCGCAGCCGACCGCTTGGGGGCCCGCTGGGAGGACGTCACCGTGGTCGAGGGGGACACGGCCAAGACGCCCTACGGCACTGGGACCTTCGCCAGCCGATCTTCGGTGGTCGGTGGCGGCAGCCTCATCCGTTGCAGTGAAAAACTGGCCATGAAGATCCGGCGCATCGCCGAGCACATGCTCAACGTCGATGCCAATCGCTTCGTGCTCAAGGACGGCCGGGTACAGGTCGCCGACGCGCCGGAGATCGGCCTCAGCTTTAAGGAGGTCGCCGAGACGGCCTATTCCATGAACAACCTGCCCCTTCCCCAGGGCGAGGAGCACGGCCTCGAGGCCACGGACTACTATGATCCGCCGCTGGTGACCCTGGCCAACGGGGCCCATGTCGTCCAGGTTGCGGTCGACCCGGAGGACGGCCGGGTGGAGATCGAGCGCTACGCCGTGGTGCACGACTGCGGCCGGGTCATCAACCCCATGATCGTCGAGGGCCAGGTTCAGGGCGCGACCGCCCAAGGGATCGGCGAGGCCCTGATGGAAGAGATCGTCTACGACGCCGACGGGCAGCACCTCAACGCCAATCTGCTCGATTACCTGCTCCCCACCGCGCTCGATATCCCGGATCTGGAGATGGACTACATCGAGACCCCGAGCATCGATACCGTGGGCGGGTTCAAGGGCATCGCCGAAGGCGGGGTCACGGGGGCGGTGCCGGCGATCGCCAACGCCGTGGCCGATGCGCTCGCCGGTCTGGGGGCGACCATAAACAGCGTCCCGCTACGCCCCAGCCTCGTTCTGGAGAAGATCCACAAGGCCCGTGGAAGCTCCGCCATTCCCGCTGATGGTGACGTTCTCTTTCCGGGGCCTGACGCCGCGTGAACGGCGCGGAATTTGGGCCCATGAAAGGGGCACCCCCGTCCCTTGTTCTGCGTTATGATTCAGGTGCTTAGACTGCATCGAACGCAGCGAGACGACGGTGACGGATTGTACCCTTTCGAAGATCGAATTTCCACGTTGTCGCGGCCGTCGTGTCGAGGCGGATTTCGCAGGCGGCGCTCTCATGATACAGACAGCTCCAGGCCGAATGCCAGATTGTGGATCTGGAGGCTGGGGTTCGATACCCCTCACTCGCGCCAATTTTTCGAGCCAGCGCGTGGTTTAGCCTCGCGCCCCGCCACCAGCGGCGATATCAGCCCGCGCCGAAGTCGTGGCGCGGCCACGCCGCGGTCGCTTGATCTGCGCACCGCATTCTAGTCTTATCTAGCGCGGGAACCCGATCGGCGCAGCGCCGGCCCCGGTGCGCATACGTCACGATTGGTGATGGAGATCATATAAACGCGGTTGGATGGCGGTACACTCTCAAGTATCTTGATACCGGAAACGGCAATGCGCATACCGAGATATATCTTCGTCCAACTGGCGGCTATCATCACCGCGGTGTGGCTGGCGAGGAGCGCCTACGAGATATTGGGCTCGGGCGTCAGCGCGACGGGCAAGGTCAATCTGGCGGTGATCGCCCTGGTCGGCGCGGCGGTGATCATGGGGCTCGGGTTTTTCGTTCAGTGGGCGGTCGACTACATCCGCACGCCGCGGCGCCGTCGCGACGACAAGGCGAAGTGGCTCGGCCGTCGGCGCTGACGCCGGGCCTGCGCGGCGGCCGTCCCGTCGCCGAGGCCGCCCCGTCGCCGAGGCCGATAGCGTGCCCGGCCGGCCTCAGCCCTCCAGCAGCACTTCGTAGCGCTCCTGAACCGGGGCTCCGGCGAACATCCCGACGAACTTGCCGAGCGCCTCTTGAACCACGCCGCTCTCCCCGAGCGTGCAGACACCTTGACCTCCCCTCGGGCTCTTCCCGGTCTGTTGATTGAAGGGTCAAAGCACAGCTTCGCCCGGCAGCGGGCGCCAACCGTGTACATCGACTGCTCGCGTGGCCCGCCCCGCGCGCCCCTCGGCGCGCGCCGCGCCGTCGCTCAGTTCTCGTAGAGCTTCGCCGGGATCGTGTTGAGCACCTCGCAGCCGCTGGCGGTGACGCGCACCGAGGCGCTGGTCACCACCCCCATCTCGTCGAAGATCAGGCACCCCGGCACCAGGTGAAAGGTCATGTTCTCTTGAAGCGCGCGCGTCTCCCCCTTGCGGATGCTGATGATCTGACCCTCGCCCCAGTCCGGCGGGTAGTTGACGCCGATCGAGTAGCCGAGGCGGTGCTTGTGGTGCTTGCCGAAGCCCTGCTTGCGGATTACCTCGCGCCCGGCCTTGTCGACGGCCTCGGCGATGGCGCCGGGCTTGATGGCGGCGATGGTGGCGTCGAGCGCCTCGACCGTGGCGTCGGCGAGGGCGCGCAGCTTGGCCTTCACCCGGCCCACGGTGGCGACGCGAAAGACGGCGCCGCAGTAGCGGTTCTTCGACGCCGCGATCTCGAAGGCGCAGAAGTCGTTCTTGTTGAGCCTGCGCCCGCGCCAGGTGGCGTGGCAGGCGCCGGCGCGGCGGCCCGAGACGATGAAGTTGGGAAGGCCGGTGAACTCGGCGCCCTCCTCGCACCACACCTTGTGCACCGCACCCGCGATGTGATCCTCGGTGACGCCGGGCTTGGTCGCCCGGATGCCCGCCAGACAGGCCTTGTCGGCGATCGCCACCGCCCGGCGGATGGTCTCGACCTCGGCCTCCGACTTGATCATCCGCGCCGCTTCGACGGCGTCTGAGCAGTCGATCAGGCGGGCCCTGGGGAGGCCCGCCGCGAGCCCCTCGTACTCGTTGACGGTGAAGAACCAGCCTGACTTCTCGACCCCCACCCTGGCCCGCCCGAGAGCCAACTTCTCCAGCGTCCGCAGCGTGACCTCGAGCGGGACGTCGTGGTCCTCGACCGGCGCCGTCCGCGCCAGCCACGAGAACTCAGGCACGTTGCTGAGCTCGAGCTTGCGCGCCACCAGCACCGGCTGCTGGCCGCGCGCCAGCACCAGGCAGTGATAGCCGTAATAGCCCGGGGTCTCGTAGCCGGTGAGATAGGTGATGTTCTCCGGGCTGCGCACCAACAGCGCGTCGACCTTGGCCCGCTTTAGGTTGTCCATCACCAGGTCGTAGCGGCGCCGGTACTCGTCGAGGCTGAAGGGCAGACGCTTGTGCGCGTTCAGGCGCAGCTTGAAGCCCGGGCGGGCCCGCTTTGGCGCCATCGAGTCTCTCCTCTCGTTCTGGGAGTGCTGTGGTGGGCTCTCGCGCCCCGTTTCGGCGCGAGCGGCGGCCCAGGCGCGACGGGTGCTAGCTGCGCATGCCGACGAGGTTGGTGATCAAGGCGATCTCGTCGCGGCGAATCTCGTCGGCGATCTTATGCGCCGTGTCCTGCTCCGGGGGGCAGACCTTGGCGGCGACGCTGACGCAACGGTCGCGCTCGCGCAGCACCGCCTGGATCATCGTCCGCTCGACGATCATCACGATTTCCTGTCTCTGCTCATCGCTGGGCGGCGCGGGCAAGGCTTCCGCTATGGCGCTGGCGGCGGCCTCGGCTTGGTCGCGAAAGGTCATTGGCGTGCCTCCCGATATGGAACTCCGCCCCCGAGGTTGCCCCGGAGAACCGGATATGTCAGCACCATTGTAGCCCTTCGATCGCGGCGCCGGAAGCGCCCCGGACCCCGCCGCGGGCTCTCACTCGAGCTGGGCCGTCCGGTAGATCTCGAAGGCCCCCTCGATCAGCCCCAGAACCACCGTGAGCCGGGCCAGGTAGTCCCACAGCGGATTCTCGACGTTGATGGCGCACATCCAGATCGCGACCGCGGTCGGCGGTGCTCGCGCGCCGGCTCTGGAGCGATACTTGAGGGCCGCGCCGGGCGCTGGCGCGAGCGGATCGTCAGGCCGGGGTCTTGGCGTCCGGTCTCGAGCCGCGTTGGCTTCGGGGCACGGCGAAGTGGCCGCTCAGAAACTGTCTGCAGCAGCACCCGGTCAGCGCGATCGGGGGTGCGGTTTTGGCCTCGGGTGGCCGCTCTTCGCTCCGAGGCGCGGCCTTCGCGGCATCCTCGCCACAACAGCTCTGCCCGCCGCTTTCACGCGTGTCGCTCGTAGGCCCGGTGTAACTCGTAGGCATGGTCTGCTCCAGGGTCAGCGCCCGGGCGCTCCAGTCCAGGCCCGCAAGAGATAGCGCGATCGGCGGGCGCCCGCATTGAGCCGCATCAAGCGATCGAGCCTTTGCCGCGCCCGAGGGGACGCGGCAGCCGGGGGCTCGCGGCGCTAATCGAAGGCCGGTGGGGACGGCTATCTCCGGCCGGGCTCCGGCCGGGCGCCGGCGCTCGGGTCGCCTCGGGGCTTCAGGGCCTGGTCATGGTGCCGAGGAAGTAACCGGCTTCGCGTTGCGCCTCGAGGATCTGGGCCGGAGTCATCTGCGCCTTGATGCGCTCGCGCAGCCGCGCCGCCTCGACCACTCCTTGAGCCGCGGCGACGGCGAACCACATGTGGGCCTGGACGTAGTCCTGGGGCACGCCCTGCTGTCCCACCGCGTAGATCAGGCCCAACATGTACTGGGCCGGGGACCAGCGCTGCCGGGCCGCCTTGCGGTACCACTCGAGAGCTCGCGCCGGATCCCGCGCCACGCCCAGGGCCTGATCGTACATCGTCCCGAGCAGGTACTGGGCTTCGGCGCTGCCCGCTTGGGCGAGGGGGCGAAGCTCAGCCATGGCGGCGGCGTGGTCGCCCTGTTCGTAGGCCGCCACGCCCCCTTTGAGGTCGGCCAGGGCCGGCGCCGCCAAGGCGGCGGCGTAGGCGGCGGCGAGAAGGTACCATTTCATGGCCGGCTTCATGGCCGCCATTCTATCAAACCGGGCCGGCCGAGGAAGGTCGGGGGCAGGGGCGGGCGCGCGCTCGGGGGCCTGGTCTTGACGCCAATCAATGCCCGGCGGCGCGCCGAAGAGCAGGATAGGAACCTTAAGGAACTTCCGTAGGAGCCTGACCATGACCGGGAATTCAGCAGAGGTCGAGGGCAAGCAGAGCCGGGTCCCGGAGCCGCCACCGGCGATACCGCCCCCCATCGCCACCCGAGAGACCATGCCCCGGGTGAGCCCGGTTGCCAAGGGCGCGCCGCTGATCAAGAAGATCCTGGTTCCCATCGACGGCTCGGCGCACGCTGACAAGGCGGTGGCGCTGGCCAGCGACCTGGGCGGAAAATACCGTGCCCGGGTCACCCTGCTTCAGGTCATGAAGCGGGCCGGCACCGACATCGTGCCCGAGGGACT
>CBDUZE010000041.1:0-33448 GCA_965371625.1 uncultured Alphaproteobacteria bacterium
AAAAAACGCCCGATTTGCCGTGACGCCCGCCTGAAGCGCGCTCGGGATGGCGGCCGCTTCAGCCGCCGTGTCGGGTTTCGCGCCGCCGACGTCTCGATCCCTGCCGCTCAGCGCTTTGAGCGGTTCCGGCCTAAACTTGACCTGCTGACGCAGCCAAACAAACGGTGTCGCGGACAAGCCAGAACTTTCGGAATTGGCACTTGTTCAGATAGCTGTCCAACCTCACCAATGCCGGTAATGGGACAGCAGCGGCAGTTCGGAGAGGCTCGGCCGTCGCTCGGCTTTACGGCTGATCGCAGACATCGTAGGCACACCTCAAGGACCGGCTTTTGTGATCCCACATCCTAGAGCAATTCCAGGTTGCCTGGAATCGCTCTCAGGCCGCGCCAGTGGGGACCCTCGGGCCCGCCGGCCCTCCGGCGCGCCCGCGCAGGCGCGGACCTTAAGGTCCGCTGCCGTGAGCGACAAGAGTCTAGCGCGGTTCCAGGCGACCTGGAACCGAGCTAGCCCCGGCGCCCTGCCGCCGGGGAGCGCGAGGCGTGGCGCTCGGGCGCGGCGCGGGCTAAGCTCGAAGCGCCAAGCGGGAGGGGCACGGGCACCATGACCGACACCGCCGTGGAGAGCACCGCGACCGCGCAGGGACCGCGCGAGGGGCGCGCCGCCACGGAGCGACGGGGCGCCGGCGTCTCGCTGATCGCGACGCTGGCGGTGAGCCTCGGGCTGCTGGTGCTGGTCTCGGTCGCCTCGGTGCTCGCCATCGGGCTCTGGAGCGGCCGCGCCAATACCTTGAGCCTGCTGAGCGACAAGGCCGAGCTCGCGGTCTCCTCGGCCATCGGCCAGATCGAGAAGCATCTCGACCCGGCCGAGGACCAGGTCCGCTTCATCGCCGACCTGGTGGCCAAGGGTGCCCTCGACCCGGCCGACCAGGCTCGCTTCTCGGACTTTCTCACGGCGGCGCTGGCGGCCGCGCCCCAGGTCATGGCGCTGGTCTTCATCGATGCCCAGCACCAGCTTATCGGCGTCGAACGCACCGACGACGGCGTGCGCGTCTATCACGCGGACTATAGTGGCGACGCCACGGTCCAGGGGGCGATCGCGCGAGCCCGGGAAGCCGAGACCCTGGAATGGGGTCCGCCGGCGTGGCGGCCCCGGTTCGGGCTGACGATCCTCAACCTGCGCCAGCCACTGCGCCACCAGGGCGCCTATCTTGGCATCCTGGTCGCCGCGGTCTCGGTGGCCGAGCTCTCGGATTACCTGGCGGGCCTGAGCACGCTGATCGGCAACAACGCGTTCATCCTCTACGACCGCGACCAGGTGCTCGCCCACGCCCAACTTATCGGCCGCTATCCGGGCCTCTCGGTGGCGGCGCCTTTGCCCGAGATCGAGAGCTTCGGCGACCCGGTGTTGGCGGCGATGTGGCGCGAGGGTGCCGCAGTTGAGCTCGACATCGACCTGGGGAAGGACATCAACGGGCGCCTGGTCGAGGTCTTCGGCGAGCGCTACGTCTTCCTCCATCGCGATCTCGCCCGTTACGGCGAGCGCCCCTGGCAGGTGGGGAGCTACTTCCGCGCCGCCGACATCGGCGAGGAGCTGAGGCGGCTGGTATGGGCGGCGGCGGCGGGGATCCTGGCCTTGCTGCTCTCGACCCTCGCCGCGCTCCTGCTGGCGCACCACATCGCCCGGCCGATCACGCGCCTCGCCAGCGCCGCCAGCCGCATCGGCCGGCTCGAGATCTCGGAGGTCTCGGAGCTGCCGCCAAGCCCGTTCCGCGAGCTCGACGAGCAGGCCACCGCCTTCAACGCCATGCTGCGGGCGCTGAGGTGGTTCGAGACCTACGTGCCGCGCACCCTGGTGCGGCGCCTGGTGCAGCGCGGCGGTGCGGCGCAAGTGGACTCGGTCGAGCGCGAGCTCACCGTCATGTTCACCGACATCAGCGGCTTCACCACCCTCTCCGAGGGGCGCCCGGCCGAGCAGGTGGCGGCCTTCCTCAACGAGCACTTCGCGCTCATCGCCGCCGAGGTCGAGGCCGAGGACGGGACCGTCGACAAGTTCATCGGCGACAGCGTGATGGCCTTCTGGGGGGCGCCCGAGGCCCAGGCCGACCACGCCCTCAGGGCCTGCCGGGCGGTGCGCGCCATCGCCGCCGCGCAAGCCGCCGCCAACGAGCGCCGGCGGGCGCGAGGAGAGCCTCCGGTCGGACTCCGGATCGGCCTCCATTCGGGCCCGGTCACGGTCGGCAACATCGGCGCGCCGGGGCGCATGAACTACACCATCGTCGGCGACACCGTGAACGTGGGCCAGCGCCTCGAGCAGCTCGGCAAGGAGGTCATGGTTCCGGGCACCGAGGTCGGCGCGCTGGTGAGCGCCGCCACCGCCGCCGCCGTCGCGGGCGAGATCGAACTCGCGCCCGCCGGCAGCCACCGCCTGCCGGGGCGCAAGGAGAGCATCGAGGTCTTCAGGCTGGTGTAGGACGGTCCCCTTATCTCGCCTAACCCCTGGCGCTCGCGGCCCGCTTGGTATAACTGTGGCGGCGCGAATTTTCCCGCGGCATTTCGGCGGGGGGGGGGGAGCGGCGCGAACCCGCAGACGAGATGGTTTGCGCCGATTGGGTCGCCAACGGAGGCCGGGCGCCGGCGAGAGCGAGGGTCGGCGCGGAGCGACGAGACCAGGGGGAGACCATGACCGAAAAGGTGGTGCAGGAGGGAGCGACCATCGCTCCGCCCGAGGGCGTCGAGGTGCTGGGCGCGCTGGGCCCCGGTTACGAGCACATCCTCACCCCTGAGGCGCTTCGATTCGTGGCCCAGCTGGAGCGCCGCTTCGGGCCCCAGTGCAAGGCCCTGATGCGCCGCCGCGACGAGCTCCAGGCGCGCATCGACGAGGGCTGGATGCCCGACTTCCTGCCCGAGACCGCGGCCGTCCGCGAGGCCGACTGGAGCGTCGCCCCGATCCCCGCCGACCTCCAGGACCGCCGGGTCGAGATCACCGGCCCGACCGACCGCAAGATGGTCATCAACGCGCTCAACTCGGGCGCCAGCGTCTACATGGCCGACTTCGAGGACGCCACCACGCCGACCTGGTCCAACCTCATCGAGGGCCACATCAACCTGCGCGACGCCATCCGCGGCGACATCCACCACGTCGATCCGGCGAGCGGCAAGAGCTACCGGCTCGGATCCGACCTCGCCACGCTGCTGGTGCGGCCGCGCGGCTGGCACTTGTCGGAAGCCCACCTGCGCGTCGACGGCACGGCGATGACCGGGGCGCTGATGGACTTCGGCCTCTTCTTCTTCCACAACGCCCGGGCGCTGATCGCCAACGGCAGCGGGCCCTACTTCTATCTGCCCAAGCTCGAGAACCATCTCGAGGCCCGGCTGTGGAACGAGGTCTTCGTCTGGGCCCAGGACGAGCTCGGGATTGCGCAAAAGACCATCAAGGCCACGGTGCTCATCGAGACCATCCTCGCCGCCTTCGAGATGGACGAGATCCTCTACGAGCTCAAGGACCACATGGCGGGGCTCAACTGCGGGCGCTGGGACTACATCTTCAGCTACATCAAGAAGTTCCGGAGCCGGCCTGAGTTCGTGCTGCCGGACCGCGACCAGATCACCATGACCCGCCATTTCCTGCGCGCCTACGCCCAACTCACGGTCAAGACCTGCCATCGGCGCAACGCCCACGCCATGGGCGGCATGGCGGCGCAGATCCCGATCAAGGGCGACGCGGAGGCCAACGCCGAGGCGCTGGCCAAGGTGCGCGCCGACAAGGAGCGCGAGGTCGGCGAGGGCCACGACGGCACCTGGGTCGCCCACCCGGGCCTGGTGGCGATCGCCCGCGAGGTCTTCGACGAGGGCATGCCCGAGGCAAACCAGCTCGCGCGCAAGCGCCAGGACGTGGCGGTGACGGCCGCCGATTTGGTGCAAGTGCCGTCGGGCACCATCACCGAGCGGGGCCTGCGCCACAACCTCAACGTCGGCGTGCTCTATCTCGAGTCCTGGCTCAGGGGCGCCGGCTGCGTGCCCATCTATCACCTCATGGAGGACGCGGCCACGGCCGAGATCTGCCGCACCCAGGTGTGGCAATGGCTGCGCCACGGCGCCCGCATTTCCGATGGCGCGGTGATCGACGAGGCGCTGGTGCGGGGGCTCTTGGCCGAGGAGATGGCGAGCATCGCCGAGGCGGCCGGCGAGGAGCGCTTCGCCGCCGGCCGCTACCAGGAGGCGGCCGAGCTGTTCATCGACATGGTGACGGCCGAGGATTTCGCCGAGTTCCTCACCCTGCCGGCCTACCAGCGCGTGGTGAGCCTAAGCCAGCCTCGGCGCCAGGCCGCGCCTCCGGCCTAAAGGTTCCCGAGCGCCGCCATCACCAGCTTTCTGTCGAGCTCGGGCGGCAGGCCCTGGTAGTCGCAGGCACCCAGCACCTGGTCGACGATCCATTTGGGGTGATAGCGCGACAGCGGCCGCGCGCCATCGCCGTAGTACTCGGCGAACAGGAAGGGGATGAGGTCGTCGGGCTGCTCGAGGCCGCGGCGCTTGCACTCGGATCTGAAGATCTCCCCGTACTCCTCGACCGAGGGTGAGCCGATCTCTAGCTTGTAGTGGATGCGCCGCCGCGTCGCCGCGTCCATCAGCTCGTTCTGCTCGAGATTGGTCGAGAAGATGACCAGCTCGTCGAAGGGCACCGGGAACTTCTTGCCGGTGTGGAGCGTGAGGTAGTCCCGGCCTCCCTCGAGCGGAATGATCCAGCGATTGAGCACCTTCTCGGGCGTCACCATCTGGCGCCCGAAGTCGTCGATCACGAACACCCCCCCGGTGGCCTTGAGCTGGAGCGGCGCCTCGTAGACCTTGGAGTAGGGATTGAAGCTCAAGTCCAGCATCTCGAGAGTGAGCTCGCCACCGGTGATCACCAGCGGCCGCCGGCAGGGCACCCAGCGACGGTCGATCTCGGGCAGCCCCGTCGAGCGCCGCGCGTCGCCGCCCGGCGCCTCGACCGGGACCTCGACCTCCTGGTGGACGGTCGAATCCAGGATGTTGATGACGTGGCCGTCGACCTCGAGGCTGTAAGGGACGTAGATGATATCGCTGAAGACCCGTCCCACGGCCTCGGCGATCACCGTCTTGCCGTTGCCGGGAGGGCCGTACAGGAGGATCGAGCGGCCTGAGTTCACCGCCGGACCGATCTCGGTGACGAAATCCGGGGGCAGCACCAGGCCCTCGAAACAGCGCGCCAGATCCTCGGGCTGGACCCGTTCCGAGGTCAGGCGCTGGCGCTCGACCTGGGCATGGTAGTCGGGCAGGCGAACCGGTGCCGGACCGATGTAGAGCGACTGGTTCAAAGCCTCGACCGCCCACTCCCGCCCCTTGGCGGTGAGCGCGTATCTCAGCTCCGCCGAGCGGCCCTCGCCGGTGCGCCCCATGGCCTCGAGCAGGTCCTTTTCGCGGCCGTCCTCGAGCAGCACGGTCACGATCCTGCTCGAGAGCTTGAGCCGATCGGTGATCTCGGTCGCCGTCTCCAGCGCATTTATGTAGATGCACTTGATGGCGAGCGAGAGCAGGAAGTTCATGCCGATGCCGGTATCGGCGACCGTCCGCGGCGCCGGAGGATAGTCCGCCTCCAACGCCGGGGCGCGATCGCGACTGGTCACGCCGGTTGCCATGGGGTTCTCTTCCAAAAGCCGCAATCCAGGGACCTTGGGCCGGCGCATCGTCGAGCACGGCAGGTCCGCCCCCGCGCCCCCGCCACGGCCGGGGCGACGGCGGCGACATCGCCACTATGCCACATCTTCACCTCAAAGCGGAGACCTCGGCCGCGGCCCGTGCGGCGGCGGCGCCCGCCGGCCCCATCGCGAGCACGGCAAGGTTCTCGAGCGGAAAGAGCCAGATGGGAATCGTGACCGCGGCGCCGATCACGTTGACGCTAAGCCCCACGCTGCTGACGAAGATGAGCGCGCGGCCGACGATCGGTCCCTTGTATCTGGTCTATTCGGGCCTGGCGCCCGGCGGCAGCCATCGCCGCGGCCACGCGCTGGCGATCGAGTTGTGACCGAGAATCTACGCGCCGATGGGCCACCGATCCGTGGCCCTCGTCCGGCGCCTGCCGTTCGTTATCTCGAGCGGGATCTCGTCGAAGCCGGCGCCGTCATCGGCCAGCACGTGGGCGCTGGCGTCGGTCGCCCGGCCGCCCACCACCGAGATGATGAGCCAGACCAGCCCCGGCTCCATGGCCCGCTCGAGATCGTGGGCCGAGGGCCCGGCCGGGTGATCGGGGTGGGAGTGGTAGACGCCGATCACCCGCGTCTCGCCGCCGCGCAGCTCGCGATGGAGCCGGAAGAGCAAGCGTGGATCGACCTCGAAGCGGCGGCGCCGGTCGTTCTCGGCGAGGTTGGCGCTGGCCTCGACCCGGGCCACCCGCCAGCGCCCCTCGCCCCCCGCGCCGACAAGCAGGCCGCAGCATTCCTCGGGGTACGCGGCCTCCGCCGCCCGGGCGATCTGACGCAGCTGGCGGGCGCTGATCGCGATCACGGCGCGGTCCCGAGCTCCAGCGTGCCGATGACCTCGCCGCTGCCCATGTCGATAAAGAGCAGGCGCTCGCTCGAGTCCGAGAGCCGCAGGCGCAGCACCAGGCGCTCGTCCTCGGTCACCATCTCGACGACGCGGCTTCCCTCGGGCAGCTCGAGGCGGGCGCGGTCGAAGCCGCGCGGCGCCACGGCCGCCGACGACTCGCCCTCCGACGACTCGACCGCGGACTCCGGCGCCGAGCGCACGGCGAGCTCGCGGCCCCGCTTGGCAATGGTGACGACGACGATCATGACGCCGGCCAGAATCACGATGGCCATGCCGATCACGAAGGCCTTGAGCGCGCGGGTGCTTGCGATCACTGTGCCGGTCATGGTGGACAGGGCGGCCGAAACCAAACATGCCGCGACCGCCGGCGCCGACGATGCCGGAGCGCGGCTCGACAAGTTCCTCGCCGGCGCCCGGCCGGAGCTCTCGCGGTCCCGGGTCAAGGCGCTCATCGTGGCGGGCTTGGTGAGCGCCGGCGAGGCGACGATAGCGGACCCCTCATACCGGGTCAAACCGGGCCAGCGCTTCACCCTCCGGGTGCCGGTGCCGGTCGCGGCCGCGCCCCGGCCCCAGGCTATCCGCCTCGACGTGGTCTACGAGGATCGGCACCTGATCGTCGTCGACAAGCCCGCCGGCATGGTCGTGCACCCGGCGCCGGGCAATCCCGACCGGACCCTGGTCAACGCCCTCATCGCCCACTGCGGCGGCAGCCTCTCGGGCATCGGCGGCGTGCGCCGGCCGGGCATCGTCCACCGCCTCGACAAGGACACCAGCGGCCTCATGGTGGCGGCCAAGGGCGACGCCGCCCACAAGGGCCTGGTGCGTCAGTTCGCCGCCCGCGAGGTCGAACGGGCCTATCGCGCGCTGGTGTGGGGGCTGCCGCTGCCGCGCCGCGGCGAGATCCGCGGCAACATCGGCCGCTCCTCCCGCAACCGCAAGAAGATGGCGGTGCTGAACCGGGGCGGGCGACCGGCCCTCACCCGCTACCGGGTCTTGACCACGTTCGCCGACACCGCGAGCCTCGTCGACTGCCGCCTCGCGACCGGCCGCACCCACCAGATCCGGGTCCACCTCGCCCATCTCGGCCATCCCGTGATCGGCGACAAGCTCTATGGCCGCGCCCGGGCGGGCCGGCTCGCGGGCCTGCCCGAAGCGGTGCGAAGCGTGATTTCGAGCTTCGCGCGCCAGGCCCTCCATGCCTACGTGCTCGGCTTTCGCCATCCCCTCAGCCACGAGCCGCTGAGCTTTGAATGCCCGTTACCAATTGACATGAAACAATTAATTTCGACATTGGAAGCCTTATAATTCACAGGCGCTGATTGGCTGCGTCGACCGATCATTGACAAATCAGAGGTCAGGTCCTACCTGCCAAGGTCACCAATACCGGTTTGGCACTCCACGCCAAAGAGTGCTAAAATAGGCGCTTGGCGACGGACAAGGAGCAGCATCCGACCATGGCCACGCCCGCCCTGCCATCGATTACGCCGGAAACCAGCTTGGCGCGGTATCTCCAGGAGATCCGCAAGTTTCCCATGCTCGAAGTGGAAGAGGAGTACATGCTGGCCAAGCGCTGGGTCGACCACGAGGATACCGCCGCGGCCCACAAGCTGGTGACCAGCCACCTGCGCCTGGTGGCCAAGATCGCCATGGGCTATCGCGGCTACGGCCTGCCCGTGAGCGAGCTCATCGGCGAGGGCAACGTCGGCATGATGCAGGCGGTCAAGCGTTTCGACCCCGAGCGCGGCTTCCGGCTCGCCACCTACGCCATGTGGTGGATCCGGGCCGCGATCCAGGAGTACATCCTGCGCTCGTGGTCGCTGGTGAAGATGGGCACGACGGCGGCGCAGAAGAAGCTGTTCTTCAACCTGCGCCGCATCAAGGGCCAGATCCAGGCCATCGAGGAAGGCGACCTGACGCTGGAGCACGTCGAAACGATCGCCCACAAGCTCAACGTCTCGGAGACCGAGGTCGTCGACATGAACCGGCGCCTCTCCGCCTCGGATCATTCGCTCAATGCCCCGGTCCGCGCCGAGGGCGAGGGCGAATGGCAGGACTGGCTGGTGGACGAGAGCCCCGACCAGGAGACCCTCTTGGGCAACGCCGAGGAGCTCAGCGGGCGCCGCGCCCTGCTGACCAAGGCCATGAAGGGCCTCAACGATCGCGAGCGCCACATCCTCACCGAGCGCCGCCTCCAGGACGAACCGATGACGCTCGAGGACCTCAGCAAGGTCTACAACATCTCGCGCGAGCGGGTGCGACAGATCGAGGTCCGCGCCTTCGAGAAGCTGCAGCGGGCAATGAAGAGCGCGGCGCTGGAGCAGCCGCCCGGCTTCTGATCGCCGCGGCGCGGAGGCCCGGCGCAAGGTCACCCCACTCGTGGCTCCACCTTTGGCAAATCAGCTTTCGCCCGCGGATATCCGCGCCCGCAAGGGGCGCGACGAGGCCTTCGCCTGCCTCACCGCCTACACCACGCCGGTCGCCCAGGCCCTCGACGCCCACGTCGACGTGCTGTTGGTGGGCGATTCGCTCGGCATGGTCCTCTATGGGCTCGACAGCACCCTCGGCGTCACGTTGGAGATGATGATCGCCCATGGCGCCGCCGTGCGGCGCGGCGCCGAGCGCGCCCTGGTGGTCGTCGACCTGCCCTTCGGCAGCTATCAGGAATCCCCGCAAGCCGCCTTCCGCAATGCCGCCCGGGTGATGCAGGAGAGCGGCTGCGCCGCGGTCAAGCTCGAGGGCGGGATCGAGATGGCGGAGACCGTGAGCTTCCTCTCCCGGCGCGGCGTCCCGGTGATGGGCCACGTCGGCCTGATGCCGCAGAGCGTCAACGCGTTGGGCGGCTATCGCTCGCGCGGGCACGGCGAGGACGAGCGCGCGGCCATCGCCGAGGACGCCGCGGCCATCGCCGAGGCCGGCGCCTTCGCCATCGTCCTCGAGGGCGTGGTGGAGCCCTTGGCGCGCGATCTCACCGGGCGTCTCGAGATCCCGACCATCGGCATCGGCGCCTCGCCGGCCTGCGACGGCCAGATCCTGGTCACCGAGGACATGGCCGGCCTGTTCACCGGTTTCACGCCCAAGTTCGTCAAGCGCTACGCGGCGCTCGGCGAGGAGCTGACGCGCGCCGCCGAAGCCTACGCCAGCGAGGTCCGGGCGCGCACCTTCCCCGGGCCGGAGCACTGCTTCCAGCCCAAGACCAAGACCTAGGGCGGTTCCAGGTCGCCTGGAACCGCGCCAGACTCTCGTCGCTCACGGCGGCGGACCCATGGGCCCGCGCCAAGGGGCACAAGTCGGGGCGGGCGCGCCGGAGGGTCGGCGGGCCGCAAGGGTCCTCACCGGCGCGGCCTCAGAGCGATTCCGGGCAACCTGGAACCGCTCCTAGGGCCTCGCGCCGAGGTCCTCCCCCCATTCCCTGATCAGCTTCTCCTGGCGTGAGATCAGCCAGCGCAGCCGGCGCCGGGCGGCGGCGCGAGAACTGGCCGTGGCCGCCCGCTCCATGAACCACAGGATGGCCATGGCGGTGGCCGCGGCGCCGAACATGAGGAGCCAGTTGAAGACATCGCCGAGCACCAAGAGCGCCACATCGACGGTGTTTCCCCGGCCCCACAGCATCGCCACCACGGGCGCCACCCCGGCCAGGTTCACGGTCGCGATGCAATGGCTCGCGCTGCCCCCGGAGCGGCGCTCGACGAACAGCGCGACCAGCGTCGGCGCCATGCCCACCACCACCACAATGACGGTGGGAAAGGCCAGCACCGCGACCAAGGCGACGGCGATCCAAATCACAATGCCGCTCATCACGCCACTGCCGCCGGGCGCCGCCGCCGTCCCCGGCCCGCCCCGCCTTGCCTTGCCGCCCGCTTTCGCCATCGTCCCGCTCACCACAGCCCTTGGACCAACAGGTAGCCGACGGTAAGGGCGAGGATCAGGGACCCCGCACCGGCGGCGGCCCGTTGGCCCTGGCGGATGGCGCTCCGGTTGCGCTCCGCGCCGCCGCTCTTGAGCTTCTCGATCTCGCGCTGGTTGGCGGCGTACTCCCGTTTCGCCTCCCGGTACTCCGCTTCGTCACGGTCGAGGCTCCCGCTGCCGCCGATCAAGGCCTGGATGGCGGTGAGGTCGCCGTCGCCCTGGATGGCCTTGATCTTCTCGGCCAGCGCCTGGCGGCGGATAGCGCTGTGGTAGACCGCGAGCGCGGGCCCGAGACGCGAGCCGATCCAGGCGCAGATGTTGGGCAGCGAGACCCGAGGTTCGCGCAATTGCAGCTCCGCGAGCAGGGCCAGGATCGCCAGAATCCGCTCGGCCTTGTCGGCGCCCTTGTGGGCCAGGCGGCGAACCACGCCCTTGACCTGAGGCAGGCGGCTGACGATGAAGGCGGTGACGTGGCGGTCGAGCAGCTTGTCGGTCTCCACCCCCTTGGCCACGGCGGCCTCGAGCGCTTCCAGGAGCTGCCTTGGCGTCAGCACGAGCGCCTCGGCGACCAGCGGACCGCGACAGGGGAGCGCGGGATTGAGCTCATAGAGGCAACGTTCGAGACCGGCGCCCGTGGCCTGGCCGGTGACCAGTTCCTTGAGCTCTCGCAGCGAACGGAGGACGGCCGTGAAGTCCGACTTCGTGTCGTCGCTGTGCTCGCCCCAGAGGGCGGGCAGGCCGCTTCCCAACAGCTCGGCCACGGCCTGGAGCACGGCCTTGTCACCCTCGGCGTAAGCGCTCGCGAGCACGGTGCCCAACCCGGCCGGCAACACCCTGAGCCCGCGATAGCGGATCGGCCCCTTGGGGTCGAGGACAAGGCACGCGCGCGCCGTCACGTCGTCGTCGTCGAGGTCGTCCAACGAGGCGACGTAGGCTATCCGCTCGCCGCTCTCGGCGTCGTGCAGCTCGCGGCACAGCCAGCTCTCGAGCTTTTCGCCGCGCACCTCCACGGCGGCCTGGCTCGGGTCTCGAGCCATCTCCATCGCCAGCACCTGGGGGTAGAAGTAGTCCTTTTCGGCGAACGAAAAAGGGCGAGGTGCGCGGCGCGCCCCGGGCGCCCGCTTGGGATTGGCCCTCGGGCTCTCGCACCACTCCAGGACCTGCTCGGCGCTCCAGCGGTGCTCGGGATTGTCCGTGAGCAACCCCCGCAGCAAGGTTCGGATGCGGTTGCTGAATCGGCGCTCGTCCACCAGGGCCGCGAACGAGCCGTCGATCAGCTTATCGCGCGACAACTCGTCGTCGTCCCTTTCCAGCGCCGGATCCTTGCCCAGAAGAAGCGCCAGCACCGTGACCCCAAACGAATAAAGATCGCTCGACGGTGCCCCCTCGCCGCGCGCCAGGGGCATTGTCAGACCTCGCTCGATGGGCTCGAACGCGGCCGGCTGGGAAAGGCCCGAGGGCTCGCTGAAGCACTCGCCAAGGGCGGCGTAGCGGCGCTCCTCGTCGAGGAAGAACAGGTTGTCTGGGCGGATCGCGCCGTGGGCGACGTGGCGGTACTCGAGGTCGGCGAGGGCAGCCGCCAGCGCCGCCACCACGTGGTGGCTGACCTCGAGCTCGGCGAGAGGCGGCCCCGGTGAGGCGATCGACGGCCACAGCCGCCCGCCCTCGGGGCGCTCGAGGATCGCCGCCACCCGGCGCTCGTCACCGCCCGGCATGGTGACCACGCCGGTGTGAGCGATGCCGAGCCAGTTCTGCGTCGGCTGCCCGGTGAGCGCCGTGAGCACGTCGCCGCGGTGGGGCAGGCCCGGGGCGCAGACCAGGGCGAAGAGGAGCCGGGTCGGGAACCTCTGGTCGAAGGCGAGATAAGCCCGGGCCCGGGGCGAGTCGAGCTCGGGCAGCGGGCGTTCGAGGCGGAAGCCGTAGCGTCCGCCGAGGCGAACCTCCCCGGCGCCGCCCTCGGCCGCTTCTTCCTCGACGCGATCGTCCGGCGCCGCCGCCGCCTGCGCCATGTTGCCCTCTGTGACCACGCGCCCGGCCCGCCCCCGGGCGCTCGCCGCCAGTCTCGCCCCGGCGGGGTTAAGGAGCGCTTAAGGGCGCCCAGCCTCAGTCGGCGAAGGGGTCGCGCACCAGGATGGTGTCCTCGCGTTCCGGCGACGTGGACAAGAGCGCCACCGGGACCTCGATGAGCTCCTCGATGCGGCGGATGTACTTGACCGCGGTGGCCGGCAGGTCGGCCCAGCTGCGCGCGCCCCGGGTGCTTTCCGACCAGCCCTCGATGACCTCGTAGAGGGGCTCGACCCGGGCCTGGGCGGCGTGGCCCGCCGGCAGGTGATGGATGGTCTCGCCGTCGAGACGGTAGGCGGTGCAGACCTCGAGCTCCGCCACCCCGTCGAGGACGTCGAGCTTGGTCAGCGCGATGCCGTCGATCCCCCCCACCTTGGCCGCCTGGCGCACCAGCACGGCGTCGAACCAGCCGCAGCGCCGGGGCCGCCCGGTGACGGTGCCGAACTCAGCGCCGCGTTCGCCGAGCCCCCGGCCGACCTCGTCGTCGAGCTCGGTCGGGAAGGGGCCCGCCCCCACCCGGGTGGTATAGGCCTTGGTGATGCCGAGCACGTAATCGAGGGCGCCGGGGCCGATTCCTGCGCCCGCCGCGGCCGTTGCCGCCACCGTGTTGGACGAGGTGACGTAGGGATAGGTGCCGTGATCGATGTCGAGCATGGCGCCCTGGGCGCCCTCGAAGAGGATGCGCCGGCCGCAGCGCCTGAGCTCGTCGAGGCGCCGCCACACCGCCTCGGCGAAGGGCAGCACGCGGGGCGCGATCTCCGCTAGCGCCGCCTCGAGCGCGCCGCGGTCGACCGGCGCCACGCCGAGCCCCCGTCGAAGCGCGTCGTGATGGGCAATGAGCGCGTCGAGCTTCCGCGCCAGGCCTTCGGGCTCGGCGAGGTCGCAAAGCCGAACCGCGCGGCGCCCCACCTTGTCCTCGTAGGCGGGCCCGATGCCGCGCTGGGTGGTGCCGATGCGGCCCGTCCCGCGGGCTTCCTCGGAGGCCTGCTCGAGCTCGCGGTGGAGCGGCAGAATGAGGGGCACGTTCTCGGCGATGCGCAGGCGCTCGGGCGTCACCCTGACCCCCTGGCGCCCCAGCGTCGCGATCTCGTCGATCAGCGCCCAGGGGTCGAGCACCACCCCGTTGCCGATGATCGAGAGCTTGTCCTCGCGCACCACGCCCGAGGGCAGCAGGCTCAGCTTGAAGGTCTCGCCGTCGATGACCAGGGTATGGCCGGCGTTGTGGCCGCCCTGGAAGCGCACCACCACGTCGGCGCGCTCGGAGAGCCAGTCGACGATCTTGCCCTTGCCCTCGTCGCCCCATTGGGCGCCGACCACGGCCACGTTCGCCATCTCGTCCTCGTTCCGCTCGCGCGCCGCCCGGCGCCCTCAGGCCAGCGCCTCGACGGCGCCGGCGGCGTAGAGGTGGGTGCAGCCGAGGCGGCGCGCCTCGGAGGCCGGGTCTTGTTCGGGCTCGAGTCCGCTGATCGTGCGCCAGCCCTCGCCGCGGAGCCGGCTGGCCTCGGCGGGCGGGGTGGCGAAGGGGAGGTAAAGACGGGGCGGCGGCGAGCCTTGCTCGAGCGCCCGCAACAGCGAGTCGAGATAGAGGGTGAAGCCCACCGCCGGCTCGCCGCCGTCGAGCTCGTAGCGGCCGCCACGGCCGAGCTCGCCGCGCACGCCGCGGGCGAAGAGGGCGAAGCTCACCCCCGACTGGTACTCGAAGCCGCGGAACTCGCCCGGGTCGACGGTCATCGCGAGCTCGGGCTTGGCGGCGCCGACGCGCGCCACCAGGTCGCCGAGCCCGGCGCGCATGGCGCGGGCCGCCTCGGGCAGCTCGAGGCGATCGAGCGCCTCGAGCGCCGCCGGCGCCGGGCCGGCCGCCGCCAAGAGGCCTGAGAGCAGTGCGGCGCCGGGCTCGCCCAGCGCCGCCACGCCGGCGGCGTCCTTGGCGTCGAGCGCCCGGCGCGCCCGTGCGCTGGTCTCGTCATCGAGGCCCAGGGCCCGGCACAGCTCGGGCACCAGGGTTGGCGTGCAGAAGTCGATCGAGAGCCCCTCCACGCTCAAGTCCCCGAGCGCCTCGGCCGCGAGCACGACCACCTCGGCCTCGGCGCCGGGCCCAAGCGCGCCGATGAGCTCGGCGCCGGCCTGGGCGAACTGGCGCTCGGGCCGGAGCTGGTTGCCTTTAACGCGCAGCACCTGGCCGGCGTAGCTCAGGCGCAGGGGGCGCGGCGCCCGGCCGAGCCGGCTGCGGGCGATGCGGGCGATCTGCGGCGTCATGTCGACGCGCACCCCCATCATGCGCTGGGAGACCGGGTCCATGAGGCGGAACATCTGCGGCGCCAGGGCGGCGCCCGGGCCGCTGATCAGGCTCTCCTCGAACTCGATCAGGGGCGGCTTCACGCGCTCGTAGCCAAAAGCGGCGAAGGTGGCGAGCAGGCGCTCGATGACCCCGGCCTCGAACTCGGCGTCCGGCGGCAGGTCGTCGTGAAGCCCGTCGGGAAGCAGCGCCTTGTCCCTATCGTCGGTCATGACTCGGTGAATCTACCTCGCGAGCAAGGTCTCGGGCCACACCCGGCGCGGCCGGAGGCGGCGACGAGGCCTAGAACGAGAGCGCCTTGGCCTGGAGCACCAGGGGCAGCGCCGCCACCTTCTCCAGCACCTCGTCCGAGACCGGCTCGTCGACCTCGATCAGGGCCAGCGCGTCGCCGCCGGGCTCGGCCCGGCCTAGGTGGAAGGTGGCGATGTTGACGCCGGCGTCGGCCAACAGCGAGCCCAGGCTGCCGATCAGGCCCGGCTTGTCGAGGTTGGTGATGTAGAGCATGTGGGCTCCGAGCTCGGCCTCGAGCTCGATGCCCTTGACGGCGACGATGCGCGGCCGCTCGTCGGCGAACAGGGTCCCGGCCACGTCGCGGTTGCGCTTCTCGGTGGTGACCGTGAGGCGGATCATGGTCTTGTAGTCGCCGGGGCGCTCGTGCTGGATCTCGGTGACGTCGATGTTGCGTTCCTTGGCCACCACCGGCGCGTTGACCATGTTGATCGAGTCCATCAGCGGCGACAGCAGCCCCTGCAGCAGGCAGGCGGTGAGCGGCCGGCAATTGAGCGTCGCCACCTCGCCCTCGTACTCGATGACCGCGGCCTTGATGCCGGTCTCGGTGATCTGGCCGGCGAAGCTCCCCAACTGCTCGGCGAGCTTCATGTAGGGCTCGAGCCGGGGCGCGTCCTCCTCGCTCACCGCCGCCATGTTGAGGGCGTTGCTGACGGCGCCCGAGATCAGGTAGTCCGACATCTGCTCGGCCACCTGTACGGCGACGTTGACCTGGGCCTCGGTGGTCGAGGCGCCGAGGTGGGGCGTCACCACCACCTGCTCCATGCCGAACAGGAGGTGCTCGCGGGCCGGCTCCTCCTCGAACACGTCGAGCGCCACCCCGGCCACCTGACCGTCCTCCAAAGCCTCCTTGAGCGCCGCCTCGTCGATGAGCCCGCCGCGGGCGCAGTTGACGATGCGCACGCCCTTCTTCATCGTCGCCAGCGCCTTGGCGTCGATCATGCCGCGGGTGGCGTCGGTCAGGGGGGTGTGGAGGGTGACGAAGTCGGCGAGCCGCAACAACTCGTCGAACTCGACGCGGCGCACCCCGAGCTCGGCGGCGCGCTCCGAGGCGAGATAGGGATCGTAGACGATCACCTTCATGTGCAAGCCCTGGGCCCGATCGGCGACGATCGAGCCGACGTTGCCGCAGCCGATGATGCCCAGGGTCTTGGCGGTGAGCTCGACCCCCATGAAGCGCGATTTCTCCCACTTTCCGGCGTGGGTCGAGCGGTCGGCGGCGGGCAGCTGGCGGGCCAGCGCGAAGATCAGGCCAAGGGTGTGCTCGGCGGTGGTTATGGCGTTGCCGAAGGGGGTGTTCATCACCACCACGCCGCGGCTGGTGGCGGTCGGGAGGTCGATGTTGTCGACGCCGATGCCGGCGCGGCCCACCACCTTGAGCTGGGCCCCGGCCTCGATCACATCGGCCGTGACCTTGGTCGCCGAGCGCACCGCGAGGCCGTCGTAATCGCCGATGCAGGCGAGGAGCTCGTCCGCGCTCAGGCCCAGCTTCTCGTCGACCTCGATGCCGCGGCTGCGGAAGACCTCGGCCGCGCGCGGGCTCATCTTGTCGGTGATCAGGACCTTGGCCACGGCGCGCGCCTCAAGAGGCCTCGGCGAAGGTCGACTTGACCTCGCCGTAGCCCCAATCGAGCCAGGGCAGCAGCGCCTCGATGTCGGCGCGCTCGACCGTGGCCCCGCCCCACACGCGAAAGCCGGGCGGCGCCGCCGGATAGGAGCCAATGTCGTGGGCCGCGCCCTCCGCTTCGAGCAGCGTCACCACCTGCTTGGCGCAGGCCGCCTGTTCGGCGGCGACGAGGCTCGCGAACCAGGGGTCGACCACCTTGAGGCAGATCGAGGTCGACGAGCGGGTGGCGGGATCGGTGGCCACGAACTCGACCCACGAGGTGGCCTCGACCCAGGCGCTGATGGCCTCGAGGTTGGCCTGGGAGCGGGCGACGAGCGCCGGCAGCCCACCGATCTCGCGCGCCCAGCGGAGCGCATCGAGGGCGTCCTCGACACAGAGCAGCGACGGCGTGTTGATGGTCTGGCCGCGGAAGATGCCGGCGATGAGGGCGCCGTCCTTGGTGAGGCGGAAGATCTTGGGCAAGCCCCGGGGCGGCCGGTAGCTCTCGAGCCTTTGCACCGCGCGCGGGCTCAAGATCAGCATGCCGTGAGCGCCCTCGCCGCCCAGCACCTTCTGCCACGAGTAGGTGACGACGTCGAGCCGCGACCAGGGGAGCTCCATGGCGTAGACCGCCGAGGTGGCGTCGCAGATGGCGAGGCCCGAGCGGTCGGCCGGAATCCACTCGCCGTCCGGCACCCGCACGCCCGAGGTGGTGCCGTTCCAGACGAAGACGATGTCGCGATCGCCGCTCACCGCCGAGAGCTCCGGCAAGGAGCCGTACTCGGCCTCGAAGAGGCGCACGTCCTCGAGCCCGAGCTCGCTCTGCACGTCGCCGACCCAGGTCTTGCCGAAGCTCTCCCAGGCCAGCACGTCGACGCCCCGGGCGCCCAACAGCGACCACAGCGCCATCTCGACCGCGCCGGTGTCGGACGCCGGCACGATGCCCAGCAAATAGTCGTCGGGGAGGCCCAGGAGCCGCCGGCTCTCGTCGATGACCTGGGCGAGCTTGGCCCGGGCCACGCCCGAACGGTGGGAACGTCCGACCACCGCGCGCTCGAGCGCGGCCACTGACCAGCCGGGGCGTTTGGCGCAAGGTCCGGTGGAGAACGCCGGGCACTTGGGCCTCTGGGTCGGCTTCATGATCTCGATCCTTAGGCCCCGGGGCGCGGCAATGGGCCGGCCGCGAGGCGCGGCGGATACTGGAAAGGACGGCCGCCAATGTCAATGGACAGATCGCCGCGGCGACCGAGTTGACGCGCGGGCGGCGCTATGTGATTGATCGGCCGCGCCCTCTCACCTCCGATCGCCGCGATGATCCCCTGTCAGCGTCACCTCTTCGACATTCCCGACGACGTCGCCTACCTCAACTGCGCCTACATGTCGCCCCTGATGCTGAGCACCCGCGAGGTCGGGCTCGAGGGCGCGGCGCGCAAGTGCCGGCCGTGGGAGATCCTGCCGCGCCACTTCTTCGACGACGCCGAGATCGCTCGCACCCTGTTCGCCCGCCTCATCGGCGCCCGCGCCGACGACATCGCCATCGTCTCCTCGGCGAGCTACGGCGTTGCCTTGGCGGCCGCCAACCTGAGCGTGGCGCGGGGCCAAAGGCTGATCGTCCTCGACCAACAGTTCCCCTCCAACGTCTATGCCTGGCGCGAGCTGGCGCGGGAGCGCGGGGCCGAGCTGGTGACCCTCGCTCGGCCCGATGACGACGATTGGACGGCGCTTCTGCTGGCAA
The DNA here is from genome assembly GCA_965371625.1 of uncultured Alphaproteobacteria bacterium. GTDB lineage: Bacteria > Pseudomonadota > Alphaproteobacteria > CBDUZE01 > CBDUZE01 > CBDUZE01. Next base: position 18,456 of record CBDUZE010000041.1, read on the forward strand.
CCATCGACGAGCGGGTGGCGGTGGTGGCGCTGCCCCACTGCCACTGGACCGACGGCGCGCTCTTAGACCTGGCGCTTATCGGCGCGCGCTGCCGCGAGGCCGGCGCGGCGCTGGTGATCGACGCCACCCAGTCGCTCGGCGCGCTCCCCTTCGAGGTCTCGGAGATCGATCCCGACTTCCTGGTCGCCGCCACCTACAAGTGGCTTCTGGGACCTTACGGGCTCGGCTTCTGTTACGTCGCCCCCCGGCACCAAGAGGGGCGGCCGATCGAGCACAACTGGATCGACCGCCTGGGCAGCGAGGAGTTCTCGGGCCTGGTCGACTACCAGGACGCCTACCAGCCGGGGGCGCGGCGCTTCGACGTGGGCGAGCGCGGCAACTTCCACGTCCTGCCGATGACGGTCCCGCCGCTGCGCCAGATCCTGGACTGGGGCGTCGACGAGATCCAGGACACCTTGGCCGCACGCACCGACGGCATCGCCGAGCGCGCCCGGGCGCTTGGCATCGAGGTGCTGCCCCGGGGCCTGCGCGCCGGCCATTACCTGGGCCTCAGGTTCCCGGGCGGGGTGCCCGAGGGCCTCGCCGAGGGCCTCGCGGCGGAGCGGGTCTACGTCAGCGTGCGGGGCCGCGACGCGATGCGGGTGACGCCCCACCTGTGGGTCAACGACGCCGACGAGGAGCGCCTGTTCGAGGTGCTGGAGACGAAAATGGCGGGGCGCTAGCGACCGCGCCCGGCAATGGGATAAGGGAACATGGATTACGTCAATCTGGGCGCCTCCGGCCTCAAGGTCTCGCGGCTCTGCCTCGGCACCATGACCTACGGCACCTCGAAGTGGCGCGACTGGGTGCTCGACGAGGACCAGAGCCGCCCCTTCATCGAGCGCGCGCTGGCCCTCGGCATCAACTTCTTCGACACCGCCGACATGTACTCACTCGGCGTGAGCGAGGAGGTCGTGGGACGCGCGCTCAGGGACTTCGCGCGCCGCGAGGAGGTGGTGATCGCGACCAAGGTGTTCGCCAAGATGGGCGAGGACCCCAACAGCGGCGGGCTCTCGCGCAAGCACATCATGGACGCCATCGACGCCTCGCTGAGGCGGCTCGAGACCGACTACGTCGACCTCTACCAGATCCACCGCTACGACCGCCATACCCCCATCGTCGAGACCCTCGAGGCGCTCGACGACGTGGTGCGCGCGGGCAAGGCGCGCTACGTCGGCGCCTCGAGCATGTATGCCTGGCAGTTCTGCCAGGCGCTCTATCTCGCCGAGCGCCACGGCTTGCGCCGCTTCGTCTCGATGCAGAACCACTACAACCTGATCTACCGCGAGGAGGAGCGCGAGATGCTGCCGCTGTGCCGCGCCGAGGGCATCGGCGTGATCCCCTGGAGCCCGATGGCGCGCGGCTTCCTCGCCGGCAACCGCCATCGCCAGGGCGGCGGCGACACGGCCCGCGCCAAGGGCGACGAGATGGCCCAGGACATGTACTACCGCGACACCGACTTCGGCATCGCCGACCGGGTGGTGGAGCTCGCCGGGCGCCGCGGCGTGGCGCCGTCCCAGATCGCCTTGGCCTGGATGCTGCATAAGCCCGGCGTCACCGCGCCGATCATCGGCGCCAGCAAGATCGCGCACCTCGAGGAGGCAGTCGGCGCGCTCGAGATCGAGCTCGAGGGCGAGGAGATCACGGCGCTGGAGCAACTCTACGAGCCCCATCCGGTGCTCGGGCACGGCTGAGCGCGGCGGCAATGACGGCCTTCGACCTGGCCCGCGCCCGGGCCGAGACGCCGGGCTCCCGCCACGTGCTCCACTTCAACAACGCCGGCGCGGCGCTGATGCCGCGGCCGGTGCTCGAGGCCGTCACCGGGCATCTCGCGCTCGAGGCGGAGATCGGCGGCTACGAGGCGGAGGCGCGGGCGGCGGCCGGGATCGGACGAACCTACGAGGCGCTGGCGGCCCTGATCAAGGCCGCGCCCGACGAGATCGCGCTGGTCGAGAACGCGACCCGGGCCTGGGACATGGCCTTCTACGGGCTCGCCTTCGCCCCCGGCGACCGCATCCTCACCGCGGTCGCCGAGTACGCGTCGAACTACATCGCCTACCTCCAGGTGGCAGGGCGCAGCGGCGCCACGGTCGAGGCGGTGCCCAACGACGAGCACGGGCAGATCTCGGTGGCGGCGCTGGAGCGCATGATCGACGCCCGCGTCAAGCTGGTCTCCATCACCCACGTGCCGACCAACGGCGGCCTCGTCAACCCGGCCGCCGAGGTCGGCCGGGTGGCGCGCGCCGCCGGCGTCCCCTTCCTCCTCGACGCCTGCCAGTCGGTGGGCCAGATGCCGATCGACGTCGACGAGATCGGTTGCGACCTGCTCTCGGCCACCGGCCGCAAGTACCTGCGCGGGCCGCGCGGCACCGGATTCCTCTATGTGCGCCGCGACATGATCGAGCGCCTCGAGCCGCCCTTCCTCGACCTCCACGCGGCCGAGTGGCGGGCCGAGGACCGCTACGAGCTGCGCCCCGACGCCCGCCGCTTCGAGAACTGGGAGTCGAACGTGGCCGGCAAGATCGGCCTCGGGGTCGCCGTGGATTACGCTCTTGGCTGGGGCCTCGAGGCCATCGAGGGGCGCGTGACGGCGCTGGCCGAGAGCTTACGCGCCCGCTTGGACGCCCTTCCGGGGGTCACGGTCCGCGACCTCGGCGCGCGGCGCTGTGGCATCGTGAGCTTCGCCGTCGCGGGCCGGGCGGCGGACCAGATCGAGCGCGCGCTGGGCGCCCGCGGCATCAACGTCTCGACCTCGGCGCTGAGCAGCACCCGCCTCGACATGGCGGCGCGCGGGCTTTCCGACCTGGTGCGGGCCTCGGTCCACTACTACAACAGCGAGGACGAGGTGGCGCGCTTCACGCAAGAGCTCGCGGCGCTGCTGTGAGCGACGTGTGGGGGTGGGGCGCCCGCGGCTAGCGCTCGAAGGCCTCGCTCACCATACGGCGGAAGCCCTCGGCCTCGGTTGCCGCCAGCTCCTTGGGCGCCACGAAACGGACGAAGACCCGGCCCGATTGGGCCTCGAGGATGGCGCCCAGGAAGGCGAAATCCGGCACCTCGAGCGGGGCGCCGCCCACGCCCCGCCCGCGGTAGGTACCGGCGGCGCGGAAGAGGTGGAGGCGGCGGCCGCCCGCGCGGCGCTCCTCGACCTCGGCGTCGAGCTCCTCGCGGGGCGCGCTGAACTGCAGATACCAGCGCTCGATGTTGGCCGCGGTGGTGCCGCCGCGGCCCGGGGCGAAATGGTAGAACACCACTGCCCCGTCGCCTTCCTCGCCGCCCGGCACCCGGAACTGGGCCGCGCGCATGGCGGAAGCGGTGGCCAGCCGTTGCCACCCCTGGGGCGGCTCGAAGGCGAAAGCGCCGACGGGGAAGCGCTCGCCGCCGGCCGCGGCCGCCGTCGCCGTCGCCCCGGGCGCCACCAGCGCCGCCAATAGGGCCAGGCCCGCTAACCCGATCCGGATCGGTCGAGCCATCGCCGCCCCTCGAGGCGCCGCTAGTTGAGGCCGACCGCCGCCACCAGGGTGGCTCCGATCTCGAGGTTCAGCACCAGATCCGCGAGCGGGTCGAGCGCGGTGGGATCGCGGTTGAGGATGACCAGACGGGCGTCGTTCTTCTTGGCGATGACCGGGAAGCCGGCAGCGGGGTAAACCACCAGCGAGGAGCCGATGGCGAGGAACAGGTCGCAGGCCAGGGTCTCTTCCTGGGCCCGCCGCATCGGCCCCTCGGGCATCGGCTGGCCGAACGAGATCGTCGCCGTCTTGATGATGCCGGCGCAGACGTCGCAATGGGGCAGGGCGCCGTCGTTTACGAAGGCCTCGCGGATCGGCTCGAGCTCGTAGCGCCGGCCGCACTCGAGACAGGCGGCGTAGGTGGCGTTGCCGTGCAGCTCGATCACCCGCTCCTCGGGCACGCCCGAGCGCTGATGCAGGCCGTCGACGTTCTGGGTGATGACGCTCGACATCTTGCCGCGCCTGACCAGCTCCGCCAGCGCCAGGTGACCGGCGTTGGGCTCGGCGCTGCGCACGGTCTCGTCGGTGGCGAACTTGCGGCGCCAGGACTCGCGGCGCATCTCCTCCGTAGCCATAAAGTCGCCGAAGTCGATGGGCTGATACTTGGTCCAGATCCCGCCTGGGCTGCGGAAGTCCGGGATGCCGGACTCGGTGCTGATGCCGGCCCCGGTAAACGCCACCGCGCGCCGGCTGGCGGCGAGCAGTTCGCGCAAACGGCCGATCTCGGCTTCGCTCGTTTTCACCGCCTGCCCTCCTCGGGCCATCGATTTGCACCAAGGATACTCGAAGCGCAACCGGCGATCACGGGATCCGCGAGCGCGCAACGACAGCCGCCGAGGGAGCGACGCCTGGCGCGAAAACCAACCCTCCGAGAAAAGATCAAAGGTCGCGACGCCAAGCGCCTCAGCCGCGCGGGCAACGAGCGACCTAGTACTCCCTTTCACGAATAGATGGTACGTCTGATCGCCTTTTCGCGCCCTCTGGGTAGGAAGGGGCGGGCCGGCGATGGGCCATCGGCAAGCGCCGCTGACGCCCTCCAGAGGGCGCGAAAAGCGACCCGCAGGGCGGTCTTCGAGGTCCATCGGACGGCGTCGCGCAGCCCTTGTGATGGTCCACCATCACGGCGGACCACGCTCCTAGCCGATGAACCTCGAAGACCGTCATACGTGCCATCTATTCGTGAAAGGGAGTACTAGGCCAAGGGAGTATCCTGGATGGACGAGTCCCCCGCGCCCTATGACCCCGGCGGCACCCGGCGCGGACCTTGACGAGGCAGGGATTTGCACTATTGTTTGTTGCGTCCCCTAGTGCGGGGACACTGCGTACAATCCTACCTGACTTCCTGGCGGGGCCGAGCTTCGGTGCCGCCTCTTTTTTTCGTCAATGCGGTGGTCTAGCCGTTTCGGATTACGACGTTGAGCGACGCTCTGACCTGGTCGGCCTCGCCGATCCGGCGCCGCGGTGCCGCCTCATAGGGCGTTGAGCGGGATCTTGGTCGCGGGCCTCGCCCATGCGCACGAACTCCCTCTCGCCGCCGTAATCGCGGCCGACCAACACCCGGGTCTCGGGCGATAGGGCGAGAATGCGCTGGACCGAGGCATAGCTGCCTGGCGCTGGCGCCCGGAAAGTCGCAGCGGGCGGTGCCGAAATCGGGCATGAAGATGGTGTCGCCGGTGAACACGGCGTCAGCGATGAGATAACCGGAACAGGCCGGTGTATGGCCGGGCGTATGCATCGCCTCGATCCTCAGCTCGCCGAGCGGCTCGGCATCACCGTCCCCAGACAGGCGATCCCACTGCGAGCCGTCCGCGGCAACCTCGGCGCCGCAGTTGAAGATCTCGGCGAAGCTCTGCTGGACCCGGAGAATCGCCGCCCCGATCCCGGTCCTGGCGCCGAGCTGCTCCTTGAGGTAGCAGGCGGCGGTGAGGTGATCGTCGTGGGCGTGGGTCTCGAGGATCCACGTCGCCGAGAGGGCGTCGTCGGTGACGAAGGCGATCACCTTATCGGCGTTCGCGGTCGAGGTGCGGCCGCTGGCCGGATCGTAGTCGAGCACCGAATCGATGACGGCACAGACCCCGGCTTCCGGATCGGCGACGACATAGGTCGCGGTGCGCGTGACCTCGTCAAAGAACGGCGTCACATCCGCTTTCATTTTGCCCTCCGCGTGGTCATGCCGCGATCATGAGTCGCGTCAGTCGTGCCCGCATCATGGAACGCCCTTTCCCGCTCCGCGTTGCGTCGATTTGTCCCTCCTGGACGCCGGACGCTACCGGAGTGCAACGAACCGCCCGCTCACGGTCGATCCGGTTGCTTTCGTGTCAGGCTTGCAGTTCCGGTTGCGATTGTGATTGTCTGGTTGCGCCCTGGGTCCCTCGCGCCAGGCTCGGCGGGTGACTCCAGCGACGGCCGCCGCGGCGGCGCGACAATCGTATCGAGCGAAATCGCTCGTTCGGGGACGGTTGGGCGGCTTGCCCGGTGGCCCGACGCCAGCGCGAGACCACCATATGCTCACGACCATCGTACTCGTCGCATCGATCGCAGCCCAGCTCACCGCGGCGGCGCTCGCCTTGCGCCTGATCAGGGTCACCGCTTGGCGGCTCGCCTGGAGCACGATCGCGGTGGCCATGGCGCTGATGGGCGTGCGCCGCTCGATCACGTTCTACCGCTTGATGACCGGCGACCTTTCGCGCCCGCCCGACCTGTCCGCCGAGCTGGTCGCCTTGGCGATCTCGCTGCTGATGGTAACGGGGGTGGTCGTGTTCGCCTCCGGTTTCCGGGCCGCGCGTCGGTCCGAGCGGGCGTTGCACGAAAGCGAGCGGCAGTTTCGGGATTTCACCGATTTGGCCTCGGACTGGGTCTGGGAGATGGACGCCGACCTCCGCTTCACCTCTTTCTCCGCGCCGATGATGAAGATCGCCGGGGTCCGCCTCGAGGATGCGCTGGGCAAGACCCGCTGGGAGCTTGCCGACGCCGACCCCGAGCGGGACGACGACTGGCGTCGCCACCGCGCCGAGCTCGAGGCGCGCAAGCCCTTCCGCGATTTCAGATACATCTACCGCGATCACGACGGCGGCGCCCACCACTGGAAGATCAGCGGCACGCCGGTGTTCGACGATTCGGACGCCTTCAAGGGCTATCGGGGGATCGCCAGCGACGAGACGGCCGAAGTTCAAGCACGGGCGCGGGCGGAGCAAGCGGAGGCGCGGCTGGTCGAGGCCTTGAACGGAATTTCGGACGGTTTCGCGCTCTATGACGCCGAGGACCGGTTGGTGATGCGCAACGACAAGTACATCGTGGGGCCCGAGATCTCGCCCGTCGCCCAGCCCGGGGCCCGCTTCGAGGACATCATCCGGGCGATTGTCGAGGCCGGGCTGTTCCCCGACGCCTTGGGCCGCGAGGAGGAGTTCATCCGCGAGCGGGTCGACTATCACCGCGACCCGGGGGGCGTCCGCGAGCAGCTCACCGCCGACAATCAGTGGATGCAGGTAACCGAACGCAGGACCCGGGAGGGCGGCACCCTCACCCTGATCACCGACATCACCGAGCTCAAGCTGCGGGAGCGCGAGCTGCGCGAAAGCGAGGAGCGCTACCGCGCCATCCTCGACAACATGGCCGACACCTTCTATCGCACCGACGAGGAGGGGCGCATCGTCATGGCCTCCCGCTCGGCGACCGAGCTGCTGGGCTATCCCCTCGACGAGCTCATCGGCCGAAAACTAAGTGACCTTTACGTGGATCCCGACAACCGCCGGGCATTTCTTCAAACGCTGCAATCGAACAACGGCAATGTCCGCGGCTACGAGGCCGCACTGAGGCGCAAGGACGGTCGCGAGATCTGGGTTTCGACCAGCACGCGTTATCGCTTCGACGCCGATGGCAAGGTCATCGGCGTGGAGGGCACGACGCGAGACATCACCGAGCGCCGGCGGGCCGACCAGGCCTTGCGCGAGAGCGAGGCGAGCCTGGCCAACGCCCAGCGCATCGCCGGTCTCGGCAACTGGGATTGGAATATCGTCAATAACGAGCTCAGATGGTCGGACGAGATCTATCGCATCTTCGGCCTCGAGCCGCAGGAGTTCGGCGCCACCTACGAGGTCTTCCTGAACTCAGTGCACCCCGACGATCGGGAAGCGGTCCAAAAGGCCATCGATAAGGCGCTCCGCGAGAAGGCGCCCTACGCCATCGACCACCGCATCGTCTTGCCGGGCGGCGAGGAACGCGTGGTCCACGAGGAGGGGGAGGTGACCTTCGATGACGCGGACGAGCCACGGCGCATGACCGGCACCGTCCAAGACGTCACCGAACGAAAGCGGGCCGAGGCCGAACTCGCGGCGCGCGCCCGCCAGCAGATGGCGGTGGCCGAGTTGGGCCAGTACGCGCTCTCGGGCCCGGAGCTTGAATCCCTGGCGGACAAGGCCGTCGATCTCGTGGCCGAGACCCTCGAGGTCGAGTACGCCAAGGTGCTGGAGCTTCGCCCGGATGGCGAGTCCTTATTGCTTTTCTCAGGGGTGGGCTGGAAGGAAGGCTACGTGGGCCGCGCCGAGGTGGGGACTGAGTGCGACTCCCAGGCCGGCTACACCCTGGCCTCGAGCGCGCCGGTGATCGTCGACGACCTGGGCACCGAGAGCCGCTTTCACGGGCCGTCGTTGCTCGTCGAGCACGGTGTGGTGAGCGGCCTCAGCGTCGTCATCGCGGGCGGCACGCAACCCTTTGGCGTGCTCGGCGCCCATAGCGGCCGGCGACGGGCCTTCAGCTCGGACGACGCGCACTTCCTGCAGGCGATCGCCCACGTTCTGGCCACGGCGATCGAGCGCGGGCGCGCCGAGGAGGCGCTGCGCCGAAACGAGGCGCGGCTCAATGCCCTCTTGCGTGACTGCTGGGACATCGTCACGGTGGTCGCAGACGACGGCACGCTCAGCTACGTAAGCCCCTCGGTGAAGCATGTTTTGGGCTTCGACCCCGAGGACGTGGTCGGCAAGAAGGCCGCGGAATTCGTCCACCCGGACGATCAGGTGCGCGCCGAGAAAGTGATGCGGCAAATGTTGGTCGAACCCCCGGCGGAGATTCGTCCCTATGAGTACCGTAGCGAGCACGCCGACGGTTCACTGCGCGTCTTCGAGGCGGTCGGCACCAATCGCCTGGAGGATCCCGCGATCCGCGGTTTGATCTTAACCGCCCGCGACATCACCGAACGCAAGCGGGCCGAGGAGGCGTTGCGCGAGAGCGAGGCCCGGTTGCAGGGCATCCTCGACCACGCGCCGGCCATCATCTACCTCAAGGACCGCGCGGGCCGTTACCTGGTCGTCAACAGGCAGTTCGAGAAGATTTATGGCTTCGAGGCCGGCGATATCGTCGGCAAGACCGTTCGCGATGTCTTCGAGCCCGGGATCAGCGACGCTTACCTCGACTCCGACCGCGTCGTGCTCGGGACCCGTGCCCCGGTCGAGCGGGAACTGCCCGATCCCTTCGTCGGCGGAGAGCGCACCCTGCTGGTGGTCAAGTTCCCGGTCGTCGACAACGCGGGCGAGGTGGTGGCGATCGGCGGTGTCGAGACCGACATCACCGCAATCAAGAGGATCGAGCAGCAGTTGATCCAGGCCCAGAAAATGGAGGCGGTGGGGCAGCTCACCGGTGGCGTGGCTCACGACTTCAACAACCTGCTGGCGGTAATCCTGGGTAACCTCGAGCTCCTCGACGAACGCCTCGAAGGCGACGCCAGCTCGCGCGACCTGGCGCAGCGGGCGGTGCAGTCGGCCGAGCGGGGGGCGATGCTGATCCAGCACTTGTTGGCGTTCTCGCGTAAACAGACATTGCAGCCGGAGGTGACCGACCTCAACAAGCTGGTGCCGGGGATGACCCAGCTCTTGCGGCGCACCCTCGGCGAGACCATCGAGATCGAGACGGTGTTGGCCGCAGGTCTCTGGCATACCCTGGTCGACCGCGGCCAGCTCGAGAGCGCGCTCTTGAACCTTGCGCTCAACGCGCGCGACGCCATATCGGGTAATGGCAAACTCACGATCGAGACCGCCAACGCTCGATTCGACGAGGACTACGGCGCTGGCGACGACGAGGTTGCGGCCGGTCAGTACGTGACGCTGGCAGTGAGCGATACCGGCGACGGCATGTCTTCCGAGGTGGTGGCGCGGGCCTTCGAGCCGTTCTTCACCACCAAGGAGCCCGGCAAGGGCAGCGGGCTGGGTTTGAGCATGGTGTACGGTTTCGCCAGGCAATCCGGAGGACACGCCAAAATTTACAGCGAGCCCGGTCACGGCACCTTGGTGAAGCTCTATTTGCCCAAGGCTACGGCCGCCGCGGCGCGGCGGGGGGAGCCCCGCGACACCCCGCCCGACCATCTGGGCAGCGGCGAAACCATCATGGTGGTGGAGGACGACGACGCGGTCCGCCAATACGCCATCACCCTTCTAACCCGGCTTGGCTACCGGACGGTGGCGGCGTCGGACGGCAAGGCGGCGCTCGACGAGCTCGAGCGCTCGCCCGAGGTGGTGCTCTTGTTCTGTGACGTGGTGTTGCCCGGCGAGTTAAGCGGCGCCGAACTGGCGCGCGAGGCCCGGCGTCGCCAGCCGGGGCTCAAGGTCCTCTTTACCTCGGGCTACACCGAGAACGCCATCGTTCACCATGGCCAACTGGTCGAAGGGGACGAGTTCATCGAGAAGCCCTATCGCATGGTGCCGCTGGCACGGAAGCTGAAGACAGTGCTCGAGCCCTAAGGGAATCGCAAGGTGGCCGAAAAACGTCTGCTCGTGGTCGACGACGAGCCCGAGTTCGGGGAGTTCGTGCGCAAGGTCGCGGTCGCGCTTGGCTTTGAGGTCGAGGTGACGGGCGACGGCAAGTCGTTCATGAAGGCCTATGAGAGCTTCGATCCCTCGGTCATCATCCTCGATCTGGTGATGCCCGGAATCGACGGGGTGGAGCTGGTGCAATGGCTGGTCGAGCACAATTGCACCGCCCACCTCATCGTCATCACCGGCTACAACCCGAAGTACGCGGCGCTGGCTGGCAAGCTGGCCGAGGCGCGCGGCCTCAGCTCGGTGACGACGCTGACCAAGCCCGTCAAGCTCTCGCGGCTCAGGAACGCGCTGGCCCCGTAGCGCTGAACCGTCGCCTTAGCACTGGGCCATGCCTCGGAGGGTTAGGAACGTGACAGCCATCAAGATCCGCAACATCGACCACGTGGTATTTCGTGTCGCCGAGCTCGACAGGGCGCTCAAGTTCTATCGCGACGTGCTTGGCTGCCGCGTGGACCGGCGCCGGGACGATCTCGGCATGATTCATCTGCGGGCCGGCGCCGCCATGATCGACCTGGTCGACGTGGCCGGTAAGATCGGCCGGAGATTGGGTGCGCCCCCCGGCGAGGAAGGGCTTAACGTCGACCACGTCTCGCTCCGCCTCGAGAGCTTCGACGAGGCCGGGATCCGCGCCCATCTCGAAGCCCACGGCGTCGCGCCCGGCGAGGTCAAGACGCTTTACGGCGCCGAGGGCGACGGTCCCGCCATGTACATCCAGGATCCGGACGGCAACACCGTCGAGCTGAAGGGCCCGGCATCGGACGGCGAGGACTGACGGCAGGCCATTGAAGATTGTTGATTTCTCTGGACGGAATTGCCCGGAGGGACGGGAACTGTTGGCCGTTTTTCAAGAATTCGCCTGGAAGCTCCGCCCATCGCCGGAAGGTGGAACGACTTTGTGTTAACATTATCGAGGTCTAAGTCAGTCCGGGTACAGTGGATAGGATCATCCGAATCCTGGGACGAGGGTCCCTCGCGCGGCCGGTCGGGCGTGGCGCGCGGCCAGCAGGAAGGTTCGGAAACGCCGACGATGAAGCCAAACCGCGACATGCAGACCCATTTCGCCGGCATCGCGCCCTTGTACCGCGAGTTCCGGACCACCGATACGCGGCCCATCCGCCTGATCGCGGACCGGCTGCGCGGTTGCGAGGCAGTGAAGGGGGCGGACATCGGCTGCGGCGAGGGCCGCTACGACCTGCTTCTTTTCCAGCATCTGCCGCGGTTGCACCTGACCTGCGTCGACGCCAGTCGAGAGATGCTCGACGAGGCTGTCGCCGCCCTGGACGCCAGCCGCATAACGGCCTACGAGATCGTCCAATCCAGCATCGCCGAGCTCGAGCTCCCGGCCCAGGCCTTCGATTGCGTCTTCACCTTCAATGCCATCCATCACTTCGACTTTGCCACGTTCCTGGCCAAGGCCGGGACAGCGGTGAAGGCCGAAGGGCAGGTCTTCATTTATACGCGGCTACCGGAGCAGAACGCGCGAACCATCTGGGGTCGCTTCTTTCCGGGTTTCGTGGAACGGGAGACGCGGCTTTACGAACTCGCCGACATGCGGCGCTGGATTCGTCAGTCCGACCGCCTCGTGCTGGAGTCGGTCGAGACCTGCCGCTATCCGCGCCGCGCTCGCCTCGGGCGCCTGCTCGATCAGGCGCGGAGCAAGCACTATTCGACGCTCTCGCTATACGCGCAGGACGAGTTCGAAACCGCGTTGGCGGCGTTCGAGGGCAACCTGCGCCGAGATTTCGATGACCTCGAGCAGATCGAGTGGGATGACGAGAACGTCCTGCTGCATCTGCGCCGCTCCGGACCTTGACGTTGGCCGGGTAGAGCCGGGCGCCCTCGCGCACCGGCCCCTCGTAAAGGGTGGTGGCGGCGCCGCGGGCGTCGAGATCGCAGAGCGCCTGGGCCGGCGCGCCGGTCCAGGCCGCGGGCGCCTTGCGCACGGTTATGGTGATACGGCCGAGACCGCCCAGCGCGGCGCCCGCCAGCATGTCGAGGGCGCCAATGCCGGCCGAGGGCAAGATCACCCGGCGCAGGGCGGCGCCGACTCCGCCGTCACGCGCCGTCGAGCGCCTCCACGAGTCTGAGCAGGGCGTGCAAAGGGGTGTTGGTGAGGCCAAGCTGGTCGAGCTGGTCGAGAGTGTTGGTGAGGTAGTCGCGCGAGGTGCCCTTCTCGCCGACGCCCTGGTGCACCAGCCGCGCGGCGCCTTCGGGGTCGAGCGAGCGGAGGAAGCGGGGGTGGCTCCTATCGGCGATATGGGTGACGCCGGCGACCACACCATGCCCAAGCTCGAGCCGCACCTCGCGCCTCAGGTAGCTCTGCTCGCGCTCGGCGAGGTAATCGAGCACCTGCTCCTGGTCGGCTCGGGCGACGCGAAAGGCGCGGCCCCGGCACGAGCCCCCGGGGAGCAGCGAGGCCACCAGCCCGGGCGCCTCCGGCGAGCCCCAGGCGCGGGTCGAGTAGACGTTGAAGACCCGGTGATAGCCGCGCAACAGCGCCGGCCTCGCCGCGCCGTGGGCAAAGCCCGGATGCCACATCAGCGAGCCGTATCCGAAGACCCAGAGATCGTGGTTGGCCACCCCCCCTAACCCACCACCGGCATCTCGGGCGGCGCGCGCCGGGTCAGCAGCTCGGGCCCGGCCTCGGTGACCACCAGGTTCTCCTCGTGCACCATCATCTTGCCCGGCGCCCATTCCAGCCCCGGCTCCACCGTCAGCACCATGCCGGGCGCGATCTCGGTGTCGTCGTCGGCCTTGAGCGAAGGTGGCTCGGTCATCTGCAGGCCGAGGCCGTGACCCATGCGCCCGACCTGGTTTCCCGCCACCTGGTTGGTCATCGGGCCCTCGGCCTCGAGCACCGCCATCATCGCCCGCCACATCTCGGAGACGCGGGCGCCGGGGCGGGCCGCGGCGATGCCGGCCTCGGTGGCGCGCCACACCGCGTCGTGGGCGCGCCGCGCGGCATCGCTGGGGGCGCCGATGGCGAAGTTGCGGTCGAAGTCGGAGAAGTAGCCGTCGTAGGTCGAGCCGGTGTCGATGATGAGCACGTCGCCCGCCCCCATCACCCGGTCGGTGGGGCCCATGACGATGTTGTCGTAGCCGCTCTCGCCGGAGACGCCGATCAGATAGGGCGAGCCATCGGCGCCCCGTTCCAAGAGATCGACGCGCAGCCGGCGGCAGGCCTCGCGCTCGCTCATACCGGCTTCGATGTTGGCCGGCAGCGCCGCGAAGCCGTCGCCAACGATGCCGCAGATGTGGCGGATGCGCGCCACCTCGGCCGGGGACTTGGCCATGCGCAGCGCGCGCAGCACGCCCGACCCGTCGCCGACCTCGAGCGGGCGCAGCGCCTCGCGGAGCCTGAGAAAATCGTTGGTCGGCATCCTCAGGCTGGTCTCGGGGCCGAGCTCGGCGCCGACCCGGCCGAAGCGGCGCGGGCCTTCACCAAGCGCCTGGGTCAGCAGCGAAACGCCGTCGTCGGCGGGGCGTGGCGCGGGCCAGGTGCGCACGTCGCCGACCCAGGTCGCCGCCATGCCGCTGGCCCCGAGCTCGGGCACGATCGCCACCGGCTCGCCGTCGAGCGGCAGCACCAGGAACCAGGGCCGGGTCGGGCTGACCCAGAACTGGCAGTCGAAGCCCGAGAGATAGCGGAAGTTCGCTTCGATGGTGACCAGCAAACCATCGAGCCGGGCCTCGCGCATCAGCGCCCGCGCGCGCTCGGCGCGGGCCTCGAACTCGGCCCTCGGGAAACCCCTCGCTACCGGCTCGGTGCCGCCTTGCGCCATCTTAGTGTTCCCGTCTGGGCCCCATTTCGGGGCGGGTTGGGGTGCGGCCGGCGCCGCCAGCGCAAGATAGCGGACCCCACCCCGCCGCTGTCAACGCCCGGGCCGGCGACGGTGCCCCGCGGTCCGATCGTCGCCGCTCGAGAGAACGCCTCAGGGCCGCACCACGACGCAATCGACGTCGCGCAGCTCGAGCTTGGCGCAGAGCGCGCGCGCCGCCCCCGCCCCGCCCAAGGGCCCTACCTCGAGGCGGAAGAAGACGCCCTTTTCGGCCCCGAGGTCGATCCGCTCGACGTTCAATTGCAAGTCGCCCAGCAGGTCGGGATGAGCGCCGCTGAGGATCGCCCAGCCCTCGTTGGTTCGCGCCACGGTGCGAAAGGCGGCGAGCCTGACGCGGTAGGGCGTGTCCGCGCTGGGCGGCGGGATCGGCTGGCGCTCAACCATGTCCGCCTCGGCCTCGTCGGACTCGGGCAATTTCGCTTCGGCCTCGGCGCTCTCGGGCGCCGCGGGTGAGGCCGCCGGGGGGGCGCTCGGAGCGGCGGACGCTTCCTCGATCGCCGCCGTCACGACCTCGGGCGCCGGGGCCGCTTGGTCGCCGCCCTCGCCGCCCTCGCCGCCCGTGGCCGCGGCGGGCGGCGTCTTGTCGGCCTCGGCATACTCGGCGCCGAACGGCAGAGGAAACTCCCAGCCCGGCTCCTCGTCCTCCGCCATCGCAACGGCCCCTCCGCCCGCGGGGTGCGGCGCCGGCGTTTCCGCCTCGGCCGCGACCTCGGGCACCGCGAGCTCGGGCGCCGGGGCCGCTTGATCGCCGCCCTCGCCGCCCGTGGCCGCGGCGGGCGGCGTCTTGTCGGCCTCGGCAT
>CBDUZE010000042.1:0-32106 GCA_965371625.1 uncultured Alphaproteobacteria bacterium
CATGGCGGGAAGCCCGGCGGCGATGCGCGAGCGGGCCTCGGCGACCGAGATCATGGGCCCGCTCTCAGGCGCCTTGGTAGGCGCCCGACTTGCCGCCCGACTTGTGGGTGAGCCGGATGTCGCCGATGCGCATGCCGCGGTCCACCGCCTTGCACATGTCGTAGATCGTCAGCGCCGCCACCGAGACCGCGGTGAGCGCCTCCATCTCGACCCCGGTGCGGCCGGTGATCTTGCAGGTGGCGGTGATGTCGACGGCGTTGCGCTCGACGTCGCAGGCGAGTTCGACGGCCACCGAGGTGAGGGCGAGGGGATGGCAGAGGGGAATGAGCTCGGGCGTGCGCTTGGCGGCCATGATGCCGGCGAGCCGCGCCGTCCCCAGCACGTCGCCCTTGGCGACACCGCCCTCCATTATCAGCGCCAGGGTCTCGGGCTCCATGGTCACGGTGCCGGCGGCCACGGCGACCCGCTCGCTCTCCTCCTTGTCCGAGACGTCGACCATGCGCGCCTTGCCCTCGTCGTCGAAGTGGGTGAGCTCGGCCACCGGCCTCAGGCTCCGACCGCGCGCAGCGGCGGCGCGGCGATGAGCGCCGCGGTGGCCGCCGCCACGTCGGCCTGGCGCATCAGCGATTCGCCGATCAGGAAGCAGTTCACCCCGGCCCGGCTCATGCGCTCGAGGTCGGCCGGCGCGGCGAGCCCGCTCTCGCTCACCGCCAGGGCGCCGGCGGGGAGCAGCGGGGCGAGGGCCTCGGTGGTCGAGAGATCGACCTCGAGGCTCTTGAGGTCGCGGTTGTTGATGCCGATGAGCTCGCTCCCGAGCCGCGCGGCGCGCCCGAGCTCGGGCGCGTCGTGGACCTCGACCAGCACCTCCATGCCCCACTCGCCTGCCGCCGCCGCGAGCGCCGCCGCCGCGCCGTCGTCGAGGGCGGCGAGGATCAAGAGGATGGCGTCGGCGCCCAGTGCCCGGGCCTCGGTCACCTGGTAGGGATCGAGCATGAAGTCCTTGCGCAGGATGGGAAGCTCCGTGGCCTCGCGCGCCGCCGACAGGTCATCGTCCGCACCCTGAAAGTAGGGCCCGTCGGTGAGCACCGAGAGGCAGGCCGCGCCCCCCGCCGCGTAAGCCCGGGCCAGCGCCGCCGGCTCGAAGTCGGCGCGGATCACCCCGCGCGACGGCGAGGCCTTCTTGATCTCGGCGATGAGGCCGTAGCCGAGCTCGGCCGCGGCGCGCCGGAGCGCCTCGGCAAAGGCCCTGGGCGGCGGCGCCAGGCGGGCCGCCGCCTCGAGCTCGGCGAGCGGGCGCCGGGCGCGGCAAGCGGCGATGTGGGCGCGCTTGTCGGCGCAGATGCGGGTGAGGGTGTCGCTCATCCGGGCGCCGGCAGGTTGCTGATCTCGACCAGGCGGTTGCAGGTCTCGCGCGCCTTGCCCGAATCGATCGCCTGGGCGGCGAGCGCCACGCCGGCCTTCAGGTCGTCGGCCTTGTCCGCCACCAGCAACGCGGCGGCCGAGTTGAAGAGCACGATGTCGCGGATCGGGCCGGCCTCGCCATCGAGGAGCGCGTTCATGGTCTTGAGATTGGCCTCGGCGTCGTCGCCCTTGAGGTCCTCGGCCTGGGCCAGCGGCAGGCCGGCCTCCTCGGGCGAGACCTCGAAGGTTTGCACGGCGCCGTCCTTGAGCTCGGCGACCAGCGAAGGGCCGGTGGTGGTGAGCTCGTCGAGGCCGTCGAGGCCGTGCACCACCCACACCCGCTCGGAGCCCAGCTTCATCAGCACCTGGGCCAGGGGCTCGACCCACTGCTCGGCGAAGACGCCGAGGAGCTGGCGCTTGACGCCGGCGGGGTTGGAGAGCGGCCCCAGCAGGTTGAAGATGGTGCGGGTGCCGAGCTCGACCCGGGTGCCGGCGACGTGGCGCATGGCGCCGTGGTGGCGCGGCGCCAGCATGAAGCAGATGCCGGCCTCCTCGAGCGACCTCGCGATCAGCGCCATGTCGGCGTCGAGGTTGACGCCGAGCGCCGCCAGCACGTCCGCCGAGCCGCACTTCGAGGACATGGCGCGGTTGCCGTGCTTGGCCACCGGCACCCCGCAGGCCGCCACCACGATGGCGCTGGCGGTCGAGACGTTGAAGGTGCCCGAGGCGTCGCCGCCGGTGCCGACCACGTCGATGGCCTCATCGGGCGCGGCGATGGCGAGCGCCTTGCGCCGCATCGCCAGGGCCCCGCCGGTGATCTCGTCGACGGTCTCGCCGCGCACCCTGAGCGCCATCAGGAAGCCGCCCATCTGAGCCGGGGTGGCGTCGCCCGACATCATGATGTTGAAGGCGCTGCGGGCGCTCTCGACGCCGAGCCGGTCGCCCGCCGCGACCCTGGCGACCAGGTTCTTGAAATCGTTGATGTCGTCCGTCATGGGCGGCGTCTCGCGTCCCCTCGGGCCGGGGCGGGCGGAATACTACGCTGAGCCTGGGGCAAAGGCGACGATCAATCGGCGGCCCTGGCAATCGGCGGCCCTGGCAATCGGCGGCCCTGGCAATCGGCGGCCCTGGCAATCGGCGGTCCTGGCAATCGGCGGCCCTGGCGCCGCCGCCGCGCCATCCCTTATAGTGCGCCGACCCGCGGGCCGGCCCCGAGTCACCCGCCCCGAGTCACACGCCCCCTTGTGGAGGCAGCGCAACCTGGCCCTCCTTCCCCGTCTTCCCGCCGATCTGGCGCGCTTATTCCGACGCCTGCGCCGTCCGCCCATGAACGGGCTTCCCTGGGGCCTCTTCGCGGTGGCCGCGGCCGCCTTCGCGCTCGGCCTGGTGCTGGGCCTGGCGCTCGACCGCGGGCCGGAGGGGAACGATGGAGCGGTCCCCGTGGCCGGCGAAGAGACGCCCGAAGCACCGCGCCGCGAGGCCGCGAGGGCGCCGTCCCCGCCGCCGGCGCCGAAGGTGATCCCGTCCCCAGCCCCAGCCCCAGAGCCCGCCCCAGCCCCGAAGCCGACCCCCGCCGCAGTTCCGGCCGCACCTCGCCCGCCGGCCCCGGCTGCCAGCGGCGCGCCCGATTGGCAGCGCTTCGCCGCCGCGCCGCCCCGGCTGGGCGAGGGGCCGCTGATCGCCGTCCTCATCGACGACCTGGGCCACAACGCGCGGCGGGTGGCCCGGGTGATCGCGCTCGAGCCGCCCCTGACCCTGGCCTTCCTGCCCTATGGTAGGGCGCTGCCGGCGCTCACGGCGGAGGCGCGCCGCGCCGGCCACGAGGTCCTCGTGCACCTGCCGATGGAGCCCGAGGACCCGAGCCAGGACCCCGGGCCGGGGGCGCTCCTCACCGCCCTCGACGGGGACCAAATCCTGACCCGGCTGCGCTGGCAGCTGGGGCGCTTCGAGGGCTACGTGGGCGTCAACAACCACATGGGCAGCCGCTTCACCCGCGATCGGGCGGCCATGACGGCGGTGATGGCCGAGGTCAAGGCGCGCGGTCTGTTGTACGTCGATTCGCGCACCACGCCCCACACCCTGGGGTCGGCGTTGGCGCGCCAAATGGGCGTGCCGGAGATCGCCCGCGACGTCTTCCTCGACGACGAGCACAGCGGCGAGGAGGTGCGGCGTCAGCTCGCGCTGCTCGAGGACACGGCCCGCCGCCAGGGCTTCGCCGTGGCCATCGGCCATCCCCTTTCGGTCACGCTCGAGGCGCTCGAGGCCTGGTTGCCGGGGATCGCGGGACGGGGCTTTGTGCTGGCGCCGGTGAGCGCCGTGATCGGGCGCCAACTCTCGCTGCCGTCGCAGCGTACGGGCCCGAGCCCCGATCAGCGAGGCGCCCAGGCCTTCGATCGCCGCTAACGAATTCCGCTGCCGCTCAGGCGGCCGCTTAGCAGGCGGCCGCTTAGAAGGTGCGGCGCGGGCTGAGGTCGAGAAGGGCGTCGATTGAGCGGCGGTCGATCGAGACCCCGTAGTCGGCCTCCAGCGCCACGCCGTACTGGGCCACGAGGTCGTTGCTCACCGCCTCACGCAGCGCCTCGGAGAGCCGATCCACGGCGCCGCTATCGGCGGCGAGGTCCGCGCTTTCGACCTTCTCGAGGCGCGCCACCACGTGGCCCTGTCCGTCGGCGGACGCCGCCGTCGTCACCTCGCTAACGCCGAGGTCGAAGAGGCGGGCGAGCATGAGCGGCGAGACCGCCGGGTCGGCGCCGAAGCCACTGCGCGGCAGCGCCGCCGTGGTCCGCACCCGATAGGCTTTCGCCGCGCCGAGCTCTGCCAGGTCGGCGCCGCCCTTCACCCGTTCGGCCGCCGCTTCCGCCGCCTCGCGCGCGGCCTCTCTCCGGCTCTCGCGTTCCCAGGCGCTGCGCACCTCGTCGCGCACGCTGTCCAAGGGGCGAAGCTTGGGCGCCATGACGCGATCCACCCGGAGGATGAAGTAACCGCCCTGGTCGGTCTCGGTGAGCGGCGTCTCGATTCCGGTCACGGCGCCGAAGGCGGCGGCCAGGAACTGTGATTTGGCCGGGATCTCGCCGACCGGTGCCTCGGCCGGGTCGCGGCCCCGGTCGTCGAGCGCCTCGACGGTGCGCAGCTTGAGACCGAGCCGGGTGGCGGTATCCTCGAGCGAGGCGCCGCCCGCGAGCTCGTCCTCGACCTTGTTGGCGAGCTCGAAGAGGGCGTCCCTGGCGAGATCGAGCTTGAGCTCCGTGGCGAGCGCGTCGCGCGCCTCCTCGTAGCCGAGGGTGCCCCCGGGCTCGACCGCGTTGACCCGGAACAGGTGCCAGCCGAAGGGGCTCCTGAGCGGCGCGCTGAAAGCGCCGGGGACAAGCTCGAAGACGGTCTCCGCCAGCTCGACCGGGAGCTCGTTGGCGCTCACCGTCCCGAGCGCCAGATCGTCGGCCGACTGGCCCGAGGTCGCGCGCGCCACCGCGGCGAAGTCGGTGCCGGCCCGCAACGCGTCGTGGGCCGCGCGGGCCGCGCCCTCGTCGTCGAACACCATCTGATCGAGGTCGCGCCGCGCCGGGGTCACGTAGTCGTCGAGCCGGAGCTCGTATTCGTCGCGAAGCTCGTCCTCCGAGACCTGGACCTCGGCCATCAGGTCCTCGGGCGCGAGCGAGATGAAGGTGAGGGCGCGGTACTCGGGCGCCGTGAACTGGGCCGCCTGGGCCTGGTGGAACTCGGCCAGCGCCGCCTCGTCCGGGGCGCCGAGGTCGTCGAAGGCCGAATGGGGGACGACCATGACCAGGGCCACCCGGCGCTCGGCGCGATAGGCGTAAATCGTCTCGGCCAGGAGCCGCGCCGCCGCGCCGCCTTCCGAGACGCTGCTCATAAGCTGGTTGCGGGCGGTATCCTGGCGGCTCACCGCCACGAACATCTGCTCGTTCATGCCGATGCTCGCCACCGCCTGCTCGAAGATCAGTCGATCGAAGCGCCCGAGCGAGTTGCGGAAGGCGGGATTGGCGAAGATCTGCTGCTTGATCAGGTCGTCCGAGACGGCGAGGCCGAGGTCGGCCACGGCGACGTCGAAGAGGCTGCGCTCGATGAGCCGCCGCGTGGTCAATTCGACCAGGCCCAGCTCGCGGGCGCGCTGGAAATCGAGGTTGGGCCCGAGCTGTGCCTGCACTCGCCTGAGCTCGTTCTGGAACTGGCTTATGGTGATGTCGATGCCGCCGACCGAGAGCACGGTGCGGTCGCGGGGCCCGCGCAGGATGTCGCCCACGCCCCAGACCGCGAAGCTGAGGATGATCAGCCCCAGGAACGCCTTGGTGAACCAGGAGCCGATGCCTTTGCGGATGGATTGCAGCATCTCGTTCGATAGGGTTTCGCGGGGCCCTGGGCGGGGGCGGGAGCGCGGCGCATCATAGTTGCCGATGCCGAGCCCGGCAAGCCACGCGGGGCCGGCGGCTGGTATCGCCGCGACCGTTCTGGTAAAGACGCGCGGAGGCTCGCCTCAGCGCTGGCGACGGCACGATCCCTCATGACCCAATCCCCCCGCCCCCTGGCCCCCCGCCCCCTGGTGGCCGGCAACTGGAAGATGAACGCGCTCCGCGGCGACGCGGTGGCGCTGGCGCGGGCCTTGGTGGCGCGCCTGAGAGAAGGGGATGCGCCGCGCTGCGAGGTCCTGCTGTGCCCGCCGGCGACGGCCCTGGTCGAGGTCGCGGCCGCGCTCGAGGGCTCGGGCCTGGTGATCGGCGCCCAGGACTGCCATGCCGAGGCCAGCGGCGCCCACACCGGCGACCTCAGCGCCGAGATGCTGGCGGACTGCGGCTGCCGCTATGTCATCGTCGGCCACTCCGAGCGCCGCCACCACCACGGCGAGGGCGACGCCGGGGTCCGCGCCAAGGCCGAGGCCGCCCACCGCGCCGGTTTGAGCGCCATCGTCTGCGTCGGCGAGAGCGCCGCCCAGCGCCGCGCCGGCGCCACCCTCGAGGTGGTGGCGGGCCAGCTCGCCGGCTCGCTGCCCGAGGGCGCGGGCGCCGGCGACACCGTGCTCGCCTACGAGCCGCTGTGGGCGATCGGCAGCGGCCGCACCCCGAGCGCCGCCGAGGTCGCCGAGGTCCACGCCCACCTTCGCGAGCGCCTGGGTGCCGCCGCCCGGGGCCTGCGCATCCTCTACGGCGGCTCGGTCACTCCCGCCAACGCCCGCGAGCTGCTCGCGGTGGAGAACGTCGACGGGGCGCTGGTCGGCGGCGCCAGCCTCGAGCCCGAAGACTTCCGGCGCATCATCGAGAGCTGCCCCTGAGCGTTCCCCCGGGCTCAGCCCGCGCGCCCGAGGTTAAGGGGGGGGGGCGCGCCCGCTCGAGCCGGTCGAGGGCCGCGATTCCGTCGCTCCCGAGGGCGATATTTTCGCGCCGCGCCGCCATCGCTCCGCCTTTGGATCGCTGCCCCCGACCCAGGCGCGGCACAGTGGAGCCCGGTGCCGCGCTCAAGCAGGGTGTTCTGGTCCGGCCCGGCTC
Source organism: uncultured Alphaproteobacteria bacterium (assembly GCA_965371625.1). GTDB lineage: Bacteria > Pseudomonadota > Alphaproteobacteria > CBDUZE01 > CBDUZE01 > CBDUZE01. The sequence continues at coordinate 6,897 of CBDUZE010000042.1, forward strand.
GGCCCGCGACAACTTGCGCCTAGCCTCGGTGAACCCATCTGGTATAAAAGCGCGCAGCCGGCGCGCCGGGGCCCGCCGTGGCCCGCTGTGGACCGCGCCCCGATAGAGCGCCTGGCGCACCCGAGGTTCAGCCGCGAATGCAAACCATCCTGTTGGTGATACACGTCCTGGTGGCCCTCGCGCTGGTGGGCGTGATCCTGCTGCAGCGCAGCGAGGGCGGGGCGCTCGGCATCGGCGGTGGGGGCGGTGGCCTGATCTCGGGCCGCGGCGCCTCCAACCTGTTGACCCGGGCCACCGCCGGCCTTGCGGTGGTCTTCTTCATCACCAGCATCGCGCTCTCGATCCTCGCCGGCGGCGGCTCCGTGCCGCCCTCGATCATCGAGGAGGTGCCGCTCGCGCCGGCCTCGACCGAGCCCGCCGAGCCCAGCGGGCCGGCGGTGCCGCTCTCGCAATAGCCGGCTTTCGAGATGGCGATTTTCACGCCGCGGACCCCCAGCGCGCTTGGGGGTTCCTCGCCCATGGTTTATACTGTAGGCCCATGACGCGGTTCATTTTCATAACCGGCGGCGTGGTCTCCTCCCTGGGAAAAGGTCTGGCCTCGGCGGCGCTGGGGGCGCTTTTGCAGGCGCGCGGCTTCAAGGTCCGGCTGAGGAAGCTCGATCCCTACCTCAACGTCGATCCGGGGACCATGAGCCCCTATCAGCACGGCGAGGTCTACGTCACCGACGACGGCGCCGAGACCGACCTCGACCTCGGCCATTACGAGCGCTTCACCGGCGTGCCGGCGCGCCAGAGCGACAACATTACGGCCGGCCGCATCCATCAGAACGTGATCCAAAAGGAGCGCCGCGGCGAGTTCCTGGGCGGTACGGTGCAGGTCATCCCCCACGTCACCGACGCCATCAAGGGGTTCATCCTGGCCGAGGTCGAGGACACCGACTTCGTGCTCTGCGAGATCGGCGGCACCGTGGGCGACATCGAGGGCCTGCCCTTCCTCGAGGCCATCCGTCAGCTCGGCAACGACCTGGGGCGCGCGCGCACCGTCTTCGTCCACCTCACGCTGGTGCCCTACATTGCCGCCGCCGGCGAGCTCAAGACCAAGCCGACCCAGCACTCGGTCAAGGAGCTGCGCTCGATCGGCATCCAGCCCGACCTGCTGCTGTGCCGGTGCGACCGTGAGATTCCCGAGCCGCAGCGGCGCAAGATCGGGCTCTTCTGCAACGTCGCGGAAGCGGCGGTGATCCCGGCGCTCGACGTCGACACCATCTACGACGTGCCGCTCAGCTATCACGCCGCCGGGCTCGACGTTCAGGTCCTGCGCGCCTTCGGCATCGAGGACGCGCCCGAGCCCGAGCTCTCGCGCTGGCGCGACATCGTCGAGCGCACCCGGGCGCCCGAGGGCGCGGTCAAGATCGCCATCGTCGGCAAGTACACCGGCCTCAAGGACGCCTACAAGTCGCTCGCCGAGGCGCTCGCCCACGGCGGCATCGCCAACCGGGTGCGGGTCGAGCTGCAGTGGCTCGAGTCGGAGATTTTCGAGACCGAGGACGCGGTCCACTACCTCGAGGACGTGCACGGCATCCTGGTGCCGGGCGGCTTCGGCGCGCGTGGCGCCGAGGGCAAGATGGCCGCCGCCACCTACGCCCGCGAGCGCCGCGTGCCCTATTTCGGCATCTGCTTCGGCATGCAGATGGCGGTGATCGAGGCGGCGCGCAACCTGGCCGGCCTGCCCGGCGCCGGCTCCACCGAGTTCGGCGCTTGCGACGATGCCGTGGTCGGCTTGCTCACCGAATGGGTCCGGGGCAACGTGCTCGAGAGCCGCGAGGAGGGCGGTGACCTGGGCGGCACCATGCGGCTCGGCGCCTACGAATGCGTGGTGCAGGCGGGCAGCAAGGTGGGCGGCATCTACAACGGCTGCGCCAGCATCAGCGAGCGCCACCGCCACCGTTACGAGGTCAACATCAACTATCGCCAAGCGCTCGAGGCGGCCGGGATGGTGTTCTCGGGCCTCTCGCCCGACGGCGCGCTCCCTGAGATCCTCGAGCTCCGCGACCACCCCTGGTTCATCGGCGTCCAGTTCCACCCCGAGCTCAAGTCGAAGCCGTTCGAGCCCCACCCCCTGTTCGCCTCGTTCATCGCCGCGGCGGTCGAGCAGTCGCGCCTGGTCTGAAGCCGCCATGAGCGCGCCGCGCCACGTCGTCGTCGCCGACCTCAGCTTCGGCAACGATCTGCCCTTGAAGCTGATCGCCGGCCCCTGCGCCATGGAGAGCCGGAGCCACGCGCTCGAGATGGCCGGCGCGCTGAAGGAGCTCAGCGACCGCCTCGGCATCGGCTTCGTCTACAAGAGCTCGTTCGACAAGGCCAACCGCACCAGCGTCGAGAGCCCTCGCGGGCTGGGCCTCGACGAGGCGCTCCCGGTGTTCGCCGAGGTCCGCGAGACGATCGGCTGCGCCGTGCTCACCGACGTCCACAGCGAGGAGCAGTGCCGGCGGGTGGCGCCCGTCGTCGACGTCCTGCAGATCCCGGCCTTCCTCTGCCGCCAGACCGACCTGTTGCTGGCCGCCGCCGCCACCGGGCGTGCCATCAACGTCAAGAAGGGGCAGTTCCTGGCGCCCTGGGACATGAAGAACGTGGTGGCCAAGATCGAGAGCGCCGGCAACCGCGACGTGCTGGTGTGCGAGCGCGGCGCGAGCTTCGGCTACAACACCCTGGTCTCGGACATGCGCTCACTCCCCATCCTGGCCGAGGGCGGCTGCCCGGTGGTGTTCGACGCCAGCCACTCGGTGCAGCAGCCGGGGGGGCGGGGCACGGCCTCGGGCGGCGAGCGCCGCTTCGTGCCCGTGCTCGCCCGTGCCGCGGTGGCGGTGGGTGTCGCCGCGGTCTTCATCGAGACCCACCAGGACCCCGACAGCGCGCCCTCGGACGGCCCCAACATGGTGCCGCTTGACGAGATGGAGGGGCTGGTGGCGCGCCTCCTCGAGTTCGACCGCGTCGCCAAGGCGGGGTGAGGGGAGGGGAGAAGGGCCGCCCGTAGGGGCGGGTTTCAAACCCGCCCCTACATCACCGGATTCGTTTCATGTGGACGAATTCTCGCCGCTCGACTGAATCGTTGCGGGGGCGCCCGCGACACGATATATTGGGGTTCGGAGCCGGTCAGCCTACCAGTCGTTGTGTTCGCGGGAGGGAGCAGGCGCGGTGGCGATCAGGGAGTACGAGCTTATCCTGCCGGCGCTGGAGGTCCTCGCCGCGGGCGAGTTCGCCCGGCGCGGCGCCAGCGTGCGCGACCTCATCCCCAACCTGCGCGCGGCGCTCCGGCCCCGCGGCCATGATGCCGACGCCATGCCCAGGCGGCGCGACGATTACTTCAGCCAGAAGGTGCGCAACCTGATGTGTCACCGCACCCTGGAGAAGCAGGGCCTGGCCACCTTCATCGCGGTCGAGGGCGAGCGCCTGGGCCGCCTCAGGATCACCGACAAGGGGCGTACGCTGCTTCGTTTGGCCCACGCCAGCGCCCCTGCCGACGGCCAGCTCGCGCTTCCCTTGCGTCGCTGACGGCGGGCCGTTATGTCTTGCCGACGTTAAGTTGGCGCCGCTCGGCGAGAGATGACAGCGATCACCGATATCCGCGGCCGCGAGATCCTCGACAGCCGGGGCAACCCGACGGTCGAGGTCGACGTGGTGCTGGAATCGGGCGCCCGCGGGCGCGCCGCGGTGCCCTCGGGAGCCTCCACCGGGGCCCATGAGGCGGTGGAACGGCGCGACGGGGGCGAGCGCTATGGCGGCAAGGGGGTGCGGGGCGCCGTCGACGCCGTCAACGGCGAGCTCTTCGACGCACTTTCGGGCCTCGAGGCCGAGGACCAGGCGCACATCGACCGCACCATGGTCGAGCTCGACGGCAGCGCCGACAAGGGGCGCCTCGGCGCCAACGCCATCATCGGCGTCAGCCTGGCGGTGGCCAAGGCGGCCGCCGCCGAGGCCGGGCTGCCGCTCTACCGCTACGTCGGCGGCACCGGCGCCCACGTCCTGCCGCTGCCGCTGATCAACGTGATCAACGGCGGTGTCCACGCCGACAACTCGATCGACATCCAGGAGTTCATGATCGTCCCGGTCTCGGCACCGACCTTCGCCGAGGCGGTGCGCGTCGGCGCCGAGGTCTTCCACGCCCTGGGGGCGCGGCTCGAGGCTGCCGGCCACGGCACCAACGTCGGCGACGAGGGCGGCTACGCCCCGGCGCTGAAGAGCGCCGACGAGGTCCTCGACCACATCGTCGAGGCGGTGACGGCGGCGGGATACAAGGCCGGCGAGGAGGTCCTGCTGGCGCTCGACGTGGCGGCCACCGAGCTCTTGAGCGAGGGCCGCTACGAGCTCAGGGGCGTGGGTCAGTCGCTCGACGCCCAGGGCCTCACCGCCTACCTCGAGGACCTGGTGGAGCGCTACCCCATCGTCTCGGTCGAGGACGGGCTCGGCGAGGACGACTGGGAGGGCTGGGAGCTCATCAGCGAGCGCCTCGGCGGCCGCGTCCAGCTCGTCGGCGACGACATCTTCGTCACCGACCGGGAGCGCCTCGCCGCCGGCATCGCGCGCGGCATCGCCAACGCCATCCTGGTCAAGCCCAACCAGATCGGCACCTTGAGCGAGACCCTGGAGACCGTGGAGAGCGCCCATCGCGCCGGCTACCGCGCGGTGATCTCGCACCGCTCGGGCGAGACCGAGGACGCCACCATCGCCGATCTCGCGGTGGCCACCAACTGCGGCCAGATCAAGACCGGCTCGCTCTCGCGCAGCGACCGCCTGGCCAAGTACAACCAGCTCCTGCGCATCGAGGAGGAGCTGGGCCCGGCGGCCCGCTACGCCGGCAAGGCCGCCTTCGCCTCGCGCTCGGGTTCATGAGTCGGCGGGCCAAGAGCGGGCGCTAGAGTCCGGAATCGGTTCGCTTTTTTCTTGACCCCGGGCGGGGGCCGTGATTCGATCCCGGCCATGAGTCTCCTCTACGAGGTGCGCCGACGCGCCCGCGCCGCGGCGCTGCCCCTGATCGCGGCGCTGGCCCTCGGCTATTTCGGCTATCACGCGGTGCAGGGCGACCGCGGCGTCTTGACCTGGCTCCAGCTCAAGCAGGAGGTCGCCGCCACGGGCGCCGAGCTCGAGGCGGCGCGGGCGGCGCGTCTCGGCCTCGAGCGCCGGGTGGCGCTGCTCAAGCCCGAGGGGCTCGATCGCGACATGCTCGACGAGCGCGCCCGGGCGGTGCTCGGTCTCGCCCGCGCCGACGAGGTGGTGTTCCTCAACGAGTGAGCGGGGCGCTCCGCGCCAAGCCGCCATGGCGCTGTTTAACCTAAATCGAGTTAATCCTAAATTTCTCCTTGAATTTCAAGGGCTTTCGCTGAGTCGATAAGCCCAAAAAGGGAATCGTCAGGCCGGGAGCGGCGGGCTATCATGGCCCCCGTCGCATGCCGCCGCCGGAGCCCCGGGAGGAGGGCACCGGGCCGGCGCGCTGTAGGGAGGAGCGATGGCCAGCACCCGGCGCAGACGCAAGCTCGCCGCCCCGCCCAGGGCCGAGGTGACACCCGAGGTGATGCTCGGCTACTACCGCGAGATGCTGCTCATCCGGCGCTTCGAGGAGAAGGTCGGGCAGCTCTACGGCATGGGTCTGATCGGCGGCTTCTGCCACCTCTACATCGGCCAGGAGGCCATCGTCATCGGCATGCAGTCGGCGATCAGCCCGGACGACGCGGTGATCACCAGCTACCGCGACCACGCCCACATGCTGGCCTGCGGCATGGACCCGCGCGGCGTCATGGCCGAGCTCACCGGGCGCAGCGGCGGCTACTCCAAGGGCAAGGGCGGCTCGATGCACATGTTCTCGCCCGACAAGAACTTTTACGGCGGCCACGGCATCGTCGCGGCGCCGGTGCCGCTCGGCACCGGCCTCGCGCTGGCCATGAAGTACCGCGGCGAGGCGCGCGTCTCGCTGACCTATTTCGGCGACGGCGCCGCCAACCAGGGCCAGGTCTACGAGGCTTTCAACATGGCCGGACTGTGGCGGCTGCCGGTGATCTACATCATCGAGAACAACCAGTACGCCATGGGCACCTCGGTGGCCCGCGCCAGCGCCCAGACCGAGCTCTTTCGCCGCGGCGAGAGCTTCGCCATCTCCGGCATGGAGGTCGACGGCATGGACGTGCTGGCGGTCAAGGCCGCCGGCGACCTGGCGGTGGCCCACTGCCGCGGCGGCAAGGGACCGATCGTGCTCGAGATGAAGACCTACCGCTACCGCGGCCACTCGATGTCGGACCCGGCCAAGTACCGCTCGCGCGAGGAGGTGAGCCGCATGCGCGCCGAGCACGATCCCATCGACCAGCTCCGCGCCATCGTGCTCGAGGCCGGCCATGCCGACGAGGCCGCGCTCAAGGAGGTCGACCGCGAGGTCAAGGCGGTGGTCAACGACGCCGCCGAGTTCGCCCAGAACAGCCCCGAGCCCGACCCGTCGGAGCTCTTCAGCGACGTCCTCGCGGAGGCCTGAGGCGGTGCCCATTCCGATCCTGATGCCGGCGCTGTCGCCGACCATGACCGAGGGCAACCTGGCGAAATGGCTGATTCGGGAAGGCGAGGCGGTGGCCGCCGGCGACGTCATCGCCGAGATCGAGACCGACAAGGCCACCATGGAGATCGAGACCGTGGACGCCGGCGTGCTCGGCAAGATCGTGGTGCCCGAGGGCAGCGAGGGGATCCCGATCAACACCGTGATCGCCTATCTCCTCGAGGAGGGCGAGGAGCTCTCGGCCCTCGACGGTCTCGGCGCCGAGGCGGCGGCGCAAGCGCCGGCCGTGGATTCCGTCGTGGCCGCCGTGGCCGCCGTGGCCGCCGTGGTCCCGGAGGCGCCCAAAGTGGCGCCCCCACCGGCACCCACGACTCCGGCGTACGAGGCCGAGCTGCCGGCCGGCGCCGAGATGGTCAGCCTCACCGTGCGCGAGGCCCTGCGCGACGCCATCGCCGAGGAGATGCGCGGCGACCAGCGGGTCTTCCTGATGGGCGAGGAGGTCGGCGAGTACCAGGGCGCCTACAAGGTGAGCCAGGGGCTCCTCGACGAGTTCGGACCGGTGCGGGTGATCGACACGCCGATCACCGAGCAAGGCTTCGCCGGCGTCGGCGTCGGCGCCGCCTTCATGGGGCTCAAGCCGGTGGTCGAGTTCATGACCTTCAACTTCGCCATGCAGGCCATGGACCAGCTCATCAACTCGGCGGCCAAGAGCCGCTACATGTCGGGCGGCCGCATCACCTGTTCGATCGTCTTCCGCGGGCCCAACGGGGCGGCGGCCCGGGTGGCGGCGCAGCACAGCCAGGACTACGCCGCCTGGTACGCCCATTGCCCGGGCCTCAAGGTGATCGCCCCCTACACCGCGGCCGACGCCAAGGGGCTCTTGAAGTCGGCCATCCGCGACCCCAACCCGGTGATCTTCCTCGAGAACGAGATCCTCTACGGCCGCAGCTTCGAGGTCCCGGTGCTCGACGACTTCACGGTGCCCATCGGCCGCGCCCGCGTTGCCCGCGAGGGCCGCGACGTGACCCTGGTGGGCTACTCGATGGCCGTGAGCCACGCCCTCGAGGCGGCCGAGCAACTGGCGGCCGAGGGCATCGAGGCCGAGGTCATCGACCTGCGCACCCTGCGCCCCTTGGACACCGAGACGGTGGTGGCCTCGGCGCGCAAGACCAACCGGGTGGTGACCGTCGAGGAGTGCTGGCCGGTGTGCGGCATCGGTGCCGAGCTCTCGGCCGTGCTCATGGAGCGGGCCTTCGACGACCTCGACGCGCCGGTAATCCGGGTCAGCGGCAAGGACGTGCCGATGCCCTACGCCGCCAACCTCGAGAAGCTGGCCCTGCCGCGCGCGGACGAGGTCGCCGCCGCGGCCCGCGCGGTGTGCTACCGCGACTAGGCGGGCGGCGCGCGAGCACGAGGTTCGGGAAGGAGCAGAGATGCCGATAGCGATCGCCATGCCCCAGCTCTCCCCGACCATGACCGAGGGCACGCTGGCGCGCTGGCTCAAGCAAGAGGGCGAGGCGGTGGCCGCCGGCGACGTGGTGGCCGAGATCGAGACCGACAAGGCGACCATGGAGATCGAGGTCGACGACGAGGGCACCCTGGCCAAGATCCTGGTCGCCGAGGGCACCGAGGGGGTGGCGGTGGGCACGGTGATCGCGGTGTTGCTGGAGGAGGGCGAGGAGGCCTCGGAGGCCGAGGCCCTCGCGGCCCAGGCTGCCTCGGCCAGCGCGGCCGAGCCACCGTCCGCCTCAGAACCCGCCGCCTCGACACCCGCTGCCGAGCCCTCCATAACGGCGTCCGAACCGGCGTCCGAACCGGCGCCGCTTCAGGCCGCGCCGGCCGCGCCCCCGGGCGAGGGCGGCCGCATCATCGCCAGCCCGCTGGCCCGGCGCATGGCCAAGCAGGCCGGTCTCGAGCTCGCCGCGATCACGGGCTCGGGGCCCCACGGCCGCATCGTCAAGGTCGACATCGAGGCGGCCCTCGTCGCCGGCCCGCCCGCCGCGGCGGCGCCCGTACCGGCTCCGGCCGCGGCGGCGCCCGTACCGGCCGCGAAAGTTCTGCCGGCGGCGGCCCCAGCGGCGGCATTTGACGAGATCCCGCACTCCAACATCCGCAAGATCATCGCTCGCCGGCTCACCGAGGCGAAGCAGACCATCCCCCACTTCTACCTCACCATCGACTGCGAGATCGACACCCTGCTGGCGCTGCGCAAGGACCTCAACGGCCGTTCCGACGACTACAAGCTCTCGGTCAACGACTTCGTGGTCCGCGCCGCGGCGCTGGCGCTACGCCAGGTGCCCGAGGCCAACGCCTCGTGGAGCGACCAGGCGCTGATCCGCTGGCGCGGCGTCGACGTCGCGGTGGCGGTGGCCATCGAGGCGGGGCTGATTACGCCGATCGTGCGCGACGCCGACCGCAAGGGGCTGGCGACCATATCCAATGAGCTCAAGGAGCTGATCGGCCGCGCCCACGCCGGCAAGCTGATGCCCGAGGAATACCAGGGCGGGAGCTTCAGCGTCTCCAATCTCGGGATGTACGGCATCCGCGAGTTCTCGGCCGTCATCAACCCGCCCCAAGGCGCCATCCTGGCGGTGGGCGCGGGGCAGCAGCGGCCGGTGGTCAAGGACGGCGCGCTCGCCGTGGCGACGCTGATGAGCTGCACCCTGAGCTGCGATCATCGCGTCGTCGACGGGGCGCTGGGGGCGCGGCTCCTGGCCGCCTTCAAGGGCTACGTCGAGGACCCCCTGACGATGCTGCTCTGAGGGCGCGAGGTCATGGCCGCGAACTCGTATGACGTGGTGATCGTGGGCGGCGGGCCGGGGGGCTACGTCGCCGCCATCCGCGCCGCCCAACTCGGGCTCTCGACCGCGGTGGTCGAGCGCGAGCACTTGGGCGGCATCTGCCTCAACTGGGGCTGCATCCCGACCAAGGCGCTTTTGCGCAGCTCCGAGATCCATCACTTGCTTCACCATCTCGACGAGTTCGGCTTCCAGGTCGGCGAGGTCAGCTTCGACCTCGCCAAGGTGGTGAAGCGGAGCCGCCAGGTGGCGAGGCGGCTCTCGCGGGGGGTCGCCCACCTCTTGAAGAAGAACAAGGTCACCGTGGTCGACGGCGCGGCGCGGCTGGCCGGCGCCGGCAAGGTCGCGGTGACGAGCGGCAGCGCCGACGCGGCGACGCTCGGCGCCAAGCACATCATCCTCGCCACCGGCGCCCGGGCGCGCGAGCTCCCGGGCCTCGAAGCGGACGGCAAGCTGGTGTGGACCTACAAGCACGCCATGGTGCCCGAGACCATGCCCAAGTCGCTGCTGGTGGTGGGGTCGGGGGCGATCGGCATCGAGTTCGCGAGCTTCTACCGCAACATGGGGGCGCAAGTCACCGTGGTCGAGATGCTCGACCGGGTGCTGCCGGTCGAGGACGAGGAGATCTCGGGGCTGGCGCGCAAGGCCTTCGAAAAGCAGGGCATGGTGATCCACACCGGCGCCACGGTGACGGCGCTGGAGAAGGGGCGGGGCAAGGTCACGGCGACGCTCGACTTGGGCTCCGGCAAAAGCGAGACTCTCACCGTCGAACGGGTGATCATCGCCGTCGGCATCACCGGCAATGTCGAGGACATCGGCCTCGAGGAGGCGGGCGTCGCCGTCGATAAGGGCCACGTCCTGGTCAACCAGTGGCTCGAGACCGGGGTGCCGGGTATTTACGCCATCGGCGACTTGGTGGGCCCGCCGTGGCTCGCCCACAAGGCCATGCACGAGGGCGTGATCTGCGTCGAGCGGATCGCCGGCACGCCCGAGGTGCACCCGCTCGACGTCTCGGCAGTGCCGGGCTGCACCTACAGCATGCCCCAGGTGGCGAGCGTCGGCCTCACGGAAGCCGCGGCACGCGCCGCCGGCCGCGAGGTCAAGGTGGGGCGCTTCCCCTACCTCGGCAACGGCAAGGCGATCGCCTTGGGCGAGCCCGAGGGCTTGGTCAAGACCGTGTTCGACGCCGCGAGCGGCGAGCTCCTGGGCGCCCACATGATCGGCGCCGAGGTCACCGAGATGATTCAAGGCTACGGCATTGCCCGTACCCTCGAGAGCACCGAGGCCGAGCTCATGCGGGCGATCTTCCCGCACCCCACGCTCTCCGAGACGATGCACGAATCGGTGCTTGACGCCTACGGCCGCGCGCTCCATTTCTAAGCCCAAGCCCATGAGCATGGTCGAGGACATCCGCCCGGCGCGGCCGGGCCTTCGCAAGCCGCCGTGGATCCGCGTCAAGGCGCCGACCTCGCCGGGCTACGCCGAGACCCGCCGGCTGATGCGCCGGCTCGGGCTCAACACGGTGTGCGAGGAAGCGGCCTGCCCCAATATCGGCGAGTGCTGGGCCAGCGGCCACGCCACGGTGATGATCCTGGGCGAGATCTGCACCCGCGCCTGCGCCTTCTGCAACGTCAAGACCGGGAAGCCCGGCGCCGTCGACCCGCTCGAGCCCGAGCACGTGGCGGCCGCGGCGGCGGAGCTCGGCTTCAAGCACATCGTCGTCACCTCGGTCGACCGCGACGACCTCGAGGACGGCGGCGCCGACCAGTTCGTGCGCGTCATCCACGCCCTCCGCGAGGCCACGCCCGAGACCACGATAGAGGTGCTGACGCCCGACTTCCTGCGCAAGGAGGGGGCGCTCGAGGCCGTGGTCGAGGCGCGCCCCGACGTCTACAACCACAACCTGGAGACGGTGCCCCGGCTCTACCCGACGATCCGCCCGGGGGCCCGCTACTTTCACTCGCTGAAGATTCTCGACCGGGTCAAGGCGCTCGATCCTGCCATGTTCACCAAGTCGGGGATCATGGTCGGGCTCGGCGAGGAGATCGCCGAGGTGAGCCAGGTGATGGACGACCTGCGCTCGGCCGAGGTCGATTTCCTGACCGTGGGCCAGTACCTGCAGCCGACGCCCGATCACGTCCCGGTGGCGCGCTTCGTGTCGCCCGGCGAGTTCCAGGTCCTCGAGAAGGTGGCGCGGGGCAAGGGCTTCCTGATGGTCTCGGCGACGCCGCTCACGCGCTCCTCCTATCACGCCGGCGAGGACTTCGAGCAGCTGCGGGCGGCGCGCGCGGCGCGGCTCGGCGAGGCCTGAGCGGCGTGCCGACCCACGCCGAGCGGCGCGAGCTGCCCTACGCGCCCGAGCAGCTCTTCGACCTGGTGGCCGACGTCGACCGCTACCCTGAGTTCCTGCCCTGGTGCCGTGGCGCGCGGGTCTTCAAGCGCGTCGACAACGTGCTCTATTGCGACCTCGTGATCGGCTTCAAGATGTTCCGCGAGCGCTTCACCTCGAAGGTGACGCTGGCGCCACCCGGCCGCATCGACGTCGAGTACGTCGACGGGCCCTTCCGCCACCTCAACAACCATTGGCTCTTCCTGCCGGCGGCGGAGGGGCATTGCGTGATCGACTTCTACATCGACTTCGAGTTCCACTCCCGGGTGCTGCGCCGGGCGCTCACGCCGCTTTTCAACGAGGCCGTGCGGCGCATGATCTCGGCCTTCGATGGCCGCGCCCGGGAGCTCCACGGCGCCCGCGAGCACACCGTCCCCAGCCTGGGCCAGCTCGACAGCGCCTGACGCGGGGGCGGCGCGGGCACCCTACCACTCGTCGGCCCGGCCCGGCGCCTCGTTGCCCTCCAGCGCCGGGTTGAAGACGCATATGAGCCGCATGTCGGTGTGGGCGCGCAGCACGTGGGCGTCGTGCCGGTCGAGGGCGTAGATCGTGCCCGGCGCGATGGCGTGGACCACGCCCTCGCACTCGACCTCGCCCGAGCCCTCGATGCAGTAGCAGGCCTCGAGGTGGTCGCGGTAGTGGAGCGGCGAGGAGGTGCCGGCCTCGACCGTGGTGTCGGTGACGGTGAAGCCCATGCCGTCGCGCTCGAGCAAGAGCCGCCGCGTCAGCCCCGCCGACCAGCGCCAGTCGTTGTCGCTTCCCTCGATGTCCTTGAGCGAGCGCACGATCATTTGACGTCCTCCTTGAGATACCTCGTCACGCCAGCATGACGAAGAGCAGGGTGATGCCGAGCGAGTTGTAGGTGGCGTGGATGGCGATCGGCGCCCACAGCGAGCCGCTGATCTCGTAAGCCAGCGCGAAGATCACGCCGAGCCCCGCCACCATCACCATCATCGGCCAGGGGTAGACGAAGTGGGTGGCGGCGAAGACCGCGGCGCTCGCCGGCGCCGCCAGCGCCACCCGCAACCGACTCCTGAGCCAGCCGTAGACGATGCCGCGGAAGTAGACCTCCTCGGCGATCGGGGTGAGCACGCCGAGGAAGACCACGGCGCCGATCAGGCCCCACCAGGTGAAGCCCTCGGGCGCGATGAGGCGGATCATCGTGTCCTCGAAAGAGAGCCCGAGCAGGGCCTCGGTCACGCTCACCACCGGCACCAACGCGACCCCGATGAGGGCGGCCAGGGCCAGGGGGCGCCGCCCGATCCGCCCCAGGCCGATCTCGGCCCAGCGCAAGCCGCGCCGCCGCACCACGATGAGGTAGACGCTGCCGAAGATCGCCGCCACCATGACCAGGGCGCCGAACGCCGCGCGGCCGACGCTCACCGCCCCGATCCCGGGGCCGCTGGGGAACGGCAGGAGGCTGATCGCGAACATGGCCAAGGTGCCGACGACGAGCAGCAGCAGTATCGCCAGGGTCACGAACAGCAGGTCGAGGCCGCGGATCGGCGGGAGCCGGGCGGCGAGAGGGGAGCTCAACCGCCGGGCCTTGTCGCCACGATGTACTTGGTGATCTCCGGCAGCATATCGTGGTCGTGGACCTCGACGAAGCCGCGACGCTCGATCTCGGGCCTGAGCTCGGCGGCGGTGAAGGAGACCGAGTCGGTCCTGAGCGGCAGGTAGCTGAGGAAGAAGCTCGCCGCCGAGAGCGGGCCCGAGCGGTCGTCCGCCAGCATGAAGTCGTGAACGATGAGCAGTCCGCCCGGATCGAGGGCGGCCCAGGCGCGGTCCAACAGCTCGCCGATGTCGCCGCCGCCGACCGCGCTCAAGAGATAGGACATCAGCACCACGTCCTGGCCCGCCGGCCACTCGGCCTCGAGGGCGTTGCCGGCGACGAGCGCGATGCGCTCGGCCATGCCCGCTTCGGCGACGAACCTTTTCGCGACCTCGATGACGCTGGGGAAGTCGATGATCGTCGCCGAGAGCTCAGGCCAGGTGCGGCAAAAGGTGATCGAGTAGGCGCCGCTGCCGCCGGCCACGTCGAGCAGCCGCCGCGCGCGGCCAAGCTCGACCTTCTTGGCCATGATCATCGCCGGCCCCTGGGAGCCGGCGTGCTGGGCGCGCGAGAAGTCATCGGCCTTGGCGGCCGTCGACAGCCAATCGCGTATCGAGGTGTGGGCCATGTTGGCTTCGTCGCCCGCCAGCCCGGCGTCGAGATGAAGCAGATTGGGATAGATCTGGCGGTCGATCTGGAAGCGGTAATAGTCGCCGAAGTAGGCCGGTGCGCCCGGCACCAGATAGCGCTCGGTGGCCGGGGCGTTGGCGTAGCCGGCACCGTCGCGGGTCACGAGACCGAGGCTCAAGAGCACCGCCAGCAGGGTCTCGATGCGGTTCTCCGCGACCCCGGTGGCCGCCGCGAGGGAAGCGACGTCCCGCGCCCCCGCCGCGACGTGGCCGAACAGCTCGAGGTTGAGCGCCGCGAACAGGGCCTTCGAGGCCATGAAGCCATAGGCGACGCGCGAGATCTCGCGGACCTCGGTCAAGGGCTCGCTCATCGACCCTCCCCCGGGGCTGGCGGGGGCGCGCCAATAAGGTCGGCGACCAGGTCGAGGGCCGCCGCCACGGTGCGCCGCCTGACCTCGGCGCGGCCGAGATCGCCGAACTCGCGGCGCTGGTGCAGGGTGCTCCCGTGCTTGCGCGCAGCGGCGATGTGAACCAGGCCAACGGGCTTGCTCTCGGTGCCGCCGCCGGGCCCGGCGATACCGGTGCACGAGAGGCTGAGGTCGGCGCCCGAGCGTGCCAGCGCCCCCTCGGCCATGGCCCGCGCCACCGCCTCGCTGACCGCGCCGTGGTTGGCGATGAGCGCCTCGGGCACGCCCAGCATCTCGCCCTTGGCCGGGTTCGAGTAGCTCACGAAGCCGCACTCGAGCACGTCCGAGGCGCCGGCGACCTCGGTGAGGCAGGCGGCGATCAGGCCGCCGGTGCAGGACTCGGCGGTGGCGAGCTTGAGGCCGCGTGCCCGGCAGGCCTCGAGCACGGCCGCCGCCGCCCGCACTAGGTCTTGGTCGAACCTCATCCCAGCGCCACCACCACGACGTAGAGAAGGGCAAATCCATAGCCGCCCGCGACCACGTCGTCGAGCATGATGCCGAGCCCGCCCGGGAGCTCGCGTTCGAAAAGGCGGGCAGGCGGGGGCTTGAGGATGTCGAAGGCGCGAAAGATGACCAAGCCCAAGAGGTAATAGCCGAGGTGCGGCGGCGCCACGACCAGAACCAACCACTGGCCCACCACCTCGTCGATGACCACGGCGGGGGGGTCTTTCTCGCCGGCGGCCTGCGCGTAGCGCTGTGCTACCCACCAGCCAACGCAGAACAAGAGAGACGCGGCGGCGAGCAGGCCGATAGCGCCGAACAGGCTGGCGATGGCGTAGGCGAAGGGGAGGGCGGCGATCGAGCCCCAGGTGCCGGGCGCCAGCGGCAGCAGCCCGGCGCCGAACCAGGTGGCGAGCAGGGTGACCGGGTGCCAGAACCCCAGGCTCTCGGGCGGCCGGGTCATGCGTTTCGCGGCAGGCGCAGGGTGGCGGTGGCCTGGGCGGCGATGCCCTCGCCGCGGCCGGTGAAGCCGAGGCGCTCGGTGGTCGTGCCCTTGACGCTGACCCGGGATTCGCCGAGCCCCAGGATGGCGGCGACGCGCGCCCGCATGGCGGCGCGGTGGGGCCCGATCTTGGGGCGCTCGCAGATCAGCGTGACGTCGACGTGGAGGATGCGCCCGCCGGCGTCGCGCGCCAGGCTGGCGGCATGGCTCAGGAATTGGTCCGAGGGCGCGCCCGCCCAGCGCGGATCGCCGGACGGGAAATGCTCGCCGATGTCGCCCGCGCCGAGGGCGCCGAGCACGGCGTCGGTGATGGCGTGGAGGCCGACGTCGGCGTCGGAGTGGCCGGCGAGGCCGCGCTCGTGGGGCACCGCGACGCCGCACAGCATGACGTGATCGCCCTCGGCGAAGCGGTGGACGTCGAAACCGGAGCCGACGCGGATCTCGCCGCGCTCGGCGCCGAGCGCGCGCTCGGCGCGCCTCAGGTCCTCGGCCGTGGTGACCTTGACGTTGTCCTCGCTGCCCTCGACCAGGGTCACCGCGAGGCCGCCCCGCTCGGCCACCGCCGCGTCGTCGGTGAGCTCCTCGCCGGCGCAAGCGCGGTGGGCGGCGAGGATGTCGTCGAAGCGAAAGCCCTGGGGGGTCTGGGCCCGCCACAGGTCGCCGCGGTCGACCGTCTCGGCGATCCGGCCCTGGTGCCCGCGCTTCAAGGTATCGCGCACCGGAAGGGCAGGGATGGCCGCCGGCGCGGTCTCGAGCGCGGCCAAGATACGGTCGATGAGGGCGGCATCGGGAAAGGGCCGAGCACCGTCATGTATCAATATTTTATATGGCTTAAGTTCAACCAGACTCTCAAGTCCGAGACGGGCCGAATCCTGGCGCGTGGCGCCGCCATGGACGGGCGCCAGGAGATCGAGGCCGGCGGCGGCCTGGTGGTAGAGCGGGTGGTCGTCGGCGTGGATCACCACGCGCACCCCGTCGATGCCGGGGTGGCGCGCCAGGGCGTCGATGCTGTGGGCCAGGAGGGGCCGGCCGGCCAACGGCAGGTACTGCTTGGGCGCCGGGCCGCCGAGGCGGTGACCGCGGCCCGCGGCCAGGATCAGCGCCGCCGCCTTCACCGCCGAGAGGTCCGCCTCGGGGCCCTGGTCACGGCCGTTCCGGTCCATTCAGGCATGGCAAAACCCTAGTGCGTGGGCTAAGAGTTGCCAAGCGCCCCGGGGCGCCCCGAGAATTGTTGCGCCGGGGTCGCGCCGGGGCCGTCCGGGCCGCTGGCCGCGAATTGAAGGAGGGAGAGCGTGGGGAGCTGGCAAGTCAGCCTCGAGGAGATGCGCGCGCGCCTGCCGACGCCGGAGGGCGAGCGCTACGCCATCGCCCTCGAGCACGGCACCCTTGAGGCCGGGGTCTACGCGCCCCGCGGCAACGACCCGCAGGAGCGCCACGACCGGGACGAGGTCTACGTCGTGATGCAGGGCAGCGGTACCTTCCTGAACGGCGAGCGCCGCGCGCCATTCGGCCCCGGCGACCTCCTGTTCGTGCCGGCGGGGGTGAGCCACCGCTTCGAGGACTTCTCCGACGACCTCGAGCTCTGGGTGATCTTCTACGGCCCAGAGGGCGGCGAGGCTGCCTAAGAAGCGGGCAAATCGGCCCGGCGGCGACGGTTTGGCGCGTTTGAGATCGCTGATCGAGGCAGAAAACGATGATTCTCACGACTCTCGTTGCGCCCGCGGCCGCGTCCCGCTAATGTTGCCCAACATTTGAGCAGTCGCGAGATCCTCCAAGCCATGTCGAAGCCCATCGGCCCGCTCCAGATCGGCCCGATCCGCATCGCCGATCCGGTGTTTCTGGCGCCCATGTCGGGGGTCACAGACCTCGCTTTCCGCCGCCTTGTGAAGCGCTCGGGGGCGGGTCTGGTGATCTCGGAGATGATCGCCAGCCAGGCCATGGTGCGGGCCACCCGCCAGTCGATGAAGAAGGCCGCGAACGCGCCCGAGGAGTACCCGATGGCGGTGCAACTGGCGGGCTGCGATCCCGCGGTCATGGCCGAGGCGGCGCGGCTCAACCACGACCGCGGCGCCGCCATCATCGACATCAACATGGGCTGTCCGGTGAAGAAGGTGGTGGGCGGCCAGGCCGGCTCGGCGCTGATGCGGGACGAGCGCCTGGCGGGGCGCATCCTCGCGGCCACGGTCAAGGCGGTGGAGCTGCCGGTGACGCTGAAGATGCGCACCGGCTGGGACGATCGCAGCCGCAACGCACCGCGCCTGGCGCGCATCGCCGAGGACTGCGGCATCCGCATGGTGAGCGTGCACGGCCGCACCCGGTGCCAGCTCTACAAGGGCGCCGCGGACTGGCGCTTCGTGCGCGAGGTCAAGGAGGCGGTCAAGATCCCGGTGATCGTCAACGGCGACATCAAGAGTCTCGAGGATGCGGCCCAAAGCCTCGCCGAATCGGGCGCCGACGGGGTGATGATCGGCCGCGGCTGCCACGGGCGCCCCTGGTTTCCGCGCCAGGTGAGCCATTACCTTGCCACCGGGGAGCGCCTGCCCGACCCGTCGCTCGCCGAGCAGCTCGAGATCATGCTCCAGCATTACCGCGATCTCCTCGACCTTTACGGCCGCGAGGTCGGTGTCCGCGTCGCCCGCAAGCACGTCTCCTGGTACTCGAAGGGGCTGCGCGGCTCGACCGAGTTCCGCGACACGGTCAACCGATGCCGGGACGCCGATCAGGTGATGGCGATGATCCGCGCCTTTTACACCCCGCTCATCGAGCGCATGGCGGCCTGAGATGGCGGAGGCCGCCGCCAGCCTCGAGACGCCGGAGCTCGCGCCCGAGGCGGGCGCCATCCTCGGGGCGCTCCCCGACCCGGTGCTCGTGGTCGACGCGCGCGGGCTGGTGCGCTACGTCAACCCGGCCGCCGAGCAGTTCTTCGACGTCGGCGCGAGCAACCTCTGCGGCGCCGCGCTCGAGGACCTGGTGCCCTTCGACAGTCCGCTGGTAACGCTGGCGCGCCAGGTCCGCGAGGCGCCGAGCGTGGTCTCGGAGCATGGCCTCGAGATCGGCGGGCCGCGCATCGGCCGGCACCTGGTCAACGTCCAGGTCTCGCCGCTCACCGAGTTCCCGGGATGGGTGCTGGTCTCGCTTCGCGAGCGCACCATCGCCGACAAGATGGACCGCCAGCTCACCCACCGCGGGGCCGCCCGCTCGCTCGCCGGCATGGCGCTGATGTTGGCCCACGAGATAAAGAACCCGCTGTCGGGGATTCGCGGCGCCGCCCAGCTCCTGGAGCAGGACGCCAGCGACGCCGACCGCGAGTTCACCCGTCTCATCTGCGACGAGGTCGATCGCGTCTGCGGCCTGGTCGACCGTATGGAGGCCTTCGCCGACGAGGCGCCGCTCGAGCGCCGGCCCGTCAACATCCACGAGGTTCTCGACCGGGTGCGCGCGGTGGCGAGCAACGGCTTCGCCCGCGCCGTGCGCTTCGTGGAGCGCTACGACCCCTCGTTGCCGCTGGTGATGGGGAGCCGCGACCAGCTCGTGCAGGTGTTCCTCAACCTGGTCAAGAACGCGGCCGAGGCGGTGCCGGCGGCGGGCGGCGAGATCGTGCTCGGCACCGCCTTCCGCCCCGGCGTACGGCTCTCGGTGCCGGGCACCCGCGAGCGCCTGCGCCTGCCGCTGGAGGTCAGCGTCCAGGACAACGGGTCGGGCATCGCCGAGGACCTGCGGGCCCACCTCTTCGACCCCTTCGTGACCTCGAAATCGGGCGGCAGTGGGCTTGGCTTGGCGCTGGTGGCCAAGGTCATCGGCGACCACGGCGGCCTCATCGCCTTCGAATCGGAACCGCGCCGCACCATCTTCCGGGTCCTGCTTCCGGTCTACCAGGAGGAGGCCGAGAGGTGACCCCCGATGGCACCATCCTGGTCGCCGACGACGACCGCGCCATCCGCCGGGTGCTCGACCAGGCGCTGGGCCGCGCCGGCTACGAGGTGCGCTCCACCGGCAACGCCTCGACGCTGTGGCGCTGGGTCGCGGACGGCGAGGGCGACCTGGTGATCACCGACGTGGTGATGCCCGACGAGAGCGGCCTCGACCTCCTGCCCCGCATCAAGAAGGTCCGGCCCGAGCTCCCGATCGTGGTGATGAGCGCGCGCAACACCCTGCTCACCGCGATCCGGGCCAGCGAGGGGGGAGCTTACGAGTACCTGCCCAAGCCCTTCGACCTGGGCGAGCTGATGACGGTGGTGGGCCGCGCCCTCAGTGCCGTCGGCCAAGCGGCGATCGGGCGCGACGAGGACGACGACGGCGAGGAGCAACTGCCGTTGATCGGCCGCTCGCCCGCCATGCAGGAGATCTACCGCGTGGTGGCGCGTCTGATCGGCACCGACCTAACGGTGATGATCTTCGGCGAATCGGGCACCGGCAAGGAGTTGGTGGCGCGGGCCCTGCACGACTTCGGCAAGCGCCGCAACGGCCCCTTCGTCGCCATCAACATGGCCGCGATCCCACGCGAGCTGGTCGAGAGCGAGCTGTTCGGCCACGAGAAGGGCGCCTTCACCGGGGCCACCTCGCGCAACGCCGGGCGCTTCGAGCAGGCCGAGGGCGGCACCCTGTTCCTCGACGAGATCGGCGACATGCCGCTCGAGGCCCAGACCAGGCTGTTGCGCGTGCTCCAGGACGGCGAGTACACCACCCTCGGCGGGCGCCGGCCGATCCGCGCCGACGTCCGCATCATCGCCGCCACCCACCGCGATCTGCGCCAGCTCATCCGCCAGGGGCTCTTCCGCGAGGACCTGTTCTACCGCCTCAACGTGGTGCCCATGCGCCTCCCGCCGTTGCGCGAACGGGCCGATGACATCCCCGACCTGGTACGCCATTTCCTGGGCCAGGCGAGCGCCGAGGGCCTGCCGCTCAAGAGCCTCGACGGCGAGGCCCTGGAACGGCTCAAGGGCTACCCCTGGCCGGGCAACGTGCGCGAGCTCGAGAACCTGGTGCGGCGCCTGGCGGTGCTCTACGCCGAGGAGGTGATCGGAGGCCAAGCGATCGCCTCGGAGCTCGCCTCGTCGCAGCCCGAGGCCGAGCCCGGCGACGCGGCCAAGGGCGAGAGTCTCGGTGCCGCGGTCGAGCACCACATCGCCCGCTACTTCCGCGCCCACGAGGTAGGGCTGCCGCCGAGCGGCCTCTACACCCGGGTGTTGCGCGAGGTCGAACGGCCGCTGATCGCGCTGAGCCTGGCCGCCACCCGGGGCAATCAACTCAAGGCGGCGCGGCTCCTGGGCCTCAACCGCAATACGCTCCGCAAGAAGATTCGCGAGCTCGGCATCGAAGTGGTGCGCGGCGTCAAGTGATGCGAGACTGCGTCGGTCCGAGCGCGCGCCACCCGGGGCGCCGGGGCAGGGGGTGGGGGTCATGAAGGTGATCGTCTGCGGCGCCGGCCAGGTCGGCTTCAACATCGCCCGACACCTGGCCAGCGAGAACATCGACGTCACGGTCATCGACCAGTCGGCCGAGCTGATCAAGAAGATCGGCGACCTGCTCGACGTCCAGGGCATGGTCGGCTTCGCCTCGCAGCCCGAGATGCTCGAGCGGGCCGGCGCCGCCGGGGCCGACATGATCATCGCCGTCACCTTCGCCGACGAGGTCAACATGGTGGCCTGCCAGGTCGCCCACTCGCTGTTCAACGTTCCCACCAAGATCGCCCGGGTGCGCAGCCAGAGCTACCTGCAGCCGATCTGGCGCGACCTCTTCAGCCGCGACAACATGCCGATCGACGTCATCATCTCGCCCGAGATCGAGGTCGCGCGCGCCGTCATCCGCCGCCTCGAGGTGCCGGGCGCCATCGACATGATTCCCTTCGCCGACGGCAAGATACGGGTGATCGCGGTGCGCTGCGGCGAGGACTGCCCGATCGTCAACACGCCGCTGCGCCAGCTCACCGAGCTGTTCCCGGACCTCAACATCGTGATCGTCGGCATCGTCCGCGGCGACACCGTGATCGCGCCCTCGGGCGACGATCAGATGCTGTCTGGCGACGAGGTCTACTTCGCCGCCTTCTCGGGCCACGTCGAGCGCGCGATGACGCTGTTTGGGCACGAGGAGCGGGAGGCGCGCCGGGTGGTCATCGTCGGCGGCGGCAACATCGGCGTCTTCCTGGCCAAGCAGCTCGAGGACGAGCACCCCGACGTCAAGACCAAGATCATCGAGATCGACCGGGCCCGCGCCGAGTACGTCGCCGACCAGTTGGGCCGCACCGTGGTGATCCACGGCAACGCGCTCGACCGCGAGATCCTCGACGAGGCCAACGTGGGCACGGCGGAGGCCATCGTCGCCGTCGCCAACGACGACGAGGTCAACATCCTGTCCTCGCTCCTGGCCAAGCGCGACGGCTGCAAGCGGGCGATGACGCTGGTCAACAACCCGACCTATCCGCCGCTGGTCTCGTCGCTCGGCATCGACGTCGTCATCAGCCCGCGGGCCACCACGGTCTCGACCATCCTGCACCACATCCGCAGGGGCCGCATCCTGGGCGTGCACAGCGTCGCCGGCGGCGCCGCCGAGGTCATCGAGGCCGAGGCGCTCGAGACCTCGCCGCTGGTGGGAAAGCCGCTCCGCGACGTCGACCTCCCGGCCGGGATCACGGTGGGCGCCGTGGTGCGGGGCGAGGAGAGCATCATTCCTCGTGGCGACACCCGAATTCAGGCTCACGACCGGGTGGTCATCTTCGCCATCAGCGACGTGGTGAAGAAGGTCGAGCAGTTGTTCTCGGTGCGTCTCGAGTTCTTCTGAGCGCGGATCGCCGATGGGCTACGCTACCGTGCTCTCGATCGTGGGGTGGCTGTTGCTGGCCTGGGCCGCGGCCATGGTCCTGCCGGTGCTGGTGGCGGTCAACTACGCCGAGGCCGGTGCCGCCGGCGCCTTCGCCGCCGCCGCCCTGCTGACCGGGTTCGCCGGTGGCATCCTGGTGATCGCGACGCGCGGAGTGGGGCGCCGGGTCTCGCGGCGCGAGGCCTTCCTGCTGGCGGTGGTGGCCTGGGTCGTCCTCCCCGCCTTCGGGGCCATGCCCTTCTCTTTCACCGGCGTCGCCCCGAGCCTCACCGACGCCTACTTCGAGGCCCTCTCGGGCCTCACCACCACCGGCGCCAGCGTGCTCGGCGACCCGGCCGCGCTGCCCCGCAGCATTCTCTTCTGGCGCGCGCTGAGCCAGTGGATCGGCGGGCTCGGCACCATCATGCTGGCGCTCGCCATGCTCTCGCTGCTGGGGGTCGGCGGCATGCAGCTCTACCGCAGCGCCCTGCCTCGGGGCGAGCGCGATACCCTCGAGCGGCGGCTCTTGGAGGCGAGCCGTTCGATCTGGTGGATCTATGCCCTCTTGACGGCGCTTTGCGCGGTGCTTTTGTGGGCCGCCGGCATGACCCCCTTCGACAGCCTCTGTCACGCCCTCAGCACGCTCTCGACCGGTGGCTTCAGCAGCGCCGCCGGGGCCCTGGTGCCGGCCCGCTCGCCGTTCGTCGAGGCGGTGCTGGTGGTCTTCATGCTGGCCGGTGCCATGAACTTCACGCTGCTGTGGGCGCTCTTCAACGGCCTTCCCAGGCCGCTGCGCCGGGACCCGGAGTTCAGATACCTGCTGGGGGTCGCGGCGCTCGCCGCCGCGACCATCGCGGCGGTCCTGCTGCTGGCCGATGCCGCCGCCGGGGAAAGCCTGCGCCTGGGTATCTTCAGCGCGGTCTCGATGCTGACGACGACCGGGTTCTTGGCCGGCGAGGCAGGGGCGTGGCCGGCGGCGCTGCCGGTGCTGCCGGTGCTGTTCCTGGCCCTGATGATGATGGGCGGGTCGACCGGCTCGACCGCCGGCGGCCTCAAGCTGATGCGGGTGGCCCTGATGCTGAAGGAGGGCTGGCGGGAGCTTGGGCGGCTGGCCTATCCTCACGGCGTGGTGCGGCTCCACTATGCCCGCCAGGCGATCGCCGATACCGATCTCGGTGCCGTATGGGGGTTCATCATCGTCTACCTGTTGTGCTTCGTGCTTGTCAGTCTCGGTCTGGCGTGGTTCGGTCTCGATCTGCGCACCGCGCTGGCGGCCTCGGGCGCCGCGCTGAGCAACACCGGGCCCGGCATCGCCATGGTCGCCGGCGCCGGCGCCGGCTACGCCGCCATGCCGGTTGGCGCCAAGTGGCTGGTCGTCCTCGCCATGCTGCTGGGCCGGCTCGAGCTCTTCACTCTGCTGGCCTTGCTTAGCCCCCGGTTCTGGAGGCATTGACCGAGGAGGTCGCCAAGTGTCGCGGATCGCATACGTCAACGGGCGCTACCTGCCCCATGCCAAGGCCGCGGTCCACGTCGAGGACCGCGGCTATCAGTTCGCCGACGGCGTCTACGAGGTGGTCGCCGTCAGGGGCGGGCGGCTGGTCGACGAGGCGCGCCATCTCGCCCGCCTCGAACGCTCGCTCGGCGAGCTCGAGATCGCCATGCCGATGTCGCGTCCGGCGCTGTCGGTGGTGATGCGCGAGACCATGCGGCGCAACCTGGTCGACGACGGCATCGTCTACCTTCAGGTCACGCGCGGGGTGGCGCGCCGCGACCACGCCTTTCCCGCCGCCGCGCGGCCCGCCGTGGTGATGACCGCGCGCCGCGTCGCCGCTCAGGCGCCGGCGCTCACCGAGGACGGGCTCAAGGTGATCACCATCGCCGACATCCGCTGGGCTCGCTGCGACATCAAGTCGGTGGCGCTGCTGCCCAACTGCCTGGCCAAGGAGCAGGCCAGGCGGGCCGGTGCCTTCGAGGCTTGGCAGGTGGACGGGCAAGGCTTCGTCACCGAAGGGAGCTCGACCAACGCCTGGATCGTCGACCGCGACGGCAACATCATCACCCGCCAGATCGACAGCTCGATCCTCTCCGGCATCACCCGGACGGCACTCATGGAGCTGGCCGCGGGCGAGGGCCTCACGGTGCTCGAGCGGGCCTTCACCGTGGCCGAGGCCAAGGCGGCCCGCGAGGCCTTCCTCACCAGCACCACCTCGTTCGTCCTGCCGGTGGTGCAGATCGACGACGCCATCGTCGCCAACGGCAAGCCCGGCAGCTTCTACGCCAAGCTGCGCGAGCTCTACGAGGGCCACATGGCGGCAGCGGGGAATCGCACCTCCGCGGGCCCATAGGCGTTGGTCTCACAAGGGCTCGACACGGCAGATTCGGGGCCCGCGCGGCGTTCGCCACGCCGCTCGCCACGCCGCGCGATCTTCGACGGGATGCCGCCTCGCTCCGGTGCTGAGGGCCTCGACGGGGCATGGACGCGCGCCTTTTCGGCCAAGCGCGGCGAACCGGATAGGGCCTAAACTTCGCCACCCTTCGGGCGCCCGCCGGCGGATCGGCCGTCCTCCGCCCGCTGGGCTGCTCGGCGCGCTTCGGCCCTTGCAGGCGGCTCGGGGCCATCCCATTTATCTCGTGGACGAGATATCGATCGCCGAGGCGTCGCCGGGGCGAAAAGGGTCGGTTCGGCCGTGAATCCCGGGGAATGGCGGCTGCGATCGATGTGACGACCAAAACCCGAATAACGACAACATCGAGGCACGACGGTAAAAAGCGATGTCAGACAGACCACAAAAAAACGTCCAGGACGTGTTCCTCAACCACATCCGCAAGAACAAGGTCCCGGTGACGGTGTTCCTCGTCAACGGGGTCAAGCTGCAGGGCGTGATCAGTTGGTTCGATAACTTCTGCGTCTTGCTGCGCCGCGACGGGCATGTGCAGCTTGTCTACAAGCACGCCATTTCGACCGTGATGCCCGCGGGCCAGATCCAGCTCTTCGAGCCCGCGCAAGCCGAGGCCGAGGGGGTCGCGGAGGACGCCGCGGAGGGGGTCGCGGAGGACGCCGCGGAGGACGCCGCGGAGGACGCCGGCTAGGCCTTGTTGGAG
>CBDUZE010000043.1:0-31705 GCA_965371625.1 uncultured Alphaproteobacteria bacterium
CAGCACCTGTTCTGGTTCTTCGGCCATCCCGAGGTCTACATCGTCGCCCTGCCCGCGTTCGGCATCGTCTCGGACCTGCTCAGCGTCCATGCGCGAAGAAACATCTTCGGCTATCGCATGATGGTGTGGGCGCTGGTGTCGATCGGCGCCCTCAGCTTCGTGGTGTGGGCGCACCACATGTACGTCAGCGGCATGAACCCGTGGTTCGGCTTCTTCTTCGCCACCACCACGCTCATCATCGCCGTGCCCACCGCCATCAAGGTCTACAACTGGGTGCTGACCCTGTGGCGGGGCAACATCCACCTGACGCTCCCGATGCTGTTTGCCATCGCCTTCATCGTCACCTTCGTGAACGGCGGGATCACGGGCCTGTTCTTGGGCAATGTCGTGATCGACGTTCCGCTTTCCGACACCATGTTCGTGGTCGCCCACTTTCATATGGTGATGGGGGTGGCGCCGATCCTCGTGATCTTCGGGGCGATTTACCATTGGTACCCCCTGATGACCGGGCGAATGCTGAACGTAGCGTTGGGCCAGTTTCACTTCTGGGTCACCTTCCTGGGCGCCTATGCGATCTTCCTCCCCATCCACTACCTGGGGTTCCTGGGCGTGCCGCGGCGCTATTTCGAGATGGGAGAGACCAGTTTCATCCCGGAATCGGCGCAGACGCTGAACGCCTTCATCACGGTCGTGGCGTTGATCGTGGGCTTTGCCCAGTTGGTATTCTTGTTCAACCTGGCGTGGAGCGCGCTCAAGGGCAGGATTGCCGAACGCAATCCTTGGCGGGCCACCACGCTGGAGTGGCAGACGCCTGAGTTTCCGCCCGGCCATGGCAATTTTGGCGAGACCCTGCCGGTGGTCTATCGCTGGGCCTACGCCTACAGCGTGCCGGGCGCGGATCAGGACTTCCTGCCGCAAAACCTCCCGCCCGACCAGGTGAGCACCGAAATAGGTCGTGACGAGGGCCTGTCGGGCGCCGCGCTCCAGCCGGCGGAATAGCGCCGAGCGATAGCCCGCTCGCTCTCAGCAACCGCCTCAAGACCAGCCAAGGCGTCGGGATCCGGGGAAGCTTGGACGTGAATATCTTTCAACAGCTCACCGAAATGCCCTGGGTGACGGACAAGGGTACGGTCGTCGACCTTCACGACGGGCGTGCCGTCGCCCTGCCTACGGCGAAGCTCGGTCTGAGGGTTTTTCTCGTCGTGGTCGGGGTGGTGTTCTCGCTCTTGGTGGTCGCTTACGCCGACCGCATGGTGCTCGGCGACTGGCAACCCCTGCCCGAGCCCTGGCTGTTGTGGCTCAACACGGCCGTGTTGGTCTTAAGCAGCGTCGCCTTTCACATGGCGCGGGTTGCCGCCAACCAGAGACGGCGATACGGCGTTAGGATGTGGTTGCGCGCAGCCGGCGTCTTGGCGATCGCCTTCCTCGCGGGACAGCTCTTGGCGTGGCAACAACTGGCCGCCCTGGGTTATTTCGCGGCGACCAATCCGGCCAACTCATTCTTTTACCTGCTCACCGCGCTGCACGGGCTGCACATGATGGGCGGCCTGGTGGCCTGGGGCAGAACCAGCGCCAAGGTGCGCCGTGGGGTCGGGCTCAGCCAAGTGCGCCTGAGCGTGGAGATGTGCACCATCTATTGGCACTTTCTGCTCGGGATCTGGCTGATCTTATTCACGCTGCTGTTGCTTACGTAACGAGGATTGAGAGCGCATGACACAACAAGCCATGGCGGATTCAGGGCAAGCCCTCGCGCGGCCTGACGGCTTGCAAGGCATCGTCGCCGATTGGTCCTCGGACCAGCGGACGTTCAAGAACGTCCCCTGGGGCAAGGCGATGATGTGGATTTTCCTGCTTAGCGATACTTTCATCTTCAGCTGTTTCCTGCTTTCGTACATGACGGTGCGGATGTCGACGACGGTGCCGTGGCCCAATCCCAGCGAGGTCTTCGCCTTGGAGATCGGGGGCGCCGATATCCCACTCATCCTGATCGCCATCATGACCTTCATTCTGATCAGCAGCAGCGGGACGATGGCGATGGCCGTCAACTTCGGCTATCGACACGACCGCTTCAAAACCGCTGTCTTGATACTGGTGACCGCGGCCTTTGGCGCCTCTTTCGTCGGCATGCAGGCCTTCGAGTGGACCAAGCTGATCGTCGACGAAGGGGTGCGTCCGTGGGGCAACCCGATGGGTGCGGCCCAATTCGGCTCGACCTTCTTCATGATCACGGGCTTCCACGGATTTCACGTATCGGTCGGCGTGATCTTCCTCGTCATCATCGCCCGAAAGGTCTGGCGGGGAGATTTCGACACCAGTAGACGAGGCTTTTTCACCAGCCGGAAGGGGAACTACGAGGCCGTCGAAATCATGGGTCTCTATTGGCACTTCGTCGATCTGGTATGGGTCTTCATCTTTGCGTTGTTCTATCTTTGGTGAGGCGGAAGCATGGTACAGTCAAAGGCACACGCAGAAGGGCAACAACACCCGATTGCCATCTATCTCAAGATCTGGGGATTGCTGTTCGTTCTCAGTACGGGGTCCTACCTCGTCGACTACTTCCACCTCCAGGGTTACCTCAGGTGGTCCTTGATCCTCTTGTTCATGGTAATGAAGGCGGGGCTGATCGTTGCCGTCTTCATGCACATGATGTGGGAGCGGTTGGCCCTGATGTTTGCCATTCTGGTGCCGCCGGTCCTGGTGTTGGTGTTCGTGTTCCTGATGACGCGCGAGGCCGACTACACCTTCTTCACGCGGGGCGTATTCTTCGCCACGGGATCGTAACGAAGCGGGGTCGGGCCGGGGCTCGGCTGTCCGCGATCGAGGCCCGGCGAGGTCTGCATCGGCGGCTGGGCGAAGCGCCACCCAGGGCTCGCGGCGCCACCTGTGACTCCCTGAAAATCACGAAGTCGCGGGAATCGCCGGACCAAGTACAGGCGCTCTGACGAGAGGTTAAACTCGGCACCGCGCCCAGGCGCGAGCCGGTCGCCGCGCTCAGGCTTGGCGGTGGCGATGCGGCGCCATCGCCTCACCGATGATGGAGGACGATGGGCGGCTGATGGTGCGCGTCAGCGCTCCACGAGCTTACCATAGAGATGCCAGCTCGCGTGTCCCAGCACCGGCCACACGATCGCCAGGCCGACGAAGAAGGGCAAGGCGCCGATCACCAGGGCGACGGCGACGATGAGGCCCCACATCGCCATCGTTATCGGGTTGGCGAGAACCGCTTTTACCGACGTTTGCAGCGCCGTCACGGCGCTGACGTCGCGATCCACGAGCATGGGAAAGGACACCACGCCGATGGTCAACACCACGACGGCGAAGAGGAAGCCAACGCCGCTGCCGACGACGATCAGCGTCCAGCCGGAAGAGGTGGTGAAGACCTGGCGGGCGAACTCGGCGATCGATGCCGGCGTCGCGCCGCCGAAGATCAGCTCGTAGATGGCCCACGCCGCGCCCAGCCAGGCTACGAAGAGCGCCGTCAGCAAGACACCGAGCGTCGCGATGGCGCCGATCGACGGGGATCGGAAGACGTCGAAGGCATTGCCCCAGGAAACCGTAAGGCCTTGCTCGCGACGTCGGCTCAGCTCGTACAAGCCGGTCGCCGCCAGCGGGCCGATCAGGGTGTATCCGGCAACCAGAGGGAAGAGCAGCGGCAAGACGTCGTAGCCGAAGCTCAATCTGATCGAAAAGAAAATGACCAGGGGATAAATCACGCAGAGGAAGAAGTAGTGGCTTGGCATCGCCTTGAAGTCGGCGAGGCCCTTGGTCAACGCGTCTACAAGGTCTGCCGTGCCGATGGTGCGAATATTCGGTTGAGCGGAGCCGACATCGGCATCGGCGATCACGTTTTCATTCACCATGGTCGCGCCTCCCGAAGCGCTGGGTCGAGCGGCCGCGACGCCAAAGGCGATCAGAGCACCCGCATCGGCCGTTGGATCCAGCACAATATATCCAAGTTTCCATTGCGACGCAATTGCACACAAAGAGTCGGTTCATTCTATCGTGCGCCGGTGCGTGCCCTGGTGCGTGCCCCTGTGCGTGCCCTGTGTGCGCAAGGCAGCCCGGCGGGCGCGGGCACGTGGACTCTTGCCCTTACGTTTCCTAGTATCGCCGCCTAGTATCGCCGCCCAGTATCGCCCAAGAATCAGTGGCGCCGCCGGCGGCTTACCGGCACCTGAGGGGTGACGCCGCGGTGGCTTGCGTGTTTTGCTCGCCGCTACCGCCGGGCGCCGCGTCCCGGGCGCGCCGCCGGGTCGGGGCTCGCCGAGTGCGCCAGCAGGGGCCAGCAGGGGCCAGCAGGGGGAGGTGAGCAGATGATCTTTCGCCAGCTCTTCGACAGCGTGTCCTGCACCTATACCTACCTCTTGGCCAGCCGCCCCGGCGGCGAGGCGTTGATCATCGACCCGGTGCTCGACCGGGTCGACCACTACCTGCGCTTGTTGGACGAGCTCGACCTGCACCTGATCAAGGCGGTCGATACCCACCTCCACGCCGACCACATCACCGGGCTCGGGGCGCTCCGGGACCGCACCCGCTGCATCACCGTGATGGGCGAGCAGAGCTCGGTCGACGTGGTCTCGGTGCGGGTGAGCGAGGGCGATCGCATCACCGTCGAGGGCCTGAGCCTGGGCGTCATGTACACCCCCGGCCATACCGACGATTCCTATTGCTTCACCCTCCCCGACCGCGTCTTCACCGGCGACACGCTGCTGATCCGCGGCACCGGCCGCACCGACTTCCAGCACGGCGATCCCGTGGCCCAGTACGATTCCATCTTCAACAAGCTGTTGCGGCTGCCCGACGAGACCCTGGTCTACCCGGCCCACGACTACAAGGGCGACACGGTGAGCACGATCGCCGAGGAACGGGCCAGCAACCCCCGCCTCCAGGTCGAGTCGGTCGACCACTACGTCGACATCATGAACAACCTGAAGCTCGCCAACCCGAAGATGATGGACGTGGCGGTGCCGGCCAACCGGGTCATCGGCATGGCCCAGGGCGAGGGGGACGACGAGCCCTGGTCGCTCTCGGTCGAGGAGGTGCGGGGGCTGGCCGGTCGCGCCGACGTGCTCATCGTGGACCTGCGCGAGGATGCCGAGCGCGAGCGCCACGGCATCATCCCGGGTTCGGTGCACTCGCCCTACGCCAGCCTCGACAGCTACATCGCTCCCGGCGGCTTCCTCAATTACGAGGCCAGCGCGGGGGGCAAGCAGATCGTCTATTACTGCGCCTTCGGCGAGCGCTCGGCGCTCGCCGTGCAGGCCTCGCGGGAAGCGGGACTTCAGAACGTCTGTCACCTGGTGGGCGGGCTCGACGCCTGGGCCAAATCGGACGCTCCCATCCTGCGCTAGATTGTCGAATCCGGCCCTCCAGGGTCGACACAGAGGGCGCCCGCCTCGCTCGAAGCGGATGCGCCCCCACGAGGACCAAGCAAAAGCAACCAGGAGAACGCAAATGCCGGTGACACGCCCAACCCCGTCCCAGCTCCGCGAGGTCGCCGAGGACCTCGGCATGACCCTGACCGATCACGACATCGACTCGTTCCTGGGCCTCATGGAGGGCATGTTCGAGGCCTATGACGCGGTCGACGCCATGCCCGACAACCTGCCCCAGGTACGCTACCCGCGGACCCCTGGCTACCGGCCCGAAGGCGCGGAGAACCCCTATAACGCCTGGTACGTGAAGACCTCGATCAAGGGGCGCAGGCGCGGCAAGCTCGCCGGCAAGAAGGTGGTGATCAAGGACAACGCCTGCGTCGCCGGGGTGCCGATGATGAACGGCGCCTCGACGCTCGAAGGCTACGTGCCCGAGGTCGACGCCACCATCGTCACGCGCATCCTCGACGCCGGCGGCGAGATCGTCGGCAAGGCGGTGTGCGAGTACTTCTGCTGCTCGGGCGGCAGCCACACCAGCGCCACCGGGCCGGTGGAGAACCCGCGCAAGCCCGGCCATTCGGCGGGCGGCTCGTCGTCGGGGAGCGCGGCGCTGGTGGCCGCCGGCGAGGTCGACATGGCCACCGGCGGCGACCAGGGCGGCTCGATCCGCATCCCCGCCTCGTACTGCGGCATCGTCGGGCTCAAGCCCAGCCACGGGTTGGTGCCCTACACCGGCATCATGCCGATCGAGCTCACCGTCGACCACACCGGGCCGATGACCGCGACGGTGGCCGACAACGCGCTGATGCTCGAGGTCATCGCCGGCGCCGACGGCCTCGATCCCAGGCAGTACGCGCCGCGCACCGCGCGCTACACCAGGGCGCTCGCCCAAAAGGTCAAGGGGATGTCGATCGCCGTGGTCAAGGAGGGCTTCGGCCACGCCAACTCGGAGCCCGAGGTCGACGCCAAGGTCAAGGCCGCGGCCGCGCGCCTCAAGCGTCTGGGCGCCAAGGTCAAGGAGGTGTCGATCCCGCTGCACGCCGTCGGCGCCGCGATCTGGACGCCAATCTTCGTCGAGGGCGCCACCGAGCTGATGATGAAGGGCAACGGCTACGGCACCAACCACAAGGGGCTGTTCCTGACCAGCCTGCTGGACTTCCACTCGAGCTGGCGGCAGCGCGCCGACGAGCTCTCCGAGACCCTCAAGCTCGGCATGTTGATCGGCCACTACTCGATCAAGCACTTCCGCGGCCGCTATTACGCCAAGGCCCAGAACCTGAGCCGCAAGCTGAGCGCGGCCTACGATGAGGTGCTGGCGGATTACGACCTGCTCTTGATGCCGACCACGCCGATGGCCGCGAGCAAGCTCCCGGCCACCGGTGCGGCGCGCGAGGAGGTCATCGAGCGCGCCTTCGAGATGATCGCCAACACCGCGCCGTTCGACGCCACCGGCCACCCGGCGCTGTCGCTGCCCTGCGCCATGACCAAGGACAAGCGCCCGGTGGGTCTGATGCTGATCGCCCGGCACTACGACGAAGCGGCGATCTACCGCGCCGCCCAGTCCTTCGAGCGCGCGGGCGATTGGAAGAAGATGTAGCACCCGCCGGCGAGTCAGGCCCGGAACAGCCCCGCCAGTCGGGGAACGGTCTCGCTCCCGGGGAACACATGCTGCTCGAGAACGG
Source organism: uncultured Alphaproteobacteria bacterium (assembly GCA_965371625.1). Classification (GTDB taxonomy): domain Bacteria; phylum Pseudomonadota; class Alphaproteobacteria; order CBDUZE01; family CBDUZE01; genus CBDUZE01. The sequence continues at coordinate 7,058 of CBDUZE010000043.1, forward strand.
CCGGCGCGAGGCCGAGGTGGCCGCCCGAGGGCGCTCAGGAAACGGCGGCGGTTCAGGCTCGACATCGCCTCAGGTGCTGGTCTCGGTGGGCTCGGGCGATTCTTCCGCATCGGCCGGCGGCTCGGGCTCCGGGTCGCTCTCGCGTCGCGGATTGCGGCGACGGATGATGATGTCGCCGTTCTCGTTGAGGACCGGCGGGTCGTACTGGGGGATCGCCATCAGCAGCAGCTCCAGCGCCTGAATCAAGCGCTGCACCCCCTCGCGGGCGAGGTCCTCGGCCCCTTCGAGCTCGGCCGGCGGCACTTCCTGGGCCGGCGCCGGCGCCGCCCAGAGCGCCGCGGCGAGCACTGGGATAGCGATCACGAACTTGGCTTTCATGGCCTTTCCACCTCTCGCGACATCTTGACGCCCCCGGGTGGTATCTGTGGTCGCCCCGCCCCCGCCGCAACCTCGGACCTGGTCTCGACGGCGCTGGAACCCTGGGCTGGCGAGGAACAGCGCCAGCCCCTCCCAGGCGCTCGGCGCGCCGGCCATCGCCGTCACCTTCGGCGGCGAGAGCAGCGCTCCCCTGACATCGCGGGCGCGCTCGACCGCTGCCCCGTCGAGTGCGCCGCGGCGTGCCACCGCGGGGCATCACCGCCGCTGGTCGCGGCGCGCCGCAGGGGCTAACTTAAGGCGGGCCGGCGGGCGCCCGCGCGGCTGGACCGAAAGGATGGCGATGAGGCGGCTTGTGGTGGCCGGAGTTGTGCTGCTGGCAATGGCGGTCGCGGCGGTCGCGGCGGACGCGGCGCGCGCGGACGTCGCCTCGGGCCTGCGCGCCTTCGAGGCCGCCGATTACCGGATCGCCTTGCGCGAACTCGGGCCCGCGGCCGAGGCCGGGGATGTGCGCGCCCAATTCCACCTCGGTCTGATGTACGACGCCGGGCTCGGGGTGGAGGCGGATCCGATCGAGGCGGCGCTATGGGTGGCCAAGGCCGCGACCAATGACCACGACGAGGCGCAACGCGTGCTCGGCATCTTCTACGAGGAGGGCAAAGGGGTCCTCAGGGACAACAGGGAGGCGGCGCGCTGGTACCGGCTCTCGGCGGAGAAGGGCAATGCCAAGGCACAGCGCAACCTCGGCTACCTCTACTACGTGGGCAAAGGCGTCTCCCGGAACCACGTCCTGGCGGCGCAATGGTTCTCCCGCTCGGCCGAGAACGGCAGCGCCAAGGCGAAACGGAACCTCGCCTACATGTACTACTTCGGCCAGGGCGTGACCGAGAGCCGGAAACACGCCGCGGAGCTCTTCGCCGAGGCCGCCAGCGCCGGTTACGACAAGGCGCTCTTCAACCTCGGCTTCAGCTACTACCACGGCCAGGGCGTGCCCGAGGACCGGGGCCGCGCGGCGGAGCTGTTCCGCGCCGCCGCCAACCAGGGCCACGCCCAGGCCCAGCTCTTCCTCGGGCGCATGTACGCCTTCGGCGAGGGGCTGGCGCGCGACTACGCCGAGTCGTGGTTTTGGCTGCTTCTGGCGGCGGCGCAAAAGCCCGGACCGAGCGCCTATTACTTCGAGCAGCTTCGGGGCAAGATTTCCGAGCCGGAGCAGGAAAGGGCGCGCCGCCGCGCCGCCCTGTGGACGCCCCAGGGCTAGCACGGTTCCGCTTTGAGCGGACCCGCTCTAGCGTCTAGTCGCTCACGGCAGCGGACCCAAGGGTCCGCGCCTGCGCGGGCGCGCCGGGCGACCGGCGGGCCCGAGGGTCCCCACTGGCGCGACCTGAGAGCGATTCCAGGCGACCTGGAATCGCTCTAGCGCCTGAGCGCCCGCACCCTGGCCGGCGCCACGCGCCCGAGCAGCCAGGCGGTGAAGAAGTTGTGGCCCACGACCAGCACGTAGAGGGCGCCGATGCCGGCCAGCACGGCGTCCAGTCGTGGGTCCGCCAGGGCCAGCGCCAGGCTCGAGATGAGCGCCGCCACGGCGAGCTTGGGCAACCACCAGGCCCGACCCATCCGCCGCATGACCCAGAGCACGAGCGGATTGAACTCGCGTCCCCCGAGGCGCAGCACCCGGTTGGTCGAGATCACGTCGAGCACCTGCAGACCCATCAGCAGGGTGACCAGCCCGAAAGTGAGCCAGGGGAGGGTCCATTCCGTCGTCATTTCGAGCCCTTCAGCGGCGAGGCGGCGGGCCAGTCTCTCCGATCGGCGGTGGTCGTACAACCACCCTCTTGCGGGGCGCGCGCCAACGCCGGCGGGCCGGCGCCGCCAAATCCTGCCCCAATGTGACCGCCGTCACTGCGCTCTCCGGGGCCAGCCTTAAGATGGCGAAGTCGTTCAATCCTGTGCCTTTAGGGGCGGCGCGGTAGCGGGAACCACCGCGTCGCCCCTACGCGTTCGCGCGCCAGGACGGCCCCCGTTCCGAGCGGCGGAAACGCGGTTAACCGCTCTTAAACCATCGCGCAATAGATTTGGCTGATCGATGTCCTGCCGCGAGAGCCGGGCCCGCCGGTGTCCTCGATCGGAAAGCGACGCCCATGACCCCCGTCGAGATCGCCAACGCTCTGGCGAAACACAAGCAATGGCGGCGCGGCGCCCGGGGCGGGATCATGGCCGACCTGTCGCTGCAAAACCTCGACGGCTTCGACCTCTCGGGCGTCGACCTGCAGTCGGCGAAGATGGCCGGGGCGAGCTTCAAGGGCACCTTCCTGGCCGGTGCCGATCTCAGCCACGCCGACCTCTTCGGCATCGACATGCGCGATGCGGACCTGCGCCGGGCCGACCTCTCGCACACCGACCTGCGCGGCGCCTGCCTGCGCGGCGCCAACCTCACCGGAGCCGACCTGCAGTTCGCCGACATGCGCGACGGGACGCTGATGCGGGCCAACGACAGCGGCGGCTTTAAGGTCTCCAATCTCGACCAGACCGGTATCGCGATGCGCAAGGGCATCATGGTCAAGGCCAACTTGGCCGGCGCCCAGCTCGCCGACTCGGTGATCGCCCAGTCGAACCTGAGCGGCGCCATCCTGCGCGGCGCCAACCTCAAGGGCGCCGACCTGAGCCGCTCCGACCTCTCGGGCGCCGACCTCTCGGGCGCCAACCTCGCGGGCGCCAATTTGACCAACGTCAATTTTCAGGGCGCGAACCTGACCGGAGCCGAGGTCGAGGGCGCCGACATGAGCGGCGCCGACCTCATCGGCGCCTCGCTGTTGGGGGTCGACCTCTCCAAGGCCGACATGACCGACGCCAACCTGATCCGCAGCATCGAAAACCTGCCCGAGGACGTGCAAAAGATCCTCACCAACCACAAGGAATGGATGGAGTCGTTCGGCGCCGGCGGCGTGCGCGCCACCCTGGAGGACGCCGACCTCAGCAACGTCGACCTGACCGGCATGGACCTCTCCGGAGCCAGCCTGCACCAGGTCCGCCTGGTGGGCGCCAAGCTGGTCGGCAGTCTGCTGGTCATGGCCGACCTCTCGGGCTCCAACCTGCGCCGGGCCAACTTCGCCGGCGCCGACATGTCTGGGGCCAACCTGAGCCGGGCCGATCTCTCCGAGGCCGACCTTTCAAACGCCAACCTGGGCCCCGCCGAGATCAAGACCGCGGACGGCAAATCGACGGGCCGGAGCTGGCCCGCCAACCTCATGGGCATCAACCTCTCGGGCGCCAACCTCACCGGCGCCGACCTCACCGGGGCCAACCTCACCGACGCGGTGCTCGAGGGGGCGAAGATCAACGAGACGCGGCTCGACGGTGCCCGGCTGGCGGGCGCCGACCTCACCGGCACGGCGATCGAACAAGGGGCGGCGCAGCCGGCCGCAGCCGCGGACGACTGAGCAGGCTCAGCGCCGGTCGCCGCGCCCCCCGATTAGGGCGCGGCCGATGACCACGTTCTGAATCTCCGTCGTGCCGTCGAGGAACTGCGCCATCTTGGCGCAGGCGAGGTGACGCCCGAGCGGCTGGTCGCTGCGGTAGCCGGCGGCCCCCATTGCCTGCATGCAGTCGGAGATTCCTTTGAGCGCCGCGCGGGTGGCGAACTTCTTGGCGTGCGCCGCCGCGACCATGGCGCTCTCGCCGCGGTCGAGGAGCGCGGTGGCGCGGTAGCTCAAGAGCCGGCTCGCCTCGAGCTCGGTGGCGACATCGGCAAGCATGAAGCTGAGGCCCTGGAAGTCGGTCGTCGGGCGCCCGAAGGCGCGGCGCGCGCCGGCGTAGTCGAGCGCGGTCTCGAGGCTCGCCCGCAGCATGCCGCAGCACATGGCGCCGACCAGGGCGCGGGCCAGGTTGATGCCGAGCATCGCCGCCTTGAAGGCGCGCCCGGGGGGCAGCAGCAGGTCGGCCTCGGCCACGCGGCAAGCGGCGAGCTTAAGCCCGGTGGTACCCATGGCGTGGCCGCCCATCAATCCGTAGGCGGGCTCGCGCGTGAGCCCTTCGGCATCGCCCTCGACGATGAGGCAGGCGATCCCCTGCGCCCCGGCCTCCGTCTCGGTCTGGGCATAGACGCTCAAGACCTCGGCCACGGCGCCGTTGGTGACCCAGGCCTTCTCGCCGTCGAGGCGCCAACCCGCGCCGTCGCGGCTGGCGCGGGTGGTGATGGCGGCGGCGTCGCTGCCGGCGCCCGGCTCGGTGAGACAGAAGGCGCCGATGCGCTCGGCGCTCAGCAGCCCCGGCAAATGCCGGGCGACCAACGCCTCGCCGCCGTTGCGGGCGATGTTGGCGGCGAGGTTGTTGTGCACCACCAGGCTGAAGGCGAAGGCCATGTCGGCGGCGGCGAGCTCCTCGAAGACCCGTGCCGCGCCGCTATGACTCATGCCCTGCCCGCCCAGCGAGGCCGGCACCAGGAGTCCCGCCAGCCCGGCCTCGGCGGCGCCGCGCAGGGTGGCGAGCGGGACCTCGCGGCGGGCCTCCCATTGGGCCGCGTTGGGCGCCACGTGGTCGGCGGCGAAGGCGCGGGCGCGCTCGACCAGCGCCCGCTCGCGGTCGTCGAGCTGGGGCCAGTCGGCCGCCAGCCGGCTCACGCCACCCACTCCGAGACCGGCGCGCGGGCCTCGTCGAGGGGCTGGGCCAGGACATCGACGAGGGCCGGGCCGCCGTGCTCCAGAGCGCCCTTTAGCGCCGCCCCGAGCTCACCCGGCTCAGCCACCCGCCAGGCCTTGACGCCGAAGGCCTCGGCCACGGCGGCATGATCGCCGCGGCCGAAGTCGACCGAGTAGAAGCGGCTCTCGTAGCCGTGGCGCTGGCCCGCCTTGATCCAGCCGAAAGCGGCGTTCGAGAACACCACCATGGCGACCGGCGCCCGCATCCGCACCATGGTCTCGAGCTCGCCCACCGCCATGGCGAAGCTGCCGTCCCCCATCAGCGCCACGCACTTGGCGGCGGGGCGGCCGACATGGGCGCCGAGCGCCGCCGGCAAGGCGTAACCCAGCGCCCCGTGGGCGCGGTTCGAGATCAGGCGGCGGCCGCAGCCAGCGAACTCGAGATAGGCCGAGGCATAGGGGCAGGGGGTGCCCGGATCGGCCACCACCACGGCCTCGCTCGGCAGCACCGCCTGGAGCTCGGCGATCACTCGCTCGGGCCGGATCGGCGTCTCGTCGGAGACCGCGAGCGCCCGAAAGCGCTCGAACTTCTCGGCCTTGGCGCCCGCCACCTGTTGCGCGCCCAGGCTCGGTGCGGCCCTCGCGGGCGCCCGCTCCGCGAGCGCGGCGCCGAGCGCGGCGAGCGTCAGCCTGGCGTCGCCGATGAGCGCCGCTTGGGCACGGTAATTGACGCCGATGGCGGCGGCGTCGACGTCGATATGCACCACCTTGACCGCGCCGGGATCGGGGTGGCGCCAGCGCTCGGTGGTCACCGAGCCGGCTCGGCAGCCGACGAACACCACCAGGTCGGCGGCGTCGACGAGGACCCGGGTCTCGGGCGTGCCGCCGTTGCTGCCCACCACGCCCAGCGCCAGGGGATGGTCGTCGGCGATGCTGCCCTGACCGCTCACGGTGGTGGCGACCGGCGCGCCGAGGTGTTCGGCGAGCGCCCCGAGCTCCGCCTCGGCGCCCGAGATCACCACCCCGCCGCCGCAGATGAAGAGCGGCGCCCGGGCCGCGAGGATGGCTTCGGCCGCCGCCGCCACGGCGGCGACCTCGGGCGCCGCGCGCCGCGCCGGCGCCACGCCGAACGAGGCATCGGCCCAGATCTCGGCGTCGTCGACGGGCTGGTTCTGGACGTCGTAGGGAAGGCCGATGTGGGCGGCGCCGGGACGGCCGGTGGTGATCTCGCGGAAGGCTCGGCGCAGCGCCCGGGGCAGGGCCTCGGCGCGGTCGACCACGGTGTTCCACTTGGTCAGGGGCCGGAACAGCGCCTCCTGGTCGAGCTCGGTCAGGGTGTAACGGCCGCGCGAGGAGACCGCGATATCGGTGGTGATGGCGAGCAGCGGCACCGAGGATTCGTTGGCCTCGACCACGCCCGGCAGGATGTAGGTCGCGCCGCCGCCGCTGGGCCCCTCGCAGACCCCGACCCGGCCCGTGACCCGGGCGTAGGCGTCGGCCATGTAGGCCGCCGAGCGCTCGTCGCGGGTGAGCAGGTGATGGATGCCGTGGTCGAGGCGATGAAGCGCGTCGTAGAGCGGCAGGCTGGTGTCGCCGCAAAGGCCGAAGATGTGCTCGACGCCATGGGCCTGGAGCATACGCACCACCGCCTCGGCGCCCGAAAGCTGGTTCATCTCGAACGCCCCTCCGCCACCCTCAGGCCGCCTCGAGACCGCACCAGTCGGCGACGAAGAGGGCGATGGACTGGGTCACGCGGCGCATCGACTCGAGCTCGACGCTTTCGTCGAAGCCATGGATGTTGAGCGATTTGGGGCCGTAGACGAGCGCCGGGATGCCGGCGTAGAGGCCGAAGAAGCGGGCGTCCGTGGTGCCCAGCATCACCGTTCCCTCAAGCTCGGCGCCGAAGACCTCGCGGTGGGCCTGGCCCAGCACCGCCATCGGCTGCTCGGCGCCCGAGAGCACGTAACCCTCGGCCTGGAAGCCCTGGAAGCGGACCTCGGGCGGCGAGTTGGCGAGGAAGGGGTCGGCGCGCGCCGCGTCGCGCACGGCGGCCTCGATCTCGCCGCGGGCTTCCTTGAGATCGACGCCGGGATAGACGCCGACGCGGACGTCGAAGGTGCACCAGGCGGGCACGCTCGAGGCCCAGTCCCCGCCGGCGATCTTGCCGACGTTGAGGTTGATGGGGTGGTCCACCTCGGCGAACTCAGGGTAGCGCGCCTGGTCGGCGTTCCAGCGCGCCTCGAGGCCGTGCAGCGCCTCGACCAGGCGATAGGCGGCCTCGATGGCGTTGGCGCCGGTGCCCGCGGTGGCGACGTGCACCGGCGTGCCCCGCACCGCGACCTGGAACCAGATCACGCCGACCTGGGCGGTGATCACGGCCTCGTCCATGGGCTCGGGGATGAGCGCGGCGTCGGCGCGGTAGCCGCGGGCGAGACAGGCCAGCGCGCCGTTGCCGGTGCACTCCTCCTCGATCACCGACTGCAGGGTGACGTCGGCGGCGGGGCGGTAGCCGGCGCGCTCGAGCGCCGCCAGGGCATAAAGTGCTGCGCCGAGGCCGGCCTTCATGTCGCCGCCGCCCCGGCCCTGGAGCCAGCCGCCCTCGAGGTGGGGCTCGTAGGGCGGCGTCGACCACATCTCGACCGGCCCCTCGGGCACCACGTCGATGTGGCCGTTGAGGATCAGCGAGCGGCCCCTGGGCGCCGCCGCGCGCTTCACGCCGACCACGTTCCAGGCGTCGTCGTAGGCGCGCACCGGCGGCGAGAAACCCGGCAGGTGGCGGATCGCGGCCTCGTCGATGGGCCAGCGGTCGACCTCGAAGCCGCGCTCGCGGAGCTCAGCAGCCATGAAGTCCTGGGCCGTCGCCTCGGCGCCGTAGAGCGAGGGGAACTTGACCAGCTCACCCGTGAAGTCGACGAGCTCGTCGAAGAGCTCATCGACCGCGCCCATGATCTTAAGGGTGATTGCGCTCTCGGGCATGGCATTCCCTTCCCTATCCGCAGACCGCGGTGGAGCCCACTTAACTCGGCCCCGCCCGGCCTGGCCCGTCGACTTTAGGCTTGCCGCCGGGGGGTACTCAATGCCGGGCGCCAACGTCGGCCGAGCGCGCCCAATCCAGGGTCTGGTCCAGGGCCACGCCGAAGCGCCGGAAGAGCTCGTCGATCTCTTCCCTGTCGATGATCAGCGGTGGCGCCACCACCGCGCTGTCGCCGGTGGCTCGGACGAACAGCCCGTTGGCCTGGCAGCGCTCGCCAAAATAGTCGGCCAGCGCGCCCCGGGGCTCGCATTTCGTGCCAGTTTCCCGGTCCAGCACGAGCTCGACCGCGCCCGCCAAACCAAGGCTGCGACAGTCGCCGACCAACGGGTGATCGGCAACCTTGGTCAGCGCGTCCTGGAAATAGGGGATTATGCTTTGCACGTAGGCGAGAAGATTGCGCTCTTCGATCAGCTCCAAGACCCGCAGCGCGACCGCCGCCGCGACCGGATGGCCGTGGTAGGTGCCGGCGTGGGAGAACATGCCAACCTCATCGCTGCCCAGTTCCAGGCCCTGGTAGAATTCCTCCGACATGACCACCGCGGAAATCGGTTGATAGGCCGCGGACAGCGCCTTCGCCAAGGTCAGACAGTCGGGCACGAAAGCGAAGGTCTCACAGCCGAACATGGCGCCGGTGCGGCAGAATCCGGTGACCACCTCGTCGTCGAAGAGGCGGATCTCGTACTTCCTCAACAGCGCGGTGAGCTTCTCCCAGTACGTCTTCGGCGGCAGCACGAACCCGGCGGCGAACGATACCGGCTCGGTGAGAAAGGCCCCGATGGTGTCCGGATCCTCCCGCTCGATCAGCGCTTCCAGCTCCGCGACCATGCGGGTGGCGAACTCTTCCTCCGACTCGCCGGCCTCGGCCAGGTTGTAATAATCGGGTTGCGCGGTGTGCAGGATATTTTGAATCGGCAGGTCGAAGCCGGCGTGATACTTGGTCCAGCCGGTGAGGCTGGCGGTCGCGATGGTGCCGCCGTGGTAGCTGCCGAGACGGGCGATGACCTTCTTGCGCCTGGGCTTCCCGACCGCGTTGTTATGGAACCAGAGGAACTTCACCAGCGCGTCGTTGGCCTCGGATCCGGTGGCCGCGAAGGCGACCTTGGCGTTGGCCATCGGCACCATGGCGGAAAGCTTCTCCGCCAGTCGCTCGACCGCGGGCACGGTGCGGTGGAGGGCGGAGACATAGAAGGGGAGCTCCCGCATCTGCTTCACCGCGGCCTCGATAAGCGCCTCCTCGCTGAAGCCCAGCGCGGTGCAGTAGAACGAGGAAACGCCTTCGATGTAGTCCTTGCCCTTGTCGTCATAGACGAACACACCCTGACCACGGGTAATGACCAGGGGCTCTTTCTCACGGCAATCCGACAGGTTGGTGAAGCCCAGGACCAGGCTGGGATCGCGAAGGTTGGGCAGAGCGCTTACGGGCGTCGACACGGCAAATCCTCTCTCATTGAGTTCGGGAGTGGGGCGGGAAGATCCTTCGCCGGCCCTCAATCGAACAACAGGTTGGGCAGCCAGGTGATGAGTTCGGGGAAGGCCATGCACAGTCCCAGCACCACGAACTTGATGGCCAGGAAGGGCCCGATGGACTTGTAGATGTCCATCATCGTGACATCGGGCGGCGCCACCCCTTTCAGGTAAAAGAGCGCGAAGCCGTAGGGCGGGGTCTGGATGGCGATCTCCATGTTGAGGATCATGAGGATGCCGAACCAGATCGGGTCGAAGCCGAGCGCCACGGCGATCGGGGTGTAAAGGGGCGCGCAGATGATGACGATGATGAACTCGTCGATGATGAAGCCCATCAGCAGCATGCTGAGCTGCATCAGGATGATCACGCCCCAGGGGCCCAGGCCCATCTCGGTGGTCACCGCCTTCAAGAGCCGGCCCGCACCCATCATCATGTGGAAGTTGCTGAACACGGTGGCGCCGATGATGATCCACACCGCGATGGCGGTGAGGCTCATGGCGCCGATGCTGGCCTCCTTCAAGACGCCCCAGCTGAAGCGGCGGTAGAGGATGGCAATGGCGATGGCGCCCATGCCGCCGATCGCCGCCGCTTCCGTGGGCGTGGCGATGCCGAACAGGATCGAGCCCAGCACCAGGCAGATGAGGGCGAAGGCGAGGGTGCCGTCGCGCATGGCGATGAGCTTGTCGCGCACGCTCGCCCGCTCCTCGAGCGGCAGGGCGGGCCCCATCTCGGGCCTGAGCCAGCAGCGGATGCCGATGTAGGCGACGAACAGCACGATCATGATGGCCGCCGGCACCAGCCCGCCGGCGAACATCCTGCCGATCGAGCTCTTGGTGACGGCGGCGAACAGGATCATGGGGATGCTCGGCGGGATGAGGATGCCGAGGCCGCCGCCCGCCATCACCGAGCCCAGCGCCAGATAGCGGTCGTAGCCGCGCTTGAACATGGGCTCCAGCGCCACGCTGCCCGCGGTCATGATGCCGGCGCCGATGATGCCGACCATGGCGCCGATCAGGCTGCAAACGATGATGACGCCGATGGCGAGGCCGCCGCGCAAGCGCCCCGCCAGCACGTGGCCGGCGTGGAACATGGCCTCGCCGAGGCCCGAGCGCACCAGGATCTGGCCCATGAAGATAAACAGCGGGATGGCCAGCAAGATAAAGCTCGAGACCCCGTTCAAGGCGGTGGTGGGGATCAGCTTGTAGGCCTGGGGGCCCCAGGAGAAGGTGGCGAAGAGCATGGAGACGCCGCCGAGACCGAAGCCGACGGGAACAGCGGCCGCGAACACCACCACGATGGCGATGAACAGGGCGATGGTGAGCGCGCCGATGCTCACGCCTCGAAGACCTTATCGGTGAGCGCCAGATGGAGGTTGCGGATCCAGTTGGCGATCGCTTGCAAGAGCAGGAGCAAGGCGCCCACCGGAATCATCAGCATGAAGTGGCCCATGGGCGGGCCCCATTCGGAGGGACGGCGCATGCCGTGGCTCAAGCCGTCCCAGGCGTACGCCCAGCCGTAGATGATGACGAGGACGAGGAAGAAGAAGACCAGCGGCGCGGTGATCGAGTCGAGGATCGCCTTGCCCCTGGGCGAAAGCTGCGAATGGATCAGGTCGACGTTGATGTGGTTGTTGTGCTTGAGCACGTAGGCGCCGGCCAACAGCCCGATGTAGCCGAACATGAAGATGGCGGTGTCGAAGGCCCAGACCGTGGGCTTACGCAGGAAGTACCTGACCACCACCTCGTAGGTGATGACCAGCATCATCGCCGGCACCAGCACGCTCATCGCCAATCCGATGACGACGCTCATGCGGTCGACGAAGCGGACGTAGAGCTTGAGGGCCTTCATCTCCGGCTCCGCGCCGGCGGCGGGGGCCGGCGCCTAGGCCGGCCCCCGCCGAGGCCACGAAAATCCGTTGCTTTAGATGCCCATCTTTTTCATGAAATCGTGCTGGATCTTGATCAGCTCGGCGCTCCACTTGTCGGCCGCGGCGTACTCCTCGGCCAGGTTTTCGCCGGCTTTCTTCCACTTGGCCCGGTCGGCGTCGGAAGGCGCCGGGTCCCACTTGAGCCCCGCGGCCTCCATCTCGTTCACCGACTGTTGGACCTCCATCGTCGAATGGTTGGCGTGCTGAAGCCCGTGCCAGACGCCGGCGATCTCGACGATGGCCTTGAGGTCGTCGGCCAGCTTGTTCCAGACCTCCATGTTGACGATGAGGCCGGCGCATTGCGCGCCGGTGACGGGGAGCGGGTACATATACTTGGCGATCTCGACCAGCTTGATGTCCCGATAGTCGATCAGGTTCGAGCTCGCGGCGCCATCGATCACGCCGGTGGCCATGCTCGGGTACATCTCGCTGAAGGCCATCACCACGGGCTCGGCGCCGAGGTTGCGCATGAACTTGCCGTAGGCGCCCGGCGAGCGCAGCACCTTGCCATTCAAATCGTCGAGGCTGTTGACGGGCTTCTTGGTGATCAGGTACACGCCGGGCTGGAACAAGGGCGCCAGGTAGTAGATCCCGTGCTCGGCGTAGGCCTTGCGCAGCACCTCGACCCATCCGGCCTTGTAAAAGAGCGCCAGCAGATGGTCGAGTCGCGTGGGCGCGCCGGGCAGCGTGAGCTCGACCACGCCCGCCGGCAGCTCACCGGCGTGAAGCGCCATGTAGGGCGAGCCCATCTCGACGAGGCCCGACTTGGTGGCGCCCAGCACCTCGGTGGCGCCCACGCCCTCGCCGTCGTAGACCACGTCGACCACGAGCCGCCCCCCCGACATGCGCTTCACCTCGTCGGCGAAGCCCTGGTAGGCGGGGCCGAATGAGATGCCCCTGGGATAGAGGTTCGCCATCCGCCACTTCTGCGTGGCGGCGGACGCCTTGCCCGACGGCAACGTGGCGGCCGCGGCCGTCAACCCGGCCGCCGCGGCGCCCGTCAAGAATGACCGTCTTTCCATATCAAACCCTCCCTTGTTCAGGCGTTGAGGTCCGGCCCGGCGCGGGGCCCGCGTTTGCGGGCCGGACACGACAAAGAACGCTTGCTCAGACACACTCCGGCGACGACCTGCGTCAAACTTCCCCGCCGGTCTAGAACGCCACCTGGTCGACGCCCTTGAGCTTCAACATCTCCCGGGCATCGTCGGGGCTCGCCACCTCGAGCGACAGGTTCTCGAGGATGCCGCGGATCTTCCTCACCTGATCGGCGTTCGACTTGGCGAGCTCGCCCTTGGCGATGAAGAGGCTGTCCTCGAGGCCGACGCGCACGTTGCCCCCCATGATGGCGCCGGTGGTGATGAGCGGCATCTGGTGGCGCCCGGCGGCCAGGATCGACCAGTGGTAGTCGTCGCCGAAGAGCTTATCGGCGATGCGTTTCATGTGCACCAGGTTCTCGACGTCGGCGCCGATGCCGCCCAAGATGCCGAAGATCGTCTGCACGAAGAGCGGCGGCTCGACCCAGCCCTGATCGAGGCAGTAGGCCAGGTTGTAGAGGTGGCCCACGTCGTAGCACTCGCACTCGAAGCGGGTGCCGAGCCCCTGGCCGATCTCCTTCATGATGTACTCGAGGCTCTTGAAGGTGTTGGGGAAGATGAAATCCCGCGACATCTCGAGGAACCCGGGCTCCCACTCATACTTCCACTCCTTGTAGCGCTCCACCATGCCGAAGATGCCGAAGTTCATGGAGCCCATGTTGAGGGTGCACATCTCGGGGCTGGTCCGGCGGGTGGCGGAGATGCGTTCCTCGATCGACATGCCGAGCCCGCCGCCGGTGGTGACGTTGACCACCGCGTCGGTCTGCTGCTTGATGCGCGGCAGGAACTCCATGAACAGCTCCGGATCGGGCGACGGTTTGCCGTCCTTGGGATCGCGGGCATGGAGATGGAGGATGGTGGCGCCGGCATGGGCCGCGTCCACCGCCTGCTCGGCGATCTCGCTCGGCGTGATCGGCAGATGGGGCGACATGGTCGGCGTGTGCACCGACCCGGTGATCGCACAGGTAATGATGACCTTGCCGTTCCTTGCCATGGTCTGTCCCCTTGCTATTGCCCGATTTCCGAGGCCGCCTTGGCCTTGTGCTTCAAGAGCGCCATCAGGCGACGGTCCCGCCAGGCCTGGCGCTCGGGCACGCTTTGCCCCGGCGTCAAAGCGCGGCGCGCCTCCTCGATGGTCTCGAGCGCGGCTTGGCTCCACGGGCGGTCGACCTCGAGCTCGGCGCCCATCGCCTGGTAGGAGCCGCCGTAGCGGCCGGTGTAATCGACGAAGCCGCCGTCGGCGTTGAGGTCCATGGTCTCGAACGGGCCCATGAAGGACCAGCGCACGCCGAGGCCGTCGCGCATCGACTTGTCGACGTCGTCGGGCGAAGCCACGCCGTGGTCGACCAGCGACATGGCCTCGTTCACCAGCGCCGCCTGAAGCCGGTTGAGGACGAAGCCGTAGACCTCCTGGTTGACCAGGATCGGCACCTGGCCGACCTCCTCCATGAGGCGGCGGCAGCGCGCCACCGTCTCGTCCGAGGTCCAGGGCGTGGGCACCAGCTCGACCAGCGGCACGAGATAGGGCGGGCTCACGGGATGGGCGATGAGGCAACGGTGCCGTCCCGCTACGTCGAGGAAGCGCGACCCCGGGATCGCCGAGCATGAGCTGCCGAGGACCATGTCCGGCGCCGCCGCCGCGTCCATGTCGAGGAACACCTGGTGCTTTAGGTCCTGGTCCTCGAACACGCTCTCCTGGGCGTAGACCGCGCCGTCGAGGGCCTCGGCAAGGCTGCTTGCCGTGGCCATGCGGCCGCGCACCTGGGCGGCGGAAGCGATCATCTCCATGGCCTCGAGATCGGCGAGGCTGACCTCGATCGAGGCGAATGCGGTGTCGATGGCGGCGGCTTCGGCGTCGTAAAGCGCCACGTCGTAGCCGGCGCGGGCGAAGACGATGGCCCAGCCCCGGCCGATCAGGCCCGAGCCGATGAGAGCGACCCTATCGGCCATTTTCGCTCACCCCGCCGAGGTCTCTGGAGGCCGCGCCGTCATCGCTCGTACTCGACGTTGCCGCAGACGCCGATGGCCTGGCCCGAGATGTGGCGGCCGGCCTCGGAACATAGAAAGAGTGCCATGTTGGCGATCTCGACCGGTTCGATCCTGCAGCGCAGCGAGATGAACTCGGTCATCTCCGCCATCAGCTCGTCGACCGGAATGCCGAGTGCCTCGGCCTTGGTCTCGATCACGCGCCGCCCGCGCGCGTTGTTGATCCAGCCCGGCAGGATGGTGTTGACGCGGATCTGCGCCGGCCCGAGCTCGCGGGCCAGGGTCTCGGTGAGACCCATCACCGCGTGCTTGGAGACGGCGTAGGCGGCCCGCAAAGGGAGGCCGGTGCGGCCGCTGGTGGACGAGATGTTGACGATGGCGCCGCCCCCGGCCTCCTTCATCGCCGGCACGGCGCGGCGGGCACAATAGAAGTGGCCGCTGATGTTGACCGCCATCACGCGGTCCCAATCGGCGGGCTCGAGGTCCTCGACGGCGGCGGTGGGGCCGGCGATGCCGGCGTTGTTGACGAGCACGTCGAGGCCGCCGAGAGCGGCCAGCGCCTCGTCGAACAGCCGCTCCACCTGTTCGGCGACACCGACATCGGCGAGGCTGGTGCCGATCTCGGGATTGTCGCGGCGAAAGGCCTCGAGGTGGTCCTCGGCCACGTCGCAGACGTGGACGGCGGCGCCATTGGCGGCGAAGGTCTCGGCGATCACCCGACCAGCGCCCGAGCCGGCCGCGGTTACGATCGCCCGCTGGCCTTCCAGCGTGAGGTGCATCGCCCCTCCCTGCACCCAAGGTCGGCGCCCGATTCACGTCACAGGATTCACGCCACCGGGCTTGGACCTCAATGGATCCCGATCTATGATCAGTGATCACATTCGTAAGAAATATGTTAGTGAGCCATGGTGTGCCCCGTCAATCGGATTCCCCGCCCCCGGATCCCCGCACCCGGATTCCCCGCACCGACACCGGCGGGAGGCGGTGGCGCGAGGAACCGGGATCGCCTGCGCCATTGCGATGAACGCCATAGTGGCGTAAGTGACGGCGCGGTCGATGGATGCTTGTAAGGGTTAGAAAAAATGCAACGCGGTAAGGGGGTGTTGCCCGAGTTCGCACCGGTGGACAAGGAGACCGTTCACGCGCGCGTCTATCTCGAGCTCAGGACGGCGCTCATGACCGGGGCCTTCGCGCCGGGCCAGAGCGTCACCATCCGCTCCCTCGCCGAGGCCTTCGGCACCTCCGCCATGCCCGTGCGCGAGGCGTTGCGGCGATTGGTGGCGGAGCAGGCGCTGCAGATCCTGCCCAACCGCTCGGTGATCGTGCCGCTGATGTCGCGGGCCAAGCTCGACGAACTGCGCCGCGTCCGCGTCGCCCTCGAGGGCATGGCCGCGGAACAGGCCGCCGCCCACATCACGCCCGAGGAGATCGACAAGCTGGCGCGCCTCATCGACGAGATGCACCCCATGGCGAAGAGCAGTGACGCCAAGGGCTATCTCGCGACCAACCAGGATTTTCACTTCACCATCTACCGCGCCGCCCGATCGCAGGTCCTGATGCCGATGATCGAGAGCCTGTGGCTGCAGATCGGACCGTTCCTCAATTTGCTGCTGAACGACCAGGCGATCGCCGAGATGTTCGCCGTCAAGCATCACGCCGCGGCGCTCGAGGCGCTCACGCACGGCGACGGGCGCGGCGCTCGCGAGGCCATCGCCGGCGACATCTCGGAGGCCGCCGACATCCTGCTCGACTTCGTCGACGCGGACGGCGACTTTCTCGAGACGGACGAGTCCCGGGCCGCGCGCTAACGCCCCTTGAAGTTGGGCTCGCGCTTCTCGGCGAAGGCCCGCGGGCCCTCGTCGTGATCCTCCGAGGTCAGCATCCGGGCGTAGACCGGGAAGCTTCGGCTGGCGACCGCGGCGAAGGCATCCGCGACGCTCGCCGCCTCGATGCCGCGCACCACCTCCTTGATGGCCTGCACCGCGAGCGGCGCCCCGGCGGCAATGGTGTCGGCCAACTGACGCGCCTTCGCCATCACCTCGGCCCCGGGCACCACCGCGTTGACCAGGCCGTAGCCCGCGGCCTCGGCGGCGCTCATGCGGCGCCCGGTGAGCAGCATCTCCATGGCGATGAAATAGGGCAGGCGCCGGGGCAGGCGCTGCACCCCGCCGGCGTCGGCGAGGACACCGATCCTGGTCTCGGGGAGGAAGAACTCGGCGTGCTCGGCGGCGACGATCAGGTCGCAGGCGAGCGCCAACTCGAAGCCGCCGCCGACGGCGATGCCGTTGACCGCGGCGATGACCGGCTTGTTGAGGTCGAACAGCTCGGTGAGGCCGGCGAAGCCGCCGGGGCCGTAGTCGGTGCTCTCGTCCTCGCCGTGCTCGGCCGCGGCGTGCAGGTCCCAGCCGGCCGAGAAGATGCGCTCGCCGCCCCCGGTGATGATCGCCACGCGCAGCTCGTCGTCGTCTCGAAAGGCGAGGAAGGCCTCGCCGAGGGCGCGGCTGGTGTGCGCGTCGATGGCGTTGGCCTTGGGCCGGTCGAGAGTGATCTCGGCGACCTGGCCGCGCCGCTCGAGCCTTACCGCATCCGTCATCTCATGATTTCCTCTTCGCACCCGGAGCGCCGACCTCGATTGACGCCGCGATCGGCGCTCCCTACCGTACTGACCTCGTTGGACGACCGTCAATCGAGGCCAGGGCCGACGCCCTTGGGGGCGGCGGACGAGCGGAGACCGCGGCGGCAAGCGCATCTACCACCGGCCGCGGCCTCGGTGCTACGATCGTGCGGGCAAGTTCCAAGGGACCACGGCGAGCGGACATGATCGACAAACCAGAAAAGCCCCATCCCCCGGCGGACGATAAACCCCAGGGCGGCGAGTCCCAGGAGGACGTCTTTCGCCAGATCTCCGACCGCCGGCTCAAGGAAATCCTCAAGCTCCACCAAGAGTGGGTGGACTCGGGCGGCGAGCGCGGGCGGCGGGCCAACCTCTTGGAGGTCAACCTGAGGGCGGTCGACTTCGCCGGCGCCAATCTCCAGGGCGCCAGGCTCAGCGGCGCCAACCTCCAGGAGGCCAATCTCGAGGCCGCCGATCTCGGGGGCGCGGACCTCAGCGAGGCCAACCTGAAGGCGGCAAACCTGCGCGAGGCCAACCTGCAGCAAACTCGGCTGAGCGACGCCAACCTCCAAGAGGCGGACCTCGAAAGCGCCAACCTCGAGCAAGCGGACCTGCTCAACGCCTATATGGTGGGCGCCGCCCTGCTCGAGGCCAACCTGCGGGGGACCAAGCTCTTCAACGCCGACTTGCGGCGGGCCGATCTCAGGCACGTCGACGCCCAGGGCGCCGAGTTCGATCATGCCAACCTGCTGGAGGCGGACCTGCTCAAGGCCGACCTGAGCGGGGCCAGCCTGCGCGGCGCCAGCCCGCGTCGCGCCAGGTTCAGCGACGCCGAGATGCCGGGGGCCAATCTGGAACGCGCCAATCTCCACAGCGCCGACCTGCTCGCCGCCAACCTCGAGGGCGCCAAGCTCTTCAACGCCAACCTGCAACGCGCCGATCTCAGCGACGCCAACCTGGTGGGCGCCGACCTGCGCTACGCCAAGCTACAGCAGGCCGGCCTCTTGGAGGCACGGCTTGCGGGTGCCCAACTCACCAACGCCAACCTGGAGGAAGCGGATCTCGGCAACGCCGGCCTGGAAGGGGCGGTCCTGGCCGAGGCCAGGATGCGGAGCGCGAATCTGAGCGGCGCCAATCTGAAGGACGCGGACTTGACGGGCGCGGACCTCGAGGAGGTCGACCTCGCGGGCGCCAACCTCGCGGGCGCCGACCTCCGCGGTGCGGTCTACCTGACCCAGGCGCAGCTCGACGCCGCCAGTGGCGACGAGAACACCAAACTGCCCGAGGGTTTCACCATCAAATCAGGGGGGTGAGCGGCCCGCGCTTGGCGCCGGGTGCGGCGGCGCGCTCGGGCCTCCCGATCGCGAGGATGCGCCTCTGGAGGTGGCACCGCTGGGCCCCAGGCGGGGCGGGATCAGGCCGCCGGCAGGGCCTTGCAGCTGAAGGCGCCCAAGAGGTGCGCGACGCGGCTCTGATCGGCGCTGAGCGGAAGGTAGATGCTGCGGTAGAGCATCTGCTTGCCGCACTCGGTGACGAAGCTCGACGACACCGTGATCGGCCTCGGTCCCTTGGCCATGGTCTTGACGAAGCCCAGCATGGAGCGGCGCAGGGGATCGGGCAGACAGTCGGCAATCCGGCGCGCGGCGGTGCCATGGCCGCACACGAAATCGAGCGTCGGGCTGCCCACCGTGAACACCGAGTGCTGCGGCGCGCCATTGAAGTCGACGACGAAGACGTTGGGCTCGAGGTCCTCGGCCTCTTGCCAAAGTTCGGTGGCGAAAGAGGTGGCCTGGTCCGGCGTGGGGAACATGCGTCCCCGGCGCATGTCCTGCCAGCAGGCGAGCGTGCGGTCATTGGCGCGCTGCCTGGAATTCGCG
This sequence comes from uncultured Alphaproteobacteria bacterium, assembly GCA_965371625.1. Taxonomy (GTDB): domain Bacteria; phylum Pseudomonadota; class Alphaproteobacteria; order CBDUZE01; family CBDUZE01; genus CBDUZE01. The sequence goes on from CBDUZE010000043.1 coordinate 26,064, forward strand.
AAGCTCTCCATGTCTTGCCGCAACAGTGGTTCCATGACGCCCCGTCGGATGATCGAAACTCAGAGCCCCGGATGGCCGATTAGCCGAATTTACCGGCAAACTATTAAAATATTTCTTAAAGATAAGGTTAACGGCCCGCATCGGATTGGCTCTCACCGGCGACGCGGGCGCTGGCCGCGGAACGGGGCTGGTCGGTGGCCGCCGACGGCGACGCCTTCCGTCGCCCCGCCGCCTCGCCCAGGCCCGTGAGGGCGATGGAGCTCAAGACCATCGCCTTGCTGGTGCGCGCGGGCGCCGTCGTGGTCTTCGCCGGCGCGGCGAACTTAAGCTCTCGGGATCAGGCGCCGCTCCTGGAACTCGCGGAACAGGCGCAGGAACATCTCCTCGGAGTCGACGCAGTCGTGGAAGCCGTGGCGCCTGAGCTTCAGGGTATCGCTCATGACGTCCCAGTCGCAGCCGAAGACATAGTCGCCGAAGGGCCAGGCCGCGACGTCCGCGAAGGGGATCGGCTCGAGCCCGTGGCGCTCGACCATCCCGGCCCACAAGGGCGCCTTGTCGGCCATGAACTCGGTCAGCGAGATGGTCTGCGGGGGCGCGTAGTCCAGACGGAAGAACTCGGCAAACCGGGGCCACAAGTTGCGCCAGCGAAAGAAATCGCCGTTGGTGACGTTGAAGACCTGATTGACGGCCCGGGCGTCGCTGGCGCACCACGTCATGGCCTTGGCCAGAAGCTCTGAATCGGTGACCTGATAGATGGCGTCGTAGGCCCCCGGCTTGCCGGGGAAGCGCAGGGGCAGGCCCAGCTCCTTGGAAATCGCCGCGTAGACCGCGATCACCGTCGAGATATTCATCGGGTTGCCGAGGGCGAAGCCGCACACGGTCTGCGGCCTCAATCCCGACCAGGTCCAGCCCTTGCCCTCTTGGTGGCGGCGCAGCCACATCTCCTGATCGTAGTAGAAGTTGGGCAGCATGGGCGGCGGGTCAGCTTCCTTGGCCGGCGTCTTGAAGGGCCCGAGATGGCAGCCGTACCACTTGGTGCCCTCGACCAGGTGGACGTGGCGCAGCCCCGGCGAGACCGCCTCGATGACCTCGACCGAGTTCCTCAGCATGGCCAGGTTGGGCGCGTTGTGCTCGGCCCAGGTGGGCCGGGCCTGAAAGGCGCAGTAGAAGAGGTGGCTGATGTCGTCGAGGTGGGCGAGCCGGGCCTCGGCCTGGTCGCGCTCCAGGAGATCCACCGAGACGAAGTCGGCGCGAGACTCGAAGTCGGGGGCGCGCCGCGACAACCCGACGATCTCCCATTCCTCCCGTGGCAAGAGATGGTCGACGAGGGCGCGCCCGATTACGCCGAGGCCGCCCACCACCAATGCCTTGCCGCCCGCCATCGGATCAGCCCGTTGCCATCGTCCTCTCCAGCCGCGGCCACGCGAGCAGCGGCGAAGGGCGCGCGATCGTAGTCGAGCCGCGCCGATTCGCCAAATTGTGGTATCGTTCCGACACCCTTTGCTGCCGATATCGCGACGCCCGCGGCGGGCGCGGTTATCGGCCGAAAAAGCTTGAAATGGGAGCAGGAAAGATGGCGGACAGCGGCAATCTCTCACCAGCCATGGCCAAGCTCGCCGAGGAGATCTTGAGCAACGGGATCGACGCCGACGAGGTGTTGCGCCTGCGCAAGGAGGTGTTCGGCGACGGCATCATCACCCGCGACGAGGCCGACCTTCTATTCCATCTCAACGAGCAGGCGGCTCAGGGTAACGACGAGGCCTGGGAGGATTTCTTCGTCGAGGCGCTCAGTACCTACTTCGTCTGGAAACAGGAACCCCAGGGCTATCTCAGCGACGATGACGCCCATTTCCTGGTCGAGCGCATCACTCGCGACGGCAAGATCGACGACCTCACCGAGTTCGCGCTCTTGCTCAACATCGTCGGGCGCCTGCGCAGCGCGCCCGACGAGGTCATCGTGCTGGCCCTCGAGGGCGTGAAAGAGACCGTGCTCGGCGGCGGCACGGTGCTGTTCGGACCCGAGCGGCGACGGCCCGACGTGATCGACGGCGCCGACGTCAAGCTCATCCGATCGGTGATCTTCGCCGGCGGCGGCGGGGGCAGCCTGACCATCACCCGGCGCGAGGCCGAGCTCGTCTTCGAGCTCAACGACCGCACGGTGGAGAAGGACAACGACCCGGAGTGGCAGACCCTGTTCGTGCAGGCCATCGCCAATTACCTGATGTTCCCGAGCGGCGCGCCCGAGGTGCCCGACCGCGAGGAAGCCGCGCGCCGCGATCGTTGGCTCGAGGAACGGCGCGGGACCGGTTCCCTGCTGAAGCAGACCATGGGCTCGCTCAGCGCCCATGTCTTCAGGCGCGCGCCGGGCGACGTGGTGGCCGCGTTTGGGGGCAAGAAGGAGGCTGCGGACCAGGCCGAGCGCCTGGTCGAGACCGAGGCCTTCGCCCGCGAGTCGATCGATGAGACGGAGGCGGCGTGGCTGCTGGCCCAAATTAAGAAGGACGGCATCCTGCACGACAACGAGCGCGCGCTGCTTGCCTTCATCAAGGAGAACTCGCCCAGCATCCATTCGTCGTTGGATGCGCTGTTCGAGGAGGCCGGCCTCGCCGGTTAGGGGCCGGCGTCGGCGCGCCGAGCGGTAATTTTTCCGAGCGCGACCCGCCCCGCCCGTGGTCGCCCTGGGGGCGGGTAGCCGGGCGAGTCGTCCACCCGCTCGCAGGTCTCATTCGCGATCCGCTTGCGCCGCCTCTAAGCTCCGGTAGCGGTATCCCACCGCGGGCAGGCCGAGATCCGCGGACTCCGGCTTGCAGTGGCTCGACAGATGGTAGCCCGCGTCGCCGCACCACAGGCGAACGGTGTAATGCTCACGCTCCTCGACGCCGATGAGCTGGCCCGCCATGGCGGGAGCCGGCGCCGCCGGGCGATCCCTTGGGCCGGGATCGTGCGGGCGCTCCTCACCGCGGCCCCGCCTGCGAGTCGACGATCGCGGTGGCGCGAGGTTGCAAGGGTACGGCTTCGAGGTGCTTTGCTCGCTCACCATTTACCCCCGATGGCCTTACCTCCGATGGCCTTACCCCCGATGGCGCCCCTCCGCGGTCGTTCGCTCGGCTGGGGCGCGGTCCGGCGCCGCCCTACGCTGCCAACAGCGGCGGGCGAAGCGCTCGAGGCGGTGCGCTCGAAGTTCTCGACCACTTGGGGTAGAGCGGACAATTTTCAGGCCAAGCCGGCAGCCGGCGCCGGACCAGCGAAACCGGCGTTCACCCCCGGAGCCCGGACATCGCCAACAAATCATTTGCATTTCGCGAGGCAATTTGCATTGTAAACGGCAATTATGCCTGTCGCGAGGCCGAGCCTCAGTGGCGCAGCGAGGTGGCGCCGAACCATCGAAATGGGGCGCCACGATGGCCTTGGAGAGCCCGCGGCGGGGCGGCGGACAGAGAGGTGGCGGCGCCGGGCGGCCGTTGCCATGATCGTCAAAAGGAACCACGATCGCCGCTACGAGAGGATGAGTTGAGCACCCAGCCAAAATTGGCACGAACCTTGCTGGAAGAGGGGATGGAACGTCCTGGACTCCCCAAGGACGTTCTCCGCATCGCGGGAATTCGATTGGAGCCGGCGCGGGTATTGGGGTCCCCCACCTGCGCCGGCTCCTTTTTCGTTTTGGCCGGAGAGTGTGGGCACCGCGATCACGCCCTGGGATGGTGGGGAGCTAATTCGTGACCCTATCGAACCATCGAATCGATCCCGGCGTCCCCGAACGGGGTCGGGCGCCATAGATTTGGAGGGCGAGGGCTTGGCGGATTCGGTCGCGCATATCCTGTTGGTCGAGGACAATCCGCCGATGGCCCGGGTGTGCCGCGAGTACCTGCGTAACGAGCCTTACGAAATCACCCTCGTCGAAAGCGGCGGCGCGGCGATCAGAGCGCTGGAGACCAGCGCGCCCGAGGCGATCCTGCTCGACCTCAAGCTCCCCGACATGGCCGGCCTGGAAATTCTCAGACGGGTGCGCGCGGGGCCGACCAATCCAGCCGTCGTCATCATCACCGCGCACGGCTCGATCGACACCGCCGTCGAGGCCATGCGCGAGGGCGCCTACGACTTCATCATCAAGCCGTTCAGCGCCGACCGCTTGATTATTACCCTGCGCAACGCCCTCGAGCGGCAACGCCTCAGCACGATCGTCACCAGTTATGAAAAGGGCATTCAACGCGACCGTTACTTCGGCTTCATCGGTTCGTCGCCGTCGGTGCAGGCGGTCTACCAGGTCATCGACAGCGCCGCGCCAAGCTCGGCCACGATCTTCCTCACCGGCGAGACCGGCACCGGCAAGGAGGTCTGCGCCGAGGCGGTCCACCGCAAGAGCCCCCGGCAAGATAGGCCCTACCTGGCCATCAACTGCGCGGCGATCCCCAAGGACCTGATGGAAAGCGAGATCTTCGGACACGTGAAAGGCGCCTTCACGGGCGCCGTGAGCACGCGCGAGGGGGCGGCGGGCCGGGCCGACGGCGGCACCCTGTTTCTCGACGAGGTGTGCGACATGTCGGTCGACCTGCAATCGAAGCTCTTGCGCTTCGTCCAGACCGGCACCTTCATCAAGGTCGGCGGCACCGAGACCGAGCGGGTCGACGTCCGTTTCATCTGTTCGACCAACCGCGATCCCCTTCGCGAGGTCGAGCTGGGGCGCTTCCGCGAGGACCTCTATTACAGGCTTCACGTCATCCCCATCCATCTGCCGCCCTTGCGGGAGCGGGAGGACGACGTGCTCGCCATCGCCCGCCATTTCCTCGACACCTTCGCGCGCGAGGAGGGCAAGGCGTTCAAGGCCTTCGCCCCCGAGACCGAGAGCGCGCTGATGAACTACGACTGGCCCGGCAACGTGCGCCAGCTGCAGAACGTGGTGCGCAACGCGGTGGTGCTCAACGACGGCGAATTGTTGACGCCCGAGATGTTGCCGACGCCGCTGGGCTTGGCGGGCGAGACGTCCATGGCGGGCGAGGCGTCAATGGCGGCCGCGCCGCCCTCGCCGTTGTCGTCGCGGATGCCGCCGGCGGGGCCCGAGATCGAGCCGGCGCCTACCGTCCGGCCCCTATGGCGGATGGAACGGCAGCTCATCCGCGAGGCCCTCAGGCTGACCGAGGGCAACGTCCCGCGGGCCGCCGCCATGCTCGAGGTCAATCCCTCCACCATCTATCGCAAACTCTCGAAGTGGGAGGCCGAGCCAGAGGGCTGAGGCTCCCGACCCCGGCCGATCGGGTCGTCTTGCGCTCTCCCGGACTGGCTCGTGACTGGCGTCGTCGAAGCCGAGGTCAGGCGGCAAGGGCGTCGCTGGCGGCGCCGAAGCGGGTCAGGATCTCCGCCGCCTGGTGTGGCGACGCCGCGAGAGCCGTCGGCGGCCGCAGAACCCAGGCAGCCCAGGGACAGAACAGGCCTTGCATCTCGAGCCTTCGCCGGCACACCCTTTGGCCCCCGGCCGCGCGGACGCCGCTCTTGCACCCGGGCTCGCGCTAGCGGCCGGGCGGGCGCCTTACCCAGCGCGGGAGCGAGGCGCCGGCAGCGGCGCTGACGGCAACGGGGCCGCATCGGCAGTCAACCACAGGGGATGTGTGATGACCGAGGACAGCCGTTTCACCAACGTCCGCGAG
>CBDUZE010000044.1:0-31081 GCA_965371625.1 uncultured Alphaproteobacteria bacterium
GCCGGGCCCGAAGACCCTTTACCGTGCCGGACCGCGCCACCCGAAGGCTTTGCGATCCCCGCGACGCCGGATCCGAAGATCCTTTGCCGCGCCGGGCCGTTCCGCCCGAAGGCTTCCCGATCCCCACGACGCCGGACCCGAAGGTCCTTTGCCGTGTTGGGCCGTTCCGCCCGAAGGCTTCCCAACCCCCACGGTGCCGGGCCCGAAGGCCCTTTACCGTGCCGGACCGCGCCACCCGAAGGCTTTGCGATCCCCGCGGCGCCGGACCCGAAGATCCTTCGCCGCGCCGGGCCGTTCCGCCCGAAGGCTTCCCAACCCACACGGCGCCGAGCCCGAAGACCCTTTACCGTGCCGACCAGTCCACCCGAAGGCTTTCCGATCCACACGACGCCGGGTCCGAAAACCCATTGCCATGCGGCAATAAGTGTCCGATCTCGGGAAGTGCCCCGCAAGCGGAAAAAGGCGCCGAATCGCAATTTCTTGTGGATAAAAGCCCCGATTCCTGTGGATAACCTTGTAAACCCGGGAAGCGCCTTGTTCGCCCCCGCGCGGGTCCCGAAAGGCGACCCTCGGGAGGCCAAAACAATGGCCTCAAACGCCGCGCGACAGCCGCCGCGACCGGGCCGATTGGAGGCCGGCGCGGCGGGCCCGGCTCTTAGGGAATCACCCCCGCTGCCCTGAAGCCCTCGCACTCGGCTTCCGAATAGCCCGCCTCGCGGAGCAGTGCCACGGTGTGCTCGGAGTAGCGCGGCGCGAAGCGGTACTCGGCGGGGGCGCCGCCGGTGTCGGTGGCCAGCGGCTGCATGCGCACCGGCGCACCGTCCGGCAGGCGGGTGCGGGTGAGCTTCCCCTTGATCGCCTCGAGCTCGCGCACGCCCGCGATGTCGTTGATGTGGGCGTGGGGGATCTTGGCGGCGGCGAAGTCTCGCGCCAGCTCTTCCGCTGCCTGTTGCTTGGCTATCTCGGCGAGCTCGCGGTAGATCGCCCTGCGCTCGCGGTAGCGGCCGTCGTTGCTGCGCCGCGTCTCGTTGGCCAGCGCGGCGAACCTGGGCAGGTCGGTGAGCCGCTGCCACTGCACGTCGTTGCCGATGGCGATGTAGATGAAGCCGTCGCGCGCCGGGTAGACGTTGGTGGGGATGAACTTGCGGTGGGCGTTGCCCCAGCGCGTCACCTCTTCGGGCTCGCAGCCGAAGTCCAGGAGCGGCAGGGTGGTGATGAGCCACGAGGCCGCCGCCTGCAGCATCGAGACGTCGATGCGGCGCCCGGCGCCGCTCTCGGCGCGCTCGGCCAAGGCCAGGCAGACCCCGGCGTAGACCTCGTCGCCGGCCTTGAGGTCGACCAGCGGGATGCCCGAAAGCGTCGGCGGGCCGTCCTCGAAGCCGGTCACCTCCATGTAGCCGACCATGGCCTGAATCGCCGGGTCGTAGCCCGGGGTGTCGGGATAGTCGGGGCCCATGGCCGAGATCCCGGCCCAGATGATGTCGGGCCTGACCGACTTGAGGGTCTCGTAGTCGATGCCCAGCGGCCGGTACCTCGACGGCAGGGTGTTGCAGCAGAAGATGTCGACCTCGAGCTCCCGCACCAGCACTTTTAGCGCCTCGCGGCCGGCCTCGAGCTTGAGGTTGAGGGCGATCGCCTCCTTGCCCACGTTGGGGGCGATGAAGTAGGAGCGGCGGTCGTCGTCGGCCACCACCGCGCCGATGTAGCGGTTGGGATCGCCGGGCAGGGTGCCGGGCCCGGCGGGCGTCGCTTCGAGCCGGATCACCCGCCAGCCGAGCTGGACGAAGCGCAGCGTCGCATAGGTGAGCGACAGCGCCTGCTCCATCGAGAGCACGGTGCGCGGTTTCATTCCGCGGCCTGGCGCGTCCCTTGGCGGTGCTCGAAGAGCGCCCGCGCCACCCGCTCGGGCGTCATCGGCGGGGCCCGGAAACGCACCCCGGTGGCGTTGTAGACAGCGTTGGCGACGGCCGGCGCGATGACGATGGTGGGCAGCTCGGCGATGCCCTTGGCGCCGAGCGGCCCCTCGGGGTCGCTCAGCTCGATGAAGTGGAGGTCGAGCTCGGGCATGTCGGGCGCGGTGAAGATCTTGTAGTCGCGGAACGAGGGGTTCTTGACGATGCCCTGCTCGATCTTGAGCTCCTCCGAGAGCGCGTAGCCCAGGCCCATGGCGATGCCGCCCTCGATCTGGCCCTCGAGGCCCATGGGGTTGATGGCGCGGCCCACGTCCTGGACCGCCGTCACCTTGAGCACCCGCACCTCGCCGGTGGCGCTGTCGACCTCGACCTCGGCGACGTGGGCGGCGTGGGCGTAGGACGCCGACATGTCGCCGACGTGGTTCTCGTCCTCCGCTACGCTGGGCGGCTCGTAGTAGTCGGTGACCATCACCAGCTCCGCGTCCGGGCCGGCGAAGTGCATGTTGCGCAGCAGCTTGGCGAGGCTGATCACGGCGACGCCGTCGTCGGCCTGGACCACGTGGCCGGCGCGCAAATCAAGCCTCTCGGCGCCGACGTTCGACTGCCGCGCCGCCGCCGCGAGGATCTGCTGGCGCGCCTTTTGCGCCGCGCGCCGCGCCGAGTTGCCGGCGATGTAGGTGGTGCGGCTCGCGTGCACGCCCACGTCCCAGGGGCCGAGCGCCGAATCGTTGGCGACCACGGTGATGTCGGCAACGGGAATGCCGAGCTCGTCGCCGACGATTTGGCAAAGCACCGCGTCGATGCCCTGGCCGATCTCGGAGGCACCGGTAATCAGCGTCGCGCGCGCGTAGTCGTCGAGCTTGAGGATGGTGCCGCAGCCGTCGCTGCGGTGGATCTTGGCGCCGCCCGCGTTGTGGAAGGCGGTGGCGAGGCCGATGCCGCGCGTCACCGTGCCGCCCCCCGTTCCGCCCCCTGTGCCACCCTCGGCGCGCGCCTTCTTGTAGGCCTCGTGCTTGGCCAGGAAACCGGACTTCTCGGCCGCCAGCTCGATGCAGTCGGCGAGCGCGCAGACCTTGAGCACGCTCCCTTGCGGCGTCACCTCGCCCGAGCGCTGCGCGTTCTTGAGGCAGAACGTGACCGGGTCCATGCCCACCGCCTCGGCCAGCATGTCCATGTGCGAGGAGGTGGCGTAGGTCGCCTGCACGTTGCCGTAGCCGCGGAAGGAGCCGGCGTAGGGGTTGTTGGTGTAGACCGCCTTGGCCTCGTAGGAAACGTGGGGGACGCGGAAGTGCGACGAGAAGGTGCGCATCATGACGTAGGGCGTGGTGGCGCCCCACGAGGTGTAGCCGCCGTTGTCGAGCACGCTCTTGACCTCGCGGAAGGTGAGGGTGCCATCTGATCTGACCCCGCTCCTGAGGTGCATCTCGACCGGCTGGCGGGTGGGCGAGGCGATGAACTCCTCCTCGCGGCTGAACTGGAGCTTGACCGGCCGCCGCGTCGCCTGGGCCAGGAGTACGCAGATCGGCTCGAACGGGTAGACGTCGAGCTTGGAGCCGAAGGCGCCGCCCACCGGGGGCTGGATGACGCGGATGTCGCCGGGGTGGAGGCCCAGCGCCGGGGCGATGTCCATCTTGAAGTTGTAGGGGTACTGGGTCTGCGAGTAGAGGGTCAGCTTGCCGTCGGCGTCGAAGTCGGCGAGCACGCAGCTCGTCCCCATGCAGCAGTGGGTGACGTAGTGAACCTTGAAGGTGTCCTCGAGCACGATATCGGAGTCGCGCTCGCCCTTGGCGACGTCGCCATGCGAGAAATCGTGCGACATGATGATGTTGTCGGGCCGTTCGTCGTGGATCACCGGGGCGCCCTCGGCGAGCGCCTCGGCGGGCGAGAACACCGGCGGCAGGTCCTCGTACTCGACCTCGATCAGGCTCAGCGCATAATCGGCGATTGCTTCCGACTCGGCCGCGACGGCGGCGATCTCGTCGCGGATGCAGCGCACCTTGTCGCCCTTCAAGGGCGGGTTGTCCTTGACGACGCCGATGCCGGGGCCGGGGGTGTCGGCGGCGGTGAGCACGGCGTGGACGCCGGGAACGGCCGTGGCGGCGGCGACGTCGATCGACTCGATCCGGGCGTGCACCCGGTCGGTGCGCAGGATCTTGCCGATCAGCATGCCGGGCAGCTCGAGGTCGTTGATGTAGCGGGTGCGGCCCACCGCCTTGTCAGGCGCGTCGGGCTTGGGCACGCGCTTGCCGATCAGGGTCTCTTTCTCGATCACCGTTGTCATGGCTCTACTCCCCCGCCCCGCGGCCGGCGGCGGCCGCGGCCACGGCGTCGATGACCTTGCGGTAGCCGGTGCAACGACAGAGGTTGCCCTCGAGGCCGCGGCGGATCTGGTCCTCGGTGGGCTGGGCGTGGCGCGACAACAGGTACTTCGCCTGCACGATCATGCCCGGCATGCAGAAGCCGCACTGGATCGCGCCCTCCTCGACGAAGGCCCGCTGCACCGGATCGAGCTCGGCGTCGCTGCGCAGGCCCTCGATGGTGACGAGCTCGCGGCCCGCGCAGTCGACCGCGAACAGCAGGCAGGCGGTGACCGAGAGGCCGTCGAGAAGGATCGTGCAGGCGCCGCACTCGCCCTCGCCGCAGGCGTACTTCGACCCGGTCATGCCGAGCACCTCGCGCAACATCGAGAGCGCGCTCATCTCGGGCGGCACCTCGGCCCGCGCCGGGCGTCCGTTGAGGGTGAAGGCGATCTCACATTTCAGCGACATGGGCGAGCAACCTTTGCGTCAGCGCCGCGACCAGGGTGCCGCGGTACCAGGCCGAGGCGCGCAGGTCCGAGATCGGCACCACCTCGTCCTGGGCGGCGCGGGCGACGGCGGCGATGGTGTCCTCGTCGAGCGGCCTGCCCTCGAGCGCGGCCTCGGCGCGCGGGGCGCGGATCGGCGTCGGCGCCACCGAGCCGAAGGCGACGCGGGCCCCTTTGAGCGCGCCGTCCTCGCGGACGCCGCCGATGGCCACCGAGACCAGCGCGACCTCGAGCGCCGGCCTGGGCCCGAACTTCTCGAAGCCGGCGACGAAGCCAGGCTTTGGCACCTCGAAGCGGACCGCGCTGAGGATCTCGTGGGGCTCGCGGCGGCAGACCCCGGGGGCGACGAAGAAGTCCTTCAGCGCGAGGCTGCGATAGCCCAGATCCGAGCCCGTCCATGCGGCGAGCTCGACCTCGGCGTCGAGCACCAGAAGCGGGATGATCATGTCGCCGGCGGGCGAGGCGTTGCACAGGTTGCCGCCGATGGTGGCCATGTTGCGGAGCTGGTCGGAGGCGAAACAATCGGCGGTGCGGACCAGCACCGGCGCCGTCTCGGCCAGCAGCGGGCTCTCCAGCACTTCCGCCACCGTGGCCGCGGCGCCGATGCGGATGCGGCCCTCGGCCACGTCGATGCCGGCGAGCTCGGGCAAGCGGCGGATGTTCATCAGCGTCGGCTTGAAGGCGAGCGTGCCGAGGCTGGTCTGCGGCATCAGGTCGGTGCCGCCGGCCAAGAGCGTGGCCTCGCCCTCGGCCAACGCCCGCGCCGCCTCCTCGAGCGAGCCCGGCGCGAGATAGCGCTCGATGCCCGTCCCCGGGGTCTCCGCGGGCGACAGCTTTTTGGCCGGGCTCAGAATCGAATCGGCTCCTTGTAGCGGCCGAAGACCGCGGTGAGCACGGCGGTCATCTCGCCGACGCTGGCGTAGGCCTTGACCGCCTCCATCAAGGCCGGCATCACGTTGGCGCCGGCCTGGGCCGCGGCGCGCAAGCTCTCGAGCGCCGCCTCGACCCGGGCGCCGTCGCGCTCGGCGCGGACCTGGGCCATGCTCGCGACCTGGCGCTCGCGCTCGGCCTCGTCGTAGGGGTGGAGCGCGACCTCGGGCTCCTCCTCCTCGACGCGGTGGCAGTTGACTCCGACCTTGCGAAACTCGCCGCTCTCGAGCTTGCGCTGGTGCTCGTAGGCCTGGCGCGAGACCTCGGCCTGGATGCGGCCGCTGGCGATGGCCTGGACGATGCCGCCCTCGTCCTCGACCTCGGCCATCACCGCGCGCATCTTCTCCTCCATCTGGTTGGTCAGGGTCTCGATGTAGTAAGAGCCGCCCAGCGGATCGACGGTGTCGCACAGGCCCATCTCCTCGATCAGGAGCTGCATGGTCCTGAGCGAGATGCGCTGGGCCTTCGGCGTGGGGATGGTGTAGGCCTCGTCGTAACAACACAGCGCCATGGTCTGGGCGCCCGAGAGCGCCGCGATCAGGGCGTAGTAGGCGCCGCGCACGATGTTGTTCTCGGGCTGCTCGATGGTGAGGCCCGAGCCGCCGCCGCCGGCGATCATGCGCATCCACATCGAGCGCGGGTTCTGGGCGCCGTAGTCCTCCTTGACGATGCTCGCCCACAGCCGTCGGCCGGCGCGGAACTTGGCCACCTGCTCGAAGAGATTGCCGAAGATGTTGAAGTTGAACGAGAGCCGGCCGGCGAAGGCGTCGATGTCGAGGCCGCGGGCGAGCACCGCGGCGATGTAGGCCTTGGCGATGAGGAAGGCGTAGGCCATCTCCTGCGCCGGGTTGGCGCCCGACTCGCGGATGTGGTAGCCGCACACGCTCACCGGGCTGTACTGGGGGGCGTGCTCGGCGCAGTACTCGACGGTGTCGGCCACCAGCTTGATCGAGGGCTCGACCGGGAAGATCCAGGTGCCGCGGCCGACGAACTCCTTGAGGATGTCGTTCTGCGCCGTGCCGCGCAGCCTGGCGAGGTCGTAGCCGCGCTTCTCGGCCATCGCCAGGTACATGGCGATGAGCACCGCGGCGGCGCCGTTGATGGTCAGCGAGACCGTGATCTGGTCGAGGTCGATGCCCTCGAAGGCGATCTCGAAGTCGCGCAGGGTGTCGACCGCCATGCCGACGCGCCCGACCTCGGCGGCCGCGATCTCGGCGTCGGAGTCGATGCCGCACTGGGTCGGCAGGTCGAAGGCGACGTTGAGCCCGGTCTGGCCGTTGGCGATCAGATAATGGAAGCGCTCATTGGTCTCGGCGGCGTTGGCGAAGCCGGCGTACTGGCGCATCGTCCAGGGCCGCTTGCGGTACATCAGCGCGTGGATGCCGCGGGTCATGGGATACTCGCCGGGGAGCCCGATCGCGGCGCCGCCGCTCTCCTCCACGTCGTCCGCGGTGTAGAGTGGCTTGATCTCGATGCCCGACTCGTTGACCACGGGCCGCTGGTCGGCCGCCGCTGCCGCCGGCGTTTTCAGCTTCTGCGCCCTCATGACACGTTCTCCCGGATGAAGTTGGTCATCTCGTCGAGCTTGGAGCCGGTGGGAAAGACGGCGTCGACGCCGAGCGCCTTGAGCTCCTCGTGGTCGCCGCGAGGGATGTTGCCGCCGACGATCAAGAGCTTCTCGCCGAGGCCCTGGTCGTCGAGCAGCGTCTTCAGCTTGCGGCACAGCGGCAGGTGGGCGCCCGAGAGGATGGAGAGGCCGATGACGTCCACGTCCTCGTCGCGCGCCGCCGCCGCAATTGCCTCTGGCGTTTGCTGGAGACCGCTGTAGATGACCTCGAAGCCGGCCGCGGCCAGCGCCCGCACCACCACCTTGGCGCCCACGTCATGGCCGTCGAGGCCGGGCTTGGCGATCAGCACCTTGGCCCGTCGTTCCACGATCCATGCCTTTGCCATGATCCGCCACTCGCCATATAACGAATCATAGATGCCCTCGCCCGTATATCATGCACAATATCATGCTATACCACATTCGTTCTTAGCAATCTTTCTAGCTTATCTAAATTTTCCACGAGCTCTTGCCATGTCTTGCGCCATCTATCGTCAAGTGGCTCGCTTGGTTGGCCAAGCTCTTCAGCAGCGGCGCTCAGCCGGCTGCGTAATGCCTCGATTTCGTGTTTCCCCTCAATTGAATGAGTTCGTTCCTCAATAGTCGTCGGTGCACTTCCTTCATCTCTACTATACTGCTTTCCAACCACGTAAGAGAGTGTAAGAATTAATCTTCTAAGGCGAAAGCGCGCAACGTACGCAGAATTCAAGTCATCAATCGCCTTCCTCACTGCAGCGATTTGTCCTAAGCATGTATCAATGTTCACCATGAACTGTTTCCTCCATTCTATCTAGCACGCCGTCAGCATGATCACAGAAGTTGCGTGCCTCAGCTAGGGTATTGGTTGGTGGCTCATCAATACGCTTATCCGCGAATAACTTGTAGGAATAAATCTTGGAATACGTTTGAATGATGTTCTTATTTAGATCCCATAAAGTCACGAGTCTCTTCACAGGTGTCAAACGACCGAACGTAGGCCGATCTTCGAGATAACAACCGAGGATACAAGCGTGCCGTACAACAGTAGCTAGAACAGATAACTCAAATGGAACGAATCCCCCTTCCGACAACGACGCTTTCACGTCCATTGTAACGGTCCGAAATGCTATATAATCTTTGCGCACCCGATTGTACGAAGGAAGTGTGCCAAGAATCTTACGAAGTCGTCCGGAAACAATAGAACCTTCGAAGATCGGGCGCGCCTCTAATCTAAGGTGGTGTAAAAACAAAGAGCCATAAATAGCCATACCCTCGATCTCAGACCAAGTGTATTGGCTTATCGAAAGCGGCGCACCGTCTAACTCCACTAAGGCCGAGACGATTTTCGAGCTAATTGGATCGTCACCTACCACAAGAATATCGATGTCGCTATCTCGCACTGCGTCACCTCGCGCCCAAGACCCGTAAAGCCAGATTGATGTGTCGTCTTGCATTATCTATGCAGTATCCAGCGGAATAAATAAGACACAAAGAGCCCTGCCATAATCACACCAAACAAAGATTCAATAACAGCCCAGAACATTGTTGTTGAAGAGATTGCTACAACATTCGACGAAATACTGCCCGGAACAATATTACTGAAACTGAAATACAGGATTTCAGATATATCTATTTGTTTCTGAGAGATAGTCTGTAAATCAGTCTTATTGAGATAAAATAATGTAGGAAAAATTAGGGCACCCCACACCAGGAAATTACAAATCAAGACAATAATTCTTTCTCCATACCCCCATAATATTCGATTCCCTAGACTCCGCAGTAGCCGTATACCAGCAGTGAATCTGCGAAAATAATCATAGTGTTCTAGATACCATTCATTGGCTCCAAGCATTGCTAATTTCCAATTTTCTTCTCGAGCTTTTATCTCCTGCATTCGAAAAGATCTAGCATCATATAAATGGCCTAGTCTTGCTGTCTCTATTGCCATATTCCTGCATATCTCCTCTTTTAAATTAGGTTCCTGTGGCAAATTTAGCCGCATTACAGAATATGGAATGAAACAATTTGAGAATCTTGAGTATCCAAAATTTGATCCACGAATAGAAATATGAGGAAATGTGCAGTCGAAGAATCGGCAGCCGATGAAGTTACTATCCCGAATTTCGGTTAGTCGGAAATAGCACCCCAAAAAAACACAATCCTCGAACCGACATCTTAACAACTTTGTTTTCTTGAAACTTATATTCGAGAAAGTGCAATGGGCGAACTCGCCATTCTCAATAATCTCATCGTCCTTTCTTTCACCACCAAATATCTTGTCTTCGTGCCGAAACGGACCACTGAGAGGTATCAAGTCTCGACCAATATGGTAGGCATTTATGAACATGAAACGAACCTCAAATGCTGAGTATACGAAGGAACCTCGCAAATCTGTTAGTTATCGCGATCGGGAATCAGGGAATGTGAGGTGTGATACATGGCCTTTGCAACGGCTTTCACAGGGGTTGGAGAGAGATGGAGCGCTCGTCCGGCCCGCGGCCCCCCTTCGATCGCCATCACCCCGAGAGCTCCCGGGCGATGATCAGCTTGAGGATCTCGCTGGTGCCGCCGCCGATCAGGGTGAAGCGGATGTCGCGCAGATGGCGCTGCACCGGGAACTCCATGGCGTAGCCGTAAGACGCGAGGATGCGCGCCGCCTGGTCGCAGATCTCGGCGGCGCCCTCGCTGGCGAAGAGCTTGGCCATCGCCGCTTGGCTGTGATGGGGCCGGCCCTCGTCCTTGAGCCAGGCGGCGTAGTGCACCAGATGGGTCGCCGCCTCGAGCTCGGTGGCCATCTCGGCGAGCTTGAACTGGATCGCCTGGAAGCGATTGATGGGCTTGCCGAACTGCTTGCGCTCGGCGGCGTAGCGCACCGCATCGTCGAGCGCGGCGCGCCCCACGCCCACCGCGAGCGCCCCGGTCATTATGCGGATCTCGGCCAGGATCTGGCGCAGGTTGGCCTCGCCCGCGCCCTCGTCGCCGAGGCGGTGGCTCTCGGGCACCACGCAGTCGTCGAGCGCGAGCTCCGAGGTGGGCAGCGCCCACACCCCCATCTTCTCGATCGCCCGGCCCACGTTGAGGCCCTCGAAATCGCGCTCGACCAGGAAGGTGGTGAGCCGCTTGTCCGGGCCGGCGCGCGCGAACACGGTGAAGAAGTCGGCCACCGGCGCCAGCGTCACCCACATCTTGCGGCCGTTGAGGCGGTAGCCGCCGTCGACCTTCTCGGCGGCGGTCGAGATCGCGCCGAGGTCGGAGCCGGCGTCCGGCTCGGTGATGCAGATGGTGCCGATCTTGGCGCCCTTAAGCGCCGGCTTGAGCAGGCGCTCGTGGATCTCGTCGTCGCCATAGGCGTGGACGAAATGGGTGCCCATCAGGGACTGCATCGAGACGCAGGCGGCCAGCGACAGCGAGCCGCGGGCGATCTCGGTGACCGCCAGGCAGTAGGCCAAGAGCCCGAGCCCCGAGCCGCCCACCGCTTCCGGGTAGCGCAGGCCCATGAAGCCGAGCTCGGCGACGCGGCCGAACATCTCGCGCGGGAACTCGTGGGCCTCGTCCATGGCTTGCGCGCGGGGCGCGATCTGCTCGTCGGAAAAGCGGGCGAAGCTCTCCCGGATCGCGCGCAGGTCCTCGGGCAGATCGAAGTCCATGCCGCTGGCCTGAGCTCAGGCCCGGCGCAAGGCGGCGGTGGCCGCCTCGTCGAGCTCGAAGCTGGCCTCGTCGACGACGACGCCATAGAGCTCCTCGGCCGCGGCGCGCGACACCACCCCGTTGCGGACCTCGGCCGCGACCACCTCGGCCGGGCGTTTCCTGGGGTCGCCGTAGCCGCCGCCGCCGGTCGCCACCTGGTAATAGCGCGTGCCCTTGGGCACCCCGGTGATCAGGTCCTTGTTGCGGGGCGCGGTCTGCTCGCCGTCCGGGTAGGTGAGCTTGATCTCGTTGAGCACCCCGCGGCCGCCGCCCGCGAGCCCGAAGGGAGCCTCGAAGTCGCCGTCGCCGAAGGTCACGAGCTGGGTGTCGTCGGCGCCGATCTCATAGAGCGTCTCGGTGCCGAGGCCGCCGCGCCACTGGCCGGCGCCGGCCGAGTCGCAGAGGTACTCGTGCTTGTGCAAGAGGTGCGGCGTCTGCTGCTCGAACATCTCGTAGTCCTGGTCGAGGACGCCGCCCGAGGCGTCGATCATGCCGATGTGATCGTAGCCGTCGACGCCTTTCATGGCACCCGATCCACCCTTCATCCCCATAAAGAAGATATCGACGTAAGTATCTTTCTTTTCAGGATCTTCTCCGGTCGTGAGCGAGCACAACAGGTTGTTCCAGCCGGCCGTGACGCGATCCGGGATGACGGGCGCCAGGGCGCGCTGGATGGCGTCGGCGTTGGGCGGGCAGAGGTGGTTGCCGAAGGTCGTCGCCTTGGGGTAGCCGGCGTTGAGGATGGTGCCCTCGGGGATCACGATGTCGATGGGCTCGACCATGCCCTCGTTGTGGGGGATGTCGGGGTTGACCATCTGCAGGAAGGTGAGGATGGTCGCCGAGGCGCTCGAGGTATAGGTGCCGTTGACGAAGCCGCTGGTGCGCTCGTCGGTGTCCGAGTAGTCGAAGGTGATGTGCTCGTCCTCGACCGTGATACGCACCCGGATGGTGTACTTCGAGCCCTCGTTGCGGCCGTCGTAGTAGACGTAGCCCTCGCCCTCGTAGACGCCGTTGGGGATGGTGGCGATCTCCGCCTCCATCATCTTGCGCGTGGCCTCGAAGAGCGCCCGCTTGTGGCTTTCGAAGCGCTCGAGGCCGTACTTCTCCACGAGCGCCAGCATGCGCCGCTCACCGACCACGCAGCTGCCGATCTCGGCCCGCATGTCGGCCTCGACGATGTCGAAGCGGATGTTGGCGAAGATCAGCTCCCAGACGTCCTTGCGGAACTTGCCGCGCTCGTAGACCTTCACCGGCGGGATGCGCAGGCCTTCCTGCCAGACCTCGACCGCGTTGGGGTTGTAGCCGCCGGCCACGGCGCCGCCGATGTCGGCCTGGTGGCCCTTGCAGGCCGACCAGGCGACCAGCTTGTCGTCGAGGAAGATGGGCTTGTAGGCGGCGACGTCGTTGTTCTGGTTGCCCATGCTGAAGACGTCGTTGTGGAAGATGACGTCGCCGGGATAGATCTCGTCGCCGAAGTACTCGATGAGATACTTGCACACCGGGGCCAGCGAGAAGGCCAGGATGGGCAGGTTCTCGGTCTGCTCCAGCATCCTTCCCTCGGCGTCGTAGAGGCCGGTGACGAAATCCTTGGCCTCGCAGAGGATCGGCGAGCGCGCGGTCTGCTGCAGCGAGATGCTCATCTCGTCGGTGATCGAGCGGAAGGCCCTGGCGAACACCGAGAGCAGGATGGGATCGACGTCGCTCATGAGGCGGGCTCCGGAAGCGCCGAGGAGACCAGGTCCTCGCGCCCCCTCTGGTAGACGGCGAACGAGCCGTACTTGTCGCACACGCAGTCGAACGAAGCACTGAGGAAAATGGCCGTGTTGACCTGCTCGATCAAGGCCGGGCCGGGGATGCGGTGGCCGAAGCGGGTGAGGTGGCCGTCGTAGATCGGCACGGCCTCGAAGGCGGCGCGCTCGGGCACGTAGATCTGGCGCTCGGCCTTGAGCGCGGCGCTTGGCTCGGCGCCGGCGTAGGCCTCCTCGCGGTACTCCGGCTTGGCCGTGACGCCCATCGCCTGGAGGCGCAGGTTGATGACCTCCACCGGCGTGCCCTGGTCCTCGAGCGAGTAGCCGTACATGCGGTTGTGCTCGGTGTGGAAGTCGGCCTCGATGGCGCCGCCGTCGGCGCCGCGCACCGCCTCGAGCGCCACCGGGAACGAGACCTCGTGGTACTGCTTGGTGTAGCGGCAATCGAAGCGGGCGGTGAAGCGGCGCTGGTCCTCAAGGATCCGCTCCTCGGCCAGCAGCGCCTCGCCCTCGGCGATCATGTCGTCATAGAAGCCGTTCAGTTGGCGCCAGTCGATCTCGCCCATGCGGGCGACGAAGGTGCGCACGAAGTCGTGCTTGAGATCGCTCATCAGCATCCCGGCGGCGCAGAAGATCGAGGATTCGCGCGGCACGATGAACATCGGGATCTCGAGCTCCTGGGCGATCATGCAGGCGTGCAGCGCGCCGGCGCCGCCGGCCACCACCATGGGGAACTCGCGCGGGTCGAAGCCGCGCTTGATGGTGATCTCGCGCACCCCCTGGGCCATGTTGGTGTTGATCACCCGGTACATGCCGGCGGCGGCGTCCTCTATCGTGAGTCCCATCGCTCCCGCGACGTGCTCGTCGACGGCGTGGCGCGCGGCTTCCGAGTCGAGCTCGATCTTGCCGCCGGCGAAGAACTGGGGGTCGAGCAGGCCCAGGATCAGGTCGGCGTCGGTGCAGGTCGGGAGCACCCCACCGCGGGCGTAGCAGGCCGGGCCCGGGTCGGCGCCGGCGCTCTGGGGGCCCATGCGCAAGAGCCCGCCCTCGTCGATCCAGCCGATGCTGCCGCCGCCGGCGCCGATGGTGTTGATGTCGAGCATCGGCAGCGCGATGCGCAGCCGCGCGATCTCGCCCTCGGTGACCGTGATCGGGGTCTCGTCGCGGACCAGCGCGGCGTCGAAGCTGGTGCCCCCCATGTCCACCGTGATGCAGCTCTTGTGGCCGTGGATGGCGGCGTAGCCGAGCCCGGCGCCGGGCCCGGCGGCGGGGCCCGAGAGCAGGGTGACGCCGGCCTTGTCGCGCGCCACCTGGGGCGACACCACGCCGCCGTTCGACTGCATGATCAAGAGCACGCCGGCGAAGCCGATCTCCGCGAACCGCCGGGTCAGGCTGTCGAGATAGGAGCTCAGCTTGGGCCCGACGTAGGAGTTGAGCACCGTGGTGCTGACCCGGTCGTAGAAGCGGATCGAGGGCAGCAGCTCGGCCGACACCGTGAGGTAGGCGCCGGGCAGCTCGCGCCGCACCAACGCCGCCGCCGCTTGCTCGTGGTCCTGGTTGGCGAAGGCGTTCATGAAGCAGATCGCCACCGCCTCGATCGCCTCCTCTTTGAACAGCGCGATGGCCCGGGCCACGTCGTCTAGATCGAGGGTCGCGAGCTCTCGGCCCGCGCGGTCGAGCCGGCCGCCGACGCCACGGCGCAGATAGCGCGGCACCAGGGGCGGCACGTTGGTGTAGCGGTTGTTGTACTGCTCCTCGCGGACGCCGCGCCGCATCTCGAGGGCGTCGCGCAGGCCGGCGCTGGTGATCAGCGCCGTCCGGGCGCCCTCCCTGGTGAGCACCGCGTTGGTGGTCACCGTGGTGCCATGGACGATGGTTTCGATTTCGGGCGCGAGCTCTCTTAAGGTGAGCTCCATGCTGGCGGCGATCTCGGCGAGCCCGTCGACGACCCCGATCGAGGGGTCGGCCGGGGTCGACAGCACCTTGAAGATGGCCGGCTCCTCGCCCTCGGCCGTGACCAGGAAATCGGTGAAGGTTCCGCCCACGTCGATGCCGATCTTGCGTCGCCTCATGGCCGCCCTCCGGAGAGCCCGCGCGCGCGCGCCAATCTCCCGTACAATGTCCCGTATGCTATAGCGGCAGCGCAAGGCGAATGAAGCCTTCTATGATGCCCAAGCCAACTTTCGCCAGGAGCGCCGGGTGAGCGAAATCGGAACCTTCCGCGAGCGCCTTAGCTTCGATGCCGGGAGCGGCGAGATCCGCGACGGCGAGGTGCGCTATCTCTTGATCCGGCCCGATACCCTGATGGGCGCCTTCGCGCTGCTGCCGGCGGCGCTCCGGGATCAGACCTTCGACGCGCTGGCCCGCTCCACCACCCGGCACGGCGCCAAGTCGGCGCGGCGCTACCAGGCCATGGGTGCGGCCGAGGCCCAAGAGCTGCTCGCCACCATCGCCGCCACCGCGCCCGAGCTCGGCTGGGGGGTGTGGACTCTTCATGCGGGCGCCGACGGCGCCCTCGACCTCGAGGTGCGGAACAGCCCCTTCGCGGCCGGTTTCGGGGCCTCGGAGGGGCCGGTCTGCGCCGCCATCGCCGGCATGCTGGCGGCGGTGGCGGGCCTCGTCGCGGGCCGCGAGATGGCGGCGCGGGAGGTCGCCTGCGCCGCCGCCGGCGCCGCTTCGTGCCGCTTCGAGGCGCGCGCCAAATAGACCAGGAGAAGCCGATGATTGACCTTTACTCCGCCGCCACCCCCAACGGCCAGAAGATCCACATCATGCTCGAGGAGACCGGCCTCGACTACACCGTGCACTGGGTCGACATCGACTGCGGCGAGCAGTTCGAGCCCAAGTTCCTCGAGTTCAGCCCCAACAACAAGATCCCGGCCATCATCGACCGCGAGGCCCCCGGCGGCGCGCCCTTCGCGGTCTTCGAATCGGGCGCCATCCTGATCTACCTGGCCGACAAGACGGGCCGCTTCCTGCCCACCGAGGCGCTGGCGCGCTCCACCGTGCTGCAGTGGCTGATGTTCCAGATGGGAAGCGTCGGCCCGATGCTGGGACAGGCCCATCACTTCCGCGCCTACACCCGCGACAAGATCGCCTATGCCATCGAGCGCTACACCAACGAGGCCGGGCGCATCTACAACATCCTCGACAAGCGTCTCGGCGATCACGAGTTCCTGGCCGGCGACTACTCGATCGCCGACATCGCCACCTTTCCCTGGATCCGGCTGCACCAGCGCCAGGGCCAGGAGCTGGAGGCGTTCCCGAACTTAAGGCGCTGGTTCGAGGCCATCGCCCGGCGCCCCGCAGTGGCCCGGGACATGGAGAGGCTCGAGGACGTGGTCGACGAGATCGACGACCAGACCTGGTCCAACCTGTGGGGCGCCGAGCAGTACAAGCGGCGCTAGAGCCGCCGCCACGACGCGGTCATCGGCGCTTTCTACGATTAAGAAGCATTCTCATGCGCGATATCGACCTACGATTAAAACGAAATCTTAATCACGAGGCGGTTAGGTCTATGGCACGACCTTCCCGAGAATCCGGCAAGGTGAGACACCGCCCATCGTGCCCGAGAGCCCCGGTTTCGACCCCATGCGCCATCCCCTCGAATCGACCGAGACGGCGACAGTTCTCAACGCGCTCGATTGCCTCAGGGTGGGCGTCGCGGTATTCGACCCCGCCGACGTGCTGGTCTACTGCAACGAGCACTATCGCTACGTCTACCGATCGTTCGCCTCGGTCGACGAGCTCATCGGCCTGAAATTCGCCGAGATCGTTCGGCTCAAGGCCGAAAATGGCGACATTGCCGGCAAGCAGGTAATCGACGATCAGGAGGCCTGGATCGAGGCCAGGTTGGGCCACCATCGTGCCGCCAGGGGCCATTGCTTCGAGCAGCAGCTCAGCGATGGCAGCTGGGTCGAAATCAAGGAGCGACCGACCAGCGACGGCGGCGTGATCGGCCTCTGGACCGACGTAACCGAACGGAAGGTCACCGAGGCGCGGCTCGCGGCGGCGATGGAGAACGCCGGGGACGGCTTCGCGGTGTGGGACCAAGCGGACCGGCTGGTGCTCTACAACGACCGCTTCGCCCAACTACACGTTAGCGCCGAGCAGCGATTGCGCCCTGGCGACCGCTTCGCCGAGGTGCTCAGGCGGACGGTGGAAGGCGGCGGCATCCGACTCGATTCGGACCCCGACGCCTGGGTCGCGGAACAGGTCAGGCGCCGTCGCGACCCGGTCAGCGAAACCGTGGTCGAATACGAAGGCGAACGCTGGTTCTTCATCAAGGAACGGCGAATGGGCGACGGTGGCACCGCCACGGTTTTTTCGGACATCACGGAGCTCAAGAAGAGGGAGCAAGAGGTCACCCAGAGGGGCAAGACGCTCCAGCGCACGGTCAACGAACTCGAGATGGTGCAAGTGAGGCTGGAGAAACAGGGCGCGCAGGTGGTGGAGATGGCCGAGGGTCTGCACCAGGCGAAGCTCGAGGCCGATCAAGCCAACCATGCCAAGTCCGACTTCCTGGCCACGATGAGCCACGAGCTGCGGACGCCGCTGAACGCCATAATCGGCTTCTCCGAGATCATGGTGGAAGGACTATTCGGACCCGTTGGCGGCGCCAAGTACACCGAGTACGTGGACGACATCCACACCTCCGCGCGGCACCTTCTGGACCTCATCAACGACATTCTCGATCTCTCG
Organism: uncultured Alphaproteobacteria bacterium; assembly: GCA_965371625.1. Taxonomy (GTDB): domain Bacteria; phylum Pseudomonadota; class Alphaproteobacteria; order CBDUZE01; family CBDUZE01; genus CBDUZE01. The sequence goes on from CBDUZE010000044.1 coordinate 17,371, forward strand.
AAGATCGAGGCCGGGCGGATCGAACTCCGCGAGGAGACGGTCGATGTCGATGGCGCCATCGACGGTTGTCTCGCCCTCGTGAAAGAGCGCGTTCACGCCGCCGGGCTCACGCTCGAGAAGCGCGTCGCCGATGGCTTGCCCGCGCTTTGGGCCGACGCGCGAATGGTTAGGCAGATCCTTATCAACCTTCTTTCGAACGCGGTCAAATTCACCCCTTCCGGCGGCTCGGTGGGCGTCGAGGCGGCGCTGAGTTCCACGGGTGCGCTGGTGCTCGCGGTCTCGGACACCGGCATCGGCATGGCGCCCGAGGATATCCCCAAGGTGATGGAGCCGTTCGTCCAGGTCGACGGCGTGCTCAACCGGAAATACGAGGGAACCGGGCTCGGCTTGCCCTTGGCCAATCGGCTGGCCGAGATGCACGGCGCGGACTTCGAGCTCAAAAGCGAGGAGGGCGTGGGCACCACGGTGACGATTCGTTTTCCCGCCGAGCGGATGCGCGTCCGGGCCGCCTGAGCCGTCCCGCCATCGCCCCCGAGCCCGCCACCCGAACTTATCCAAACCTTGCCGACTTCGGCGCGCCTAACTTTGGCGATCGCCGAGGGGCCCTCGATCGAGGGAGCCTGGCGGTTCGCCAGCGCCCCCGCCTATGGCTATCTTATGGGCTGGGAGAGAATGCAATGGCGGAGGAAAGGTCGGCATGAAGACACGCGAGAACACGGAGGTCCTGGCCGAGCTGGTGGCGCTCGACGGCAGGGACGTTGTCGACGTCGGTTGCGGCGACGGCTCCCTGGTGCGCGCTATGACCCGCGCCGGGGCGCGGGTCACAGGTGTCGAGTGCGGCGCCCGGCAGCTTGAGAAGGCGCGCGCCGCCGAGGCCGTCGGCGGCGAGGTATACCTCGAGGGGGTGGGCGAGGACCTGCCCCTCGAGGACGCCTCGGCCAACCTCGTCGTCTTCTTCAACTCGCTCCACCACATCGCCGAGGAGCACCAGGGAAGGGCGCTCGCCGAGGCCGCCCGGGTGCTGCGGCCGGGCGGCACCGTCTACCTCGCCGAGCCGCTCGTCGAGGGCCCCCAGTTCGAGTTGGTCAAGCCGATCCACGACGAGACCGCGGTGCGCGCCCACGCCTACCGGGTGATCCAGGACGCCGACGCGGTCGGGCTGAGGCCCGAGACCGAGCTCACCTACGTCCATCCCCTGCGCCACAAGAGCTTCGAGGCCTTCCGCGAGCGCATGGTGTCGATCAACCCGGACAAGGAGGCGGCCTTCGAGGCCATGGATCAGGAGATGCGCGCCCGATACCGGCGCCTCGCGGCGCCCGGCGATGGCGGCGACCTGTTCCCCCAGCCGATCCGCGTCAACCTGCTGAGAAAGCCCTGACCACCCGCGTTGACGACGAAGGCGTGCAGCGGGCCGTCCATGATCTCGCGGATCTGGTCGAGGCGGTGCTCGTGGTCGGCCGACTCGATGCCGACCTTGAAGGCCTCGTTCCACTCCCGCCCGCATATCTTGCGAGGGACAGCGTCAGCGCGCCGCCGCCGACCCTAAGCCGCGATGACGGCGGGGGCAAACTCGGGGTGGCGGACGCCCATGGTCCATCCGCTCGTTGCGGCCCGGCCCTCGCCACAGCATTATGGGGGGTCATGGGGGCCGCGGGTATCGGTCGGGCGCGGAGGCGCGCGGCGGGCCGTCGTGGCGGCCGCGGGAAATCGATGATCGGGAGGGTTCCGTGAAGCAAGCATCGTTGGTCGTCGCCGGCCTGCTCAGCTTAAGTCTCAGTGCCCAGGCCTTCGAGCAGGCCGACCTCGACAAGCTGAGGGAGACCGGTCACTGCCCCAGGTGCGACCTGACGGGTGCCGACCTCAAGGGCGCCGACCTCAAGGGCGCCGACCTCGAGCGGGCCAAGCTGAGGGAGGCCGACCTCAAGGACGCCAACCTGAGGGGGGCCAATCTGCGCCGCGCCGACCTGCGCCGGACCGAGCTGGAGAAGGCCGACTTGAGCGGCGCCGACCTGGTCGGGGCCAAGCTGCTGGGCGCGGACCTCGAGAAGGCGGACCTCTCCGGCGCCGATCTCACCGACGCCGATCTGCGCAACGCCGACCTGCAAAAGGCCAATTTGAGCCGCGCTCAGTTGGGCGGCGCGGACCTGGCGTCGGCCGACCTCAAGCGCGCCGATCTCAGCCGCGCCAACCTCGCCGACGCCGACCTCGAGCGCACCACCCTCGAGAGGGCCAACCTCGAGGGCGCCACGCTGAGCCACGCCTATCTGCATTCGGCCGACCTCGACCGCGTCAACCTGACGGACGCCACCCTCAAGGAGGCCGACCTCACCGAGGCCAACCTGCGGCGCGCGATCCTCGCCAATGCCAATCTCGAGGGCGCCAGCCTCAAGGAGGCGGTGCTCAACAAGGCCGACATCAGAGGAGCGCGGTTCGACGGCGCCACGGGTCTGACGCAACGTCAGGTGGAGACGGCTTGCGGTGACGCGGCCACGCGCTTGCCCGACGGTCTCAAGGCGGGGAGCTGCGATTAGGACGGCGTGACCTCGGCCAGCGCCGCTCCCACCCGGGCCGTGGAAGCGGGCCATGGAAGAGGGACTTGCCCATGAGCAAACCGCGGGTGCTGTTGACCGGCGCCGCCGGCTACATCTCGAGCCAGCTCTTGCCCGCCTTTCGCGAGCGCTACGATCTGGTGCTGCTTGACGTCACCAGGGAGGCCAAGGGCGGGGCCATCGACGACATCGTCGAGGTCGATCTCTCGAACCCGGACGTCGACGCCTACCGGGCCCACTTCGAGGGTCTCGACGCCATCGTCCACAACGGACACCATTGGGGCGAGGTCCGGGCCGGGCCGCCGCTGCAGTGGCTGCCCGATCAGGAACCCGGCGAGGTGGACGGCTACTACGTCGAGCGCGTCAACCTCGACATGGCCTTTCACGTCCTCAAGCTGGGGCTCGAGGAGAACGTGCGCCGGGTCGTCATCACCAGCTCCAACCACGCCGCCGACTGGTACGAATCGAAGCTCCACCACGGCAAGATGGACCTGGTCGCGCCCGATACCTATCCCCTCTCCGACAACTACTACGGCTGGGCCAAGGCGACTTACGAGCACCTCGGCTTCGTCTTCGCCTCGGGCCGCTTTGGCCGGGCGGTGGAGAACGTGCACATCCGCATCGGCGCGCCGCGTCCCATCGTCGGCGAGAAGCTCAAGGACAATCCGGTGACCTATCGCCGCGACCTCGGCGCCTTCATCAGCGCGCGCGACTTGGCGCAGCTTTACGTCAAGTCGATCGAGACCGAGGACATCCGCAACCCGGACGGGGTGCCGTTCCAGATCTTCTACGGCATCTCCAACAACACACGGGCGTTCTGGAGCCTGGTCAACGCCCGCGAGGTCATCGGTTACGCGCCCGAGGACGATTCCGAGCGGCTGTTCGCCGCCGACATCGAGAAGTACCTACGGGCGCCGGGCCGCACGTTGTGAGGTGATCCGAGAGGGGGCTGGGGCGCGGCGCCTCATTAACGGTGCACGACGTAGCGGCTGCCGGGCACCACGTAGGAGCGGCCGTAGGCGTCGTAGCACATGGTGCCGGCGACCTTGAGGGGATGGCCGTAGCCGTCGTAGGTCATCTTGTAGACCGTGTGGCAGGGCCCGTAGCGGTGCCGCTGCCGCTGCCGGTGTCGGGCGGGCCTGAAGCGCTGCGGCGAGGCGCTGTAGTAGACCTGCCTGTTGCGATGGCCCGCCGCCAGGGCATGGCGGGTTCCGAGCAGCGCCAGGGTGGCCAGGCCCAGGGCGACGTAACCCGCGTGGTGGCGCTCCGAGGCCCGCGCCGCCGAGAGCGGCGCCAGGGCAAGGGCCGCCGCGGCGACGCCGAGGGCCAGGATTTTGGTCACGGATGTCATGGCTTGGATCCTTTGCTGGGGTGGCGTGTGGATTTCCCCACCTTGCGCCTTGCCCGGTTATACGAGGCCCGCTTGGTAAACATCCCCAACCTCGAATGGCGGCCGAAACTACCGGCGCCGACAGAAAGCGACGCGGGCTGGTGCGGCGCCGCCAGCCACGCTAAACTGGTCCCATCGACCGGGAATTTGCGGGAACTCGAAGGGGCCTGGAAGAAGAAGCGGCGCCCGCCCGCCAATCGCCCGGATGGGGAGCACAGGGAGGATATCTCGATGTGCCGGTCTTCAGTTCGCGGTATTAGCTCTATCAGATGGCCAGCCGTTTGCCTCGCGGCCCTGCTCGTGCTGGCCTTTCAGCCGGGCTGGGCGCAGGAAACTAAGTCGAGCGCGAACGAGGGGGCTCAAGCGGGCGAGGCGGACGATTTCGACTATGCCGAGTACTGGTTTGCGATCCCCGAGCCGGCCCGCGCCTTTTATGCCTCGGGCCTGCGGGACGGGATCAACCTGGTGGTCGCCAACGAGCTGACCGGGGGGCTCACCACCGGGCTTTCCGAGGAGGTGCTGACGGCAACCCTTCGACGCCAACTGCAGGTCAAGTGGCGCGAGCTCTGGGTCACCTTCGACGGCGACCAGATCAGCGAGGTGATGAACGGGTTCTACGGGCAGTCGGAAAACGCCAACGTGTCGCTGGACGCGGCGGCGAAAATGGCGATCGACCAGCTCGCGGAGGACGCCGCCGAATCCAAACCCGAGGCCAAGGAGGAATAGCCCTGGCGCTCGGGCCGCGGCGCTCCGGTTGATGGGCCGCAGCGAGGCAGGCGTGGTATGGCGGGACACAAGAGCTTCGTCAAAGCCGGTGCGATGAAACGATTATGGCTCGCGAGCGGGCTTGCCGTGGCGCTGGCGGCGCCGGCCTGGGCCGGGTTTTGGGACGGCGTCGGGGCCTACAGCCGGGGCGATTACCAAACCGCCTTGCGGGAGTGGAAGCCGCTCGCCGAGCAGGGCGACGGCTTGGCGCAGAACAACCTGGGCATCCTTTACGACGAGGGCCATGGCGTGGCCCAGGACTTCGCCCGGGCCGCGGAGTGGTACCAGAAGGCCGCCGAGCAGCGCCATGACGACGCCCAGAACAACCTCGGTCGCCTCTACGAGAATGGCCTGGGCGTCGAGCAGGACTTGGTTCGCGCCCACATGTGGTACAACCTGGCGGCGACCCAAGGGAACGGCGCCGGGCTCGACAACATGGACGGCGTGGCGGCCAAGATGGGTAAGGCCGAAATCGGCGAGGCGCTGTCGCTGGCGCGCGAATGGCTGATCCTGCACCCGAAGGATTAGGGCGCCACCGCCGCGGCGACGCTTGGTCGGTCGAGCGCCGGCGCCGCATCCGGACGGGCAACGCTCTCAAGGGAGTGCGATGATGCGACGGCTCACTCTGGCCGCCCTGGTCCTGGCGGCGCTCAGCAGTGGCGCGCTCGGCGACAGCGGCGCCGGCCTGCGCGCCTTCGACGCCGAGGACTACGCCACCGCCTATCGCGAGCTGCTGCCGGCCGCGGAGGCCGGGGACCCGAAGGCCCAGTACGTGCTGGGCCTCATTTTCGACGCCGGCCTGGGGCGCGACAAGGACCCGGCCGGCGCCGTCGAGTGGGTCGAGAAGGCCGCCACCCAGGGCCATCAGGAAGCCCAGCGGACGCTCGGCATCTTCTACGAGGATGGCAAGGGCGTGTCGCGCGACTACCGTGCCGCGGCCCACTGGTACCGGCTCGCGGCCGGCCAGGGCAACGCCAAGGCCCAGCGCAACCTGGGCGACCTTTATTTCGCCGGCAAGGGGATGCGGCAGAGCTACACCCTGGCCGCCGACTGGTTCGCCAGGGCGACCGAGGCGGGCAACGCCAAGGCCAAGCGCAGCCTGGCCTACATGTACTTTCAGGGGCGCGGCGTCGAGCAGGACCGGGCCAAGGCGGCCGAGCTCTTCGCCGAGTCCGCCGGGACCGGCTACGGCAAGGCCGAGTTCGACCTCGGCTACGCCTACTATCACGGTATCGGCGTAGAGCAGGACCGGGCCCGCTCCGCCACGCTGTTCCTGAACGCGGCCAAGGCCGGCCACGCCCGGGCCCAGATCTTCGTCGGCCACATGTACGCCGAGGGCGACGGCATCGAACAGAGCTACCAGGAAGCCTGGTTCTGGCTCCAGCTCGCGGCGCGCCAGCGGCCCAAGCTCGCCGCCCACTACATCAAGGAGATCAAGGGCACCGTGCCGGCGGCCGAGAAGGAGGCCGCCGAGAGCCGCATGAGCGGCTGGATCCCCGAGGACTGAGGGCAGCGGCGCAAGGGGGCCGATCGCGCGGATCGCAGAGGCGCTTGCCGCGCCAATTCAGGAATCGTTTTTAGCCTTCCGGCCGCAGCCGCGGCCACCACTTGCCGCCCGGGCCCTCGGGGTCGGGGGTCGATTGGCCGCTCTTTGCCCGCCGCTCGCGGATCTCCGCGGTGGGCCAGCCGCTGAGCGCGGCGCGCCGCCCCGCCCCGCCCCGCCCCGAGCCCGGCGAGGGTGTCCCGACACCAGCCCCATGTTACTCTGCCGGATATGAGACGCTTGGCACTCGCAGCCGTGATCCTGGCCGGCCTCGCGGTTCCGGCGGGGGCGGATTTCGATGCCGGCATGGCGGCCATCGAGCGCGGTGACTATAGGGCGGCGTTGGGCGAGTTGCTGCCGCTCGCCGAGCAGGGCCATGCCCAAGCCCAGTACAAGCTCGGGCGCATGTACCGGGCCGGCGTTGGCGTCCCCCGCGACGCCGCCGCGGCCGCGATGTGGACTCGCAGGGCGGCGGAGCAAGGCGACCCCCTGGCGCAATACGACCTCGGTGTCATGTATGCCACCGGCCAGGGCGTGGCCCAGGACTATGTGCAGGCACACCTGTGGTTCGACCTTGCCGCGGTGCAGCAAGATGTTGCCTTCCGAGTGAGCAGTAGGGCGGCGGGAATCCGCGATCTGGTGGCTGAGGAGATGACGCCGGCCGAGCTCTCGAAGGCTCGGCGGCTGGCCCGCGAATGGATGGAGACTCACCAGGTCAGGCAATAGCTACTCTTGCCGCGAGAGCGGCAGCGGGTGCGCCAAGGTTGGCGAGGTCGCCGGTCGCACCGAAGTGGCCGTTGTCTGGGTGTCGGTGGGGCGGGCACGCCGCTTGGTTCTGGCCACATCCGGGCCCGAAAATCTTGGGCGCAAGGGTTGGTTCCCCAAGCTCCAACCGCGCTCGGTTCGCTGGTCGAGCCGGGACCGCGACATCGGGTCAGGCCGCGCGAACGGGACCCGCCGCGGCCGGCCCCAAGCGCTTCATCCAGGATGAGGCTGGCCTGTCCGGATGGCTAAGCCAGCCCATGCAGACGGCGGCCGAGCACGGCATGCCGGATAGGCTCGACCCGTTTCATGACGACGCCGAGCGCTTGGCGAAGGAAGGCGGAATCTGACCGCCCTGGCGGACTCGCTGCGGCAGATCGTCGCCACGGCCGACGTCTTCGCCGCCGCCGGCGGGACCTGGCTCCCGGCCCCAATCACTACGGATTTGACCCCGCTCCGGCGGGGCCTTTTTCTTGGCTATCAGCGTCGAGAGCTCGGCAGACGCGGGAGCGAGACAGCACAACCGAGAATTAATCTCAAGTGAAGCTATATTCGGTTTGAATGATGCCCGCACGAACTCTGTGTGTTAGCCTCATGGGCAGTACGTTGGCGCTCAAGTGTCGCCAGTGGTGGCCGGATGGGGGGGCGAAATACCGGAGAAGGTCATGTTGGCTTACCGATCGCTGGTTCCGGGTTTCTTGGTGCTCGTGGCGGGAGTGTTGTTTTTCGGATCGCCCGCCTACGCCTGCCCGCAAGGCTTGGTGTGCGCCCCCGGCAAGAGCTGTCCGCCTGAGGAAAACTGCGTCGCGGCCTCCGAGCCGGCGCCGGCCACGGCGCCGGGGGGCGAGTCTACCCCGACTGCAAGAGACGAGCCCGAGGGCGGCGGCATTCGCATCGAGATCGAGCGGGGGGCACGAGAGCTTCTCGGGGGCGCGCCGCCGCTGGTGCCGTCGCCGCCGCGCGCGCCCCTTGATCCGGGGACCGTCAGCGGCCAGATCGGCAACATCAAGCGGGCGCTGAACGAGGACGAGGCGCCGCCCACGCCACCCGGGCCCCCACCTGTCCCGCCCAGCACCCCACCTCCCCCCCTAGTCAATCCCGCACCCACCACAGGTAAGGGGCAGGCGGCGGCAGTTTGGGATCCTCGCTTTGGACACCCTGTCCCCCTCCCCGTTCCCCCTCCCCCCGAACCTCTCCTCAAAACCCAGTGCAGGTTCCCCCCTTGCGTTGCAGGCGATACCCCCCTTCCTGGTTCCGTAGAAGCTCTCACCCATATTTATCCCCAGCACGTTATCAATGCTGTCAAACGGGTATTGAAAGCTGACAATGAATACGAGACGAAAGCGCATGAGTTTGAATCGTCCCCGTTCGCTCATAATTTAGAAAATCAGATTGATCTTTTGACCAGACATTATGTCAACAACCCTCATGCTCGCTTAGCATGGCGAATATCTAGACTAAAAGCAAAACTTAACAAGGCCAATCGCAAATACACCTCCGCCGCACTCGATGAATTATTGAAGGCCCGTTATGTGCTCTTTGAAGTGTACAAGTTTCCCCCCATCATTGGAACATCTCACGCGTATCCGGGGGGTGTCCGACACGATTATTACCAAGTCACCCCCTTATTCCCGGATGATGTTCCTAGCTCGTATAGATTACGCTGAAGCGGGGAATCCCCTGTTCCCCGAAAGCCCGTTCTTTGCGCCATCCGCGCCGGCCGATCGGATCCAGCGATCCCCGCGCCGGCCCAGGCAGGCCCTCGCCCGCTTCGCCCACCAGCGCGGGGCTCAGGCGCTTTCCCGCCCCAGCACCTTCTGCATCGCGGCCCACCAGACCGCCAGGGCAGTCGCGACCACCAAGTCGTCATGCTCGCCCGATCCCTCGAACCTCAGGCGCCGGTGCGGTGTGATCTTTCGCTCGAAGGCTTGAAGCTCCCGGATCAGCGCCCCGACGCCGGCCAGCCTGCTCGACTGCGAGCGGTCTCTGGCGGAAGAAGATGACCGGGAAAAGGTTGCCGAGAAGAGCGTCCCGTCGCTCTGCTCGATCCGCGGCGTTCTCGAAAGGGAGAGCGCCGTATCGGGCGAGGACTTCACAGCCGAGCACGACATGCCGGATAGGCTCGACCCGTTTCATGACGACGCCGAGCGCTTGGCGAAGGAGGGCGGATCATGACCGCCCTGGCGGACTCGCTCCGGCAGATCGTCGCCACGGCCGACGTGTTCGCCGCCGCCGGCGGGACCTGGCTCCTGGCCCCGGCGCCCCCTGAGCTGATCGACACCCTGGCCGTGGTCGGGTCGGCCGATGAGGACCCGGCCGAGGCGAGTCATCGCTAGCCGCTGGCCCTGACCAGCGCGACCTCGCCGCGCTTCGGCGGGGCCTAATTCTTGGCGTTATGGTTAATCTGTAATTGAGGTGATCGCTATCACTGGAACCATCGCGCGATAGGCATATATTTTGTCGAAGAGCTGTAACGTGAACCCATAAGTGGGTCAGTGGAGGCAAGACAGTGGCGAGAGCCCGGCTTGCGGGAACGCCGGGCTTTCATGAGCCAGGACTGGAATCGATGACGAAACTGCCGAGGAAACCCCGTCATGAACGATTCTGGCAAATGGCCCCCGGACCGAAAAGACTTCGAGCGGCTAAGACGAGCGCTAACGTACGATCAGATTGCGAGGTTGTTCGCAGTATCTTTGCGGGACGTGTTTGAACTAGAGCAGCAGTACAAACGAGAGCGTAAGTCTTCGGGCGAACGACCCATCCGAGAAGACGATAATTCGGTCTGATTTATATGCCGTCAACTCGGCTCGTCGATCGGGACAAAATCATTGTCATCGAGCAGGGCACTCACCGAGATCGTCTTGCGCTCGGTGGGATCATCAACTTTGAGAAGCTCAACGTGCGGCATGATGTTCGGGACGGAACTGATCCGCGCAACCTCCCACACCACGGTCCCGTGTTCAAAGCGCCGCCCAACCAATTCCTCGGGCCGTCTCTTGCGTGCCATGCCAGGTAGGCTATCGCCAAAAGGACGGGGCCGCAAAGCGAGAGATCGTTGCCAAGGCAGCGAGGATCGCATTCACCGTCCCGCTCAGGCGCACGGACAGCGCCGTGGGGGCGCCGTGGCCTGCGGGCAGGCTCCTCTCCGCTTCGCCCGCCAGCGAACGGCTCAGCCGGCCCCGACTCGGCTTTGGCGGGCCATGAGAAAAGACATGAGCGCGGCGGCAGAGGAAATCGCAAGGGCCTTGATACGGGGAATCAGCCCCAAGCAGTCGCAGCGCGGAGCGGCGACACCCCGGCCTGGCCCCGCCACAGCGCGGGGCTCTCTTACCCCAACCCGGTGCCAGACCGCGAGGTGCTCGCCAGCGGTGCCCCAATTCCATTCTGGACCTGTGCCATTGGCGTATTCTATCTTATTGGCATGCGTGACCGGATCTGCACAGCTATAGAAGCCCGCAGGCTGCTCGCCTTCGACTATGAAGGCTGGCCCAGGACCGTGGAGCCGCATGCCCACGGCGAAAGCCCCGACGGCAACGAGCTTCTACGCGCCTTTCAAGTTTTAAGCTCCGCCGAAGCGGCTGCGCTCCTCGGATGGGCGCTGTTTCGCGTGGAAGCGATCTCCGGCATCAACGTACTTGACGCGACCTTCGCTGGCCCTCGGCCCGACTATCACCGGGATGATCCGGCCATTCGGAAAATCTTTTGCCAGCTCTGAAACCGCGACACCATGGTGCCCCGCCGGCTTTGATCGGAAGAATTCGGCCAATTTTGTGATGGGCATCGCGTGCCGGTGACCGGGGCAGTGCCATCCTGCTGGCGGAGGAGGCGATGCCACAGATCGGACCAACAACAATGACCGGGCTCGTCGATGCCGCCTAGGCCATCAAGAGCGGCGCCGATGCGGGGGACCTGGACCTCTCGGCCAGAGTCGTTAACGCGGCCAATGAGCTTCAGGCGACAATGGACGCGGCGGCCCGCGCGGGGCTCATGATCAAGCCCGCGTTCCAACGCACCGAGCGGAGCGCCGCCGACTACGGCAGCGGCGCCGACAGTTTCATCTGCAAGGTCGAGATTCTCCGGAAGCTTATCTAAAGCTCCGCCAGCGTTGACCCATTTGGCCCCGCCATCGCGCGGGGCTTTCATTCATTTTAGGTCGAATGAGTTCTGGATTGTTGCCACGCCCAGTGGGGCGATCAACCCAAGGAGGACACCATGATCCGATTCGTTCGATCGCCAAATCGGCGTGGGGCGATGCGCGATCAGGTGGGCATCCGGGAGGTCAGCTTGGTGTCGATCGCCTGGAAGAATTTGACGAGGTCGTTACCAATGGCGAACACGATACCGATAATCGCGACCGCGATACCGGCGGCGATGAGGCCGTACTCGATGGCCGTGGCGCCGTCCTCATTGTCGACCAGCTTGCGCACCTGGTCCGAGAAGCTCTTTCTGACGGCGAACAGGGTGTTCGCGGCCGAGGTGTAGAACTTGATCATGACTTCAATCTCCTTTTCGTAAACCCGCTACCTGACCCACGTCACATCGGACCAGGCCGGAGCTTTTGCGTCCCGCCGTTGCCGGCAGTTTGCCCTTTCAAGGGGCTGGCTCGGACACCACGTCGAGGCCGTCAGATCCGTTCTTCAACCAGCAGCCGTGAACGAGACAGCCGTAGGCCCGAAATTGATGACGCACAATAACGCCGGAGTCGGCGAAATTCGGTGATGCCCATCACCTTATCGGATGATTGTGGGCGTCCGCGATCGGCGCCGGCCTTGGGATCCGAGGGTGTGGTTAACCGAAATTCCCCAAATGGTCCCCCCAGTTGCCGGCGATGGCAGCACGATGGCAGCACGATGGCAGCACGATGGGCGTTGGCACCACACTTGCCGTCGTGAACCGGCGCGCTAGGTCCCACCCCTTGTGGGGCGCCCGAGTGTGGCGCCCCGACCGAGCGGCTCTCGGGCTCCTGGGAGTGGTCCGGTAAGGCTCAGCGGACGGGCGTCACTGGCCCGCCGGCACCAACCCCCGATCACCGCCGGGCACCAGCACGGCTTTCTATCGGTACTCGAAGATGCCGAACGGTTGGCGCCTGGGCGCCCGTACGGGCGGATTTCGGACCCAGTGCGGACAGGAAGCGAAAGGCCGAGGTCGGCTCGCCCCTGGCATGCGCTAATGCATTGATATAACTTGTAAGATATGGAGCCGGATGAGGGATTCGAACCCCCGACCTGCTGATTACAAATCAGCTGCTCTACCCCTGAGCTAATCCGGCGCGCTTGCGATCGGCGCTGGCCGTCGCCGGGGCCACGGCCTGGCGGACCATCTCGCGGACCATCTCGCGGACCATATCGCCGTCAGCGGGGGCGGACAAGCTCGTAAAGCGCCACCGCGGCGGCGCTGGCGACGTTGAGGCTGGGCATGGCCTCCGAGGCCGCGAGCCGCGCCAGCTGATCGCAGCGCGCGGCGCTGAGCCGGCGCAGGCCCTTGCCCTCGGCGCCCAGCACCAGGGCCACGTCGCCCGCGACCGCGGCCTCGGCGAGGGTGGTCTGGGCCCGCGGCTCGAGACCCAGGCACCAGTAACCCAGGTCCTGGAGCGCCTCGAGGGCGCGCGCCAGGTTGGTCACCCGCACCAGCGGCACGCTCTCGAGCGCGCCCGAGGCGGCCTTGGCCAGGGCCCCGCTCTCAGGCGCGCTGTGGCGCCGCGGCACCACCAGGGCGCGGGCGCCGAAGGCGGCGGCGGCGCGCAGGACGGCGCCGACGTTGCGGGGATCGGTCACCTGATCGAGCACCACCACCAGGTCGCGGGCGCGGTCGCGGGGCGCGCAGGCCACCTCGAGCTCGGCCGGCGCCAGCGGCGCCACCGCCAGCGCCAGCCCTTGATGCACCGCCCCCGTCGGCAAGCGGCGCGCGAGCTCGGCGGCGCTCACGATCTCGGGCTCGGGTCCGGGCTCGGGCTCGGGTCCGGGCTCGGGCTCGGGTCCGGACCCGGGCGGGGTGCCGAGGGCGCGCGCGGCCTCGGGGGTGAGCAAGAGGCGCTGGCGCCGCCGGGCGGGATTTTGGAGCGCCGCGCGCACCGCGTGCAGGCCGTAAAGCCAGAGCCGCCCGCCGCTGCCGACAGGGCCCCCCCCCGAGCCCCTTGGCGGCGGCGCCGGCGGCAAGCGGCGGGGATGCGTGCGGGGCTTGCGCTGGGCCATGAAGGGCTTTATATTCAAGCGCAAATCGGGACGCAATAGACCCTGCGGCATACCGCGACCGTGCCGAGGCCAGGGCAGGGACGTGCTTGTTTTTTTTCAAGTTGACATCGGATGGTGAATTCCCATAGTGCGGCGTCACCGACCCTTCGGATTTGCGGGCGGCTAGGCGGAGGGGTGGCCGAGTGGTTAAAGGCACCAGACTGTAAATCTGGCGACGTATGTCTACGTAGGTTCGAATCCTACCCCCTCCACCATTGCTTGATGGGGCGCGGGCACGCACGCGATGGGGGACGGATCGCAATCCGGCGGCAGTGGCGGGTGTAGCTCAATGGTAGAGCCCCAGCCTTCCAAGCTGGTTACGTGGGTTCGACTCCCATCACCCGCTCCAGCCGGCTCGGGGCGGTCGTTGGCGCCACGGCCGGCTAATGGTTTAGGCAAGAACCCGGAAAGAAAAGGCGATGGCGAAGCAGAAGTTCGAGCGCTCGAAGCCGCATTGCAATGTCGGCACGAT
>CBDUZE010000045.1:0-29006 GCA_965371625.1 uncultured Alphaproteobacteria bacterium
GAGAAGTGGCTCCCCGGGCCGGACTCGAACCAGCGACATGGTGGTTAACAGCCACGATGCCCAGGGCGAACGACACCCCCGTAGTTTACAACGAACGCCGGGAATCCGCCGGTATCAAGGGTTCTAAGATGAACCGTTTGCACATCACCCTTACATGGATTACAGTTTCGCATGGTGACTGTCTGGTGACTGCGGGCAGCGCCGCCGGCCTGTAGGGGGCCGACCAGCCAGAGGTAGGGCCTGGCGATGAGCACCACCAAGCTGACGACGAAGGCGATCAAGAGCTTCACCTACGAGGGTGACGTCACCACCCGCCGTGGCCGCACGGTGGAAACCCGGGACGTGCGCTGGGACTCCGAAGTGCCCGGCCTGGGGGTTCGGCTTTATCCCTCGGGCGGGAAGACGTTCGTTTTCTCCTACAGGGTCCGGGGGCGGAAGCGGCTCATGACGTTGGGCCGGTTCGGCGCCGACCACACACTCGAGCAGGCGCGGGCTCGGGCTCGCAAGCGAAGGGTTGAGGCGCAAGACGGAATCGACCCCCTTGAAGAAAAGCGCAAGGGGGCGCGGGGCAAGACCCTGGGCGACCTCATCGACGCCTATCTGAGCGACTACGCCCGCCCGCACAAGAAGACCTGGCTGGCCGACCAGCAGCGCCTTGCCCGCAACATCCCGGCCTCTTGGCGAAGCCGGGACGCTGCGGCGGTCATGCCGTGGGAGGTCGCCAAGCTGCACCGCGACATCGGCGCTCGTACACCTTACGAGGCCAACCGGCTCATCGAGATCATCAAGCGCATGTTCACCATCGCGCCAACCCTGATCGCGGTGGATGCGGCGCTGGAGAACCCGGCCAAGGGCATCACTAAATTCCGCGAGCACAAGCGCGCGCGGTGGGCCAGGCCCGAGGAGCTGCCGGCACTCGCCCAGGCGATCGACGAGGAGCCCAACGTCTTCGTCCGCAGCGCCATCTGGCTCTACATGCTCACCGGGCTCCGCAAGACCGAGCTCCTTGAGGCCAGGCGCAACGACATCGACTGGACCCGCGGCACCCTGCGCTTGGCCGACCCCAAGGCCGGGGAGGAGCAACTCGCGACGCTGAGCGCCCCGGCGCTCGCGATCGCCCAGGCGACGCCGGCGCTGTCCGGCAATCCCTACCTTCTGCCCGGCGCCAAGCCAGGCCGTCACCTCGTCAACATCACGAAGCCGTGGATGCGCATCCGAGCTCGGGCGACGGTGATCCTGTGGACTGGGAGCGACGACAACGCCCTGCATGGCCTCATCGGCCGCTTGGCCCGGGATCTCGGTCGGCCGCCAAGCCTGGAGGAGGTGAGGGCCGCGGCAGTGGGCCAGGAGCTTGAGCTACCCGCCGGCCTCACGGACTTGAGACTCCATGATTTGAGAAGAACGGTCGGCGCCTGGATGGCCGAGGGCGGCGTTGACTTGAACCGCATCCGAGGTGCCTTGAGGCACGGCCACATCGCGACGACGCTGGTGTACGCGAGGCTCAGCGAGGACTCGACCCGTGAGCCGTTCGAGGAGCACGCGCGCCGGATCTTCAAGGCCGCTGGCAAGCACCGCCCCGTCGAGGTAGTAGGCGGTGGCGAGGAGCGATAGAATTCAGTTAGGCGCGGCTAGGCTGATCACCGAAAGCCCGATGCCCTACACCGGGCCCGCCGCGTCTTCATCTTCTCGTAGGGTGCGCCGGTAGGGGGTGCATGTCCGATCTCAATCCAGATGGCCTCGTGTCGCTCAAGGACGCTGTTAATGCGCTCGGCGGGCACCTGTTCAAAGAATGGACCGATGACGAATTAGGCGCCAGCTACCGGCCGGAACCGAGTGGAGCAAGGCGACGGAAGAAGGCCTACGATGCCGCGCCGGCTGCGGCCGCGGCGAAAGCTGAGGAAGCGGCGAACGAGCGGCGCCAGAACGCAAAGCGCGCTCGGCGGGCGTCGAAGGGGGTAGGGCCCCGGTTCGTCGAATCGCCTGTCCGGTTGGAGGCAATGAGGCGGCGCCGCGAGCTCAAGGAAGCGGGCGAAGCGGCCAAACTTGCATCGCTCTCAGGCTGGGATCCGTCGTGGCCCAACCCGTCGACCAAGAAGTACCGGGAGGAGTTTGAACGCTGGCGACGTTTGATCAGGGCGATCCAGGAATTCCAGCGGCGAATGGCCGCGGGCGTGGCAACTGCGATCATGTTCGACGAAGCCACCGGCGAGGAGCACAAGGTCACGTCGGGCCTTTGGCTCGTCAAGTACTACCCCCCAGAACTGTTCGAGCTATCGCGCGGCTCGATGACATTGCACCGGGATGGGCGGGTGCTGAGCGGGCCCATTTTCCTTCTGGAAGACGAGATCGGCGCCTTGCTATCAGGGCGCGCGGCACGCCCGGATGCCCCGCCCGCTGGCCCTGCCGAACGACCACAGCCCGCCGATGAGCAAGAGCCCTCCCCGGACACGAGAGAGCCTGCCCCGAAGGAGCCGGAGATGGAGACGGCTGCCGGCGCGGCCGAAGCCGATACTGGCCCCTCGGTGACCGTCATCGGGCCGCCGGTCCCGCCCGAAGTTGAGGCGATGGGGGAATATGTATCCGGCGGCCCGAGCGACGATGGCACCGGGGAGATAGCCGCTGGCGAGCGTGAGCCATCCGATATTGAAGATTCTAAGGCAGATGGCAGCGGCGTGGGGCCGAACGACGAGGCGCTTCGCGACCGGATCGAGATGGTTTTTGATTACGCCGCGGTGCTGAGGGGCCAGCATCCTGGTCGGTCGAGTCGAGCGATCGCCAGCAGGATGGTAAAGTACGAGGGCGATAACAAGTACGCCGGCTACAGCGAGCACTCGATCCGAAAGATAATTAGAGGCAAGTATGGCGCCGCCTTGAATCTCGGCTTCAGCGGGCTGGATAATTGGATACTCTCAAGTGGGCACTCAGGCGCCCCAAAAGTATCCACTTAACCTCTTGAAATAGCACAAAACATTCTCTGCCGAGCGCTCTGCCGATGGCGTTGACCTCGCTCGATTATCCACGGCCTAATTGTGTTTGCGATGTGCTGACCTGCACGGAAGGGCGCGAACACAATGAGCTTGGAACACCCTGCGGCCCAGGGCGAAGACGGTGCCGCCCCGATCGGCCACAACGGTCCCCCAGCGCCTGTTGAAGACGGCGGCGCAACAGCGGAGGCCCAGGCCCCTCCCGAGACAATCATCGCCCCCGACGATGTGCTCGCGTTCTGGCACGCCTTGATCGACGAGACGGCAGCCGCCGCCTTCCTCGGTGTTGAGGTCCGCACAATGCAGAAATGGCGCCAAACCGGCGAGGGGCCGCGCTATGTCGCCCTGTCGAGTCGGTGCCTTCGCTATCGACGCCTCGACTTGAGAGCGCATTCCGAGGCCCGCGTACGAACCTCGACGAGCGACCCAGGGTTGGAGGCAGCCTAAACAGAAAAGCGCCGCCCAGGCATCCTTGACGGGGATGCAGCCCGGGCGGCGCGAAGGAGAACACCATGATATTAAACCGCAGACGCCACCCTCGCAAGCCTGACGGCCCCGCCGCGGCCCACGCGCCGGCACCCCCGCCGGGCTTCGACCCAGCGCGATTCCCGATACTGGCGCTTCACGTCTTCGCCGACGCCAGCGCCCACGCCGCCCACTTGGCCCAACTCGAGTTCGTGCTCGAGCAAGAGCCCGGAGCGCGCGCGGCATGAGCGCCGCCGCGGCCCACTTGCAGAGGGCGACGATGGAGATGCGGCGTGCCGGCGAATGACCCGCCCGCTGACGGCCGGTCGTTTTTCGCGACCAAGGCCGAATTCTTTTCGCGGCTGGTCCGCGACCGCGGGCTCACGGGAATGGATATTCGTGTCGGGTGGGTGATCTTGGATCACGTCAACACCCAATCCCTCTTGGCCTGGCCGTCCAACGCCCGGATGGCCGAGATTCTCGGTCTGGCCGACCCGACCGACTTGAACAACAACGGCATCCGCATGGTGCGAAGGGCGGCCAAGCGTCTCGTCGAGCGCGGACACTTCGAGATTGTCGAGAGGGGCGGCGCCGGGGGCCGTGGGTCAGACAAATCGACGGTCTACCGGCCGAACTTGGTGGGGACAGCGGAGTCCCCACTAGAACTCTCTTTGTGGGGACAGGGGAGTCCCCCTGGTGGGGACTCAGATGGTCGTTTGGTGGGGACAGGGGAGTCCCCCGAACCCTTTAAAGAACCCTTGAAGGAACCCGTAGGTAAAAAACGTCGTGTTAACCGCACGGTCAACATGCAGCTCGAGGAGCAGTTCGAGGCTTGGTGGCGCCAGTTCCCGAGAGGTCGCCGGAACGCCAAGAAGAAGGCTCTGCAAAAGTACCTCCGCATCGTCAACGACGGCACGGCGACGCCTGAGCAGTTGCTTGAGGGCCTCATGCGCTACGCCGCGGCCGTCGGCGACAACAACGAGTTCGTGTGCATGCCGAGCACCTGGCTCAACAACGAGCGCTGGAACGACGAAGACCCTGGCGGCCCGCCGAGCAAGGGGAAGGGGAAGGCGGGCACCGGCAAGCCCGACCTGGCCCATATCGCGATGACCATAGGAAGGGGGCAAAATGTCCACTGACCAAGCGCTCACCACCATCAATAAAGCCCCGGGCGCGCCGGCGCCGGCGCCGATTCCCGATTGGGAATTGAGGGCGATGGGCCCCGCGGTGCGCGCCTATAGCCCATTGATGACATTCGAGGATCTCCCGGCCTTGATCGAGGCGCTTGAGGACGCACTTCTGCCGGCGCCGGAAGACGCCGTTCGGCAGAGCTGCGCGATGATCGTGGGCTCGTTTCCTCAGGCCCAGCCAGGCGCCCCTGAAATCTACACCGGCGGCATGTTGCAGGAGCTGTCCGAGTTCCCCGCGGACATTCTCGAGGCCACCGTGCGCGAGGTGCGGCGAACGCTCAAGTTCCTGCCCGCCATCAGCGAGGTCTACGAGATCGCCGACAAACTACGGCGCGAGAGGCAGCGCTTCCTGGGGCGGGCACAAAAGGCGATCGCGGACCACGCGCGGCGCATCGAGGATGCCAAGCTTGAGCGACGCCGGGAAGAGGAGCGCGAGAAATGGGCCCGGCAAAAGGCGGCAGAGGCCGTGTGCGCCTTCATCCGACGCCTGGGCGCCCAACAGGAGTCCGAAGATTGGGTACTCATGATGGAGGAGATTCGCCGGGGCGCGACGCAGGACGAGATCGACGCCTTCGTGATGGACCATTGCGAGGGCAAGCCCGAGGCCCTGGAGCGCGGCCAGCATCTCCTTGAGGCCGCGAAGGCGCGACGTACAGGAGCGGACCACCAAGAGGCCCTTACCGCTGATCCATGAAAGGAGCAAACCATGGAAGAACAGCTCATCGGCTCGATCGAGAAAAACCAGATCGAGGAAATCCGCGTCCGCCTCGTCGAGTTCCATGATCGGCCCTTCATCGACATCCGCGTCTTCGCCACCATGGATGCCACCGGCAAGGGGCCAACCCGCAAGGGCGTCGCCGTCCGACCGGACTTGATCCCCGAGCTCCGCGAGATCCTCGAGCACGCCGAGACCGTAGCCAGGGCGGCGGAGTTGTTGGGCGACGATGCTGAGGCGGCCTGATCATGACCCCCACCGCCCCGCTAGCGCCGTTCCCCCCCCTAAACCCCCCTGTGCCCTTACCGTTGAAGTACCCCGCAAGTTCGCCGCCCGGCGCCGTGAATCTCGCCCCGTTCGGCGCCTGGTTGGGCACCCGCTCGGGCGGGCTGTGTGCGAGCGGACAGCGGGCAGACAACGGGCTGTGTGCGGGCAAGTGACGGGCAGGCGACGCGTGGGCCACGGGCGGGGTGCGCGTTCGTGACGCGGGCATGGCTCGCCTGGGCGACGGGCGAACGCCGGCCTCGATCGTCGGGGCGGGGCTGGACAGGTTGGTGTCGGGGTTGCGGGAGCGGTGACTGGGCTCAGAGCGGCGGCGATACTCGAAAGGTCCCGCCAGAGCAGCGCAAGAAGCCGAAGCGGAAAAAAATCTAGCAGCGGCGGGCGCTGATCTCTGCTATTCTCCGTTCATCACAGAGGTTCCAATGAGCCGATCTTCGGGTCGGTTCGTCAGAACGGCGCTAGCTCAACTGGATAGAGCGCCCTTCTCATAAAGGGGTTGTTGGGGGTTCGAGTCCCCCGCGCCCCTTTTCGCCTGTGTTTTTGCAAACTTTACAATCGCCAAAATCAAAGCCCCGGCGCGCGCGCTTGACGCCGCCACCACCAATTCCGATATCCAGACCATGATCACCACAACCAAGGTCGGGGTCCTCGTCATCGGCGCCGCCGCTCTCGCGGCCCTGCCCTACTTCGTCGAGGGTGGCCCCCTGTGCCCGGCCGACCCGATCCCTTGCCACTCACCCCTAAACCTGGCCCAAGCCTTCACCGGCAGCACCGCCACCGGCGGGGCAGGCTTGGTCGCCGTGGCGCACGACCACGCCGGCGCCGAGGTGGTCGTGGATTTCGACGCCATGCGCGGACCCATGCAGGTGCTCATCCGCTCCAACGACACCTAACCTGGGCTCGCCACTGCCCCGGCTGGGGCCCCCGTTGACAGCCCACCAACGCCTGGGAACTCGGGCACCGCCGCCCGAAGTTATCACCGGCGACAAAATCTGGCTGGCACCAACCCCGCACATTGCGCCCGCACCGACTGGTCTTTCTTGATGCCGAGTCCCTTCAACGTGGTCGCATCGTGCGACTGCGTTTTCCAGCCCGCTTGTGCTGCGCCCTTGTTCTTCTCCATCCCCAAGAGCAGTTCGCCGCAGCGGCAGAACCGTTAGACGCCTAACGCTTCCGCCGCTTCAGTGGGTCGCCGCCCCGGGCCCTGTACTTCGGCCGGCAGGAGCTCGACCGCCGCGTCGCCGCCGGTGAGCTCGAGCGGTGCGAGAGGGAGAACGGGGAGCCAGCGTACAGGCCGGTCGGGGCCCGGTGAGCCGCCATCGGACCCCAGTCGCCACTCGCAGCCCGCGCCAACCTACGCCCTTCATAGAGCATTTCACCACGATTCTGGCGAATAGCTTTGCTGGATTTTCTGCAACTCCTCAATTCGTTCCTTCTGAGCGTCTCGATCCCAGGCCGGCGGGTCGAGGGATAGATCGAGGGGGTACAGCGGAAAGGGCCACTGATCCCGTACGCACGCGTACGAGGCGTCCGGTGCATCTTTCAGCGCGCCCTGCTCCTGCAGGAGAGTCAACGTTCGAAGATTGAGCTCCGTCAACTTGTCGTAGGTCAGTTCCGGTTCCACTTTGACCTTCCGCCAGATCTCGGCGACCAAGGCAAGCCCTTCCGACGACGTCACGCCTGTCGCCTCAAGAGCCGCCGCGATCTTAATTACCGCGCTGGGGAGATAGCCCATCTCAGAGTACGTGGTATGCGGTCTTTGCCAGTAGTAATTATCATCACCTTTCACATAATTCACATACAGTCTGTCCTCTCTGTTACTCAGGATATCGTTATAGAAGATCCAATCTACATCCATCGGACCATCGAGATAGAAGGCTTGGCGGTCTATGTTTACGTGACGAGTGACCTCACCGAAATTGACGGGCTGCCAAGAGCAGAACTCGGCGTAAATACCCTTGGCTAGGTGGTCATAAAAGTAACGAAGTTGGCGCGATCTCTCGTCCGTCAGAGACCGAGGACATCTTATGAAGTCAAGCAGGATCAACACTTTCGCAGCTTCTTCTTCAGCTACGGAGCCCAGCACATGCCCGGCGTGTGCGTGGACTGATTTAGTGTGTAAGTGCCCGTACCCCGGGAGCCTACGAGCGCTCCGGTCCAACCGATTAACAACCTCCAGGACATGGCCAATCCCCGTTGATACCTCGCGGAAAAGCTCTCCATCTCCAAATTGACAAAGCACTGCTATTTCTCGTTTTTTCATGCTGGCGTCCTTCCAGTAGGTGCGGAGCTCGTCTTAATCAGGGCTCGATTGTGTCGGTGGGACTCCGGATCCGGCTCCGCGCCCACGCTGGTTTCGGCGGCCCTGAGGCCGTGGTCAATGGACTCGCTCTCCAACCGCGCTCACCCTTAGCAGTTCTTCGGGCGAATTTCGATCAGGGGTGTTGATCCAACCATTCCCGCCAGAAGCGCATGACGTTCCCAATCACGTCACTGAACTGCCGGCCTGTATCGCCGACGACTAGATCGGTCTCCGTCACATGCGTCATCCCCGTGGCGGTCATGACTTTGCTGGATGATTTGCGCTCAATCAGATGATGCTTGGTCGCATTGGCGACTTCACGAAGTAGGCCCAAATCTGGGCATTTGCTGATCAGAGCATCCCGAAAATCTGAAAGGCGGGTTGAGCCCAGAAGATCACTGGTGCGACCCTCCTGGCTGTAATAATGATACAGCCGTTCAAAAAAGTGGTACGTGGTCGAGGCCGCGTTGATCGCGTGGCGCCGACTTAGCCGGTTCTGTAAAAATTCCTGATAATTGGGTTCGACGATCTCCTCGAACCACCATAGCGGCGAAGACAATGTCACCATCGAAGTTCCCCGTATTGCAGGACCACATCGCGGCAATCAGCGGCTTGGTCGCGGCCACTTGGCTTCCGCCTCCCGATACTTCTCCAAGAATCCGGCCGGTGTGACGATCTCCATGTTCAGGAGTTTTCCGATCCCCGCTGCCTTTTTGAGGAGCCGTCCATCGTTCGTCAGAAAGTACCCGCCGCCGTACTTATCGCTTTCGACGAGGTGGCGCGCATCCCGCGCATGCTTCCCGGGTTTGGCATCGCCTTGGATGATCTGTAGAACGCGCTGGTACAGCTCGCGCTCGCCCGGCGTGAGATCGACTTGGATCGTATAGGACAAGCCGGTGGCCCGCTGCTTGACGTAGGCGGGAGTGTTTGGGTGCTCTATTTCGTGCTTTACGGAGTAGGGCAGCACTAGGCTGACGTCGCCCTCAGCACCGAGGCGGAGGATCTCACCAACATCGGCGTCCTGGGGACCGCCCGTGCGGTCGAGCACATGCGCGTCGATCAGGGTGTTGAAGTACCTTGGGTCGATCCAGCGGGCCATGATCATGCCGTGGCAGCTTCGACCACCCCCAGCGCCGCCCCGACCAACCGCGCCTCGACCTTCCCGGGATCCCCGGTCACCGCCAGGGCGCGCCGGAGCACCACCGCGGCACCGGCCGGCCTAGTCGCTGGGATGCTTCGCCATCCACTCGCGGGCGAGGCGCTGGGCTTCGTCGACCTGGGCGGGGGTCATTTTCTTAGCGACGATGTGGCGGTTCCGAACCGCTGTTTCCCGCACTTTACCAGGCGGTAGCTTCGAGACCGCGAGGTTGTACCACTTGTGCGCCTCCATATAGTCCTGCCGGACCCCCTTGCCCTTACCGTAAAGGGTGGCAAGGTTGTTTTGGGCATTACCGGAGCCTTGCTCAGCCGCCAGCCGATACCATACTACCGCCAGCGAATAGTCCTGTGGCACACCTTCCCCCGTTTCGTACATTACGGCGAGGTTGAACCGGGCGTCGACGAGTCCTTGTTCGGCTGCGAGGCGAAACCACTTTGCCGCTTCAGCGGAGTCTTGCGGCACGCCCTGACCAAGATCGTACATGAACCCGAGGTTGAGTTGGGCTCCAGCAAACCCTTGCTCAGCGGCTAAATGGTACAATTGCGCCGCCGCCGCATAGTCTTGCGGAACGCCTTTCCCTTCGGCGTACATAGCACCCAAAAGTGTCTGGCCACCGAAATGTCCTTGCATGGCAGCTAAGTAGTACCACCACGCTGCCGTGGCATAGTCTTGTGATACGCCTTTGCCAAACTGATACATCATCCCAAGCTGGAGCTGGGCGGTGGCGACTCCTTGCTCGGCCAAGGGCTGAAATTCCAGCAACGCCGTCGCGTAGTCGCCGCGATCGTAAGCGGCCAAGCCGGCGTCGTAGTCCGCCCAGGCCGGGGTGGAAAGGCCCACGATGAGCGCAGCTATGAGTGCCAAGCGTCTCATGCGCGGCATGGTAGCACGGTCCCACCCTCGGGACGCCCTCTCCCGCGCAGCTCGTCGTGCTTGAGCACGGTCGGCCGGTCTCACGCCCCGCACCAGCTCTCGCGGCGACCCCCTTCATAGGGACGAGCGAGGCCAGCGGCGACCAGGGCCTGGGACAGGTCCTCGCCGGCGGCGTTGGCGACGCGGGCGATCACCCGGCCCGCGAACTTGCCGTAACGGACCTCCGAGAGCGTCACCGACCCCCCGCCCACCATGGCGCTTAGGTAGGCCTTGGCGCGCTCGGCGAGCTCCTGCTCGGCGTCGCATCGGCCCCGGAGCTCGGGCGCGTCGATGCCCGCGAGCCGCACCCGGATGCTGACCTCCTGGCCGAGCCAGATGCGCGCCCGCACGGCCAGGGTGTCGCCGTTGATCACCATCACCACCTGGGCCGGGATGGGGTCGGGATGGGGCCGGGCAGGGTCTCGGTGGCCGGCACCGCCGGCACCGGCAGCAGAAGCGCCGCCAGGAACGCGGCGACCACCACGCCGACAACGGTGAGCCAGCGGGCCCCCGCCATCAGCGAGTCGAGGACCATGCTGACAGATCGCTCCGTGGCATCGCCTCGATCACCCCCAGCGCCGCGCCGACCAGCCGCGCCTCGACCCGCTCGGGCTCCCACCACGGCGACCGGCGGTCGTGGGCCTTTATGGCCACCAGAGGCCGCCGGAACAGTCGTACAGTGCCGGTGCTCCGCCTTGCTCGCCACGCGGAGGAACCCTTTCACCCCTTTGATGGCGATGCTTCTGTGGATTCTTGTGCACGTCGGAACCAGCTCGGGTCATCTTTCACGGACTGGCGTAGGTCCGGCCTGCTCAGGTAGGCAGCGAGCTTCCGAAAGTGCTTGACCATTGCGCCCTCGTCGTCCAGGTCGCTCACCGCGATCTCAATCACCTCGTATCCATTGTTTCGGAGCCAGCTGCGGATTAGCTGGTCCTGCGCGGCGGTTTCCGCGTTACCGTGGATATGTTGGCTCAGACCGTCAAGGTAGATGCAGATCCCTTCGTCGTCGTCATGGTGATCCGCTCGATAAATCACGTCCGGCGTCGTGGTGCCGATCGCGCGGCCAAGGCGAAGCTGCTCGCCACGTATACCTTCTTCGAATCCTGCCTCCAAAAGCAGGTGGCGAAGCTTTCGTTCGACCTCGTCGACGGGATGGGATCCTTCGCGTGGCTCCTGAGAGGGCTGTTTTGGGGGGATCTCATGCGACGCGGCAAGCCGGGGCCCCCAGGCTTTCAACAGCTCCGACGCCTGGGTTCGGTCCAAGTGCTTGTGATAGTAGGTGTTGCGGAACGTCTGCAGGCAGTCGATGCACGAGCTCTCGCAGGCGGAGGGGCAGTCGTCCACCACTTCCTGAGCGATGGCCACGACTTCCTCAAACCGTTCAAGGATCTGGTCGAGGAGCCCCGAGCCGCCGGCCATCGGATCCCAGAGCAGTGCATCCACCTCGTCACGGTCGATGTGCCCAATGACGAGGATCTGCAAGTCGTCCATGTGCATGTCGAGGACCCGAGTCGCGGCGAAGCGGAGAGCCTCCAAGACGCTGTAGGCGGCGGTCTGGCTCTCGCAGGCGGGTAAGGAAATGGCGTCGGCAACCACGTCCGCGTAGAAACCGACCGGCTGCACTTTTCTGCCGCAGCGCTCCAGGTGGGTTTCCTCGAAGTGATCGCGTTGCCGGTCGGAGGAGAGCGGCGAGATGCTCTGGCCACAGATCGTGCAAATCGGGTATCCGAACCGGTCAAAGCGCTCAATCGCACCCGAGGCGCCCACGTTGACTAGGCGGAGTTTCACTCCCTTGCGATGATGCAGCGCTTGGCCCCCCCAGCGCCAAGCCGTTCCGCCGCTGTGTTGGTCTCGCTCGAGACCGTAAACCGACACGCCCATCTGGAAGCGAAGCTCCTCCTCGTCGGAGATGTGCGATTGGTGAACGAGGTCCACGTCGCATACCGAGATGGTTGGCAAGACAATTGACCCCAGACCGGATGGGTCAGCGCCTGCGTTCGTCTCCTTGACCGCCTGGTGCTCGGTCGAGACCTCGAAGAAGGGCATCTCGATTCTGTCCTCGTCCACATCGCGGTGGAAGTGGCGTGCGACGAAACGGTTGCCGTTGGCATAGATGAGGTTGCCCGGGACGTACTCCCTTAAGGCGGTGCTGGGGGGACGTGGCAGCGAGAACTCCATCGCCCCCGTACGCCAAAACGGTATTTCGGCGGCGCCGCGCACGGAACCGATCTCCAGCCCGTACCCCGGCAAGAAGCCCTCGGCTGCGAGCACGTTGAAAGTGTTAACATCGTCGTAGCCTTCCGCCTCCCGGCGGGATCGTGTCGCCGTCCCCTTGAGCTGCTTGATGAGACGGTCGCAGCGACGGAAGAGGGCCTCGTCCGCTTGCTCCAGATCTCCCTGCTGCTCGCGCAGAGTGTTGAGGCGCCGGATCTGGCCCATCGCCCAGCGCAGGCGCCGTCGCAGCCGCGCAATCACGTCAGAAAGTCCCGTGACCATGCCCAGGACATGGGCATGCAACACCTCAGCTGTCGTCACCTCACGATCCGCTTCGGGCCAACCCTGGCGGAAGGCGCTCTCCACGCAACCGACGAGGTCGAGGAGGCTGGCCTCGATCAGCGCCTGCAAGGGGGAGAGATCGAAGGGTTGATCGCGAACGAGTCCGTCCTCGAAGAGGTAATGGGAAACCCGTTGCGGCAAGCAATCGCGGAGTGTGTCCTCGACGCGCCGCCTCTCCCCGTCCGTCCGGAATTCGTCCCGAGCATACTGGTGCAGCCTGGTAATGGCCGTCGCGTGAACGTGCTTGGCGACCATCAGGTCGTTGCGCAGGTTGAACGCCGGCGGGTCGACCCGGCCAGCAAGCAGCTTCAGCGGCTCAGCGAAGTAGGCCCGGTCGTGGGATACCGGACGGCAATAGGTCAGATCGACGGCCATGCGGTGGCGGCGCCCCGCTCGTCCAGCGCGCTGCCAGTAGTTGGCTGGAAGCGGCGGCACGTTGCGCATCAGGATGGCATCCAGCTTCCCGATGTCGACGCCCAACTCTAGGGTCGGCGTGCAGACGAAGCAGTTGACGGCCTCGGATTCTCCTTTGAACAGGTTTTCGAGGCGCTCGCGTTCATCGTTCGGCACCATGGCCGTATGTTCCTCGGGCCGGAGCATGGAGTAGCCTTCGTCAAGGACTTGCAAGTTGTAGTTGTCCGGATCCTCGTCCACGAACTCGAGCTCGCCGTCGCAGCGCCACGCTGGGCACTTCTGGTGGGGCGGCCGCCGCGTCGTGCGGCGCCGACAGCTACGGCATCTCCAGACGCCGCGGTTCGGGAACAGCCGCAGACAGTCGGCGTCCACTTGGTAGAGGCCGCTGAGTTTGGGAAGCGGATTGCCCTTCGAGCCCTTCAGCTGCACCGGCTTGAGCAATTCCTGCTCCACGAGGAAGGCGAAGAGCCCCTCCAGGAACTCCCCTACGCCATCCGTCGCCACGCCCCACTTCCTCGCGATCTGCTTTATAGTCGTGTCGCCACGGTCGCTTAGCCACTGGGTAACCAGCTCTGTTTTTTCGCCCTCAGCACGGCGAAGCTTGGTGCCGACAGGGTTACCGATCTGCGGCAAATAGCCTTGCTGGACCTCAAGGTCACCGTCCATCCAGTATTTCGTGAAGATTTCGCGCTCGGGATCGTGCAACACGCGCTTGCGGCGCAGATAGTCGAGGAGACTGGCGACACCGTCCCGGAGCTTATCAGCGGGCAGGCCAAGGTCATTGGCGCTGGCTTGGATCCATGCGAGGGAAGTCTCCAGTCCTTCGTACTCCACGCTCATTCGACCCCAGGGCTCGAGGCCGATCGCTTGCCGGGCCGAGAGTGTCACCTCGCGTAGCACTTGGATGCGTAGGAACTTGCGCCGCTCCTGCTCATGGCGCCCACCGCTGCCTTCCTTCCGTACCACCTGCCAGACCTCGGGAACGAGAGCGTGAGAGAGGGATTCGTCTTGGTTCAAAACGTGGTCCAGGTGATGGGCAAGGTCGCCCACCGAGACGGGGCCAGCCTTCATACCCTCGGCCATCAGCGCCCGCAGGCGGAAGCGACGGGCGTGATCCTTCATCCAGCCGGCCTGGAAAGCGGCGTCCTGGCGGTTGTCGCAGAAAACGAGCAGCCTTGGCCGCTCCGAGTGATGGACCATGTCCTGGGCCAGCACGTGCACGTCGGCGACGTTGGTCGCGCGCACAGGGCGTGCAGGCTCGCGATAGCGGGTCCCGATTCGCCTGCCGTTGGCCCCACAGGAGAGACAGCTCGAGAGATAGCCGGGGTTGTCTCTCTTCTGACGGATGGCGTGAAGTTCGACCATCGCCCCGGTCCCGCTGCAGTGCAAACATCGGGCCGCAGGTTCCGGGTGGGCTGCGCCGCAATGACGACAAAAGTGGAGCGCGGCCGTGCGACGGTCGTCTTCGATCCCCTCGTCGTCGCTGCCGCCGACGATGCGGTCAGTCATGACCACGCGGCACCCGCCGTGGGCCTCTTCCAGCGGCACCCAGTACGACCCGTCGCCCTCGGCCTCGCCACCCCCTGGCAATTTGCCGCTGAACTCGAAGTCCTTGAGCAGCGCGACGAAGTAGTGCTGCCCGCAGGTGGTGCAGGTTGTGACCGGGAAGTGGGCGTAGTCGCCGCCTTCCGCCTCGATCTCGTCCTCGGCTGCGAGCCAAAGACGAGGGTCGCCCCCGCCTTCGGGAAAGCTCACTACGGCGCCACTTATGCCCCGGACGAAGCCGTGGACCACCGGCCGGAGCAGCGGACGCCCATCCACCTGAGCGGCGGCCCCCAGAGTCAGCCAGGCGAGTATCTCAGCCTCGCTCACCGGACGACCGACCTTTTTCTCAAGTTCGGCAGGCAACTCATGCAGTGGCCACGGCGAGACGAGTTTCTCGTTCAGCTGGAAGACCAGCTCGTTGCGGGACAGTGCCTTGTGAAGCGCCGCCGGGTAATCGTTCGAAGAAAGGTCCGACCCGCTGAGATCTCGATAGGCGGCACGCACGGCCGTATCAGGGTCCGCTTTGTCGTCCACGGCGCGGACGCAGTCCTCCAAGTGTGCCGCCGGATCCCGGGGCGGCGCCAGCGGCACGACCCGGTCCCCTTCCCACACCTCCGGCTCGTAGGCCTCGCCGACAGTCGCGACCGCGTTCCCTGGCACGCCAAAAAAGCGCGACGCGAAATCGCGAGCGGCGTCAGGATTGCGCGGATCAACGATGGTGGCCGAGGTCGCGACACAGACGGTCTCGCTCGCATCTCGCCCACAAAAGCTCCGCAGCCGCCGGACCAGGCAGGCGGTCTCGGCGCCGCGGGCACCGGTGAAGGTGTGGGCCTCGTCAAAGACCAGAAAGTCGAGGCGGGCGTTCGCGAAGAGCTCCACGTCGCGCTGGCGAGTGAGCAACAACTCCAGCTGATTTACGTTTGTAAGCAGGATGCGCGGCTGGTGGCCCGGCGTGCGCATGGCCTCGCGCGAGCAGAGCTCCTCGGGCGGGTAGACGGTTTCGCTGCGCTTTTCGTGTCGCACCTCGGCGAGCTTCGCCTCGTAGTCGGCGCGCGATGAGCTTGCGGGGAGACGGATTCCGACGACCGCGCTCTCGTTCTCGGGCGTCTTGCCAACGTACATCCCGAATGGAACGCCGGTTCCGGCCAGCAGCGACCGCAGCCGACCGAGCTGATCCTCGGCTAACGCATTCATCGGGTAGACGATCACCGCGCTGATGCCTGGCGCCGAGCCCTCGTCCTTGAGGTCCAGACACCTGCTGACGATCGGGTACAGAAAGCACTCGGTCTTGCCAGAACCCGTGCCGGTGGTGACCAACGTCGTCCTGCCGGCGTGAATGGCGCGAATGGCCTCCTCCTGGTGGCCGTAGAGGTGGGCAAACTCGGCCGGGATTCGCTGGCGCATGTGCGGGTGCAAGACGCCGTCGTGAATCAGGTCGTCCACTGCCGCGCCCTCGCGGAAAGGGCGCGAGAGGCTCACGTAGGGTCCCTTCAGGAGCGGCGACCGTCGCGTCTCGTCGAGCGAAAGCAGGCGTCGCATCTGGCTGTGCAGCCGCTCGTCGGCGAAGGGGTAGGCTGTGAGCTGATAGCGCAGGAAGCTGCGGACAACGTTCTCGGTGAAGACGATGGGATTCAGGGCCATGGGGCAACCCTTTAGTGCGGCGCCCTAAACTAACCCGCAACCGCCTCTCGCGGGCCGACCGGCTTCTCCGCAGTCCGGCGCCCCGCATCGGTGATTTTCCAGCTGTATCCGCTGCTCGGCGTCCAGTTTAGACAGGTAATGCGATTTGGCCATACTTCAGTCCCTCAGTCGAAGAGCGTCGTTTGGCGTTGGGTTTCCTCCGGCTCTGGACCGGTTGTAGGCTCCGACGGACGGGCCTTCTCGCCGCGCTTCTCGGCTTCGATATCCTTGAGCAGCTGCTGGTAGCCCGTCTCGCCGAGGAGGTTGCGGGCGTGGAGGTGGCACTCGCGCCAGGACTCCTCAGGATCTTGCTCGAGCTGCCAATCGTAGAAGCGAGGGCCAAGGCGGCTGGCAACTGGCTGGTGCTCCTTGGCCCGCTCGTCATGGCCGAGGTCGTAGTCCGCTAGCCGTAGCCTCTCGGGCAGCATCCAGCCCTCACCGTCGTTTTGGCTGCAGAAGACCTTGATGCCCCTGTCACGGTCGCCACCGCACTCTTCAATCTTCTGCTGCAGATCGTGAAAGGCAACCAAGCTCAGGACTGTGTGGCGGAGCTCGGGGTCCTTTTTTTTATCGACCCGCCAAAAGCCCCGAGGGTTTAGTCGATTCGAGATCAATCTCAGTCGCGACGGCGAGTAGTCACATTCCTGGAGAAGAAAACTAAAACCTTGGATGTCCAATTCGACAACTGTAGCCAACAGTGCATCTACTATACAGCGCAAACGCAAACGCTCAGAATTCAACAAGGCCCATTCCTTTTTCCAACAAGTAAGACAATCATTTGACGCCTTAAGTAAATAAAGCCATTCAAGCGCAAATGAGACATTGTTGCAATTCAGTCTAGCGGCCAGAAGTGAAAGATGACTTGGCAGAGAATTCGGCCTTGATATTGCAGCTTGCTCAAGGAAATGCCAATCAGCTGTTAGCCCACCGACCCTTACCCGTATTTGGTAGTCAAAAATAATGCTATTTAGCGCAGAAATTAATAATAAAGAATTCAGATGATCCCGCGGCAACAATACTGGCGTATTGGCTTCACCAGCAACATTTTTTGCCAACGCGACCTTTAAAGTTCTAGAGTTCGTGGAGGATGTTATTCGCATTATATGCGGTCTAGAAATGCACAAGTTATTATTCACGGTTTCCAGATCTTTCTTGGCCCCAAGAAACTGTGGTTCATATTGTTTTGCTTCGAAAGGAACTAGACGCCAGACAGCACCTCGGCCGTGACCACTTACCCAGCCCTTCTCGCTGAAGTCGAACTGGCCGATCATTCTCCCCTCCAAAAGCGGCAGCGCTATATCGTCAACTCGTCCCTCTGCGATCCATGACTCCCCATCTCGCGAGAGGATGACACCCTCAGGTATATCAACGCGTTTAACGCCAACGGGGGCCGGGCCGTCGTGGGATCGAGGACGCCATTCACCCTTGAGCCAACGACTGTATTCGTCAGGTATGTAGCCTTGCTCTTCCCATTTCCGCCGAGGCGGGAAAAGCTTTGAATCGTCAGTCATGTGGAACTCCCGGCCGTACTCGATGCCCCAGCCGGCGGGGCTGTCGTCCCCGAGGAGCACGGATTTGACATAGATCTTCTCAAGGATCTCGAGGTCGCGGGCGGAGTGAATCTCTAGGATGGCCCGGGAGTGCGGCGAGAAGCGCTCGACTTGCTCGTTGGTGTAGGGCGTGGCCAGGGCCTCACCCTGCTCCCAGTCCTCCAAGCGCCGGCGCATGAACGCGGTCCGGATCGCTTTGGTGGCGCCGCCCTTCTCGACGATGACGGCATTGAACTTGAAACGACTATCGATGGGGAAAATCTTCTCCCGGTTCTCGAAGCCGAAGATCCACTCCCATTTGCAATGGTCGAGGAAGAGTACGCGTAGCGCGCCTGCGCCAAGGTCAGAACAGAGACTAGAGGGCACGATGAACCCTAGCCGGCCGCCGTCGCGCAGCAGAGCATGCGTCTGTTCGAGGAAAAGCTTATAAAGGTTGATTCCTCCGGAGCCCTGATGTCGAAAGCAGTGGGCCGAGTCGGAATAGCCTCGACACTTAGCCCGTGTACTTCGCCATTGAGAATGCAGTCCCGCGTTGGCATGACCACGCGAGATGGAGAAACGGTCTTGGCTCTTTTCGTGCTCCTGTGGATCACCAAAGGCGCTCGCACTGTAATTCATAAAATTCGTCTGCGCCCGGAAGTCACCTTTATAGTCAATCCAATTTCGTTCTATAAGTTCATTCTTGAAGTAAGAAGTTTGGTAACGTAGCGCCTCCTGTTTCTCGTACGAGCGGTACAAAGGATCGATGTTTGAGAAGAACTCTTTGGACCTCGGATTTACGATATTCCATGGCGGATTACCGATTATTGCGTCGAACCCGCTTCCCACTTCACGGAAGACGTCTGGAAACTCGAGCTCCCAGTGGAAAAAAAGCTTATCAGTGGCGACCCGAGCGACGATGGCGCGTGTTGCGTCGTCCGGTTCGGCGAGCGTTGAGGGAAGAGGCGCGTGTTCAAGATTCTCCGCCGGCCAGAACCAGCAGGCGCACCACAAATCCATCGCCTCCTTCAGCGAGTGGTACGCCTCGGAGCCGAGCAATTCCTTGCGGTATACGCGGGCGCGCTCGACACTGTCCTGGACGGGCAATTCGTGCAGACGCGAGAGGGTGGCGAGGGCATCGTCGTGGACGGCGAGTGCCTGCTCTTGCTGATCCTCCGAGAACAGCGTCGGACCAGCGAGGAACGCCGCAAGGTCCGGCTGAAGGTGTTCCTTGACGAAGGCCTTGATGGCCTTTGTGCGGGCCTCCTTCTCGAAGTGAACGCCGTTGTTGTGGCTCTTGTCGCCGCCCTCGCGGTTCTTCCAGGCCATCGCTGGGTAGTGCTGGAATTGGTCAAACCAGGCGCCGACCAGCGAGTTGCCGCACTTGACCTTGTGGTCGACGAAGGAGAATGGAAGCGTCCGGTCCATCGTCTCGATCCACA
This sequence comes from uncultured Alphaproteobacteria bacterium, assembly GCA_965371625.1. Taxonomy (GTDB): domain Bacteria; phylum Pseudomonadota; class Alphaproteobacteria; order CBDUZE01; family CBDUZE01; genus CBDUZE01. Next base: position 19,176 of record CBDUZE010000045.1, read on the forward strand.
GCGCCAGGCGGCAGAGTTCGACGGCCAGTGGATCGAGGTCCACGCCGTAGATGCAACGCTCGACGACATAGCGTTTCAACAGCGCTTTGATTTGGTCCTCGAACCCATCATCCGCCGGCCGACCAGGGAGGCGCGTTGCGCTCAAGAGTTCGTTGTCCGGCGTCTCGGCACGAAGACCGAGAATCTCGTCGAGTGGCTGGCCCATGTCCCCGGTCAGCCGTTCATAGAATAACACCGATTCGTAGAGGGAGTTGGTCAGGAAGCGCAGAGCAGCCACCGGGAAGGAGCCCGAACCGCAGGCCGGGTCGCAGACCTTGAGCGCCAGGATCTCCTCGGGGCGTTTTGGCGTCCAGGCGGTGGGCGCAGCGTCAACGTCCGGGGTTCCGTCCGCGCCGACGGGTGGGTCGTAAGCCAGTGGCCGCAGAGTGCGCATAACCGTCGGCACGGCGAGGCCCGGCCTCGTGTAGAACGTGCCCGACCCCTTCCGCGTGCCGCCCCAACGCACCAGGTATCGCTCGCCCGGAAGGACCACGCGGGTGACCAGCTGGCGCGCCTTGCGCGCGGCGGCTTCGTCGTACCGCAGGCGTTTTTCCGGGGTCATCTTTCCGCGTGGCTTGCGGGCGAGCTTGCCGATCTCGACGGCCCGGCGAGCCCATTCCTCGGCTCGGACACGGGTTGTATGGCGCGCGTCGGTCTCTTCCTCGTCTTCTCCTTCCGCCACGGCGTCTACAGCGTCGGTGTCAAACTCGTCCGCGTCTTCCTCTTCGTCCTCTTCCCCCGCCTCCTCGGTTTCCTCGGACGCCTCAGCTTCCTCGTCGTCTCCCTCCGCGCTACTCGTGTCCTTCAACTTCGCGAACAGGTCTTTCAGCGCCTTGTCGTCCATCGCTTCCAGCCGGTTGAGCGGCAGGGCAGGCTGGTTGCCTATTGCAAGAAAGATCATTGCGTCATCCACAGGGGCAGTCTTGAGCTCGAACTCGAGCAAGCCCTCGTAGAGGATGCCGATGTACTCGCTCGAGAGGTCGGAGAAATCGACCGGTGCGGGCACCCAGGTGCTCGACCGACCCTGGCGCACCTTGACACGGGTGCGGGTGATGCGCTCCAGCATCCGGTGAACGTCGCGGTCGGGCAACACTTCGTGCTCGAAGCAGGCGGTTTCGAAGACCTCAAGCGCGCGGATAAGCCCATCGGGCGAGTCCGAGCGGCCCGACGCGAAGAGCTCGCCGCCGTACGCGGGAACGAGCAGATCGGGGTGGTGAGAACCGTCGTGGACCAGCCTGAAGAGGGCCAACACCCGCGGCCAGGCGCTCGACGAGCGGGCGAGGCGGTTTCCGCCGCGGGCGGCGATCTTCTCGAGCTCCTCGAGCAGGCCGGTTAGACCATAGGCACCGTGATAGAGCGCGTGATCCCGGGGAAGGAGGTCGCGAGACTCGGCAAAGAGTACGACCACCATCCGCATCACGACGCGCACGGCGGCGCGGTAGATGTCAGCCGAATCGAGGTCGGCGCAACGTTCCTCGAGCGGCCCACTGTGCGCTTGGATCAACACCTCAACGGCCTCGCGGACCCGCTCGCCAAGGATCTCGGAGAGTTCCGCCTGGCCCTTGCGGCTGTCGAGGATGGCCTGCAACAACGGACACGGACGGTCCTCGTCAACCGGGGTCCAGAGCGCCGGCAAGAGAAGAGTGCGCAGCGCCGTGACCTGGGGCGACAACGCGCCCTCCTCGAACCACAGGTCCACGTCCCACTCGCACCAAGCGTCGAAGTCGAGGCCGGCAAAGACCAGGCGCCACTGGCGTCCGTTGGTGACCACTGCAAGCTGCTCACGGCCAGCCCGCAGCCACTGGAGAACCTGGCTGGTCACCTTGCGTCCGCGCCCGATGCCCACACGCTTCTCACTGTCGAGGAAGACAGGCAGGACGCCACCCTCACGGCCGAGCCATAGGTGGTTGGGCTTGACCGTTGTGCCGGTGACGACGACCCGTCCCCAATCAGTGGGGACATTATTGCCGCGCTGCCAGCTGCCCGTGTCGGCAGTAAATCCGCATATCCTCTCAAGCAAGAAGGTGGCGGAGGCGGAGGCCCCGCCGCCGTTGTCTAGCATCGCGATGGCCTGCCGACGCAGTTCTCCTTCCAGGAAAGCTGGCAATGCGTCAGGCACATAGCTGGCGACTTGCTGCAGGCGCTGGGGATCGAGGAGCAGGCCGCCGTGGCGCAGGCGGTCCCAACCGGTCAACTCTGTGCCGCTCACGGCACACCTCCAGGCAGCCGCACCTCGACGACGACCGGGAAAACCTGGGCCTCAGCGGTCATCGCGTAACGGTTAGGCAACAGGTGCCTCAAGATCCGTTCCCGTTCCTTGGCGAGCTGCTCGCGCACCTCTTCGTAGTGGGCCGTCCGGCGCGTCAACTCCTCCTGCTTCAGTTCGATGGATCGCTCGATGCGGTCGAGCCGCTGCTCCTCATCGAACAGCGTCCCTTGCCGCTTTTCTTCTTGAAGCGTGCCGATCTCGCGATCGAGCTTGGCAAGGGTGTTCTCTGCGATCAGCGTAGAGACCTCGGCTTGTCGACTGCGGTAGCGCTCATCCTCCTGGCGCCGGGCTTGTTCTCCGTCCTGCTCCAGTTGGCTGCGTAGGTCCGCGGTCAATGACCCCGCGTAGCGACGGAGATAGGCCTTGAGATCGGGCTCGACTTCGTCGAGGACGGCCCGGGCACTTTCCAAGAGCTGCTCGTCATGAAGGCCCCGCACGCCTCTCTGCTCGAGGGCCGGCCGGTGCGGCAGGGGTTCTCCGAGGTCGCCGCCTCGAACGGGAAAGGTAACCGTGCGGACCCAGTGGTGATAGGTCTCGCGCAAGTTGTTCACCGCCAATTCCTCGATGCTCAGGAGTACGAGCGCCTCGGTCCCATCGGGAACCCCGCCTACTCGTACCGTCCAGCGGGAAACGGTATCGCCTGTCCCCGGGAAACGGCGCCGGGTAAGTGAGCTGAGTGCCTTCTGAATCACCGGGTGTGATAAGTGCATCAGAAGCAAATCGGGGCGGGGGGAGAAAACCGTGCGACCGCCCACGTCCTTGAGGAAAGGATCGACGCTGAAAGCCAGGCGCGCGACAGGTCCTTTCGTGTTGTTGCCCTTCGTCACGCGCAACGAGTCGTCGATGACCTCGCTCCAGCCAGGCAGGTCGGGCCTGAGGACCCTGCAGGTCTTCTCCTCCTCCGAGCAATCCAGCTGGGGCCGGCCGATCCGAATCGCCATCGCCGCTTCCAGCGTTTCGCGCAATGAATCTGGGTCGAGATCGATCTCAGCGGCGATGGCGTCGAGGTTCTCCGCCTCCGCACCGCTTCCAGCCTCATCCGTGGCAATGGTGTCGTCGGCATCAACTGCTGCCCGGCCTCGGACCGCTTCAACCCTGCGCTCGAGCTCACGTTGCACGCGGTCGAGGTCCTGGCCGTCGACCAGTCGGCGGTGAGCAGCTTCGTCGAAGATCTCGTTGGCTGAACCCAGGTCCTCCCGGATTTCGTCAGCCTTTCTGATCACGTGGGCCAGGAATTGGAGGTCCTGATCCTGGTCGCTGACAAAATGGTGGATGGTCACGTCGCGCGCTTGACCATAGCGATCCAGACGCCCATTGCGCTGCTCGAGCCTCGAGGGATTCCAAGGGCAATCGTAGTGGAGCATGTAACGCGCCGTGCGCTGGAGATCGAGGCCCTCCGATGCCGCGTCGGTGGCAAGCAGTATCCGCACCGTATGCGCCGGGTCGTTGAAGGCATTCTTGACGAGGTCGCGATCGACCTCGTCCATGCCCCCGAAGAGTGTCAGGAATCTTTCATCCTCGTAACGCCGGCGCAAGCGGCGAATGAGGTAGTCGAGGGTCGTTTTGTACTCGGTGAAGACCACGAGCCGCTCGTCGTCGCGCCATCCATCATTCTCTCTCAGGAGCTTGTCGATCAGCCCGCACAAGACGTCGAATCGGGCGTCGGCAGTTGGGTCCTGATCCACCAGGTCGTCACCTGCGATGTCCAGGCCCAGGTTCGCGACGGCGCGGTCGATCTCGTTGATCTGATCCCCGAGATCGCTGGCCAGCGTGTTCAGCCAGGCGCCTACCACGTTCGAGGCAGTAGACTCGCGCGACTGAGTCTCGCGATCATCGCCGGTTTCCTGGCGTAGGCTGCGTTCGACCGCGGCAACGTCTGCGTCCCCCACCTCATGCTCTTGGGCGAAACCCTCCTTGCAGCGGCGCCAGGACTCGGCGAAGGCCACCGGGCAACTCAAAAGCCGCTTGCCGAGGATTTCGATCGCAAAGCTACCCGAACGGCGGCGCCGGCGTTCACCTTTGGCGATCAGGGACTTGACCGCCGTGCGGAAGGTGCTGAAAGCCGCGCAAAGAGCTGCTTCCTCCTTGGACAGATGGAGCAACAGTGCCTGGGGAGACATTCGCGTGCAGAATTTGGGCGGGTCCGTGCGCGCGTTGATCTCGCGCTTGAGCCGGCGCAGCACAAGCTGCTTGATGCGCTCCTTCTCCGCGGGCCTCAACTCGTTCGTCTGGCTGAAACGCACGGGATCCAGAATCTCGAGCAGCCCGGTGAAGCAGCGGGTGTGGCCATTATGCGGCGTGGCGCTGAGGAAGAGGCGGTGCTCGAACTGCGGTGCCAGGATGCGCAGCATGCGGCAGAGGTCGCTGTCGTCGCCGAAGGCCGAGGGCATGAGGTTATGGCACTCATCGACGATGAGGAGGTCCCAGGGCAGGTGTGGAGAGCCTTCCGGCGTTCGGCATGCGGCCAGAAACTGCTCGAGAACGTCCTCCTGTCGCAGGTAGTGGTATGAGGCAATGATGCGGCTGAAGGATCGCCACGGGTTGGCATCCATCCCGAGGGTCTTCCGGAGCTTATGTGTCTCGGCCCGGTCGACGAGATCGAACTGGAGGGAGAACTTCTCCCACATCGCGTCACGCCACTGTAGCCGTAGGGAAGCCGGCGTCAGGATGAGCACGCGCTGGATCCGCCGGCGGAGCAGGAGCTCGCTCAGGATCAAGCCGGCCTCGATCGTTTTTCCCAGCCCAACGTCGTCAGCGATGAGCAGGTTGACCCGCGGCATGCGCAGAGCCTTGAGAAGGGGAACGAGCTGGTAGTCCTCGACCTGGATCGCACCGTGGAAGGGGCTTGAGATGGGTAAGCGGTCTAACGGCCCCTCACCATCGGGGTCGAGATACGGAGATGTTGCCGTCCACCGAGTTGCGCGCAGCAGCGCGTCGAAGTCGTCGACTGGCATCGGATCGCCTCCTGCGACGCTCGGCAGCGCGGTCGGCGCAAGGAGGCTGCGATGCGGCTCAAGCTCCCAGATGAGCTTTTCTTCCTGCGGGAGCTGGTCGTCCTTGTAATCAACGTGAACGAGGTGGAGCCGGCCCGTTTCGCCGTCGAAGGGCTCCACCCCGGCGATCAGACCGCGCCGATTTCTCACCATTGCCACGGCGCCGACGATTGGATTGGGATCCAACGTGCTCACCCTCCCTATTTTGGGCCTATTTGATCCGTTCTTCGACTATTTGGCTAGTCACGAAATATCGCTGATTGCAGCTACCGGCTTTTTTGGGCTGATGCGATCGATCTCTTCACCTGGTACTGATCCCTCAGAGCCGAGGGTCAGACGGCATGCCACGAGCCTGCTTAGACTCGGTCACCCGTGAGTCGCTATGATCCCGCGGTGAATAGGGCAGGCCACATGAAACCCATCGTGCTCGTATGTGCGCTCGCGGTGGCGCTGCTGGCGCCGATGGGCGCGGCCTACGCCCAGTCCGACGCGCTGATGGAGGCGTTCCGGCAGTCTAAGAGCCTGGAGAAACAAGGCCGGTACGACGATGCGGAACCCTTCGCCATAAAGGCGCTGAAGCTGGGCGAGGAGGAACTTGGCCGGGAGCACCAAATAACCGCCACACTGCTGAACAACCTGGCGGCGCTGTACCAGGACCAGGGCCGCTACGCCGAGGCCGAGCCGCTCTACAAGCGAGACTTGGCGATCTCCGAGAAGGCCCTTGGCCCGGACCATCCCGATGTCGCGACCACGCTCAACAATCTGGCGGAACTATATAAGGCCCAGGGCCGCTACGCCGAGGCCGAGCCGCTCTACAAGAGGTCCTTGACGATCCTCGAGAAGGCCTTAGGCCCAGACCATCCCAACGTCGGCATGTCGCTCAAGAACCGGGCGGACCTGTACCGGGCACAGGGCCACTACGCCGAGGCCGAGCCGCTCTACAAGCGATCGCTTACGATCGCTGAGAAAGCACTCGGTCCCGACCATCCCGATGTCGCGACCATACTCAACAACCTGGCGGACCTGTACCGGGCCCAGGGCCGCTACGCCGAAGCCGAGCCGCCCTTCAAGCGCTCCTTAGCGATCTACGAGGAGGCCCTTGGCTCCCATCATCCCTGGGTCGCCTCCACGCTGAACAACCTGGCTGCACTGTACGATGACCAGGGCCGCTACGAGGAAGCCGAGCCACTCTTCCGGCGCTCCCTGGCGATCAAGGAGAAGGCTCTCGGCCCAGACCATCCCGATGTCGGGAACTCGCTGAACAACCTGGGGGGGCTGTACGAGGCCCAGGGTCGCTACGCCGAGGCCGAGCCGCTCTTCCGGCGCTCCCTGGCTATCACGGAGAAAGCCCTCGGCCCAGACCATCCCGATGTCGGGACTATACTCAACAACTTGGCGGGGCTCTACAGGGACCAGGACCGCTACGCGGATGCAGAGACGCTCTACAAGAGGTCCTTGGCGATCAAGGATAAGGCTCTCGGTCCTGACCATCCCTCTGTGGCCACTACTCTGAACAACCTGGCGGAACTGTACCGAGCCCAGGGCCGCTACGCCGAAGCCGAGCCGCCCTTCAAGCGCTCCTTAGCGATCTACGAGAGGGCCCTCGGCCCTGACCACCCGTTGGTCGCCCTCACGCTGGACAACCTGGCGGGGGTTTATTATGCGCAAGGTCATTACGAAGAGGCATTGACGAACACACGACGTGTAGCTGCGATCCACGGCGAGCGTGCGGCGCGGGCGGAGGCGCGACGGTCTGGCGGTGGAGGGGCTGAGCAGCGCTTAGTGCGGGCCGTATTCCTGAACCACATTTTCACGCTCAACCGTGCCGTCGAGGTGGGCATAGAAGCGCGGGACTCGGGGACTGCCGAGGCCTTCGAAGTGGCCCAGCTTGCGCGCGTCACCGGGGCGGCGGTGGCCGTGAACCGCATGGCGGCGCGCTTCGCCGCTGGCAACGACGCGTTGGCCAACATGGTGCGCACCCGACAGGACGCGCTCGACCGCTGGCGGAGTCTCGACGCGGCATTGGTCGCGACGGTGAGCAAGCCGCCGGATGAGCGGGTCGCGACCGCTGAGGAGACTATGCGGAAAGAGCTGACCAAGCTCGACGCACAGCTCAAACAGCTCGACGACGAACTCAGGGAGAGGTTCCCGGAGTTCGCCGAGCTGGCGAACCCCCGTCCGTTGCCGCTGGCCAACGCCCAGAAGCTACTTGGTTCTGCCGAAGCCCTGCTGACACTGACGGTTGGCTCGAAGGATACCTTCGTGCTGGCGGTGCGCCACGACCGCGCCGAGATGCACCGAGTCGAGGTCGGCGCCGACGAGCTACGTGCGGCGGTGGCGAAGCTTCGCGAGGGGGTGGACCTGTTCGGCGTCCGGCGTATCGAGGACCTGCCCCGCTTCGACACCCGCGTCGCCCATGACCTCTACCAGCAGCTCTTCGCGCCGGTAGAGCCGTTGCTGGACGGCACACGGCACGTCTTCGTGGTGCCGGACGGGGCCTTGCAGAGCCTGCCATTGGGCGTGCTGGTGACGGAGGAGCAGGCCGCGCCGCCATTCGACCTGGCGGACTACCGCAAGGTGCCCTGGCTCGCCAGGCGCTACGCCATGACGGTGCTGCCGTCGGTGTCCTCCTTGCGGGCGCTCAGGGTGTTCGCCGCGAGGACGCTGGCGAAGAAGCCGTTCGTCGGCTTCGGCGACCCGCTGCTGGAGGGCGATGGGCGAGGACCGCGTGGCGTCAAGCTGGCGTCGCTGTTCCGGGGTGGCGCGGTGGCCGATGTAGCAGCGGTGAGACAGCTCGCACGTCTGCCCGACACGGCAATTGAGCTTGAAGCCGTCTCCAGGGCGATCGGAGGGGGTGAGGTGTACCTACGCGAGCGGGCCACTGAGACGCGCGTCAAGGCGATGAGCCTTGGAGACTTCCGCGTCCTCTCCTTCGCCACCCACGGTCTCGTCGCGGGGGAGCTGGAGGGCCTCCCGGAGCCGGCGCTGGTGCTGACCCCGCCCGACGAGGGCACGGCTGCCGACGATGGCCTCCTGACGGCGAGCGAGATCGCGCAGCTCGACCTCAGTGCCGAATGGGTGGTCCTCTCGGCCTGCAACACGGCGGCGGGTGGAGAGCCTGGCGCGGAGGGACTCTCGGGCCTGGCCAAGGCGTTCTTCTACGCCGGCTCGCGCGCGCTCCTAGTTTCACATTGGCCGGTGGCTTCGGCGAGCACCGTCAAGCTCATCACCGGGCTGTTCGCGGAGGCGGAAGCGCACCCTGAGATCGGGCGGGCCGAGGCGCTGAGACGCTCGATGCTCAAGCTGATGGACGACCCGGGCCACCCGGAGTTTGCCCACCCCGCCTACTGGGCGCCGTTCGTGGTTGTGGGCGAGGGCGGCACGTTCATGCCCGGTTAGCGACGGTGTCTGCCTGACGCACTTGCGTCCGACGCTGGCCTTATCCCTGCCCCATCTTCGACGTGATCTCCGGACGGGTAACCCCTTGCGTCGAAGGCCGATTCAAGATTGGACGCAGCTCCGTCGCTGGACGGCAATCCTAAATCTCGCAACATGGGCCGCCGGTACGAACTTGGCCGAACTACAGCGTCCACCGGATGATCCCGCGTCACACAGCGCCGACGAGGGCTGCTGGAGCCCCCGGCCCGTCGCTGCCGTGCGCCGCTCTGGGGCGCGGGGGAACGGCCTGGGCGATAGGCCAGGCGCCCAAGCACCCTATTTCGCGCACCACCGGGCGGCTCTCGGGCTCCTGGGAATCGTCTGAGCAGGCTCCTGGCCTACCGCTCCCCGACAACCCTCTGCACGGTCCCGGTCCCTACCCCGAGCTCCCGAGCGATCTTGAGCATGCCTTTGCCCTGGGCTCGCGCGTCCCGGATGGCCTGCTCGACCTCAGCCGATACCCGAGGGCGCCCAAGCTTCTTGCCCTCTGCCCTGGCCCGCTCAAGCCCTGCATTGACGCGTTCGCGCATGATCGCCCTCTCGAACTCCGAGAAAACGCCCATCATCTGGAACAAGGCCTTGCCCCCCGGCGTCGTCGTGTCGACGCCTTGCTGGTGGAGGTAGAGGTCCACGCCCGACGCATGCAGGTCGCCTAGGAATGCTGTGAGGTCCTGTAGCGACCGGCCCAGGCGATCCACGCTCCAGGCCATCACCACCTCGAACTCGCGCCGTGTGGCCGCCTTGCAGAGGCGATCGAAGGCCGGGCGCTTGTCACGACCCTTGGCGCCCGAGACGCCACGGTCGGTGAACTCTGCCACGACCTCCCAGCCCGCCGTCTCACCAACCTTCCTGAGCTTCACGAGCTGGTTCTTCGGGGTCTGGCCGTTGAGGGTAGAGACCCGTGCGTAAATGGCCGCTCTCTTCTTCGCCATGGCACCCTCCCACCTATCGGTATGGTCATTCCGTATACCACATATAGTTATCCCGATAAAGGCCGTATTTTGTATGACCGAAATCGGCAGGTCGGGACCGCAGGTTTCTGCGGGTTTCAGGAGGGCAGTTTCAGCGGGGTTTTCTGTATGGGCTGAAAAC